>JAKFWA010000042.1 GCA_021732995.1 Planctomycetaceae bacterium | reverse complement strand
GAGGGGTTTTCCAAGCATCGACTTGAAAGCAGTACTTCAGAAGACTGCCACGAAGAGAGCGGCAGTCCGCAGAGCAACACCGTGGCTGGCGCACGGATCGCGATTGTATCCTCTGAACTGCGGCAGGCCTTGATTGCGTCGATTCAACGTCTTGTGGATCTCTACGAGGGCTAGTCCAATCCGGCTGAAGCTGCCGAGTGGCGAAAGACGCTGAAAGCTGCGAAACAACTGAACCAGGAGCCGACTAAGGTCGCTCCGCGATCGCGAGTCGGAAGCTAGCAACGTCAGAACATGGGCAGACCGAAGTCGCGAAGACAGGCTCCGAGAATCGAGGGCAATCATGCAACGCAAGCGTTTTCCGCGAGCCTTGAAACCTGAGCGAGTCGGGAAGTACCCGGCGGAAGCGTTCGCGGGCGGCGGATACGTCTGGGACGCGGTACTTGAATATCGAGTCTGGTGTTGTCCAGCGGCTGGCGCACCGGATGAAGACCATGGCAACGACTACTATTTCGCATTCGCCACGTACCCCGCAGCGCTTCGTTTCTCAGACTGCTATCCAGGCGCCGACGAGCCGATCGCGTTGATACTGCAACTGGAATACATTGACGAACCGAGGAAAGGGAAATATACTCACATCAAACGTCGTCGAATCACCGAATGGCCCGTCGAATTCCTGTCGCGCCCGAGACGGAATCAGCAGACGATTCCGGATTTCTTTTCACCAACGGCCCCACCCAATCGGCTCGATATTCTTAGAGGCTCCGCCAGGAAGCCCAGAAAGCAAACAAAGACGCGGAAGCCATAATGAGGAACGCCTCAACAAGAACGGCGAACCATGCCATGAATCCTCTTGCCGCGATGCGACAAGCAGCCCGTATCACCATCAGTTTTTATCTGACGGGACTCGTATTCATGTTGATTGGCGCTGCAGTTCAGGCACTCGGTCGCCTCTCTCGTGGACGCGAGAACATTCTTAAGCCCGCCGCCACGGAACTGTTCTACGCCAGCCTGAACTTTCTGGTCATCGCCGTCGTTATTTTTATTGTGATTATGGCTGCCCTTGCAATATGCACGCTGATCGACGTGATACGAAAATACCTGAAATAATCGTGGTGTAATGGCTCCTTTATCAGCAATCGGTCTACCGACGCGTGCGACGACAGGGGACGGCGAGGTTCCCTGCCACTGCAGAGCCGCAGGCCGAAGGCTCGCTGTAGGGCGGACAATCCTGTCCGCCGCAACGTGAGCTGCAACTCTGGCGGACAGGATTGTCCGCCCTACAAACTGCTGGCAACGGTTTCTCAAACTCGAGGCATCCCGCGAGGTCATCTCGACCAAATCAAAGCAGCAGCAAGAACTCAGCTCTGGCACTGAAGACATTCTGTCTGTAATCTGATTGCACCAGAACATTTCAGACCACGCGGGAGTGCGACCATGAATTCAGCCTGGCTGCTGGCCGTGATGTGCCTGTTCGCTGCTGATCCGGCTCAGACGTCCGATGAACCCAGTGCCGCGTTTCGAGCGAGCTGGCGGACGGTCTTTGACGGAGTGGCCGCGGAATACAAACTGCAACGAGAGGATGATAAGGAGCCGCTGCAGCTCGTGGATCGAGCGACCTATACATGGGCGCGATCCGGGCCGCACAAGGGCACTTACGGGTCGGTGTATGTGTGGACGAAGCAGGGCAATGTCGAGTCTGTCGCCTGCTTCTGGCGAAACCCGGGTGCCGCAGGCCGAGTCTCCATCGTGCATGAGCTGCATTCGCTCTCTCCCGTCGTCCTGAATACTCAGTGGAATCAGTCCGACTCGTGGAAGCCGAAAGAGGGCGTGAAGCGTCAACGTGTGCCCGACGCTCCCGTTCCAGCGGCGATGGCAGCGGGGCGAAAGCAGCAGATGCGGATGCTGAGCCGGGACTTCGCAGCTCATTCCGTCGGATCAGCCGGTGACCGGACGGAATTACGCCTGTTACCGCAACCGCTTTATCAGTATCACAGTGCCAATCCCGATGTGCTTGACGGCGGCCTTTTCGCCTTCGTGTGCTCGGTGGGCACAGATCCAGAGATCTTCCTCCAACTGGAAGCCCTCAACACCGCCAACGGGCCCCAATGGCACTATACCCTGGCCCGGTTCTCACACATGGATTTGTTTGTGAGCTACAAAGACAAGGAGCTGTGGCAAGCTATCCGCGACGCCGAGAACCCGATCTCACGCAACGCGAATCACACCTACTGGGTCTTCCACCAACCCTTCGACGAAGCCAACCTCGAAAGCCCCAACAAGTAGGCCGGACAATTCTGTCCGACCCACGACGAGGTTCCGAGTTACCCCAAAGTAGCAGGCACATTCCATGTGCCGTCCGCCGAGGATGGTATCTCACGGGTGGCTTCGGAACCGCCGCCTCTTCGGCTCTCAATACAGGTTGTTTTTGTAGGCCCCATCGAGCAGGGTCTGCATTTTGGCAATGTCGTATTCTGGCAGTTGCACCTGGTCGCACAGCATCTCGGCCGCGCTGGGGAGGTTTTCCAATGCCGGCCTGTCGTGCGGCTCCCACAGTTGGGATCGCAACAGGGCCTTGGCGCATTGCAGGTAGCACTCTTCGACCTCGACGGCCACGGCGAGCAGCGGGCGTTTGCTTTGCGCACTGAGCGGCGTCAGCCACTCTTCATCGCGAATGATCGCCGCGCGGCCATTGACGCGCAACGTCTCACCGAAGCCGGGAACCAGAAACAGCAACCCGATCCGGCCGGTCTCCAGAATGTTGCGGTGGCTGTCCATCCGCCGATTCCCCGGCCGATCGGGAATCAGCAGCATCCGGTCGTCCACAACCTGCACGAACCCCGGCGCATCGCCACGGGGCGAGGCATCGCAGCGCCCATCAATCGCATGTGTGCTGATCACCACAAACGGCGCATGAGCAATGAACCGCCGCATGTGCTCGTCGAGCGACTTCAGCTCCTTCTTGACCGCGATAGCCGACGGCGTGCCGACAATCGAGGCGAGTTCCTCGCCTGACGTGACTCGCTCACCAAATCGATTGAGCGACATGAGTCTTCTCCGTGGCAGGTTCATTCCGTGGGCTGTCGCTGAGTTCGCAAGAACTCAGTTCGTGACCGTGAGTTTGGCTGAGTTCTGGCGAACTCAGCTACGTCCAGGTCACAACTCTTCTGCGAAAGACCATGAATCATCCGGGCAGATGGACTCGGGATCAATCCCTGAGCGGAAAGCGTTCAAGCCGAGTTTTCCCGTGTCACGATCCCGACGGATAGCCAGTTCCGTGTCACGGAGGATACTCCCTTTTGGGGAATGGCCAGGTAAGGAGGGGAAGAACGAGATCACGAGTCCTCGTGGCGAGGCAGTGTCTCGCGGGTGGCCCCGATTGACCGCTGGCGGTCTATCGGGATCGCGCAGCGACAAGAAGCTTCGAGTCTTGTGAACGTCGATGCATACTGCTTCCTGCGGCTCTCGCCGCGCGGTAGCCGTCAAGATTGCAACCTGTGCCACCCACGATATCCACTCCAAATACCCTTCAGCCAATCACAATCCGTCCCAACGCTCGGCGACTTCGAGTGAAGTGTCACGAGGGAGCAAGTTCACCGAAAATGGTGCTACGCCAGAACTCGGGTGGCAGGGGTTTCCCATGCTTAATGCAGGCAAGCACAGCAACCGACAAGGGAATATTACCTTCAAGTTTACAAGGTCGCTCAACCCTTGTGACGTCCACGAACCTGCGAACAGCCTCTACCACGGCTTGGTCGGTAGCTTCCTGATGCGGTTCCAAAAGCCTGATCGTTATACACTCGCCTTCATTGTGCATCTGCTCCGTCAAAACTCTGTCGACCCAATCTGATGGAGGAAGCCACAGCATGAGATCAATTGATCGGCAATCATCGCCAGGCCCATCATCAAATCGTTGTAGAACCAACCTTCGGTAGATCTGTCCGACCAAACAATCTCGGTTGGCTTCTGGAAGGCTAAAGCAAAGCTCTAAAAAGCACATTAAAAAGACTGAGCTTTGATCACGAAAATTGTGAGGCTTCACGCCTGACGCTACTGCTTCAAAAACTAAGTTCAAGTCGTTCGAACCACTCAGGAATGGGATGCTCGTCTCCCCAAATCGCCTCATCGCAAGGTAGTTTTGAAGATGTTGCATCCAGTCGGCGAGATCTTCCACGCGTCCAATTTGGTATAGAGTCCTCCAGATCAAGAAAAGCTGGATGTGATGGATATCTAATAAAGGGCGACTTGCCGCAGGATTTGCCTTCAACAAAGTGTTGAGCCACGCAGATACTGTCGCGAACAGATAACCTTTCTTCTGAACTTGCTCGTTCGTTGTTGCGGGCATCAACTCTGCAATTGCTAAGCCAAAGATTCCAAGGCGAGCGATGTGCCATTGAGCTACGACTGCAGAAGCCACTGCATCTACGAACCCGCCAAATCCATACTTTGCGACTCCATACTCGACCGCGAGAAAATGCGCATTCGTTTCATAGAAACGCTCTAGCTCAAAGAGATACATCTCAAGCCACAACTGAGTCACAACTTCACGAATTGCTGTTGAATTGGCTTTACGAGCAACTTCCCATGCGGCCAGCATTCCCCATTCAGCTAGCTCAATCCAACCCGTCTCAATTGTTGGATTCGACTTGCCGTGTTCTCGGAGCACGATGAGAGCAACGGGGAGCAATCGAATGCTACGTTCGTCTGATTTGTCGTCCAAGAGCGTAGAAAGAAACCTCATCCAGTTGGGAACAAGTTGTTGTTCCCACTGATCCGACCCATGCCGAAAATCTCCAAACTGCGAACACAAGTATGCGAATTGACTATAAAACTTTTGCGGGATGAGGCTCGGAGAAAGAAGTTTATCTTGAACTCGTTCAACCAAAGTCGTCAGATTCCAACGGTGACAAGTCAGGTTGACGGAATCTCTAAGTACAGACGGCAGATTAGAAACGAGATTGTTGAAGTGCCTCAATCCGTCTTGTGTTTCATCTTTGTTATAAGCCAATACGATTTGAACATGGTCGACCTCAGACATCTCGGGAGTGCTTAGGTCTGGTGAGGATGCGTTTCTGAGGTCAACATCGAATGAGTGCTTGCCCCAATTCTTGTTGTTGAGCACTTCATCCTTGAGTACAAACACAAAGAGTGTTCTCTTGTCCTTAGTTAAGAACGAAAGATCGACGCCGAACTCGGTTTCCGTTTTTGCTGTTGAAGTCTCGCCTGTACCTGCTCTCAGGAACGGTAGCCGAACTGGTGACCAATCCTCCGCAAGACCGATATTATACACCACCCAATCGAATCCGAATTTCGTGCCCTTGTCTTCATCACGTGTTCGTTCCCCGAGGCTGCGCAAGTAATATGTGAGGAATGAAGTCTTCACATCTGGTGTCATTTCCCACCTCCCGCGATGCCTTGATCCTCAAGGACTGCTATTGCCTGCGATGCACGCAGTCGCCTGATCCGCATGCCTTCAGGATCGGCGAAATCGATAATCGGAAGCTCGACGCTCGACTCGAACGGCTTGAGTGCAGAGGGCTCTGTTAACCTCCCATTGGAGTAGGCGCTGCAACTCTTTGCGTAAAGCAACGCAGTGAACTTGCAGAGCTGCGGCCAAATGGAATGCTCTTCCATGACTTTCTCGGTTGCCTCCGACTGTCGTCGCATAAACAACTGTCCGGCCCGTTCGTACCCTGGAACGCTCATTCCGGAAACTGCTGAAGTGACGGCCAGCCTGCGTGCCTCAAACTGCTCCGAGGTGCGCTTCAGAATTGATGCGACGATTTTGTGGGTACCAATCCGACTCTCGATTTCAGACCTGGTCCCACCCCCTCGGTTCTGGCATTGCAATGAAACCTCTTCAAAGAATGCTTTTTGGAATTCCTGTGACATTGCTTCGATGAAGGGTAGAAGTGATGCCAAGAAGCGACCGAGAGACTCACCCTTCATCATCATCCGTTGGCACTCATAGAAGGAAAGACCAATTCCTATTGTGCCTGCATCTTCGAGCGTTTCGGCCGCGAGATGATCAAGCTCAAGCTCGTCGAAAAGGTAGAAGCCTAGATGTCGCTGAGCCCTTGCAGTAGACACCAGTAGGCAAGTAACAAGAGTCGACATATCTCGATTCGACATTTCTTTCTTCAGCCATTCGAAGCTGCGTGGAAGCTGGATGACATCAAGGAGTCCATCAGGGTCTTTCGTGGCAATTTGAAGGAAGACCGTCGCAAACTGTTCGAGATCAGACTCCAGCCGCTTCACAAGAAATGCCTCAACAATGTCCCATGTATTCTTGTCGGTCACAGGGATGGGCAAAATCGCCAGAAGCAGCGTGATATCCGATGAGTCGGCCCCGAAGATCGGAGCCGCACCGTCATCGGCTATTAAATTGATGACAGCGTACTTAGCGGCGGGCGACGCGCAGCGATGCGCGTTTTGAGTCAGCCAAGCGAGAGATTCAGTTTTGACCTCGGAAGATGTATTTCGGGCACTGGCAATACGGGCAATAACTCCGATGAGTTCTTGCTGATCAACGGTGCTGACCAGCTCAAAACTAGCCAGTAAAGACTGCAACTCCAGCTGTGATACACCTGATTGCCAAGCCGTAGTGGCCCAAGAACGATAAAACGCAGTTCGGACCTCGTTGGATGACTGATTGCTAATCAGTGCCGCAACTTCAACGAATTCAGTTTGATCTGTCGGTGTCAGCGACTGGTGACGAAGTGTTCCGAGAAGAAATGCGGCCAATCCCACATCGAAAGAGTTGGGGTTCTCGAGGAGTTCGCGTAGAAGCTCTATTGCATTCCTTGGCTGTCGCTTAATGAACTGCTGCAGTGCATTCCAAAAGTGATGCCCGCTTCCGTCGTTGGAAACTCGGTCTGACAGGTGTTTCAGGAACGTGCACGCGAACGCAGTCCTCAACTGGAGATGAGGCAGAACCATCGGCAGCGATCGAATTCTGGTCCAGAAACTACGATCGTGTTCTGAGAAAGCGACTAGATGCGACTCGACTTCGTCCGGCCTTCGACTCTCGAGAATACATCGCCAAACTTCACCAACCACCATTTGAGAGCGATTCTTGCAATTTGGTAGGCGCGATACCCATTCGAGCGTCGAGAAGACCTGCTCATGGTTTAAGCCACCGTCGATTTCGCTCACTGGAAGCGCAGACAAAAGGTCGGCTCGGAACTGAGGCTCGGAAACAACTTTTTGAAATGCGCCGATTTGATCCCGAGTCGCGTCATTAGAAGGGTTGTCCGATGGCAGGTGCGCGATTGCTGTATTCAGCAATGCTTCCAACTTGGCTCTGTCGTCCATGATTTACCTTGCTTTCAGGGCAAGCGAGTCACATCAGGATTTGGAAACGCCACCCTCAAACGCGTGTCAAGCGCCGTCGAAGTCGGCAGCAGCGGGTTTCGGTGATTCAATAGCTCGCGAAGGTCAAGAAAGTGCTGCTTGCATGCAGAGCATTCTGACAGCGTTACCGTTTGCCACTTGGCGATGAATTCCTGCGAAGACATTCGAAGTCTGTTCCCTTGCGAGTCTTGAGTGCCACAGCACAACGCCGCAAGGAATGCTAATGCTTGTTCAGCAGAGGACAACGAACCGTGCGAAATGCTCTCGGGCGGAGCCGGATGGCTGTACTCGGCCTACCGGGGTCGCGCAGTGGCAAGAGGCTGGAACGGTACGTCTTGCGGCTGTCGAGCCGCTGGGTGTCAGCCTTCTGTCTTCCGCCACAACGTGGCAGCCGTATGCCAGGAGTCTATCCGAGAAGTAGGTTGCGACTCTGTCGCGACGGCCCTTGAAGAGACGAAGTCCTTAAACGCAGTGAAGACTTCGGCATCCTCAGTTGGTTTCGCCCAAACTTAGGATCCATATTGAATGACAGTTGCCGTCGCGACAGAGTCGCAACCAACAGGTCGCGATTGGAATCGCAACCTACGATTACTCGAATGGTTTCCGTCACCCGGGCCGATGGCCTAAAGACGTCCCGTTGGGACTCAACCACATATCAACCACATCGATGTGAGATTGTTGTTCTTGGCTCGAGTTGACTTACTTTCCGGTCACGAGCTGCAACTGGGCGGCTCCGGTGGGGGGATCTTGGAGTTCGACTCTCAGCGGGGTTTTGCGGACGGCGCGGTTGATGATGAGGGTGACTCGGTGGCGGCCAGGGGTTAGGGAGACGGGGTCGGACTTGAGTTCCAAGGGTTCGGTGTCGAGCCAGGCGGTGAGGCCTTGGGGGTCGCCGACGTTGATAATCGTCTTGCCCGGAGTGCTGACGTCGAACTCGAAGCGGACGATGTGCACTCCGTCCGGCAGGTCTTTGAAGGGGCCGTAGAAGGGTACGGTGGCCAGGTCTTCCAGCGGCAAGGTGCCCTTCACGGAACTGTAGGCCGGGCCGAAGACCAGAGCGGGATCTTCCGTGGCCGCCGAGCCGATGCGGGTGCGTCTCAGCAGGGTGATACCCTCGTTGGTGGGTTGCATGACCAGCCAGCGGCGGACGACTCGTTCGCGGCCGAGTTGATACTCACCGCCCACTTTGCCCAGTTCGGACAGGAAGCGGGCGAGATCCACGAACTCCTGCCGCGTGAGCTTGTCCGTCACGCCGGTCGGCATCAGCGAAGCGCCGTCGGCCTGCTCGTCGATTTCGGCGAGCGGCACGTTGATTTCCTTATCATCCGCGTTGCGAAGCACCAGATCCTTATCCGTCTGCCGGACTTTCACGCCGGAGACGCTGCGTCCGTCCTTGGTAATAATAATCAGGGTATTATACCCCTCTTTAACCTTCTTATTGGGTTCGACGAGCGAGTCGAACACATAGTCGGGCTGAGCACTCGCGCCGAGGCTGGCGAGGTCAGGACCGACTCGACCACCCGCGCCGCCAATGGCGTGACACTTGAGGCACGCGGTCGATTCCCGACGAAAGATCTGTTCGCCACGCGCGGCGTCGCCCTTGTTCTTGAGTTCGGTGAGCAGCGCTGTCATCTCAGTGGGACTGAGCGACTTCGGGCCAGCCTGCACGCCGCCCGCCTTCGTGAGAGCGTCGGTCAATTCCGGCAGCTTGCGGCCTGAGGCTTCGACCGAACGCAGAGCGAGTTTCGCAACGTCGCCGTTGATTTTTTGGTTGGCCAGAGCGGCGGTCAGCTCGGCCGGACCATCCTTCAGGCCGAGAAACGCGTTGATGAGCGCGGTCGGATCGGCACCGGCTGCGGCCTTGGCGAGCAGCCCCGCAGCGGCGGCGGCACCCCGTTTGGTCTGCAGCGAAGCGGCACCGATGGCCGCGGCTTCACGGACCTCGAACGGCGCATCGCCGCGTGACAGCGTTTCAAGGTGGTTAATCGCATCGGCCGTCTTCATGCGAGCGATGCCGTTCAACGCGGATTTGCGAAGTTGCACGTCTTCATCGGCCTTGTTGGCCAGTGCGAGCAACGCTCCGAATTGAGCTTCCAGCTTCCATTCACCGACGGCTTCCGCCGCGGCCGCTCGCACGGCCAGCGGCTGCTTCTCGTTCAATAATTGCACGACGCCATTCAAGTCGCCCGCAGGCTGCACGCCACGCTGCTTCGAATTTGCGACGAGCGCCTGCAACGTCTGAGTCTGCAGGGCAGTATTATTACTCTTCAAAGCATGCACGTAGATACGACGCAAATCGTCCGGCGACCCGAGATTCGCGATTTGTGATAATGAGTCCGGCAACTGCGGGCCCGTCAATCCGCCGGCTTCGAGCAGGCTCAGCAATCGCGGCACCACGGCCGGTGAGCCCACCGTCTTCAACGCGTACGTCATCTGATCGACGTTATTACCAAACGTGAGCTGCCCGGACTCAGCCAGCGGCAACCATTGCTCGCGGTTTTCCCACGCAGTCAGCCACAGGGCATAGTCCAGGAACATATCCAGCGGATAATTGATGGCCTGCATCGCCAGTTCCACGCCACGCGGACCCGCCACGTTGCCGAGGATTCGCACGGCTTCCAACCGCACGCGGGCATGCTCGTCATTGACCAGCCGGGCCAGATGATCCACCCCACCCGGCACACGGTCGTACCAGTGTTGTAAGACTCGAGCAGCCCCGGCACGCACTTCGGCCCGCTTCGCGCGCAGCAGGTCATTGAGCAATTCCGCGTTCCCGGTCTCCAGCGATTGATACGTCCACAGGGCTTCGAGCTTGTTGCGTTCAAACAGTGGATCGTTCGTATCGAGTTGTTGGATCCATGCCGTCAAGTGCGGAATAACGGCCGCCGCGCCGCGTTCTTTCAGCACACGTTTGGCCTGCTGACGAGTCCAGCCTTCCGGGCTTTTTAGTTGATCGAGCAACTCCGGCGTTGAGGCATCGACTAACTTCGGCCGAGCGACAACCGGGCGGTTCTTGCGGGTGACTCGCCAGATGCGGCCATGCACGTGATCGCGTCGCGGGTCGCGGAAGTCGACTTCGCCATGCTGAATGATCGGATTATACCAGTCAGCAATATAAATGGCTCCATCCGGCCCCATCTGCACGTCGATCGGACGAAACGCCACGTGCGACGTCTTGATGAGTTCCACCTGCTCCTTCGCCGCGTAGCCCGAACCGTTGTCGGTCAGCACGAACCGGCAGACGCGGTGGCCTCGGAAGTCGTTCGTAATCAAATTGCCTTGCCAATCGTCCGGCAGATGGCGACCGCTGAGGATTTCCAATCCGCAATACTTCGGGCTGCCGGGATTCAGGCCCTTGAAGATTTTCGGGACGCCCGTCGCCGTTGGGTATGCGGCGCCGGGTATCACATAATTGATACCCTCGCCGCCCGCACCGTCCGTCGCGAACGACTGGCCGTATTGATCGAAGATATGGCCCCACGTATTCACCCAGCCGCGAGCGAACACTTCCAGCTTCATGTTCTCGGGCCGGAACTGCCAGATGCCGCCCGCATTCAGCCGTCTCACACCCCACGGTGTTTCGATGTGGCTGTGAATATAAATCGACTGATTCATATACAGCATGCCGTCGGGACCCCAACGGAGTGTGTGCAGAATATGATGCGTGTCTTCGGTACCGAAACCAGACAGCACCACGCGCTCTTCGTCAGCCTTGCCGTCGCCGTCGGTGTCCTTGAGATGCAGCAGCTCGGTGCTGTTGGCGACGTAGGCGCCCCCGTCTCCAGGCGCGACGCCCGTCGGAATTAACAAACCGTCTTTGAAGACGGTGGTCTTGTCGGCCTTGCCGTCGCCGTCCTTGTCTTCGATGACGAGAATGCGATCGGTCGCCGCCGCACCGGGCTTGATCTGCGGATAGACTTCCGAGCTGGCGATCCACAAGCGGCCCTGCGGGTCGAAGTTCATGTGAATCGGCTTGGCGATCAGCGGATCCGCCGCGAACAGGTTCACTTCAAAGCCGTCCGCGACCTTGAACGTCTGCCGTTCCAGCTCGGGATCCGGGTCCGGAATGTCCTTCAATTCCCGCTGCGCAAACGCTGTTGTCGTGAGCAACCAAAGCAAAGAGGCCGCGGCCAGAGTCGCAAGACGCTTCATCACAAACCTTTATCGAGCCAGAAACAGAATCCGAGCTACGATGTTTAAGCAATCGCGGCACGGTTCGCGACCAATGCCGGGCGCGGAAACGAACTGCGGCGGGATTCAGGCCGATGTAGAACGGACAATCCTGTCCGTTAAAACGCTGGCGGCCGGATTGCCCACCCTACAACCAGTCAGCAGCAGAAATCATTTCTGTCCCAGGCGGTCGTGCCACCAGAGACCGGCAGCGAGAACGAGCAGCCACATGACCACGGCGCAAAGCACTGCCGCAGAGGTGTATCGCGCCCAGGGCGCATCCATCGCCTCGATGAAAGGACGCAGCGCCGTTCCCTCAGCCGATTGCGTGTGCGTCTTGCCACACATCGCTGTCGGAAGAAGCTGGACGATCAGAGAGAACACAATGAGCGCGGTGATTCCCAGTTCCAGAAGCGTCCGTCGGAAGCGGCTCATGCAGAATCCCCCGTTGAGACACCGACGAGTATACCTGATTGGAATTGTGTGAAATAGAACTCTGACCGCCCGGCGCTATTTGGTCGCGGCGGGGTTCCACCAGGCGTCGAGCTTCTGGTGCAGTTGTTTGGCTTGTTCGGGTTGGGCGGCGATTTGATTGTGTTCTTCCCGCGGGTCGGCGAGCAGGTCGAACAATTCGGCCTGCTTGGGTTGAGTGGCTTCCGAGCCGGGGACGATCAGCTTCCATTTTCCGTCGGTGATCCAGCGGTGTTCTACGTTCTTAGAGGGTTCGTTCAGGTCTACGGCGTTGTGAGTGAAGCAGGCTCCCTGCACCGTCTTTCGCTGGGTTCGCGCGGACTGATCCAGCAGGTTGATACCCGGCAGTCCCGTCGGTGTGGTAACGCCCGTCGCTTGACACAGCGTCGGCAGGATATCAATGGAGCTGGCGAGCTCATCATTCATCTGCGGGGTAACGTGTCCGGGCCAGCGAATCATCAGCGGAGTCCGCAAGCCACCATCATACGGCGAGCGTTTGGATTTCGGGGCGTAGCTGGGTTTCTCCGGGTTCTGGATCCAGCCGTTGTCAGTCACGTAGACCACGATGGTATTTTCGGCGAGACCCTGATCATCCAGATGCTTGAGGAGTTGCCCGCAGGTCTCGTCGAACCATTCCACCATCGCCCAGTATTTGGCAACGTGGATGGACGGTGTCTTCTCTTTATACTTATTGAGCAATCGTTCGGGCGGGGTATGAGGATCGTGCGGCAGCAACGGCGCATACCAGACGAAGAACGGCTGCTTTTCCTGACGTGCGGTAGAGATGAAGTCAAAGATCGGCTGCATGGTCTTGCGACCGATATCCAGTCCTTCATCGCCGTGCCGCAAGCCTTTTGTCATGCCATGAGTGAACCCGCCGCGTTTGTAATTTCCCTGCCACCATTTACCCGTCTGCAGGCTGAGATATTTGTGCTCGCTCAGCAGCCGAGGCAACGTCGGCACGGCTTCGATATGGCGATTCATGATCTCGCGGCCTTCGGTGAAGGCGGCTGATTTCTGAAATTCGCCCGCCTTCATACCCGCCGGAATGGGAGGATCGTTACTCGTGACCTTATGTTGATGCGGATATAATCCGGTAATAATTGTCGCGAGGCTGGGGCAACATAGACTCGAAGGCACATAGGTGCGGCGGAAGGTGAGGCTCTGCCGCGCCAGCTTGTCGAGGTGCGGGGTCTGCACGTGCGGATGACCCATGAAGCCGTAGTCGGTCCAGCAATGATCGTCCGAAATGATCATCACGACGTTGGGCTGTCGTGAGTTGTCAGCGGCCGAAGCGGCGACCGCCAGCACAAGAACCAGCACACACATCACAGCAAAGCACTGACGGAGAAATCGCATGGGAGCAGCTCCTTCGATTGAGTTCAGAGCGTGATAATCGCGCTCCGCCGAGCATTTCACAAGCAGACGCCGCGACCACGTGGCGCCGGAGTCGCCTTTCGCGGACGCGGCGACAATAATCAGCTCGGAGTTGTCTTCCGTGTTGAGAGGGTCAGGACGCAGCATGCAACGAATCAAAGAGAAACTGGCGAACGGTCAACTGGTGCGAGTGGCGGGCGTGGGCCGCATGATGCACCCGAATTTCATCCAGATGCTCGGTATGAACGGCGGCTTTGATGGCGTGTGGCTGGACCACGAACACACCGGCTTCGCGATGGAGAACCTCGAAGTTGCGACCATCACAGCCCGCAGCGTGGGGCTGGAATGCTTCGTGCGAATCGCCCCGACGGACTATGCGATTGTGACTCGCTGCATGGAAGCGGGCGGCGGCGGAGTGATGGCCGCTCAGATCTTCAACGCGGCTCAGGCCGAGCAGTTCGTGCGCTGGTCCAAGTTCGCTCCACGCGGCAACCGCGGCCTCAACAGCGGCGGCTACGATGGACGGTTCTCCAGTCTGCCGCTGAAGGACTTTGCTGAGAAAGCCAACCGCGAATCGTTCGTCGCGATCCAGATTGAAACGCGCGAGTCCGTCGACGACGTCGATGCCATCGCCGCGATTGACGGCGTGGATCATCTCTTCATCGGGCCGTCAGACCTCAGCCAGGCGCTTGGCGTGACGGGCGATTTCTTCCATCCCGACTGCCTGGCGGCGCTCGACAAAGTGGCCGCGGCCTGTCGCAAGTACGGCAAAAGCTGGGGAGCCGTTACGCCGAATCCGAAACACGCCGAAATGCTGTACGAGAAGGGTTGCCGATTGCTTTCTCCAACAAATGAGATCAGGGTTGTGAACGCTGGTATTGCCAGCGTGAAGCAGCAGTTTGCAAAATTCTTCGACCTGTAATTTGTTCGATCGACCGTCCCGCCTCAGGACCGTGCGATGCACTCTTACCGCTCCAGCATAGCCGCCGCGAACAGCGTCTCACGTCGTGACTTTTTGAGTCAGGCGGGTGGCGGTGCGGGCGTGTTGGGGCTGGCCGCGCTGCTCGCGGATGAAGCTCGAGCCAGCGGCAGTGCCAAGCAAACAATCCCGTCGCCGCACTTCCAGCCGCGCGCGAAGCGTGTGCTGTGGCTATTCATGCACGGCGGACCCAGCGCGATGGATCTGCTGGACCCAAAACCGGAATTGATGCGTCTGTCTGGCAAACCCTTGCCCGACAGCCTCGCGGATGTGATGACGCGCCGCAACGTGGTGAAGAACCCGCTGCTCGGCCCGATTCGTCCCTTCCGCAAGCATGGTGAGTCCGGTCTGGAGATCAGCGACTTTCTGCCGCATACGGCTCAGCACGCGGACAAGCTGTGCGTCTTGAGAAGTTGTAACGGCGACAGCGTGAACCATCCGCAGTCGGTTTATCAGATGAACACCGGCAGCATCTTGATCGGGCGGCCGTCGGTGGGCAGTTGGGTGGCGTATGGACTGGGCAGCGAGAACCGCGACATGCCCGCGTTCGTCGTGCTGCCTGATCCCAGCGGCGGTATCAAGGGCGGCCCGCCCGCGTGGGGAGCCGGTTATCTGCCTGCGCTGTATCAAGGCACGACCATTCGACCGGGTCAAACGCCGATCCTGCATGTGTCGCGGCCGTCGGACGTCTCGGCCGAGCAACAGCGTCGCACCCTGGACCTCATCAATTCACTGAACCGGCGACATGCCGAGGCTCGCGATTATAACGACGAACTGCTGGCGCGCATCGAGTCTTATGAACTCGCCTTCCGCATGCAGTCGTCAGCTCCGGAACTGGTGGAGTTCACGCAGGAGACCGCTGATACTCAGAAGCTGTACGGAATCGGCGAGAAAGATACCGACGAATTTGGTACTCGGTGCCTGCTCGCGCGTCGCATGCTGGAACGCGGCGTCCGCTTTGTGCAGGTCTACTCGGGTGATACCAACGGCTGGGACGCTCACAGTAATATCGCCAAGAATCACGACGAGTATTGCCGCCGCACCGACAAGCCCATCGCTGGATTACTGACCGATCTGGAACAGCGCGGTCTGCTGGAAGACACATTGGTCATCTGGGGCGGCGAATTCGGTCGCATGCCGATGAGCGAACAGGGCACGGGCCGCGATCATAACCCGTGGGGCTATTCCGTCTGGTTCGCCGGAGCCCACGTGCGTGGCGGTATGGCGTATGGAGCGACCGACGAAGTCGGCCTGCGAGCCGTCGAGAAACCCGTCCACGTGCACGACCTGCACGCCACGATCCTGCACCTGCTAGGCCTCGACCACGAGCACCTGACTTACTACCACAACGGCCGCGACGAACGCCTGACCAACGTGGCCGGTAAGGTTGTGACTGACATTCTCACTTAATACGCGCAGTGCGAGAAAAGTCCATAACTCGGCAGAAAAGTAGTAGGCACATTCCATGTGCCGTAACTCTTGGACGACGATCTTCAGCGCACGGCGCACAGAGTGTGCCCGCTATTTTTGTAGTGCGATTAAAACGCTTGCTTCAATAGAACAAGGGAGCTTCGTGGACGCGGTCAGAGCTACTTACGAGTACTACAAAGTCGTTGAGGCGCTGTCGGAGGACGAGCGGTTGATCTTCTATGAGAGCTTCTCAGTGGGACTGACAGTTGCAACTCGAATGCTACTTGGTGACCCGCGAATTGGAGAGCGAGATAAGTTAAAGCGAGTGGAGTTGATTAATGATATCCTACACGGATCTACCGCAAAGATTCCGGTCATGCGTCTCAAACTTCATGAATGGACCGAGGATGACTTTTGGCGGATGGTCGCTAGCGATGTCTCTCGTGATCTAGCGATCGCACCTCTGGTTGATTATGCGGCCAGAGGCGGCCTGGATGCAGTCAAGTCAAACATTCCCAAGAACTAGCCTGTGGGTGGCACCGGTTGGCTGTACTCGGCCTACCGGGGTCGCGTAGCGATAAGAAGCTGCAGGTGGTACGAGCATTGATTCATGCTGCTTATAACCGCGCGGCCAGCGGGACCATCATCATTTTGGTTTGACCGGTTTGAAAATGTAAACGCCGGCGGCGTCCTTGCGGTCGTCCTCTGTCAGGGTGCCTTTTACCGGCTTTGAATCGAGGTCTGCGTCGAAACTGAATTTGCAGGAGCGTTCGTTCCCATCACCCCAATCGATCTGGAATTTCATCTCCCGCGTTTCGGAACGAGTCACTTTCATCTTGCGAGCGACACCCTTGGCGAAATCATGAGGATGATCAGGGCTCAGCAAATAGCCAGTCCCCGTATAGCCTTGAGCTGTTTTAGTGATACGAAAACCAATCCCTGGTTTGCAGCCATTCGATTCGGACGACTCCCAGGTCGTATCAGACGCCAGAGCCGTTCCGGCCCCCGCAATCAGGGTCAGGAGAAGCACAGCGCATCCCTTCATGTTCTGCCGCCTGACTACAATTCCACAGAACCATTCTGCCTGACAGGTGGTGGCAGATATTACTGGCACTCTGCATAACCGACTGCTGTGTGTCAACGATTTTCGACGATTTCATGCTGACTGCGTGTATTGGGCAGATAGGGACCACAGGAGTTATGTCGTTTGTCGCGGCGTGACCGCATCACCTCAAACCTAGCGTGCGCCTGCGGACTCAGCCTGATGTCTGCCGTAAGAAGGCAGGGCAACGGACAGCTTATACGGATCCCAGAAATTAACTGCGCATCGCAGATTGTCGTCTTTCGCGGAGCGAAAGGCGACAATGTTGAGCGGCCGCGGGGCGCCACATTTGAAGCGCGGTTAATTTTTGCGATCCGTATTACTTTTTGGCTGGCAACGATCGAACATAGAAGAAGAAGCCGCTTTCACGCTCAAGTTCCATGGGCAAAGATGTGATCACTTCGCTGGGCAGTCGTAATTCAGATTCAAAGTCATCTTCGTCACGTATGCGTTTGGAGGCTTCTTCCAGCGTTTCTGATCTACGATCAGGACGTTTCTTGGGCGGAATTGCTTCAATCGCTGTCGCCGTGATGTGATATTCCTCGGGTCGAAGGGTTGTGTGACGCGCTCCCAGGTTTGCGACCAGTCTCGGCGTGTCTGCTTTATACTCGTCCTCGGGAGTTGATCGGCTGAGGCTGATAGTGATGCCGGGACGGGTCGCAGATGAGTATCCTGCAAGGGTCCAGTGACGGCCAGCTCTTGCTTCGCCAGCGACCCATTCTTTCAGCGCGGCCCACGACACCGCGTCCAGTTGTTTCTTATACAGTTGATCATTCCAAAGTTTTTGCAGGGCTGCGCTCTTGGCATCCGGATCAATGGTATCAAGCTCGACGAACTCGAGCGATTTCTGTAGCAACCGAGTTCGGAAGGCGTCGTTAGTAACCGCACTCTCGATGAGCAGCCGTCGTTGCCACGGTAGTTTATCCAATTCACGACGCCACTCCGCCGCGCTGCGATCACCCAACTGTTCGACCAGTTTCGCGACTTCCTCCTTTGAGGCTTTCGGGCACACCATGGCGTCCGGTTGTGAAAGCAGTTCCAGAGCGACTTCGCGCACAGCCTGAGGCGACCACGCGGGCTGCGAGCTGATGGTCTCCTGCAGCCAGTAAAGGTCCCTGTCGTCGGATGACTCCCAAAATTTAGCAGTTCTCGACCACAACTCCCAGATGACCTCAGCCGTTCTGGAAGCGGTAGATCTTAGCCAGTACTCCTCGGGATAGAGACGATTATCAGACAGCAACTCTCGCAAGGGAGTGATCACGTCCTTCCATTCGGGCGCATCGCTGCGAGGCGGCGGCAGTTGCTCATCAGGTAATGTGTTCTGACAAATCTCTATGAGCACGCTGACCGCAGTTCTGGCCACGGCGAGCAACTTCAGGCGACGATTGAGATCCTTCTCTTTGTGAGCCGCCAGCAACAGAGTTTTCAAATTCGCTTCCATCACCGGTCGATGGACGGAGGTCGGTTCAATTTGCTTGGAATGGTAAGCCCACGGCAGGTCGACGGACCGGTAGAGCAGATCAGTCAGCTCCTTGATATCCAGTTGGCCCTGCCGCCAGGCGGCGATACCAGCATCCATTGATCCATATTTAACCAGGGACTCCCACATGGCAGTAAAATTATCGCCATATTCAGCGTAATCAGGCTGCTGCTTGTGTTTGGCGATCTCGGTTTTGAACTGCGTGAGGAACTTGGCCGTCGCCTGGCGTCGATGTCGGACGTACGCGGAAATCTCCAGGAGCAGGTATGCATCCGCTTTCGGAGTTCGGCGGAGAAAGTCTTGTTCCAGCAGTGGGTATGCCGCCTCGTGGCGGGTCTTGATTGTCAGTGCCAGTAACATCTGGCGTTGAGCAAGATCGGCGTTCTTGAACCAGTCTTCCATGCGTTTCTGCGGTGGCAGTTTGTTGGTGCGCTCCTCCCAAGCGTCAAGTTCGTCCCTGTCCAACACATCCGAAGGTATCAGCGTCCGCGCGACATACGACGCGAGTTGTTTGCACGTGAGCTTGCTCGCTTTGTCCGAAGACCCTCCACCAAAGAGATCCACTTCCAGAATCCCCGACGGTCGGGAATCCTTGAGACAGCGTCTCCATTCCGGTAGTCCTTGCAGACCCTTGCGCAATTCAGCCAGCACGCGCGGTGGCAGAGCTTCCGGTTTGAAGCCGGGCCAGGCCTCTTTGAATTTCTGTTCCGAAATTCCCCAACTCAGACATAGCGCAAATGTGCCGCAGCGAACCCAGTTCTGCTGAGTTCCTGAAACCTTCGTCAGCGCGTCGGCCAAGCTCTCCTCCGCCCCCGTGACCGTACGTGCCTGAATGCCACACAGGAGTGCGAAGATCAGGATCAACGTGCTACCGCGATATGTGGATATCATGCTGGTTCCTTGAGGCTGATTCATGGAATCGCCCATTGCTTTCGATGATCGCCCACTGCGAAGAGTGTGTTCCGAACGCCGTTTGATAACAGATCACAAGAATGAAGACAGCCCTCCAGCGGCTCAAAGGCATCCAGCAATCAGTCGATCGGCTGGCTAGCCGACGTGGGCCATCCATACAGACTGCGGCAGTGTCACCATCCCTGATAAGGAATGCGATCGACGATGCAGGTGTGATCAACGCTTGTGTGATTATGCCAACTGCAATCCGGTAAAGCGGCTGACTTCGAGGGCGACTTCGCGTGCTAGATCAGGAAAGCGAGTCGCAAAGCCAATGACCAGTCTCGCATCGTCGCGTCCGACCAGTGCAATATCGAAGGTGGGAACTCCGCTGAGTCGATGGAGCCAGCAGGTTGCCGGGAACACAGCCACGCAATCGAAACCGGAAAAAGCCGCGTTCGTCTTGCATAACCCCAGCCATCCACGGCGGACGGTGACGTGCCTCTGGACTCGATCCAGCTTGCACCGCAGAGTCATCAGGAGCAGGCTGCCTCCGGCGAGATGACCAATACCGATGAGTGCTACCGCCGCGACACCGAGCGTCGATCGCCACCAGGCCTGGTCGCGCACAATGTCATCAGCTTGAGGCTGGATGATTCCCAGGAACATTCCGGCCGAGAACATCGCGGCGTAGAGTGCCAGCAACCCGGTTGTTGTGAATAACGCTCCAAAAGCGAACCCGGCGATACCCGCGCCATTCGACAAGCCCAGGCGGTCTTGCGAGAACGTCCACGTGTGGTGTGGTCTGATGGGATTACGATTGTACCCAGGCATGTTTTCGCCGTTGAGCAGGTTCAATTCGCGCTGATGGCCACGATTCCCTCGTGGACATGGTATTATCTGCGGTAGCGTCGTGTTTCAAGAGGCTGGCACGAAATTGAACGTGTAACTTCCTGTGGCCGAACCGCCCCGATACAAGACCGGAACAGTTCTGTAACCTCAGCCAATCGAGGCGGAAACGCATGAACGTCTTTGACAAAATCTGTGCCCTGTTCGCGTTTGTTATGGGGATTATACTCCTGGTCGCAGGAGTATTCGGCTTCTTTGCGGGCGTGCGCGTGTGGTTCACCCTGCCACCAATTCTAGGTCTGCTACCGGCGCTCGCAGGTTGGGGAATCGTGCGGCCGGTGTATCTCGTCTGGAACATGAACAAGCCCGATGCCGTTAGTTCGCCTGAATTGTAACTGCCGCATCGCAATGGTGACGCCCGAGCTGTCAGGTGAAGTTGACCGTATCATTGAGAAAGTGCTGCGGAGATGTGGACGGCGGCCGATGACCAGCGGATCGAGGCTCGATTGCGGGAATTGATCTCCGATGGTCAGGAACTCGAACCGGCGATCCGCACGCTCCATCAAGCCGACGGCTTGGGAGCGCTGTTCATCTGCCGGGCTGTTGAGCGGGTCGCCGGGCTTGATCCGCATGCAACCCAGCGTCTGGTGGTGCGAGCGTTGTTTCCCATCTGGCACGGGCGTCTTTGCGAACCCGAGGAATAGCAGACGTACGTGCTCGCCGGGCGGCAAGGTGCGACTCAAGGACGTTCCGAGTCGAGACAGATGCCGCGAATGCTGGTTCTTCCGTGCGTCGGGCGCGGTATGGCTGGGAAGCCCTGGCGGTTCACTCGCGGAATCCAGCGGCCGTGAGTTGCCGTCAGCCGCGTTTGCCGGTAAGCCGCACGATGTCGTCAATGACGACGGACTGTGAGAACGCCCTTTCCTTGTACCGGGAGTCTGATATGTCGCTGTCTCTTCACCGCGTGCTGACGGTATCAATGGTGTGCCTCGCTGTGTGTGCGAGCCACTGGCAAAGTAGCTCTGCTGATGATACTGCAATTTCTGGCCAGAAGGTTTTTACCGCTGGGCACAGTTTTCATTATTTCATGCCGGACATCCTGACCGATGTCTGCAAGAAAGCCGGAATTGCGGATCATAAGAAGGTTGGCCTGCAGGCCATCGGCGGGTCGAAAGTGATCGTGCATTGGAATCATCCCGCTGCACAGAACACGGTGAAGCCGGCGCTGGAATCTGGTCAGGTGGATGTGCTTACGCTGTCCCCGATTTATCTCCCCGATGAAGGCATCGAACTATTTGCGAAGCTGGCCGTCGAAAAGAACCCGAAGATTCGCGTGACCGTGCAGGAGTTCTGGCTCCCGTTTGAAAGTCAGGCGGCCTGGGACCCCAAGAACCGTCCGAAAGAAATCGACCGCGATTCCATGACGGTCGAACAACTGCAGGCCGCGCATGCGGACTACTTCAAGGCGATGGATGCGCACGTCACCGAACTCAATGAGAAGCTCGGCAAGCAGGTGATCTTCGTCGTACCGAGCGGTCAGGCGGTCATGGCTCTGCGTGGTAAAGTGATCAAGGGCGAAGCTCCCGGTATCACGAAGCAAAGCCAGCTCTTCACGGACGTGCTGGGCCACGTGAACGAACCCATCAAGACCTTGGCCACTTACTGCCACTTCAGCGTGATCTACAAACGCAGCCCGGTCGGAATCCCCGTTCCTGAAGTGCTCAAGAACAAACCCGAGGCCGAAAAACTCAACACCCTGCTGCAAGAACTCGCCTGGGACGCCGTCACCAAACACCCGCTGAGCGGTGTGAAGGCCGACAAATAGAAACTGCACTGGCCATCCTGAACAGTAGCAGGCACTCTCCGAGTGCCGTGGCCTGAAAAACCAGCCGGCCGAATTCGGCGAACGACACATGGAACGTGCCTGCTATTTTGAATGTCAGCCCACAGCGTCGTTGATTACCGGAGTCCGTATTACATTCAAGCGATCCCGCGGGTGGCGACCCGGATTGCATCGAGAACGACCGCAGGAACTGTCGCAGCTTGGCTACCATGAAGAATGACGGTTATGAAGTATTGCTAAGTAACATTCACAGAGGGGACTGCGTACCTCGCGGCCGTGACATTTATTACTGCTGCGGCCTTTGTGGCGGCGTTATTCCATCACAGCCTGACGATAGTGTTGGGTGTGGGTGTGGAAACATGGATATTGACGTTGATTATCATCGTTTTGGCCTGAACGACTGGAAGGGATTCTTGATCCTGAAGAAGATCGAGCCCAATTCCCAAGGCCCACACGAAGGGGCTCCCGGAATGGAGTTGACTTTGGAATCCGGCCGAGTCGTCGACATCGCTACCGAGAATGACATCCGCACCCTGATTCCGGGCGAGAAATTCGCCATCTTAAGCGTTAGCAGCATGAAGTATATGCAGTGTGCTTCGCCAGACATCGAACCTCACAGCTATTTCCTTGAGTACCAGGATGGAAATCTTCAGGAACACTACGAGGTCGCGGACGCGCCGCTTCCCGTTGATAAAGTAATTTCCGCGTTTCTCAAGTACTTGCACGGGGACATTTCGTGGCGGTCCGACTTCCGTTGGCAGAGGAAGCTCGTGCGGTGAGTCGAGCGCAGATATTTGCTGTGTCCGCGTAACCGCCTTTCTTGACTCGCCCACCTCGGTTGCCCGCACGTGAGTGGCCGGACGAGTGGCTGTCGTCGGGAATATTCCAGTGACGCATCGACAAAGCAGTGAGGTCCACAAGACGCGATGCCACAGGCCCCGTTGCACTCAAGTGCGAACCTTGGAGTGCTCCGGCTTGACGGAGCCCTCCATGCTTTGCGGCGTGGCGGCGACGTCCGACGCCGCACTTAAGCCGTGAAGCGGGGTTCTCGAAACATTCCCTGCGCAGGCAAGTGGACGGCCAGGATCTTCTCTGTAGCCAACGTTACCCCCGCAAACAATGGAGGGCTGAGTCAAGCCTCAGCACTCCAGGATCGGCGTGCACCGGGGATGCGTCGCTACAAGTACACTTTGCACCTGCTGGATCACTATTCGGCCGCGTTCTGCGAGCTGTGATCGGCTAACGACCAGCCGTTGATAATCATCTCATGAGTGACGTTGGTGTCGCCCACGTACGCCAGCCACTTGTCCTGCCCGGCGACGTAGTAACATGCCACCGGTCGATCGCCGATGAGCTTCCGCAGGAACTCGGCGGCTTCCTTACCGCACGGGTAGAGCTTACCTACGGGCGGGTGGCACGCTCATCGCGAAGCGATGGGCGTGGGCTTCAGAGTTCCACAGCCACGCTCTTCCCGCTGGTCAGGGTGTTCCACCCGCCCGTTGGTTTGGTATCGTCAATCCCACCATACCGCAACTAGACGGAACCCATCTGGAATCTGCATCAAGTCGGGAAACCTGGTGAGATCTGGCTCATCCCAAACCTCGGACACCTCCAGGTCCTCGAACCAATCGCGAACGGCGTTCAGACTCGCGCTGGTGACAACGTAAACAGAGTCACTGCCGATCCACGAATCCTCAAATTCGAGGGCGTCCGCATAGTCATAAAACCGAATGAGCAGCTCCAACACATCAGGCCGCTGGCGAATCTCTCGCAAGCGGGCGGCAAAGTGGGTGGTCGTGAAAGGTCCGACGTTGGCCGAAACCGCACAGTGTTCATCATCGTAACCGTCGAAATATAACTCGAGTGCTATCAGTATCTCGCGGTCGTTGGATCTTTGGCGCTGCTGGATGTACTCGATGAGCGCCTTCTTCCTGGGTTGGTCAATCATAGCGCAAGACTCCTGACGTCCCTATCAAGCCGCGTTGTGCCTTGACTGTTGATAATCACTTTATACCAAATCGGGCGGGGTGCAGCGGCGGGCTTGGCGCTCCTACGTTCCCCTTGGTCGGAACTGCAGAATCGACGGCGGATCGTCCTCGTCCTCGTCCGACTTTCGCTCGGCTCGGTGGTCCGGCGGGGGCGGCAAGTCGAATGCCTCGGTCTCCTGCTCCAGGCCGAGTTCGCCGAGGATGTCCCCGAGATCGGCGAACGCCTCGATCTGGTCCAGCACGCTGCCATCACACTCCCCGCCTCGAATATAACCGATGTGCGGGTCGTGGTCGTGACTCAGCTTCCAATCGACTCCGTGGTCGCGACTGAGTACGCACAGCACTTCGAGCAGATCCCGGGTGGTGCCGTCCGGGAGCCCCGACCGGGTCGCCGCCACCACGTCGTCGGGGTGCGGCTGAAAGTTCGGCTTGCTACCACCGAACAGGTATCCGTCGCCTTCGCCCGCGAAGAAGTGGACCGGCTCGCACCCGAGCCATGTCCGCCCGGCATTGGCAGTGCGGGCGGCCCGCCGGATCGTGTCAGCCTCGGCCGTGGCGACCGGGCGAGTCGAGCGGTAGTAGATCGAGAACCCCATCCGTATCTCTCCCGCCGCCTGACGAACGCGTCAACCGGGCGGCCGAGGTTAACGTCGAATCTGCAAATAGCGCAGAACGCAGCTCCGGCTGAACGCCTTGTGCTGTTGTTGCTGCGTCAATAACAGTCCCATGACCAACGGACGCGCCCATCTTTGTTAATCACAAAGAATATACAGCCCACATCACCGAACATCATATTTTCACAGTTGTAGCCGTTGTCGGGTTGATTCCGTCCTTTCGGAAGGGTTTCCAGACCAATGAATGGCCACTTGGCGCCGGGTGGATATGTTTTGGGATGCACTGAATTGAGAGTGCAGAGAAGTTCTTCACCATCGTTACGTGGATCGTGCTGCGGAGAGAACGATTCACGCCCGATCTTGGTGGACTGAGTTGTCGGAAAGAGCCAGCTCTGATGATGATCAGCCTGCTCGAACACATCCCCGCTTTCCGGGTATTCATTGGTCCGATAGATGTGGCCGGAAAGACGAGGTACCGCGAAGCCAGGCTCAGGGCATTGTTCAGCCGTGACTGGCGATTGCAAATCAATGGAACTCCACTCGATATGCACTGAACCTTCGTATATACTGTCGGCGTCCTTGAAGAAAATGAGCATTACATCATCGGGCAGCTTGTCTGAAATAATGTCACGGGAATCAATAAAGCAGAATTGGCCGACGAAAGTGAACGGTTTGCCGTCCGCTGTTGGCCATGCTTTTCCGGCTTCCCGATGTGGTACGCCTCCAAGCTTGGTCAAGTACGGCTTCTCCGGGGGAGCGATACTCCACAGGAAGATGTCGACCGGAACAGCAGGGCCGAGGTCTTGAGCTTTCGCATAGCGTTTGCGGACGAGTTCAACTTCGCACAAGTGTGCCGGACTGGTAATGATCTGGCCCTGTGGTTTCCACAAGTCGAGTGGATCACCTGCTTCCGTTGAGTCGAACTGCCTTGGGCCATCTGTTTTCTCGAACGTCTCGATCGGAAAGACTCGTGCCCAATGATCAAAGTCTACCTGCGGATGCACGGTGGATTCCTTCGCTGCTGAACGTGACGGCGCATTGGGGCTGGGAATTGAATGACTCGAGTCGCAACCCGCCAGCAGTAGAAGCAGTGATATGAGGGCTGTGCGATTCATCTTTGCAATATAACGAACGGAGTTTACCCGACACCCGATTGACTCACGATCACGCTAGCAGCCTGTTGAAAAAGGTTGTCGATCAGGGTTGATCGGCTGCTGGTTGGTGGATTATTGGTGGCAAAGCGGGGAGTGATGCGAGTGAGGTTTGGCTGGAGACAGTGGCATGGCGATGGGGCATTGGA
>JAKFWA010000016.1 GCA_021732995.1 Planctomycetaceae bacterium | reverse complement strand
CAACTGGCGGCGGAGGCTTGGCGCCCGCCACCGCCTCCGCCGCCAGTTGCATTGCACACCGCGTCGATCACGTCAGCAACCAAGACATTGCCGACCGAGTGAGCCAGGACTCGTACGCAGCAACTGTTATTCAAATCGGCCAAGCCCGCGCTGCGTCCATTGATCGTGATTGGGACGCCGTTCGGAACAACAATTTCAACGGGCTGAACCGTCCCGTCCGGTCGAACCGCCTGAAGAATCATGCGGTCGCGGTCCAAGGACATGAGCTGTCCTCGAATCTCGTTCTGTTCTGCCTGAGGGCCGATAATTCGACCGGTTGGATTGCTGGTGGCAAAGTCAGGATTCGCTTCTGGAGTCTGTTGCCCCAAGGCGAGCGACAGAGTGCAGGAGAGAATCCCGAGAGTTGCGGTCAGCGTGCAGCGTTTCATCACAAACTCCTTATGAAAGAAGATCGCGAACGTTGCCGGCTGGATCGGGGCATGACGGGAGAGAACCCGAGCCACATGCTGAATCGCGGGGCGAATTGTTTTTACGCGAGCCCGCTACGGCGTTCGTGCTTTGGGGGCATTTCCTGACGCAAATGGAATGCCGGTCGATTTATTACAAACGACCATCCATGCTCTGGCACGCTGTGAAACTCACGAAAAGCAGAGGCCTTCTCGATGAATAACGCGTCGCTACGGCTTTGCGCACACCATAGCGGTGCGAATCCACCGACAAGCGGGCTGGAGAATTCGGTCGCGGCGATCAAAAGGACGCCCAACAACAGGTGCCGCAGGGTAGATCATTGACTCATTGCTACTGACTCATCACGCAGCGCTCGACTTCGGCGAGGGTCTCATAATACCTGCAGTAGAAGAGGTGAGCAGATCAGTTCCAGCGTTGTTCCCGTAGCGCCAGCACCAGCGAGCCCAACGTAACTGTCATCGGGGCGTTCGCCACATTGCCGCGCGTGGGTCGATAGACTCTCGCCAAAGTTACCAGGTCGGTTTGATGCTTCGTCGGTTCTTCAGGACGTCTAATGGATTTACGGGGGCGCTTGACGGTACTTCTCTCGGCAACCTGCCGGGACATGATGGGCCTGCAGGTTGTTTATTGAGCTGGGTGCTGGCTGTGGCAAGATGGGCATGCTCGGAGAGCTCTGCGGCGAGAAGCCGCCCGTTGGGAGTTGCGGCAACGTTCCCGAATTGACCAGCCGAGGCTCCCCGCTAGAACGCTCTTGCTTGCTGGGAAATGCGGACCTGCTGCATGTTGTGCCCCACGTTCTCGTGTCTGCACCGGACGCTCGATGATCCGCGCTGGAGCGAGTCTCGCTTTTGACAAGTATGAAGCTTCGATTCCGAATTGGTTAATCGGACGATGTCTTAATCAAACGTGAAATCGCCGAGCGTTGATTTGAGATTCGCGGGGGGCAAATCGGTGCTTTGGTGCCGGAAACCGTGAATTTGTTGCGTTCTTGGTGAACGATGTAAACACGCTTGACTTATACTCCGGCCGATTCCTACGGTCGCGGTTGATGGGAGAAAGCGGGTACGAGCCGCTTCACGGGCGACCTCGATCTGTCACACACGAGCGTCTCATGACCGAAGCTCCATCAGATTGAGGAACGGGGCAATTTATGAAGTTTTGCGGGCAACTTCTGTTCGTCCTGCCGTTAGCGGCGGGATTAGTCGGGTGTGAGCGTGTGCAGACACTGCGCGGCAGCACCGCCAGTGATGAGCAACCGGTTCTTCGTGAACCTGTCGCACTCACGCGAAAATCGGTTTCGGCGCTGGGGCGCCTGGAACCTTCAAGCCGTGTCGTCAACATCGGTACCTCATTGCCGGATCGCGTGACAAAGTTGTTCGTCCAGGAAGGCGGGCACGTCGAAGCCGACGCGGACCTGATCTACCTCGAGACTCGCGACGAACGCATTGCCGAGAAAGAGCGGATCGAGGCCGAACTGCAGGCTTCGCGAAAGCGGTTGGCAGCTGAAGAGGAGTACCATCAGTCTTTGATTGACGAATCCAAGATTCGCCAGAAGCAGCTTGAAGTGCTGCGTCCTCTGGAAATTGCGTCACAAGAGGCCACGCTGCGCTCGCTGCAGCACGAACTGGAAACGTCTCAACGTGACCTGCAGCGCCAGAAGGATTTGAGAGCGTCGAACAGCGCATCACAGCAGGAGCTGGATCGTACGCAACTGGCTGTTTACGTTGCTGAAGAAAAGATTCAAAGCGCCAATAAGGAATTGGAGCGGCTGAAGGCTTCCTGGGAACTCGACCGCGAAGTGCTGCGTTCTGCGGTGAAGAGCGCTGAAGCCGCGTCTGCACGAGCATTGGCTGGTGTTCCGGTGAACGAACTCGAGAAGCAGCTGCAACATGCTCAATCACGCGTCGCCCAAACAGTGTTGAAGGCTCCATTCGCCGGTCAGGTCCTAAAGGTCCTGAAGCGACCCGGCGAGGTTTCCAGTGGCGGTGCCATTCTGCAGTTGGCCAACACGGCTGAGATGCACGCCGTTGCCGAAGTTTACGAAAGCGACGTTCGCCAGGTTCGAATCGGGCAGCAGGCGATCATTCGCAGCCCCGCTCTCGAAGAGGAGTTAAAGGGGCGAGTCGTCGAGATCGGCGTCCAGATCTTCAAGAACGATGTGCTGGATGTTGATCCGGCTTCCGATACTGATTCCCGCGTCGTCGAGGTGCGCATTCTGCTCGACGACGGAAAATCAGCAGCCGCTCTAACCAACTTGCAGGTCGATGTCAGGATTGACACCGAGGCTGCTGTTGATGAACGCGCTGCAGCCCTGGATCGACAGCCGCGATGAAGACGCCTCTAGCCTGGCGAAATCTGATGCACTCCAAGGGGCGAATGCTGTTGGCAGTGGCCGGTATTGGCTTTGCCATCATGCTGATGTTCATTCAATTGGGGTTCTACGGCTCGATCCTGACCGGTGCGACGCTCGTTTTCGACCATCTCGATTTTGACGTCGCAATTGTCTCGTCGCATTACGACTACCTGCCAAGGTCACGCACGTTTCCGCGCAAGCGGCTTTATCAGGCGCAATCGACTCCCGGCATCGAACGCGTGTCGCCGTTCTATGTGGCTCGCAACATCTGGAAGAACGCCGAAAGTCGGTCGCGACGTAGCGTACTGGTGATGGGCTTCAATCCCGATGACCAGGTGTTTCTGGTGCCTGATATCCAGCGCCGCGCTGATGATCTGCGGTCCAGGGATACGCTGCTGGTTGATAGCCAGACGCGACCCTCGTACGGGCAACGTACTCCCGGAAGCTTCACTCAGGTGGGCAATCGGGACTTGCAGATTCTCGGTGAATATCAGCTCGGCACGGCCTTTGTGGAACTTGGCATGGTCGTGATGAGCGACCTGAACTACGTCCGAGTTTTTCCAGGCAGCCGCTTGGAAGACGTCAGCATCGGGCTGGTACGCCTGCAATCCGGTGTGATTCCGGAGCAAGTCGCTGCAGATTTGAGGAAACGCCTGCCTGCCGATGTGAAAGTTTATACACGGCAGGAGTTCGCAAAGTACGAGCAGGAGCACTGGGTGACAAAAACTTCGACGGGATTCATTTTTGGGTCCGGAGTCATTGTCGCATTCATCGTGGGAATGGTCATTTTGTACCAGACACTTTCCACGCAGATCACCAAGCACTTGCCCGAGTACGCCACCCTGAAGGCCATGGGATACTCGCCCCGCTATCTAGCGGGCGTCGTCCTCCAGCAGGCTGGATTGATGGCCTTTTTCGGCTTTGTGCCCGGTTGTCTGGTGGCAAACGCCCTGTACCACTACGTGAAGCGAACGACGTTCTTGCCGATCGAAATGACGGGCTCGCGCGTCGTGATGGTGCTGGTGCTGGCGTTGCTGATGTCTGGTGTTTCCGGCTGGTTGTCCTTTCGCAAGGTGACGCTGGCCGATCCTGCGGATTTGTTCTGAGTTTGAGTGCTGAGCTGCCTCAGCGACGGAGTCTGGTGTTGTGAAAGTTCCGCTCGCGTGGCGAAATCTGACAGCGAGTAAGAAGCGGCTCGCGATTTCCACCTCGGGGATCGTGTTCGCCGTGCTGTTGATGTTCATGCAGATTGGCTTCCGCAATGCACTGCTGGATAGTTCCGTCGAGATGATGAAGCACCTCAACGGAAACATGTTCCTCATCAGTTCGACGAAGTATCGGCTGCTGACCAGTGATTCGTTCCCCTTGCGCCGAGTTCATCAGGCTCGCGGTTTTCCCGGAGTCTCCCGCGCCTGGCCGCTGTATATCGAAACGGAAGCCGCGGTCTGGAAAAGCCCGGTTGATCGGACATCGCATACCATCCGCGTTCTGGGTTTCGATCCACTCGACGAGGTTTTCACGCTGCGTGCTGTGGCTGACCAGCAGCGGTCCCTGATCCGTCCCGATACAGTCCTGTTCGACGATCGCTCGCGTGAGTTCGTGGGGCTTCCCACTCCCGGTACACGGACTGAACTTTCGAATCGTGCGATCGAGATCGTCGGACACTTCACGCTCGGAGCCGACTTCGCCGTTGATGGCAACCTGATTACGAGCGACCGCACGTTTGAGCGACTCTTCGGTAAGGCTCAGAGCAGAGCGTCGAGGCTTGCTCTCGTTGAGATTGGTGTGCTGCAGATTCCTGAGTCTCAATCGATCACTGCGGTGCAGGCGGGACTGCAGCAGTCTCTGGGCAATGACGTCGTCGTGCTGACTCGACAGGAATTCATGGCGTTTGAACGCCGCTACTGGGAGAAGGCATCGCCCGTCGGATTCGTCTTCGGTCTCGGTACCGTGGTGGGCTTCGTGGTGGGCGTGATGATCTGTTATCAGATCCTCTTCACCGATCTGTCTGACCAGTTGCCGCAGTTCGCGACTCTTAAGGCGATTGGCTACGACAACCGCTACTTGCGCGGAGTCGTTCTCAAGCAATCCATGCTGCTGTCCATCTTCGGCTATCTGCCAGCGCTGGGGATCTCATTCCTGCTCTATGGATTCATCTCGGCGCTGACCGGCTTGCAGATGCGGCTGAACGGAACGCTGATCGGATTGATGCTGGGACTAACGGTAAGCATGTGCGTCATGTCCGGGTCTTTGGCAGTACGGAAAGTTCTAGCGACCGATCCCGCAGAGGTGTTTTGATGAACGACAATACTGCCACTTTAGATACCCCTGCTACCAGCGCGACCCGCAGCGTCATCACGCCGACCAGCGAACTCGTGGTGAACGTGCAGGGACTGAATCACTACTTCGGCGAGGGAGAAAATCGCAAGCAGGTGTTGTTCAATAACAACCTGCAGGTTGGCCCAGGCGAACTCGTCATCATGACCGGCCCATCGGGTTCCGGAAAAACGACGCTGCTGACGCTGATCGGCGCCTTGCGGTCGACTCAAGAGGGCAGCAATCAGGTCCTCGGGAGTGAGTTGCGTGACTTGAGCGCGAAAGGGTTGAATGAAGTTCGCCGGCGCATCGGCTTCATTTTTCAGATGCACAACCTGTTCGATTCACTGACCGCGTTTGAAAACGTGAAGATGTCGATGGAGTTGCACGGGGCCAAGCCGCGCGATATGCGGCGCGAGATTATCAAGATTCTCTCACGACTAGGGTTGGGCGAGCGCATCTACTACAAGCCGCGGCAGCTCTCAGGTGGTCAACGGCAACGTGTGGCCGTGGCTCGCGCGCTGGTCAATCGCCCAAAACTCATCCTGGCCGACGAACCGACCGCGGCGCTGGATAAAAAGTCCAGTCGCGATGTAGTGGATATGCTGAAGCACCTGACGCGAGAGGAACACGCCACCATCCTGATGGTCACTCACGACAGCCGCATTCTGGACGTGGCCGACCGCATCGTGAACATGGTGGATGGACACATCGAATCCGACGTGTCCGTCAACGAATCGCTGCGGTTGTGCGAGTTCCTGAAGAAATCCAGCGTGTTTGCCAATCTGAGTCCCAACGAGTTAATGCACATCGCCGAGAAGATGAAACGCGAAACTCACCCTGCCGGGACGCGAGTGATTCGTCAGGGCGATCAGGGTGATAAGTTCTACGTGATCGCAACCGGCAAGGTGGATGTGCACATCAATCTGGATCCCGAAGGCCGGCAGACCAAGTGGGTGGACGACATGTCCGACGGACAGTTCTTCGGTGAGAAAGCGCTCCTGACCGGTGATCCGCGCAACGCATCGATTATTACCGCTGAGGATTCAGTTCTATACTCTTTAGGTAAAGATGATTTTCACGCAGCGCTCAGTGCTAGTGACAGCTTTCAGGATCAATTGCGTAAGGTGGCCATGGTCCGATGAAGGAGCACGGTGGTCTGGCCCTGAGGTCATGATCGGAGCGGCGCGTTGACGGACATACTGAGCTGGTTGCAGCGGCATCCGCAGTTTGAACAACTGCCGCTCGCAGACCTGAAGATCTTCGTGGAGAACTTACGCTGGCGAGACATTCGCCGCGGTGAGGAATACTGCGCTCCAGGCGACGCCGATTTGCGTGCGTTCCTGATCGTCGGCGGACGGCTAGAGGTTTTCAGCAGCGACACTGAGCACAATCGCGTCGTCGGTGAACTGGCTCCCGGTGATGTGTTTGCAGAGTTGAACTTGCTCACCGGAGCACCGTTCTCAATTGGTGCCCGTGCCACGCGTGATACGACCGGGCTGGAGATCTCGGTTAAGGCCTACAGCCAGCTCATGCGAAGCTCGCTGGCGGCCTACGGTGCCCTGACGCGCATGATCGTCGATCACGACATCCGATCATCCGAGGCACAAGACCGACAACGTACCGTTACCGTGGCGCTCATCCCGCTGGCTGGTAACCTGCCCAGCCACGAGTTCTGCGACCGCATCAGTGCGACGCTGGGTAAGTACTTCAAGGTGTCGCGTGTTACTGAGGCTGACGCTGTCGCCTCTTTGGGCGCCGGGGCGACAACGGCCGAGGCCGGCAGTGAACTCGACCGCGAACTGGTGATCTGGCTGAGTGGTGCCGAACGCGATGTGCGGTATCTGTTTTATCTCGGCAGCCATCAGGACAGTGCGTGGACTCGACGCGCAGTGCGGCAAGCGGACCGCGTGCTGTTACTGGCCGACGCGGACGCCAACCCGGCTCAAGTCGAGCTTGAGCGCCGCTTGTTCTCGAAGACCGACGCGAGCACTCCCAGAGACATCGATCTCGTGCTGCTCTACGAGGACGGCGGCGACCTGCTTCAGCGGTCTATCGACTGGACGGCTCCGCGCGGACTGAGCCAGGCTCACTTCGTCCGAATCAACGACGATGGCGACCTGGCACTGCTGGCCAAGCAGATGGAAGAACTGGCCTCGCAGCCCCGCTGGCTGCAGGCGTCGCAACTGTTTGATTCGCTGACGCCGGAAGAGCTGCGCGCGTTGATGACGGAAATTCAGCGCATCGAGGTCGATGGCCGACGCGATCTCTTCCGTCAGGGCGATCAGGGAAACGCACTCTTCATCGTGATCAGTGGGCGGCTGCAAGCGGTCATTGAGCTTCCAGACGGTTCCGAAAAGGTCGTGGCCGAGATGGGCCCCGGCGATGTGATCGGCGAGATCTCGCTGATCTCCGGCGAGCCACGAACCGCCACCATCCGCGCGATTCGCGACTCCAGCCTGGCACGACTGTCCAAGGAGTCCTTCGACCGCCTGGCGCAACTCAATTCAGCCTTCGTGTTCCGTCTGGCACGCGTACTCGCCGACCGGCTGGCCGGCCGACATCGACGGGCTGATTCCCGAAGATCTTTGAACTTCGCCGTTGTGCCGCTTTCGACCGACTTTGAAACCTTGCGATTGGTGCGAGCTCTCAGCCGCGGCTTTGAAACGCTCGGCGCGACAACATCTATCAGCGCCGTCGATGTCGAACGTCGTATCGGGCGTGGCGCCACACTGATCGACAAGAAGGACCACGGCGATTCTGTGATTGTGGAATGGCTCAATCGTCTGGAGTTGAGCCACGAGTACATCGTCTATCAGTGCGATACCGAGCTGACTCCGTGGACGCGTCGCTGCTTGCGGCAGGCCGACCGTATTCTGCTGGTCGCTTCGAACAGCACGGATCCGAAGCTGACGGCGATCGAGCAGTCGCTGTTCGACTCGAACGCCAAGAGCGGACAGGTTCCCTGCTATCTATTGCTGGTTCATCCGGATGATGCACGCGAAGGATCAGGAACTTCGAAGTGGCTGGCGCCGCGACGTCTGGAGGGGCACTACCATTTGCGGTTGGGGCATCCGAAGGATATGGAACGCACCGCCCGGCTATTGGCCCGCAAGGCGATCGGCCTGGTTCTAGGTGGTGGAGGCAGCCGCGGAGTTGCCCACGTGGGCGTGATCCGCGCCATGACTGAGCTGGGCATCCCGATTGATGTTGTCAGCGGCACCAGCGCCGGGGGCAGCATCGCCGGACTGGTCGCCTTGGGGGATGCTCCCGAAGTCATGGTCGACAAGTGCTGCGACATGCTGACGCAGGCGATGGGGCACATGTGGACGTTGTGTCCCCCGCTGGTTTCGATGATGAGCGGTAAGCACCCCAACCGGCTGCTGTATCCGTGCTTCAAGGATTCGCTGATTGAAGATCAGTTCGTGCCGTCTTCGATTTTGTCGGTGGACCTGGTCACGGGCGAGCCCTGCGTCCAGCGTTCGGGTTCTATCTGGAAGGCCTGCCGCGCCAGTTCATCGTTGCCCGCAGCCTGGCCCCCGATTGCGGATGAAGGACGCCTGCTGGTCGACGGTGGGGTGTTGAACAACCTGCCGATTGACGTCGTCAAACCGGTCTGCTTGCAGGGAACTGTCGTCGCGTCCGACATCGCTGGCAGCGCGAAGTATGAGGAACTTCACGAATACGGTTATGAACTTTCCGGCTGGATGGAACTTGTCCGTCGGCTGATCCCGTTCGCGGCGCGACGAAATCTACCATCCATGATGGGCGTGATCTCACGCTGCTGCACACTTGCCAGCGAGTCTCGAGTCCAGCAGCAAATCAAAGACGAACGCGTCCGCTACCTGCAGCCCCCGGTCAGCCAGTACGGCATGTTCGATATCCGGAGTGAGCACATCGTCTACAAAGTCGAGCAGGCGGCGTTCTCCTACGCTCTCAACGAACTGAAGCCGTGGGCATCCATCAAAGGCTTCAAGCCTCCGACCTACCGCTGATGAGAACGGCCAAGTGATTCGGCAAGGACGGCATCTGCGTGAAAACGCCAGGGTATCGCTCATCTTTCGGAGCGAGTTCCAAGAGGTTGGATTGATGTGCCGGACGCGGGCACTGCATCGTTGCTTGCAGGCTCGCTGAGCATTGTGCACCAGAGAGTTCTATCGGGTGGCGTCGTTGCCTGCAGCCGTTTGGAGACGCCGACACTGCCGGGAGAACCTCGCTTGTTTTCGGTGGGTGCCAGCAGTCACTCTGTGAGGCCTTCAGTTCCGCGGGCCAATACAGCGGAGGATTCTGGCATGCGACTCAATCGTTGGATCGAGAATGTTGTTCACAAGCTGCGCGGGGACATGCCATCCGTGAAGCGCACCCGCTCGTCTCGCACCGTCGAACAGCTTGAGGGACGTTTACTGCTCAGCGTCACCGGGTCTGCGAATCGGCTTGCTTTGCCGCAATGGTTTGAGCAACTGCCGATCAGTCAGGCCACGACACCTTCAGGCATTGGTGGGCAATCAACGCCCTCGGGATCGGCTGGGCTAGTTTATCAACGAGAGTTCCTTGTTCGCTTGACGGACGCGGCAACGGCGGTCGCGGGTTCGGTAGCTGGTTCGCAAGCTTTGTTGGCCAACAGCTTTGTGTCCCTTCAGGTGGCTGCTGGTCTCGGACTGCCGGGCCAGCTCCTGGTAAGGACGGCCGAGCGAGACACCGTCAAAGTTGTTGCCGCGCTGCAGTCCAACCCGAATGTGGCTCATTTCGAAGAGAACTATTCCGTCGGAGCGGCGGCGCAAGTCTTCCCGAATGAGCAGGCTCAATCTCAGTTCTTCACCAAACAGTATGGCCTGCACAACACAGGCCAGGACGGTGGCGTGACCGACGCCGACATCGACGCTCCCGAAGCATGGTCGATCACTACTGGGAACGCTCGAGTCGTCGTCTCCGTGATTGATTCCGGAGTCGATTTCACGCACCCGGATCTCTATCTCAACATCTGGTTGAATCAGGCTGAGATTCCGTCACTGCTACGAGCACAGTTGGCTGATACCAATACGGATGGATTGATCACGTTCCGAGACCTCAATGCCCCTGCCAACGCGGCATTTGTGCGTGATCTCAACGGGACGAGCTACATTGACGCAGGAGATCTGCTGGATGACCCGCTGTGGTCTGATGGAGTTGATACCGACGGCAATGGTTTTGAAGACGACCTCGTCGGTTGGGACTTCCGCGACAACGACAACAGGCCTTTTGATGAGCACCGTCACGGTACACACGTGGCGGGAATTCTCGGCGCGACCGGTAACAACGGCATGGGAGTCGTCGGTGTGAGCTGGACCACATCCATCATGCCGTTGCGTTTCCTGGACCAGAACAACAGTGGCGACGTATCCGACGCGATCGAAGCGATCAACTACACCACTTTGATGCGTACCCGCGAAGCATCGCCCGTCAATATTCGTGTCAGCAACAACAGTTGGGGATCATCGAGCGCACTCAGTCAGAATCTCTTCGACGCAGTGGATGGTAATCGTGCGGCGGACATTCTGTTCGTCGCCGCCGCGGGTAACGGCGACGTTTTGGGGCGGGGCATCGATAATGACCAGCAGCCGTTCTATCCAGCAAACCTCGACCTGCCGAATGTTATCAGCGTCGCCGCCTTTGGCCCGGATGGTGCTTTGGCGAGATTCAGTAACTTCGGTGATAGCAGCGTGGACATTGCCGCGCCAGGCATTGGTATTACCAGCACCGAACCTGGGGGGCTCTATAGCTCTCGCAATGGAACGAGCATGGCGACGCCGTTCGTGTCGGGAACCGCTGCGCTGATATTCGCGACGCACCCTCAAGCTACCGCGTTCGAAGTGCGTGACGCCGTCCTCGCAGGTGCTGAGCATGTAAGCGGATTCGACAACTCAATCGTTGGTGGTCGACGTCTCAACGCCGGCGGCGCACTGGCGGCATCCACGTTTGCTCCCGTGCCTACGCTGTTCTCGACGACTAATATCAGCACGGAAGGTCAGCCCACCGTGATCGTCACTATAGACTATGCCGACGACGAAGGTGTAAGCCTTTCGAGTATCAACGTGGCGGATCTGGAGCTGACTCGTAAAGGGTTCTCCACGACGCTGCTGAAGCCGTCCTCTGTAAGCACTTCATCAATCACCGGTGGTGTTCGAGCGAGCTATCAGTTCACTGCGCCGGGAGGAAGTTGGGACGCGACAGATAATGGCGAGTATCGTATTCAACTGCGCGAAGGCGAGGTTCGCGATCTCAACGGAGCGTTCTCCGCACCGCGCCGAGTGGGAACTTTCAACGTCGCTTTGTCCAATTCAAATGTGTTCTTTGTTAACACGACTGTTGATTCGGTTGACGCGAATCTCGCCAATGGCATTCCGGCGGACTCCGCTGGACGGGTTTCACTGCGCGCGGCGGTTATGCAAGCGAATACACGCAACGTGCCTGTGACCATCGTCGTACCCGATGGGGTGTATGCATTGACGATTCCTGGTGCGAACGAGAACCTCGCGGTAACAGGCGATCTCGATATCGCGAGTTCGAAAGAGGTCACCATTATCGGCGGTGGCGCTCTGACGACAACGATCGATGCTCAAGGGCTCGATCGCGTCTTTCAAGCCCTGTCTTTCTCGACCGTTTCCATTCGCAGTCTTGGAATTGTGAACGGCCGCGCTGACATTGGAGGCGGCGTTCGCAACACAGAAGCGACTCTCGAACTCGATTCGGTGCTCGTGGCACGCAATGTCGCAACAGTCCAGGGCGGCGGTGTTTACAGCAATGGCGAACTCACCGTCCGAGGAAGCAGTATTGAGTATAATCAAACGACGGACCGGCTGACTCCATTCGGCGGGGGAGGAATTGCTACTGAATTCATGGCCACGATCGAGAATAGCTCGATTACGAATAACGTCTCTGCCGCAGGTTTCTTCTTTTCTGGCGGCGGTGGTGGTGGCGTCTTGAATACAAATACTGTCACCATTCGCGATACGACGATTTCTGCGAACACCGCCACGCTCGGATCTGGTGGCGGCCTCCTGACTCTCGACAACAGCACGGTAGTCCTGGATCACGTCACTATTGTCGACAATCATGCCGACAATAACACAGGTGGTGGTCTGGAAGTGCGTGTTTTCAACGGCGGGCCGGTTGCGACAACGATTACGAACTCCATCGTTGCTCGGAACTCCGCGAACACATCCGACGATGTTTACGGGCCCGTTATCTCCCTGGGACACAACCTGTTCGGACAACCTTCTGCATTCGACCCCGCAGGTTGGCGCACCGTGGGAACAGGGGCGATCGACTTTGACTTGATCGGAACCGTAGCGCAGCCGCTTGATCCTCAACTCGGCGCGTTAGTCAAGCTCGATGGTGTGCGTTCGGTACATATCCCGTTACCAGGAAGCCTGACCATCGACAATGGAGCCTACGGTGGAGCGGTAGACGCCGATCAGTTTGAGAACCCACGACCAGTTGACGCCGGAGGCGTGACGGCGGGGACCAGCGCCGTGGTGAATACGGGCAGTATTAGCTCGTTCGCGGCTCAAGGCTTTTCCTTTGCCGGAAACTACTACTTTGGCGCGGTCGATGGCGGCGTGGGGCGGCTCTACCGTTTGAACCAGACCAGTCGGGCTATCGAGCAAGTGGGTCAGTTCGATAGCGGCCAGAGCATTCCGTATGAGTTTGAAGTTCTCAACGGAGCACTTTATTTCTTTGTCAGCATGACGGGGACCACGACTCGTCAACTGTGGTCATATACCGGTAGCGGTTCGCCAACTCTTCGGGCACAGATGTCGGCCACGTCACTCTCAGACCGACCGAGGTCGTTGACGGCATTCGATGCAAAACTGTACTTCGGGGCATCTCGATCCGATGTGGGCGACGAACTGTTTGTATTCAACCCGCAGAGCAATCTGATTTCGCTTGCCGCAAACCTTTCCAGTGGAACTGTATCATCGTTTCCAACTGAGTTGACGGTGTTTAACTCCGAATTGTACTTCATCGCGAACGATGACTTGTATCGGTTTAACACCAGCAACGGCTCTCCGACTGCCACGTCGACGAGTTATCTCTCCAGCCTTCAGCGGCTCGCTGTTGCTGGCAACACACTGTTTGTCGCCGCAGGTTCTCCGGCACCAACACTGCATATCTACGATCACATTTTGGACTATGCGTTTTCGATCGCGCAGTTCGTCGAAGATGATTTCACCGTCTCTACATCGACGACATATGCGGCGGTGGACGGAAAACTGTTCTTTCCGGCCGACGATCCGCGCAAGGGGATCGGGGAAGAGCTCTACTTCTACGATCCTGAAGGGGCTCCTTTCATCCAGTTAGCGGCTGATGTGTTTCCCGGCCCGCAGGGGGCTAGTATCCGGAATCTCACGTCGGACGGAGAAAGAGTCTTCTTTACCGCAAGAACAGCGCAAGGTAGTGCGACGGGGCAGTCGGCCGGAATGTCGACAGAAGAACTCGTTGTCTTTGATCCTGCGACCTCTCTGGCTCGCGTTGGTCGCGGGGCCACCAACATCAATTCGACAATTACGATCTCGGGCGGCGAGGCATTCTACGTTGGAGCGCGAAGAGGCGAATCAAGTTCACGGCTCTGGTCATTTCCGACGGGTTCAAACGGGGCGACGGACATGGGAGCCGTCGAGGTTACAACGGGTCGGATTTCGGGAGTCTCTTATCACGACGCCAATGGCAACGGCCGGCGAGACCCGGACGAACCGGGCCTTGGCGGTCAGGTCATGTTTGATGATCTCAACTCAAACGGTCGGCGAGACACCAACGAACCACAGACCGTTTCTCGGTTTGACGATCTATTGACTTCTGAGGACGAAACGGGGCAGTTCTCGTTTGAGCCTCAGGCGGTCGGTTCGCACTTGATTCGTCAAGCGCCAAGCGATGGCTTCAGAGCCACTTCACCACGCCGATTCTTAAACACCGCGCCTACTCTGCAGCAGTTAGCAACTACTCCTGCGGGAGTAGTCAGCTCGGATCGGCTACTCACTCCGTCGGTTGTCGGTGATCAGGTTGTGTATCTGGATCGTGCGCAATCGACGCTCTGGGGACTTATTTCAGGCGGTGCAGCGGTTGCGTTAGCAAACGCGCAAAGCGACGTGCCTGGTACGAACGCGACAATTCAATCCTTCGCGACCGCTCCGGCGCAGGACGGACAGGAAGTGGCGTTTGCGGTTGTTCTTAGTGACGGCAGCGAAGCAGTATTGATAGTCGATCGCGATAAACGCGTCAGGGTTATTGCCAATACCAACACAGCGTTGCCACCAACATTCCCGACATCCGGAATGTTCACTTCGTTTGGAGTGCAGGATGATGTTCCGGACTCCATCGGAATCTCGAACGGCATCGTCGCCTTCTATGGGGTCTCAAACACATCCGTCGGCTTCTTTGCTGGCGACGGAAGCAGCTTCGCTTCCATTCAACCGAGCATCCTTGATCAGAATCGTTTTACGCAAGTTGATGTTGATGTCGGCCGTGCCATTCTGCTGCTTGACCCTCAGCCAGATGAGACTGATGGTCACCAGAACTTTTATCTTTATGAAGGGTTGCTGCGACTGCGTGTTGGAGATGAGCAACGCCCTGTACCTGAGGGTACAGGGAATTTCGAGCGAGCGCTCGACTTCTCTGTGTCGAACGGCCGAGTTGCTTTTCGCAGCCTCGGAGAGGATGGTCAGGACGGCATCTATGTCGGCGCAGGCGTAGATCGCAATCGAGTCGTGGCGAACAAGCAGACCATGATCCCCGGCGGTACAGGCACCTTCACGTCATTTGGGTCAAATACAAATAACCTGTCCAGTCCGAGTGTCTCTATTGATAACGAGAATGTGGTCTTCATTGGCCGAGGTAGCGGCGGCCAGATCGGTATCTATGCGAGTATCAGCGGCTCGCTCCGTCGCATTGTTGACCTCACAACAAGCTTTGGAGGGCTAGTTCCCGTTGACTTCGATATCGGCCATCAGGCCATCAGTGGCGACTCGATCGTCTTCCACGTCAACTTCTCCAATGGCTCCGAAGCGATCTATAGAGCGACTCTAAAAGCAGAGCAGGCGGCGGATGTAACGGTCAACGCCGGTCAAACCAGTGGCGAACTCGAGTTTGGATCTCAAGCGTTACCGGGCACGATACGCGGGGTTTCCTTCACGGATGCTGATGGCGACCGGTTCCTCGACCCCGGAGAACCGGCTAACGCGGGCCGCACGGTGTATCTGGATCAGAATCGCAATGGTTCGCTGGATTCGGGCGAGTTGAGCACATTGACGAACATTGCGGGGGTGTTCACGTTCGCGAACCTTGCGGCATTAGAAAGCTATGTGATCGCCGAAGTTCTGCCGAACGGCGTGATACGCACCACTCCGAGCAACCTGCAGGGGTCAACGGTCACTCTGCAGCCGGCGCAGACCGTGGATGTGACGCTCGGCAGTGGCACCGGCGTTTTTGACGGTCAGGCGGCGGATGGAAAAGTTCAAGGAGTGATATTCGCTGACACGAACGGGAACGGAATCAAGGATTCAGGAGAGCAGGGAATTGTTGGAGTGACGGTCTTCGTGGATGAGAACGCTGATCGAGTACTCAACGGTGGCGAGCGGTCCGCGGTAACGGGTGCGGGCGGTGCGTACACTGTGGATCAACTGCGTGGGAATCGGCAAGCGGTGCGAGTGGTTATTCCTGCAGGGATGAAGCAGCTCAATCCGTTGGGTAATGCATTTGTAAGAAGTAGTGTTCAGACGACGGATTCGCCTGTTGATGTTGCTGTCGGAGACTTGGATCGGGATGGCGACGACGACATGGTTTCGTCGAGCGACTTTGCGGATGAAGTGCAGCTCTTCACCAACAGTGGCAACGGCAGCTTCGGCGCACCGGTACGCGTGAACTTGCCGAGTGGTCCCGGCTCTCTGGCCATTGGGAAGTTCCAAGGGAGCAACCAGGCGCCAGGCATCGTTGTCGGGCATCGAGTATCGAACAATGTCACCGTGCTCACCAGGCAGGGTAACGGCTCGTACACCTCACAGGCTTTGGTCACGCCTGCTCAAACCGCGACAGGGCAACCTCTGGCGGCATTGGGAAACGCGCCATATTTTGTTACTACGGGCGACTTCGACGGCGATGGTGATGACGATGTTGCTGTTGCGTCGCAGAACGCCGCGCCGAACGGCGGCGCGATCGTCACATTCTTGAGCAATGGCGCGGGAGGATTCACTCGCGAGCAGATCCTGACGTTGCCATCCGCAAGTGTTGACTCACCGGCTGCGATAACCGCGGCTCGAGTAGATGGCGACGCTCGTGTAGACTTGGTTGTTGCGAACCTGTTGTCTAACAATGTGACAATTCTGAATAACACCGGTGTAGCTGGAGCAAACCGCTTCGGCATCTCGTCTCATATAGCAATTGGCGGACTGTCACCCACGAACGTGCGCGTCGGAGACTTGAATGGTGATGGTCGCATGGACCTCGCCACGACCAACATTGGCTCGAATAATATCAGTGTCGTGTTTGCAAAAACGACTGGGGGTTATGACTCCGCGATTCAATTCAATGCGGCGCGTGGTCCAGCCGATCTGGAACTGATTGACCTCGACCGAAACGGTAACCTCGACATCTTGTTCACGAGTTCGGATGCTGCGAATCGGTTTGGGATACTGAGAAATCGGGGCGGGGGCTCATTTCAGGCTGCGGAAGCATCTGGCCTGGCAACCATCCCCGATGGAACGTTGGCGTTCGCGCTGGCGATCGGCCAGTTCAATGATGACAACGGCGATGGCGCGATTAGTGCGCTGGACATTGCAGACGTGGCTGTCTCCAACCGGCGCGATGGCAGTGTTGGCAGCGCTTCAGGCGGCATCACTGTGGGCTTGAACTCGATCGTGTCCGGTGCACTCAATGTGGAACTGACGGTCGCTCAGCGCAACGCAACGGGGCTCGACTTTGCTCTTAGATCGTTTAACCAGTTGCCAACCCTCAACGTGATTTCAAGCCCCGCAGCGATTGACGAAGATTCTGCCCAGCAATCGCTGGGGCTCAGTGGAATTACCGATGGTGGTGATCCCTTCGCCCAAGCCCTGCGAGTGAGCGTAGTATCCAGCGTTCCAGGCTTGTTTGCACAACTCGGAGCCACAGTTGCTTCGGGTGGGAATAGTACGGTCAGTTACACGCCCGCATTGAACAGAAGTGGCACTGCTACTATCACCGTCACTGTGCGGGATTCCGGTCTGGATCAGACTTTGGACACGTCCGACGACGGGCTGTTCTCGCGTTCGTTCGAGGTCACTTTGCGACCAGTCAACGATCTACCTGTTGCGGTTAGCGACATTACGAGCGCCGCGTTCGGCAGTGGGCCGATCGAGTTCGATGTGATTGCGAATGACGAGATCGCGAACCCGGATCTTTCTGAAACGTTGCGAGTGCTAACGGTAACGCCGCCCGCAGCAGGCGGGACCGTCATGATCCTGCCTGACAAGCGTAGGGTACGGTATACCCCGCCGGTCGGCGCAACCGGCCAGCACGTGCTGCATTATATTATGAGCGATGGGAACGAGACCGCGGAAGCGGACCTGACCGTTTCGATTAGCAAGGCCGACGTCATTATCAACGCGGGCAACGACAATATTGCCGTGCAATCTGTTTCTGGTGCAGTACGTGTATTGCGGAACGGCGTGATTGACAACACCGCTAGTGGCGCGTCGTCGGCGATGGTCGGAAAGATTCAGGTGACAGGCGGCACCGGAGCCAACTTGATCGATCTGAGTGGTGTTACCAAAGCGGCGTTCACAATGGCGGGCGGCGTTGTGGTTGTCGCTGACGGCGGTGCTGGCAATGACACTCTGATCGGTTCTGAATTCAATGACTCACTCACTGGTGGGGCGGACGACGATCAACTCACCGGAGGGCTTGGCGTTGATACTGTGGATGGTAGCGCTGGCCCCGGCGACACGTTGATAGAAGCATCCGCAGGAACGCTGGTGCTGACATCAACGAAGTTCAGCATCACGATCAGCAATGTCACTGAGTCCGACACACTCAGCAATCTGGAACGCGCCAACGTTTCCGGAAGCACTGCAGCAAACAAGATCGACTTGAGTGGATTTGCAGTGGGGACGGTGACAACCATCAACGGTGCCGGCGGTAATGACACGATCATTGGATCACCCGCGCCGGATATGATCTTCACGCTGACTGGAGCTGATTCGATATTCGGAAACTCCGGCACTGACACGGTATTCTCCGGCAGCGGCAACGACACCATCAGTGGCGGCGATGGCAACGATAACCTGAATGGTCAGAACGGCGACGACTCAATGCTTGGGGACGCCGGAAACGATGTTCTCACTGGTGGTGCCGGCGTTGATGTGATGCAGGGCGGTTTGGGCAACGACTTCCTGAGCGGTCAAACCGAAGCTGGATCGCTCTTTGGCGGAGAGGGAAACGATACGCTGCAAGGCAACACGGCGAATGACACCCTGAGCGGCGACGCGGGCGACGATCGACTGTTCGGGTTGCAGGGCAATGACATCGTCGCTGGCGGAGACGGTGCCGATTCTCTGCTGGGAGCCGCAGGAGATGATTCTTTAAGTGGTGGCATCGGTGCTGACACTCTGCAAGGCGATGTTGGTGATGATACGATCGATGGCGGAGCCGAGAGCGATCGTATTAATGAGATCCTGGACACGAATCTCACGATCGTGGGGCTGACGATTAGCACCACGACTATGGGTAAAGACTCCGTTGTGGCGGTGGAACGAATCCAGGTGAGCGGCGGTGCAAGTAATAATTTCTTTGATGCCCGACAGGCGAGCGTTCCTGTTCTTCTGGCCGGGGGCGGCGGGAATGATACTTTGCTGGGAGGCTCGAAGGCTGACGGAATCGTCGGCGGCGATGGCGACGATGTGATCTCAGGTGGGGCCGGTGTGGATGTTATCGATGGTGGCAACGGTAGCGACTACTGGCTGGAAGCCGCGGATACGAATTTCACTGTGAACGGAGTGACAATCACATCGACAATTACTGGCACTGAAACAGCAGCGGCGGTCGAACGCATCGTTCTGATCGGCGGAACTGGAGCCAATAAGCTCGATGCAATACAGGCGAGCGTGTCTGTCGTCCTTATCGGAGGTCGAGGCAACGACACGCTACTTGGTGGATCACAAGCTGATACTCTGAGTGGTGGTAACCGTAACGACTCGACTGTTGCGGGAAGTGACGGTCTCGATTCGCTGGATGGGGGTGGCGGTGCGGATGTTCTCGAGAACGATTCTGCGGACACTAAGGTATTGGGCGCTGGGGATTCGGCGATTGCAGATGTGTTTGCGATTTTGCCGGAATGGATCGACGCGTTGTGAGACCGGATACGGTGTGGTCCAACTCATCGGGGGCGAACGCATGTGATCTCGGCCGAGCCAGTAGACTCGGTGCTGCCTAGCATCACAGCGCCTGCGGGATGAAGCACTCGGACAAGTCTTTGTAGTATTTGCTGTCTTGGTACCGGGCGCATGTAGATCAGCACATTGCGCAACAGTATCAGGTCAACATTCTCAAGGTCGGGCCAAGAGCCAAGGAGATTGATTCGTTCGAAGCGAATCATCTTTTGAAGCTGCTCGTTGGCGGTCCAGCCGGACGCATCGCGACGGAAGTGTTGAGCTTGCCGCGCGGGTGTGAGGCCGCGGCTCATTTCAACGTCAGAATAGTGGCCGGATTTCGCTTGCTGCAAAGCTTTGGATGAGAAGTCGCTGGCAAGCAGGTCAACGTTCCATCCGCGCAAGCGCTCGTTGAATTGTTCGCGCAAGATCATTGCGAGACTGTAGGCTTCCTGGCCAGTCGAACAGGCGGCGCACCAGATCTTCAGCCTTCGCTGAGCAACTCGTGCTTGGGTCAAGGTTGGGATGACACGCTGAGTCAGCTCGTCGAAGTAGTGCTGGTCGCGAAAGAAGGATGTCTCGTGAGTTACTAAGGCTTCGCAAACTTCCTGCTGCAAGGCGCGGTTGCTCGCGCTCCGCAATCCTGCGATCAGGATCTCGACGTTCGACGTGCCCAAGCGGCGAGCCAGGGCCGACAACCGCGTTGCTACGAACTCTTGCTGATCATCTTCCAAGGCCATACCCAGTTGCTGATCGACCAGTTCGCGGATGAACTCGAAATCATCTGAAGTGAGGCTCATGATGAGCCTCGCTCTAGGTACCGCGCCGTCGCGCGGTCCGACGTTCGCAGCATGATCTCGCCAGCGATCTGATCCAGTGGCAAGACGAGATTTGCAAGCCCTGCTGTCGCCACCTGTCCTGGCATTCCCCACGCGATGCTCGTCGCCTCGTCCTGCGCGATTACGGCCCCTCCTGCAGCACGGACGGCGCGACAGCCAGCAAGTCCATCGCACCCCATACCGGTTAGTACAACGGCTAATGTCCGAGTGCCGTAGACTTCAGCGACGGACCGGAACAGTGTGTCAGCCGAAGGACAGCAATCGTTCTCGGGATGACCGATCTGGGCAGTGACGAGAGTATCGATTCCGTGTCGCTGCAGTACCAGGTGCTGTCCGCCTTTTGCTAACCAGACCTGCGAAGCTGCGATTGGTGAGTTCGCTTCGACCTCGCGAACTTTGAGGCCGGTCTGCCGAGTCAGGCTTTGGGCCAGCGCTTGCGTGAAGCCTTGGGGCATGTGCTGCACAATGACGATCGGTACTGAGAACGATGAGCGCAGGGCGGAAAGCAGTTTTCCCAGAGCGACGGGCCCGCCCGTCGACGCGGCGATCGCGACGACTTCCGCAGGCGCCGTGAGATGAACGGATTGCAGCTTATTAGCAGAGCCACCTGTTCCAGGCTGCTGATGGGGCAGGGCAGTCGGAACGCTGTCAGAAACCAGTTGCTTGATCTTGGCAGCCAGTTCGACTGCAACACAGCGTTCCAACTCAGAATCATGAACCGGCTTCGTGACATACGCATTGGCACCGTGCATCAGGGATTCAACGGTGGCGTTCGAGCCGCGCGAGGTCTGTCGGCTGAACATCACCACCGGAACATTGCGGTCTCGCTTTCGGAGCTCAGTCAACGTCTGCAGGCCGTTGAGTTCCGGTAGCTCGACTTCCAGAACGATGACGTCTGGTGTGGTCTCTGTGGTGTTGAGGAGCACCGTCTGGCCGTTTGAGCAAGAACTGACGACATCAATCTCCGGATCACGAGCCAGAACGCGGCTGATGGTGCGCCGTGCGTTCGCTGAGCCGTCGGCAATCAGGACTCGAATGGGCTTCATGTCGCTCGTCGGGAAGACTTCGTGACTTGCGAGACGATGGTTTCCAATGCTCGCGGAGTATCGAAGAGTAGCAGCAAGCGATCGGGAAGTTGAAATGCACCGCGAAACAGGCTTTTCGTTTCGGCGGGCGTTGTGTCTGGCGGAGCGGTGAAGAGCCCTGCGTCGACCTCAATCACATCGCCTACCTGATCGACCATGAGGCTCATCAGCTCCGAATTGTGCCGCACGATGATATTAACAGGTCGGGGCGCTGTTTCCGGTCGTGGCGGCATCCGCAAAACATGTCGCAAGTCGATCGCGGAGATGATCTGGCCGCGCATGTTGATCAAACCTGCGACCATCGGATGTACGAGCGGCACGGGAGTCAGCGTCTGCGCCAGGACAATCTCTACGACTTCACCCACCGCGATACCAAGCATGCGGTCATTCAGGCTGAAGGTGCAGATTTGTGCGACGTCGGACATGACGGACTTCCAGAGTTTGCGGCTAAGACTGACGCCGGTGGTCTCAAAAAACTTTCATTACGAGCGGAACTGGGAAACCAACCCATTGAGCTGCGAGGCCAATCGCGTGGCGTCTTCCGCGGCAACACGCGTGGCAGTCGCTCCAGCTGCGGTGCCCTCCGCGGCACGGGCAACTAGTGCAATGTTCTCAGCGATTTCAGTCGCACCCTTTGCGGCGTCAGCCACGTTGCGGCTGATGTCACGCGTGACGACGGTTTGTTCCTCGACGGCCCCCGCAATCGAGTTCTGGAAATCATTGATCTGCTGCACCGTGTGACTGATGCGGCTGATCGCACCGACGGACTCACGGATATCCTGCTGAGTCGCGTCGATCTTGCGCCGAATTGACTCGGTGGCTTGAGCGGTTTGTTTCGCCAGTTCTTTGACGGCGTTGGCAACGACCGCGAAGCCTTTGCCAGCCTCGCCCGCCCGAGCGGCTTCAATGGTAGCGTTCAAAGACAGCAGGTTGGTTTGCTCGGCAATCGAGTTGATCACCTTGATAACTTCACTGATCTCGGCGCTGCTATGTCCTAACTTGGCGACAGTTGTGTTGGTGGTAGCTGCCAGTTCAACAGCGTCGGTAGCTACTCGGGCGGCTTGTTGAGCATTGTTCGCGATCTCTCGAATAGCAGTATTGAGTTCGCTGACGGCGACAGAAACCGCTCGTGCATTCTGGCTGACCTGCTCCGCGACGCTCGAAGCACGACGTGCCTGCACCGAAGTTTGCTCGGCATTGGAAGACATCTGACAGCTCACTTCCGACTGTCGATCTGCGGCAACATGCAGTTCGTTGGCACTGGTTCGCAGTGACTGCATCGCTGCCTGCATGCCTGCCGCGGCTTGATCGACGGCAGTGGAGATCTCACCGATCTCACAGTTTGAACTGTGGTTCAACCGATGGGTCAGATCTCGATTCGCCAGGGCCTGCAATCCGCTGACACATTCTGAGAGAGGTTGAGTGACACTGCGGGCGACAACAACGACGAGCACCACGGAAACGGCCAGTGCCGCCACAGTAAGGAAAAGAGCCCACATGCGTCGCGACGCATACTGATTAATACGCGTCGTCAGCAGAGTATCAAGCTCGCGCGCGGCGACTTCACGCAGATGCGCGGCGGCATCGGACGATTTTGTGATCGCTAGATCCAGTGTGCTGGTCGGAGTTGCGGGATCTGTCGTTGTCAGCCGCAGCAACTCATCAATCGCGACGGTGAAGGCATCCAGTGCCGGTTCGATCTGTCGTAATGTTGGGCTGGCTCCATAAAAGTTCGGATCTTCCAGTAACGCTTGACGCAGGCTGTCCACAACGGCGTCGCGGTCCACTTCACGCAGCAGGGAGATCATTGTTCCCGACAACGTCCCTTGAGCTGCTGCGGCACCATCAGCACCTCGCAACGCCAGTCGCAGGTCGCTGAGGCGGTTCTGAAGTCGAGGCAATCCCAGCGTTGTCGCGTCCATCAGGTAGTAGCTGTCGAGGTCAGGGTCGAGAATCAGGTTGGACGTGTTCCCGACATGTGCCGCCAGTTGCCCTACGTTTTCACGCAGCTGTCGATGGCGGACATCACGAGCCGCGGGACTGAGTGTGTTCAGATCACTCTTCAGCCTTTGCCAACTGGCGTCGAGTTCGCTCGGCTGGGCACTCGCCCGTTGCCGCTTGCGCAATCCATCGTCCGTCACTTCCAGCGAGACACCGGATTGGCGCTGCGCCAACGCCAGCCGCTGCAGGGCTGAATCGATCTTGGACTGCTCGGTGATGAGTTCCGCATCGGGCAGTGTTTCACCCGCCGACAGGATATGATGTCGGAGCAGGCCGCGCTGCAGATCGTGGAGTGTCCGCAGGTATTCGTTACCGGCCAGCTCCTTCTGTGCGAAACGAATATCATCGTTAATACCGGCGATCATGAAATACAGCAGGACCGCAATTGGCAACGCGAAGCTCAAGCTGATCAGGAAGAGCTTTTGCGGCAGACGGCGGGATGTCAGAAGAGGCATGGTCATGATGGTATTCGGCAGACTAAGAGTAACTATTGATTTATTGATGAACTCTATCCGGAGAAAATACTGCTACTGATGTCGATGTTTTGTGGCATGTGGCGTCATGGCGTGGCCTCCACAAAATCTGTGATACGCCCGAGAACGATGGCGGTCGACGTGACCTTGAGATCTTGTTGATCGGATGCGTCCAGTGTCACAGGCTGTAATTCCACAGGCCTCGGTATCACTTCCAGAATGCGGTCAACCAGCAGTCCGATCTGGGAAACCGATGTCCGATAAATGACCAGAGGTTGATGATCAGTGTCTATTGTCGTGGTGGTATTCAGGTCAATCTGCGCCATTTGCCGGATGGGCAGCACGTCGCCGCGATACTGCACCATGTTGCCCGCCGACGAGCTTTCGATCGCGCTCAGGGGAATCTGTTCGAGGCGTATCACGTTGGAGAGCGGCAACGCTATCTGTCGGGATCCGTTTACCTGGCAGATCAGGACCTGATCCTCAAACTGTGGCATCTCATCTCGAACCGTCACCGGTCCGGAAAGCAAAGTTTGTTCGGACGCCAGTAATCCGCAACTTCGTGCGAGCCCCAGTGCGTCCAGTATGAGTGCGATCTGGCCGTCTCCCATCAGTGCCGCACCGCTGTATTCGGGGCGGTTGGAGAACAATACTCCTAGTGGTCGCACCACAATCTCCTGCGCATCTCCGAGTTCATCGACCAGCAACGCGAAGCGGCGTGAACCCGTTTTGAGTACGAGGATATCCAGTGCTTCACGGTGGGAGCTGGGTTTGGAATGTTGCGTTCCCAGTCTAGCGCTGAGATCGGCGATCGGAAGTAGTTCTCCCCGCAAGCGGAGCACCGGAGTATCATGGTAATTTTCATACGCCTGCGCCATCTCGTCGCCGCGCAAACGCAGCAGCTCTGCGACATTAATCTGAGGAATCGCGAATCGCTGACCCCCGCACAATACTACAAACGCCGGGACAATCGCTAATGTCAGTGGCACCGTGAGCCGCACCGTGGTGCCAACGTCCTTTCGGGTTTGCAGCTCAATCGTGCCGCCGATGCGTTCGATATGTGTTTTGACTACGTCCATACCAACGCCGCGTCCGGACAACTCCGTGACGCGGTCGGCGGTTGTGAACCCTGGAAGAAATACGGAGTTTCGCAGTTCGCTTTCCGAGATCACCATCGCGCGATCTGCAGCAACGATTCCTGCATCGACAGCCTTTTTGCGAATACGCTCAAGGTCGAGTCCCGCGCCGTCGTCTGACACTTCAATGTGTACTTGGCCTGTCTCCTGAAAGGCTCGCACCACAATATGGCCCGTTTCAGGTTTGCCTTTGATTTTACGGAGGTAGGGCTTTTCGATTCCGTGATCAATGGCGTTGCGAACAAGGTGCACCAACGGGTCAGCGATGGTCTCCAGCATGGACTTGTCGAGTTCAGTATCACCACCCTGCATATCAAGCTGTACTTGCTTGCCGCATTGCTTGCCGAGGTCACGCACAATTCGCGGATACTTTCGCCAGGCGTTGCGTACCGGTTGCATGCGTGTACGCATCACTCCGGCCTGCAATTCGGTGGTCAGTGTGTTAAGCCGCTGTACTGGTTCCAAGAGTTCGTCGTCCGACCGATTTGCCGCGATCTGGACGATACGATTGCGAGCCTGCACCAACTCTCCAACCAAGTTCATCAAATGATCAAGGTGATCAATCGGAACTCTGATGATCGTCGATAGCTCGGGATCCTGAACGAGGATGCTCTCTGACGCGAAAGACGAACCGTGATCAGATTGCTCCGTCTTAGGAGACGGCTGAGTTTCCACGACCGGAGGCTTGGCCTTCGCCTGTACTTGGGGTGGCGCAGTCTGAGGATTGACGGGAACGACAAGAGGTTGCACCGGGGTGATGGGTTCGGCTGCCGGCTTAACAGCCTGTTGAAAAAGCTGCGTCTCTCAAGGACTGAGACTGAATCAAATGGGACAGACTGAAGTGTTCCCACTCCGGTGCTGAGCGACGGCCGTTAAGAATCGACCGCAGGGTGAATGAGAGCGCGACTCTGAGGTCCTCACACCACAAACGCAAACGCTGGACGAACGCAAACGCTCGCG
>JAKFWA010000031.1 GCA_021732995.1 Planctomycetaceae bacterium | reverse complement strand
AGGAATCACACGTCCCGGCCCCCCGCCATACCCTCTGTTCGTGGGCGGTTGGTTGGGTGCGCAGTACGCGCCGTTCTGCGTTGGCGGACAGCCCGAGCAACCCGACTTCACAGTCGGCGAGAAGTCATACAACCCGTCGCCGCGCTGCGACGAGGATCTATCGCCCAAAGTTCTCGCGATGCCCGATGGTATTTCCGTGTCGCGCATTGATCGCCGAGCAGGCTTGAGAAGCCAACTGGCTACAGCAACCACGCGCGCAGAACGTGACGGTTCGCTCGCTGCGATGGATGGCCATTACTCGAACGCGGTTGAACTGCTGACATCGAACGGCATTCGGCAGGCGTTCGATGTCACTCAAGAAGACAACGCGACACGCGACACTTACGGACGCACCAAGATTGGTGGTCGCTGCCTGATGGCTCGCCGGTTGGTCGAAGCCGGAGCGCGATTCGTCATGGTCGACTACGGCTATGACCCGGACTACGGCAACCTGTGGGACATCCACAATGTGGCCGAACAGAAGTTCCCACACGTCTCAGAGATGTGCAAGCGCGGCTACAACGTGGCTGGCATCGACAAAGCCTTCGCGGCGTTGATCTCTGATCTGAAGCAACGCGGCCTGCTGGACTCGACGCTGGTCGTGTACCTCACCGAATTCGGTCGCACGCCGAAGATCAATGCGGGCGGCGGGCGCGATCACTGGGGCGCCTGCGGTTCGGTGTTCTTCACCGGAGCCAACGTGCGTCGAGGGCAAGTCATCGGTCAGTCCGACAAGCAAGCCGCCTATCCCGTAACCCGCGGCTACGGTCCGGCGGATCTCGCGGCGTCGATCTACGCCTCAATCGGCATCGATCCTGATGATCGTGTCTACAACCAACTGGGTCGCCCAATGTCGATCCTCGATCACGGCCAAGCGATCGATGGCTTGTTCGTGTAGATCCGCCGATTCGGCGACGCAGTGACTCAGGTTGAACCTTGTGAGTACGCTGCACTGATGTTGCCAGGCACAGAGTTGGACCACGGAGTATTCGCGGATGATCGCCGAGGCGGAAATGATGGGCGTCCTATTGAACGCCTGCCCCTCCTTCGCACCTCTCTGGCAAACGTTCGCAGACGATTGGCGAGGTGAGAGCGATCGGCCGCCCTTGTACGTTGCGCTTGCAGACTTCGCGCGACACCTGATCCATATGCTCGAACGCGGCGACACTATCGGACTATCCGCAGCATTCCGAGCGATTGAGCGACTGCACGTGGACGGAGACGAATGGGTCCGAAAAGCGGCAACGATCGGCATCTTGGAAAGTTTGCAAAACCAAAACTTGCATAGGTCCACCGAGCCCGACCAGTTTTGTTCATACCTCAAGCCGCAGTCAGCACGCTGGTGGGACAAACTAAATCGATTCTGGGAACAGAACGAACCCCTCGTCGACGAATAGCGATCACCTTTCAGCAATGGTGAAGGCCCGGGAGTTCAAGTACCAAAAAGAAGAACCCGGCTCTCACGTGAGAGCCGGGTTCCATTGGCTCGTAACAGTTGCTTACGAGGAGGTGGCGGTGAGTGTCACCCGCCGGCGAATCTCAGCCAGACGCACCTCTTTGGCTACGTTTGTGACTAATCAAGAACCACCTCCTTTCCTGGTAACAGAGTAAGCTGGAGCACGCTCGGGGCCACCGAGAGCTCAACAGCACCATCTAGTACCTCGTGCTGGCGGTCAGCACGAACAACGCTGCGTATGTTGCCACGATTTTTGATCCTGACAAGATGACTTTTGCGAAGAATCGGAAAAGAGCGGGAGACCACGCCTGAGCCTCCCGTGATCCTAAAGTCCGACCACTTCAAAACCCTTTCGGTATTCTTTGCTGACGTACTGTTGCGCCTTGTCGTTGCCGGAAGCCATCAACTTCTCAGCATCCCATGCCACCTTGCCACCGCTGCGGAACGCCACAATGCCGAGCAGCACTGTCTCGGTCAGGCGACCGGAATAGTCGAAGTTGCAGGTTGTCGGTGAACCCGTCTTGCAGGCCTTGACCCATTCGTTCCAGTGCCCGATCGAATTGGGAATCGTCTGCTCGGGAGCTTTGAAGTCCTTGTACTGCTCTTGAGGCATCAGGATCGCTCGCCCGTAGTCAGCCACGAGCATGCCCTTGTCGCCGATGAACAGCACACCCAGTCCCCAGTTGCCCAGCGACTTGCCGTCCGGGCCATTGGTCTTCTTCACAATGTCGAAGTGCTCACCGCCATCCGACCACGTGAAGAGCAGCTTGCTGCCGTTCGCAGCCGGGAACTCGTAGCTGGCTTTGCACCACGACGGAGCACCATCGGGATGGACCTCGGGACCTTCACACGCAACCGAAACCGGATGCGTGAGGTTCAACGCCCAGAACGGCAGATCCATCACGTGACAGGCCATGTCGCCAAAGGTGCCGGAGCCGAACTCCCAGAAGCGGCGCCAGTCGCCCGGATGAATCTTGTTGCAGTAGGGGCGCTCCTTCGCCGGTCCCAGCCACAGATCCCAATCGAGGTGCGATGGCACAGGCACGTTGCAGGCATCGAAGCGGCCATTGGACCAGCCCTTGTTGCACCAGCTATGCACCTCAGAGACATTGCCAATCGCGCCGCTCTGCACCAGTTCCACCACGCGACGGTAGTTGTTGCTGGCGTGCACCTGAGTGCCCATCTGAGTCGCCACGCCCTTCTTCTTGGCCAGCTTCGCGATCGCTCGCGCTTCAGCGACAGTGTGAGTCAGCGGCTTCTCGCAGTAGACGTGTTTGCCCAAGTCGAGCGCCACGGAAGTCGCCGGCGCGTGCGTGTGATCCGACGTTGAAACCACCACCGCGTCGATCTTGTTGACTTCTGCTTCGAGCATCTTGCGGTAGTCGCGATGCTTCCGCGCATCCTTCCAACGCTCTCCCGCTTGATTCAAATGCCGCTCGTCGACATCGCACAAGGCCACGATGTTCTGACCGGCCAACTCGTCGATATTGTGACGCCCTTTGTTGGCCACACCGATGCAGGCGATGTTCAGCTTCTCATTTGGCGAGTTCGACTCCTGAGCAACCGCATGCCCCACGTAAATCGCAGAGGCAACACTCGCGGCGCCCGTGCGGAGAAACTGACGACGATTCAAAGAACGAGACATAATGCGAACACTCCATCAGTGGTAAAGAAGCCCGGATGCAACGCATAACGCAGTAGAGTTGGCCGATGCGTTCGTCGGGTCAAGCGTCCCAACCGGTCACATCGCAGATTGGCGGAGCAATCACGTCGCAAGCAGCTTAGGTGCGGAAGCGAAACGTCCGTCCGAGGAACCTCCTCAGCCGGTCGGCGACCGACAACGACTGAGCATCCACCTTCGCAACGCCAGTTCCCCGCAGGACAAGGGACTCATCGCCATCCAGTCGCACGCGTGCCTGATAGGCGGTGCTCACCGGACGCGGCACGCCGTCAGAACCCAAGCGCGTCGGGAAGTCAGGATGCTCGACCAGTTCACGCGGTGCTACGGAAAGGTCGACTTCCGCGATCTCCACTATCTGCCCCGACACATGCCGATCCGCAACATGGTCAAGCAACAGTTCGACCCGCTGGCCAGTGCTGATGAACTCAATGTCGTTCTGATCAATCGCCAACACCGCTTCATAGCGATCGGCCGGCGCGATCTGACAAAGCTCAATGCCCGCCTCCAAAGTCACGCCGCGATTCGACTCATCCAGCGGAGTGCCCGACCACGACGGCAATTCGTGCCTCGTCGATGACTGCTCCTCCTGCAGGCGTTCGGGCGGCGGCAGAACTCGGCCTGCAATCGGCGCCTTGATCGTCAACCGCGCCAGATCGGTCTCGCGTTGAGTCAGTTCATCACGTTTCTTCGCCAGGCGTTCCTGATTGATCGGGATCAACTGACTGACTTCACTGTCACGTGCCCGGCGGGCTTCCAGCGAAGCGAGTTGCTGTTCCAGCACGGACACTTCACCCGTCAGCCGCACACGCTCTTTTTCGAGTTCGACATTCTCCAGAACGGCGATGGTCTCATTCGCGGCGACGATCTGTTCTGCGGCGACCGTCCATTTCAAGCGTCCCTTCTGCTGCACGAACACATGCCGCACCTGCTCTGCTTCGATCACTGCGGGTGCCTGCACAGAAAACGGCAACGGCAACGCGACTGAACCAACGAGGGCCGCGACAACCAGGGTGGATCTCAACCAGAAACGCGGCCAGTTCACAGTTCGGGTCCAGAACGGGTTTCGAAGCAAAGCAACAAACTGCACGAGCGGAGTTAGCAGCAAACCAGCGACCGACAGCACAGCCACAACAACCGCAAGCGGCGTCAGACCATACGGCTCAAGGATCGAGTCCACAAACCAGATAATGCCCCACAGCATCACCAGTCGGTACACACCCGAAGCGATGAACCACACGGTCAGCAACGTCTGCCGCTGCTCAGGCATCAGCCGCGGACTCGCGATGTCCGTATCAAAGAGCCAGTTCCCGACCGTATTCGCGACCAATGTCCCTGCCTGTTGTCGCAGGTTGGGGATCTCGAGCACGTCACTCAGGATGTAATAGCCGTCGTAACGCAGGAGCGGGTTGCCGTTGAACAACACCGTGCTGATCGAACACACGACGACCACATTCAGGCACAGCGAGTTAAAGAACCCCGGCACCGACCACCACCACAGCCATAACGCGGCCGACGCCAGCAACAGTTCGACATACATGCCCGCCGAACTAATCACGATGCGCTGCCTGCGATTGGGCAACATCCAGGCATCTGAAACATTGCAATACAGACATGGCGTGCCGACCAGCAGCATCAGCCCCATCTCGTGACACTCAGCCCCAAACCGCCGGCAACTGACCGCGTGCCCGAGTTCGTGCAACACCTTCGTCAGCCCCAATGTCGCCGCCAGCACGAACAGGTTTGAGCCGCTGAAGAACTCATGAAACCTCGGCAGTCGCATCTGCAGAGCGTCCACGTTGAGCGCCGCGAACAGCACACTCACGAGGATAAACGTCAGCGCAAGAGTTCCCCCGACGGGGCGAAATAACCAACTCGCCAACGGCGTCAGCCAGTTCAGAAAGGCATGCGGATCAAAACCACGAAACCGAATCGCGAGGACACTTGAGAGCGCATTCAGCCAGCGCTGCCGCTGCTCATCATACTGGCGCCGCAACACGAACTCGGCCTGCGCGGGCGAGTCCGTCATGATCAGCCCCGCGCCATGCAGCACAGCCAGGAATGACTGCAACTGGCTCGCGTCCAGTCGCTGCGGTGCGAACTGATCCTCAAACTGCCGCCGGATGTCGCGCAGTGAAACGTGCCCGTCCAGTTGCATCAGGACGGCATACTCTTCGGGCTTCAACTGATAGTACCGCAGTGAAATCGGATCTTTGACGTGCCAGTAACGCGAACCGCCAAAATGGACTTCATGCACTTCCAGATCGAGCCGCCGCTTCAACGGCAGCGGTCGAGTTTCAGCAGAGTATCCTGCGGCGCGGAGGTCCAAGATCGACGACCTGATCTGATGAGACGGAAGACTCCGGCAGGCTAGTGTCGATCCACTATCGAGGCAACGAGCACGAAAGAGTGCCCCATCGAACCGGGGCACTCCCAAGCACGCCACCGCAAAGGCAGCGTATCCCGACCTGCACGCTACGACTTGCGGTTCCGCTTGCGTTCATTCTCCGTGAGGTAGATCTTCCGCAGACGGATCACTTTGGGAGTGATTTCCACGTACTCGTCGTCCTCGATGTACTCCAGCGCGGCTTCGAGCGACATCTTCAATGGCGGCTGCAGGATGATGTTTTCATCCGCACCGGCCGAACGCATGTTGGTCAGCTTCTTCTCTTTCAACGGGTTCACGACCATGTCGTTATCCCGTGAGTTCTCACCCACAACCATGCCTTCGTAGATCTCATCACCGGGGGCAACGAACATCTGCGCCCGCTCCTGCAGGTTGAACAATGCGAAGCCCACCGCCTTGCCCTGCTCCTGAGAAACCAGCACGCCGTTCAAGCGATGCGGCACTTCGCCTTCAACCGGCTTATAGCACTCATAGCGGTGATTGATGATCGCCTGCCCGCGCGTCGCGTTGAGCAATCGCGTACGCAGGCCGATGAGACCGCGAGCGGGAATTGAGAACTCCAGGTGCGTGTTCTTGCCGCTGCCAGACTCCATGTGCAGCAGTTGGCCCTTGCGCTGACAGACCAGTTCCATCACGCCGCCCATGACTTCCGTCGGCGTATCGACATGCAGCGTTTCGAACGGCTCATGCCACTTGCCGTCGATCTCCTTGCGGATGACTTGAGGCTTGCCGACGCAGAGTTCGTAGCCTTCACGGCGCATCGTTTCGATCAGCACGGACAAGTGCAGCACACCACGACCAGCAACGTTAAAGCTTTCCTTGGTCTCGCCGTCGTCCACGCGCAGAGCCACGTTCGACTGCAGTTCGCGCTGCAGACGATCGCGCAGATTACGGCTGGTGACGTACTTGCCATCTTTACCTGCGAACGGCCCATTGTTGATCGTGAACACCATCGACAAAGTGGGTTCGTCGACGTGCAGTCGCTCCAACGCGACTGGATTCAAGACGTCTGCAATGGTGTCACCGATCTGCGGATCGGGCAGACCAACCAACGCAACAATATCACCCGCCGTAGCAACTTCAGCGTCGTACTTGCCGAGCTTATCGAACAACTGCACGTTGACGACTTCCGCCGGCACGTTCTTGCCGTCGGCCTTCATCACAACCACTTTTTGCTTCGGCTTCACCGAGCCGCTGGTGATTCGTCCGATCGCCACCTTACCGACGAACTCTGACCATTCGAGCGTCGTGACGCTCATCTGCAGTGGCACGTCAGGATTCACGTCAGGACCGGGCACCTTCTCGAGCACCAAATCCAGTAAGGCTAACATGTTGTCAGGTCGAGCATCGGGATCATGGGTTGCGAAACCCGCGCGACCGCTGGCAAAGATGTACGGAAAATCGAGTACCGCATCGCTCGCACCGAGTTCGACGAACAATTCAAAGGTCTCATCGAGGACAGCGTGTGGTCGGCATTCGGCGCGATCGATCTTGTTGACCACGACAATCGGCTGCAGACCGGCTTCCAGAGCCTTCTTCAACACGTACCGCGTTTGTGGTCGAGGTCCTTCGAAGGCATCCACCAACACGAGCGCACCGTCGGCCATCTTCAAGACGCGTTCGACTTCACCACCGAAGTCCGCGTGGCCGGGTGTATCAATAATGTTGATCTTCGTATCGCGATACTGCAGCGCAATGTTCTTAGCGAGGATTGTGATACCCCGTTCGCGCTCCAGATCGTTCGAGTCCAGAATGCATTCGCCTTGCAACTGTGAGTCTCGAAAGAAACCACTCTGCTTCAGCAGGGCATCGACGAGCGTCGTTTTGCCGTGGTCGACGTGGGCAATAATAGCAATGTTTCGGAGTTCGTTGCGTCGCATGAAATCTTCGTAAATTTGTAGGCGGCCATGCCGTTAAAGACGACAGCCCCGGCGATCTACCGGGGCTGTCGGTAACTCATCTCAAAGCTGCATCAAGTTTAGAGGTAATCGTTGATGATATTCTCAATCATCTCCTGACGGCCACTGTGGTTAGCCGCAGAGTTCCCCTTCTTCAGCATATATTCTTCCAAATCCTTGAACGTCATCTGGCTCTTCTCGATCTTGCGACCGATGCCCGAATCCCAACTGGAGTAACGTCCCTTCACAATGTCGGTCAGCACGCCGTCCTTGCGAATCTGCGCCGCGATCTTCAGGCCACGAGCGAACGCGTCCATGCCACCAATGTGAGCGTAGAACAGGTCATTCGGTTCGAAGCTTTCGCGGCGGACCTTGGCGTCGAAGTTAATACCGCCCGGGGACAGCCCCTTCTGAGCCAGAATCACCAGCATGCACTGTGTGGTTAGGTAGATGTCCGTCGGGAACTGGTCGGTGTCCCAGCCCAGCAGCAGATCGCCGGTGTTGGCGTCGATGCTACCCAAAGCTTGAGCGTTCGAAGCCACGGTGAGTTCATGCATCATCGAGTGACCAGCCAGCGTCGCGTGGTTGGTTTCGATATTGAGCTTGCAAGTCTCCATCAGTCCATACTGGCGGAGGAAGTTCAAGCAGGTCGCGGCGTCGAAATCATACTGATGCTTGGTCGGCTCTTTCGGCTTCGGCTCGATCAGGAACTGACCTTTGAAACCGATGGAACGAGCATGCGTCTTGGCCATCTGAATGAACTTGGCCATGTGATCCAGCTCGCGACGCATATCCGTATTATAGATACTGTGATACCCCTCGCGGCCGCCCCAGAATACATAATTCTGACCGCCGAGATAATTGGTAACTTCCAGAGCCTTCTTCACCTGACAGGCGGCGAATGCGAACACGTCCGCGTTGCAGCTGGTCGCCGCGCCGTGCACATAACGCGGATGTGAAAACAGATTCGCAGTGCCCCACAGCAGTTTGATACCGGTGCGCTTCTGCTCTTCCTTCAGCTTGTCAGCGATCGTATCGAGAATGTCATTGCTCTCGGCGAGCGTCGCGCCTTCCGGAGCGATATCGCGGTCGTGGAAGCAATAGAACGGAGCGCCCAGCTTCTCCATGAACTCAAAAGCCACGTCCACTCGACGCAACGCGTTGTCCACCGAATCCTGAGCGTCTTCCCAGGGACGCTGCATCGTGGGAGCGCCGAAAGGATCTACGCCCGTTCCGCGGAAGGTGTGCCAATAGCAGACGCTGAACCGCAACAGATCGCGCATCGACTTGCCTTCGATGACTTCTGTCGGGTTGTAGTGCTTGAATGCCAGAGGGTTCTTGCTCTTGGGTCCTTCGTATTCGATCTTCGGAACGTCGGGAAAATAGGCCATCTTGGTCTCGATTTGCGTACGTTTCAGAGCGACTCAGCAGCGCCCCTGCGGGCTGCCGGAGAAACATTCGGGCCGTAAAATAGCGGGAATTCACGCCTCACGCGAGCGTCCCGACATTTGATTGACACTACGTAACGAGGGTTACGAGAACACCCGTCGAGATCCTCAAAGTCAACGCAGACCGACAGTTAAGCTCAGGCCTTGTCGGAAATGTCGCGACGGCACCAGCCACCGTTCCAGGAGATCAGGTCAGCGGCTTCGTAAGCTCGACGCTTCGCTGCGGCGATGTCGTCACCAAGCGCCGTCACACCCAGAACGCGGCCGCCGTTCGTAACGACCGAACGATTCTTCATCTGAGTACCCGCATGGAAGACTTTGACGTCCGACAGCTTCGCGGCAGCATCCAGACCGGAAATGACGTCTCCCTTCGGATACGAACCCGGATATCCCTTCGCGGCCATGACGACGCAGACCGCCGGGCGCGGATCCCATTCGAGCGGCTCGAGCGTATCCAACTTGCCCTCGGCACAGGCCAGCAGCACTTGAGCCAGGTCCGACTTCAGCCGCATCAGCACCGGCTGAGTTTCCGGGTCGCCGAACCGGACATTGAATTCCAGAACTTGAGGCCCGTCCGCAGTCATCATGATTCCGGCGTACAAAACACCCTTGAACGGCGTTTCACGCATATTCATCGTATGCACGATCGGAATCAGCACTCGCCGCAGGATGTCGTCCATAATGTCGGGAGTGATCAGCGGGGCGGGGCAATAGGCTCCCATACCACCTGTGTTCGGACCGGTGTCGCCATCGTGCGCCCGCTTGTGATCCTGAGCGACTTCTAAGGGAATGATCGTCTTGCCGTCGATGATCGCCAGAATGCTGGCTTCCTCACCGACCAGGCATTCTTCAAGCACGATGTTCGCGCCGGCTTCAACACCGAATTCGCGAGTCACCATCACTCGATGGATCGCCTCGCAGGCTTCTTTCTTGTTGGCGCACATCAGCACGCCCTTGCCCGCCGCGAGCCCGTCCGCCTTCACCACCCACGGGCGATCGGTCTGCTCATTCACCCAGTATTGAGCCCGCTCAAAGTGCTCAAAGGCCTTGAACGCCGCCGTCGGGACGTTCGACATCTCCATGATCTGCTTGGAGAAGACCTTGCTGCCTTCCAGCATGGCTGCCGCTTTGGAGGGTCCAAAAGCCTTCAAACCAGCCTTTTCAAGTTCGTCGACCAGGCCCAGCGTCAAGGGAACTTCGGGACCGACGACCGTCAGATCAATGCCTTCTTCGCGCGCGAACTTCACCAGTCCGCGGACGTCGTTGTCGGCGATGGGCACATTGATGCCGTCCAGCTCGGTGCCTGCGTTGCCGGGAGCACAGTAGATCTTCTCCACAGACGGAGACTGCTTCAGCTTCCACAACAATGCGTGCTCACGACCGCCCTGCCCAACAACCAGCACCTTCATGTGACATCCGCTTCAACCAAGTGGCAAACCGCTCCAGCATCCCTTCGACGCCCGGAAAGCTTTAGTTTGCGAAGTATAGCCGGGTGCGGGGTGATGCGTAGCGACGCCCAATCGCAGAATGCTCAGACCGACCAGTCGGCCAGCAAAAGGCCGTCTATCTGCTGAAAATCAACAACATTGCGAGTGACGAGCGTCACTTGGTTCTCAAGGCAAATCGCCGCGATCCGCAAGTCGTTACGACCGGTTCGCGGGTGTTGGCGCCTGAGCAAATCGAAACGTGCGATGGCCGCTTCGGTGAACGAAAGCAGTCGAAATTGCGACAAGGCCTCAACCGTCTGGGTCATCCGCCGATAAGTGCCCGCCAAGGCTTGAGGACTGTTGGCGCGACGCAGCAGTGTGTACCAACCGCTCAGTTCTTCTTCGACGGTAATGATTGTTGTCGTCGTTTCTGCGAGTGAACGACTCAGCACGTTGGCACAAACTTGAGGATGTCCGCGAAGCAACAATTAAAACACGTCGGTGTCCAGGACAAACAATGCCATGGACTACGCTCCTTCGCGATCACAGCTTGCTCGATATTCAGCCACAGCCGCTTGCCAGTCTTCGTAAAGCGGCTCATCGCTCATGCAACCTGCAAACTTGGCTAATGGGTGCTCTGCAGGCCCCGTCTGCTCGCGAGATTCCGTTTCTACAAACGCCAGTTGCCCGCCTTGCGACAGGCGACTGCGAAGCTGCTCCTGAACACGCTCCAACGCCTCTTCCGACGTATGCCCTTCGGCTTCAAGCCCCAGGGAAACACCTCGCGCGCGAAATCTGTCGTTGCCAATCGGCTCAATCAGAACAGGAATCTTCATGTTTGATCTGCTCCCACCGCCGGTTCGTAATCAACAGGCCAGTTCAGACGCTCGTGCACAGAGCCGTCGAGGATACCCGGTAGCGCGACTTGTCGGTACCTCAAACCTGAAGACTTGATGAGGCATGGACGTGCCCAAACTGGAGAGCTGGCTTCGACTTCGGTCTAATACTTGCCGCCTGAATTCTCTTAAGACGACTCCGAGGACGTTTCAATATGAAGAACTCGCGCTTGTGGCAGTGCGTTTGGGTGGCGCTCGTGGCACTGCTCGCCGTGAACCCTCTCTTCGCGGCCGAGAAGGACTTGGTCGCGCAATGGAAATTCGACGCAGACGATGGCGGCTGGAAAGCAGTTGTTGACTGCAAGCTGACCGTGAAGGACGAACATCTGGTCGTAGACTCGACCGGAAAGGATCCGCACTTCACCAACTCGGTGAAGGCACCGGCCGGTTGGAAACGAGTGCGTATTCGCGCTCGCTTCAAAGGCGGTTTGAACGGCCAGATCTTCTGGTCAGAAGAAGGCAAGCCGGGCTTCGTTGAGGAACGGGCCGTTTCCTTCAGCACGAACGGGAACGATGGCAGCTACCGAAATCTGGACGCGTTCTTCAACGCTTCCGCACCGGTGACTGGCCTGCGGATTGATCCTGACTCCAAGAAAACACATATCGAGATTCAGAGCATCGAGATCCTGAATCAGGCACCCCCTGCCCCGAAGGCGACTCCGGTGGCATCGTTCAAGATCAAGGAAGGCTTCAAGGCCGAGTTGCTGTATTCAGTACCGTCCGAGCAAGGTTCCTGGGTCAGCCTGTGCGTCGATCCGAAGGGACGACTCATCACTTCCGATCAGTACGGGAAGCTCTATCGGCTCACCCCGCCGCCCGTTGGAACAACGCAGGCGCTGAAGGTTGAGCCCATCAATATCGACTTGGGAATGGCTCAAGGGCTGCTGTGGGCATTCGACAGTTTGTACGTGGTTGTGAACGGCAAAGGTTCAGGGCTGTACCGCGTTCGCGACACGAACAACGACGACACTCTGGACGAAGTCAAGTTGCTGCGCGCCTTCGAAGGTTCCAGCGAGCACGGCCCTCACGCTGTGATCCGTCACCCCGATGGCAAGTCACTCGTCGTCTGCGCGGGCAATCACACCAAGATTCCGAACCCGGAACGCTCCCGCGTACCACGGAACTGGGATGAGGACCAGTTGCTGCCGCGCATGTGGGACGCGGGCGGCCACGCAGTTGGCATCATGGCCCCCGGCGGATGGGTCGCGAAGACTGATCCCGACGGCAAAGAGTTCGAAATTCTCGCCGCCGGATTCCGCAACGAGTACGACATAGCCTTCAACCTGGAAGGCGAACTCTTCACCTACGACGCGGACATGGAATGGGACATCGGCTCGCCATGGTATCGCCCCACGCGAGTCAACCACGCTCCCAGCGGCGGTGAGTTCGGCTGGCGTTCAGGCACAGGCAAGTGGCCGGCCTACTCGCCGGACAGCCTGGGATCGGTCGTCGACATCGGGCCAGGCTCGCCGACGGGCATCGCGTTCGGTTACGGCGCCAAGTTCCCGCACAAATACCAGCAGGCCTTGTTCATCTGCGACTGGAGCTACGGCATCATGTATGCCGTGCATCTGAAGCCGCAGGGTTCGACATATGTGGGCGAAGCCGAACGTTTTGTTTCCGCCGCACCGCTGCCATTGACGGATGTCGTCATCAACCCGACCGACGGAACGATGTACTTCACGATTGGCGGTCGCAAGACGCAGTCCGGCTTGTATCGAGTCAACTACGTCGGCGGTGAGAGCACGCTGGCGTTTCCACCCGAAGAACCCTCGGAACCACAAGCCTCGCTGCGCACGCTGCGTCGCCAACTGGACGCTCTGCACAGCCCCGGCCAAGAAGCGAGACTGGACTTCATCTGGAAGTCACTGGGCCACGCCGACCGCAACATCCGGTACTCGGCACGCATCGCGCTGGAATTCGTCCCGGCCGAAAAATGGCAACAGCGCGTCGCGAACGAGAAGACTGCAGACGGCCTGATCAACGGGGTCATCGCGGTCGCTCGCGCTGGCAACGTGAAGGATCTGCAACCACAGTTGGTCGCGGCACTCGCCAAGCTCGAATGGAACTCACTCAGCGAGATGCAGCAGTTAGCCCTGCTGCGCGCTTATGGGCTGCTCTTCATTCGCGGCGGTGCGCCGTCGAACGACGTGAAGCAGGTGGTTCTGCAGCACGTTGACGCCAAGTTCCCTTCCAAGTCGGAACCGCTCAATCGCGAACTGGCTCGCCTGCTGTGCTATCTCGAAGCCCCCAAGGTCATCGATCGAACGCTAGCCCTGATGGCGAAGGCTCCCACTCAGGAAGAGCAAACCCATCTGGCCTATTGCCTGCGACCTGTTAAGAACGGCTGGATGAAGCCGCAGCGTGAAGAGTACTTCAACTGGTTCCTCAAGGCGGCGGGCCATCGTGGCGGGCATTCCTTCAGCGGGTTCCTCAAGAACATCCGCCAGGAAGCCATCGACGGCATGTCCGATGACGAGCGCAAGTCGCTCGAAGCCGTGCTATCGAAAGCTCCCGATCCCGGCGAGGTTTCGATTGTCGAATCTCGTGAGGTCGTCAAAAAGTACACGGTTCAGGAACTGGTCCCGCAGGTGCAGTCAGCCACATCAGGTCGCAACTTTGAACGCGGCCGCAAGATGTTTGCCCAAGGTGCCTGCTTCAAATGCCATCGTCTGGCGGGCGAAGGTGGCACCGTCGGCCCGGACCTCACCAGCGTGGGCGGACGCTTCAATGAGACTGCGATTCTGGAATCGATCATCGAGCCCAGCAAAGTGATCTCGGACCAGTACGAAGCGACGACGTTCATTCTGGAAAACGGCAAGGCAGTCACGGGCCGAATCATTAACCTGACCGGCGATAACTACCTCGTCAGCGAGAACATGTTGGATCCCGGAAAGCTCACGGCGGTAAATCGGCACGAAGTTGAAGAGATTGTGCCGTCCAAAGTCTCGATGATGCCGACCGGGCTCGTAGACACTCTAACCACCGAGGAGATTCTGGATCTGGTGGCGTATCTCCGCTCGGGAGGCCGCGCCGATCACGACTTCTTCAAACCGGCTAAGTGAGTTTCAACGACCGGTTTCGATCGAAGATGACCACCACATCGCCAGTTTTCTGAGCAACCACATAATGCCTGCACCGTCTGAGAAAGAACTCTCCGCACGCCTTCAATTTGCGCTGGACGCCGCCAGCTGCGCGGGCGAGTTCATCATGAGCCACTACCAATCGGCTGAGCTCGCTGTGGAGCGCAAACGCGACTCGTCGCCTGTGACTGAGGCCGATCGCGGCGCGGAACTCCTCATCCGCAAGCTGCTGGCCGAGGCATATCCGGATGATGCGATCCTCGGTGAAGAGTTCGGCGAATCCGCTGGCACGAGTGGCTGGCGCTGGGTACTGGATCCGGTCGATGGCACGAAATCGTTCATTCATGGCGTCCCATTGTTCGGAACTCTGATCGCCGCGGAGTTCAACTTGGAACCGCTGATTGGCGTGTGCCGGATGCCCGCGCTCAACGAAGTTGTTTACGGAGCGATTGGCCTCGGAGCTTCCTGGCAGGTCGGTGATCGACCCGTCCGCCCGGCGCGAGTTTCCTCGGTCAACGACCTCTCGGCAGCCACCTTCAGCACCACGACCATTCAAGGCTGGCGTCGCATTGGTCGGCAGGACGCCTTTGATCGCATCTGTGCTAAGGCAGCCATCAGTCGCGGCTGGGGTGACTGCTACGGGCACGCTCTAGCAGCGACCGGTCGAGTCGACGTCATGATCGACCCACTGCTCAACCCTTGGGACTGCGCACCGTTCATTCCGATTCTGAAAGAGGCCGGAGGCTCATTCATCGATTTCAACGGAAAATCTGCCACAACCACTGGAAACGGACTTTCCGTCAACGCAGGATTAAAGGACCAATGCCTCGAATTGCTGCGTTCTTAGCCTGAGTTGAAGCTGACGGCGTCGTTCGCGGGGAGGATACAGCGTCTCTAACAATGACGCCTGAAATGGCGGAAGTTCCGGACAAACCTATCAGTCGGCCAAAGCCTTGTAAGTCCTGTGCCGACCAGCGAAGTCGCTCGTTGACCGTGCAGAAACCCTGTTTCTATAGTCGAGTTAGCGTGCATGGCTGTGCCATTTTGCGGAGATCGTTCCATGCGTTGGACTCGTTGGTTTGCAGCGTCGCTCGTCGCGGCCGGTTTGGTTCAGGTATCTGCGGCTCAAGAAGTGAAGCCCACGCGCGGCGGCTTTGACACCATCGTCAAGCTGCAGGCGACCGGCGAGGAGCGCAACAACCAGCCGAATCTCTGGGTCTTCGAGATCCAGATGAAGTCGCTGCGCATGCTGGAACTGCCCGTCATTGACGCCAAGACCGGCACGAAGAAGAACGAGGTCATTCATTACCTCGTCTACAAAGCCATCAACCGCGAACTGGAACGCAACAAGGACGACGGCGAGAGCGTGCCCGTCAATGTCTTTGACGCACCTCCGGGACCGGACATTTTCGCTCCCAGCGCGTTGCTGGTCACCGAAGACAACGGCAAGAAGGCCGTCTACAAGGACGAGATCTATCACGACGCTCAGGCAGCGATTGAACGTCGCGAGAAGATCAAGCTGCTGAATTCCGTGCAGGCCATGAAGCCCGTACCGGAAGCTTCTCCAGCAACGGACCCGAGTCCGGCCAGCGCGTACTACGGTGTGATGATCTTCAAGAATGTCGACGCCGACGCCGACTACTACACGATCTACCTGACAGGCTTCTCGAACGGCTACAAGCTGGTCAAAGGCCCGGTGGCCTACAGCGAGTTGAGCCAACTCGCTACCGACAAGAAGCTGGCCATCAACAACGAACTGTGGAACGGCAAGTTCAATCAGGACTGGCGCGCAGCGGGTGACTTCGAAAACCTGTTCGACAACACCGTCCCCGCGAAGCCCGGCGCCGAGGAAAGCCAGTGGTACTACTCGCGTTTCCCGGATGCCGCCGATGATGAAACCATCGTCTGGCGCAAAACACTGATGATGAAGTACTGGCGTCCCGGCGATCGCCATGAACGCTTCGAAGGTGAAATCCGCATGCAGGGGAATCCCGTCTGGATCTACCGCCCGGATGAGCCCAAATCGAAAACCGACGAACCGAAAGCGGCGACGGCGCTGAAAGTCGACATCAAACGAGGCATCTAGACGAGCGAACCGGGATCACTTTCCCGGCAACATTTCGCGTATCCGGCGAATGAGGAGCAAACGACAGCCGTCGAACTCCGCATTCGCCGTCGCTTTTTGAGGGACGGTTGATTCTCAAGATCCGCAAGACTTTTGGCCGCGGGTGCGAACCGAAACTCGCCGCGAGAACTCTTCCTGCTTAGTCTTGCCGATGTCGGCCTCAACCTGTCGAATTTGCCAGCGGTCGATGCGATACTGTTACGCACGCGGTGCGTACCTGATGCTGGTCGAGGTTGGTTGGCATCTGAGCGAATAAATGGCTCAGTTCTGGAGAAATCTGCATGTCACTGAAGGTCTACGTTGCGGGTCAGCTGGTTGCGAAAGAGGACGCCAAAGTCAGCGTCTACGATCACGGTTTGCTCTACGGCGACGGCGTATTTGAGGGCATCCGGGTCTACAGCGGCAAAATCTTCCTGCTGGCCGAACACGTAGAACGCCTGTACGAAAGCGCCTTGGCGATCCGCCTCACGATCCCCATGACGCAATCCGAAATGGCGAAGGCGCTGAACGACACGGTTAAAGCTAACAACATCGTCGATGGTTACGTGCGACTGGTCGTGACACGTGGCTCCGGCACACTCGGCCTCGACATTCGCCGCACCAGCGATCCGCAGGTGATCATCATCGCGGATTCGATCTCGCTGTATCCGACCGAAGATTACGAGAAGGGGCTGAGCATCATCACCGCTTCGACGATCCGTAATCATCCGGGTGCACTCAGCCCGCGGATCAAGTCGCTCAACTACCTCAACAACATCCTGGCGAAGATCGAAGGCACCGACGCGGGCTGCAAAGAAACGCTGATGCTCAACCATAAAGGTGACGTCGCGGAGTGCACCGGCGACAATATCTTCATCGTCAAGAAGGGCGTCCTGAAAACTCCTTCGCGCGACTCGGGCATTCTGGACGGCATCACTCGGAACTGCGTGATCAAGCTGGCCAAGGAAGCTGGCTACCCCGTCGAAGAGATCACGCTGCAACGTCACGATATCTTCGTTGCTGACGAGTGCTTCCTGACGGGTTCAGCAGCAGAACTGATCCCCGTTGTGAAGCTGGACGGCAGGCCGATTGGCGCCGGAGTTCCCGGCCCGGTCACCGCAGATCTGCTGCGCCGCTTCCAGGAATTCGTCCGCAAATAGGCCGCGGCCTGACAACTCCTGCCGATCCAAGGAACGTCATGATGAGGCGACTCAAGCAATGGTTCCTGACGACGTTGATCCTGCTGGCCGCGACGCCAGCGGTTCAGGCGGAACCGCCCAACATCGTCTTCATCATGGCGGACGACCTCGGTTATGGAGAACTCGGCTGCTACGGCCAGCAACTGATCCATACACCTGAGATCGACCGGCTGGCTCAGCAGAGCCTGCGGTTCACGCAGTACTACGCGGGGGCCACCGTCTGCGCGCCATCACGTAGCGTGCTGATGACCGGGAAGCACACCGGGCACACTCGCGTGCGCGGCAACGGCGCCGCCGACAAGCAATCTCTGCGCGATGAAGATGTCACGCTGGCCGAACTTCTTAAGCAAGCCGGTTACACCACCGGGCTGGTCGGCAAGTGGGGACTCGGCGAAGACACCCCCGGAGCGCAAGCTGGCATGCCGACGCGGCAGGGGTTTGACGACGTCTTCGGGTTTCTCAACCAGCATCACGCGCACAACTACTACCCGACGTTCCTGTACCGCAACGAAACGCGCATCTCGCTGCCCAACGAGGGCAACTTTGATGAACGTGGCGCGGGCAAAGTACGGGTGAAGAAGCAGTACGCTCACGACTTGTTCCTGCAGGAATCGCAGCGATTTCTGCGCGAGAACAAGTCGAAGCCGTTCTTCCTGTACGCCGCCTGGACGCTGCCGCACGCCAACAACGAGGACAAACCAGCGGGCGTCCCCGATCACGGCATCTACACGTCGAAGGATTGGACCGAACCCAACAAAATGCACGCGGCGATGGTCACGTACCTCGACACGCAAGTCGGCAAACTGCTGGCGACGCTGGACGAACTCGGCCTCAAAGACAACACGCTGGTCTTCTTCACGTCGGATAACGGACCTCACAAAGAGAGCGCCAACGACCCGAACTTTTTCCACTCCAGCGGTGCCGTGCGCGGCACGAAACGCGATCTATACGACGGTGGCATTCGAGTGCCACTGCTGGTCCGCTGGCCCGGCAAGGTGAAACCGGGAGTCGCCGATCACATTGCCTATCACGGAGACATCGTTGCAACTCTGGCGGACGTTGTGGGCTTCAAGGCACCGCAAGGTCTCGATTCACTCAGCTTCGAGCCCACGTTGCGCGGCCACACCTCGGACCAGAACCAGCACGAGTTCCTTTACTGGGAGTTCTATGAAGGCGCCGGTGCTCGAGCCGTACGCTATGGGCAATGGAAAGGCGTGCGTCCCAAATGGCACGCCCCTCTTGAACTGTACGATGTGGTTGCTGACCCGAAAGAGCAGCGAAACCTCGCCGCCGACCATCCAGAACTGGCGCAGAAGATCGAAGCCTTCATGCAGAGCTCGCACACCTCGTCGCCGGACTGGCCCATCCCGAATCCGATGAAGAATCAGAACCCGGGTAAGGCCAAGTAACCGAACTTACGCCAACACAGGTTCCAGCAACCGCATCACACCGACCACCAGACCCAGTGGCTGGAACTGATTCAGCGTCGGGCTGAATCGACGAATCGACAAGCGCTTGAACTCGTCGGCCGAGACCACCACTTCGGACTCTGAGTAGGACTCCTGTTTGCGAACGATCAGGTAGTCACCATCTTGAATCCGCTGCTCGAGCAGCCCATCGCCCTTGACCTTCAGCAGCAGGTCACGATTGGGGTCGGAGACATGAGCCAGATCGATTCGAGTAGCGCCTTCGTTCTCACCGAGCTGATTACCGACCCTCAACGTGCCTGCGACCGGAATACCGCGCTCCCCATCAGACAGCCGGATCGAACGCGACTTGTTGCCATCCCGCAGGATGTAGCCGCGAGCTTCCAGCGTCTTCAAGTGCCTGTGCACACTTGTTGGCGACTTATCACCCACATGCTTCACGATTTCGCGAACAGTGGGGGAATACCCGCGACTGACCAGTTCGTTGCGGATGAATTCCAGGATGTCGTGTTGCCGTTTGGAGAGCGGTTTTGTCGAAGGCATCGGTAAGACCCTAGTACAGTCCTGCTTGAATCATGGCCGTAGGGCGGCCAAATGCGTTTGCTCCGCAAACGGACATTCACAGGACTCTGTCTCGCCGGGAAAAAAACGAAATCCTGGGCAATTTCCAAATCGGAAATCAGACGTTGCCAAGCTACGACGACATCGAAACAGCAAGTCTTTTCAAATCAATGACTTACAGCAACTGATGGAACCAACAGTGATTCGATCGGCAGGATGCGATTCAGGCTTCCCGAACGAAAACCCTCCAGATCGAGCGTCACAAACGAGAAGCCAAGCTGCCGAAACTGAGCCACGATCGCGTCTCGGCGATCGGCAGCAGCGAGCTGCGGCAGGCACTCCAGCGGAACTTCAATGCGAGCCAAGTCATTCGCCTCCAGCCGCACGCGTAACTCTCGAACGCCGAGCAGTTCTCGGAGGAAGCCCTCCGCGGCGTCGATCCGACGGACTCGTTCCGGAGTTACAGAAACTCCGTAGGCAATACGGCTCGACAAACACGGCATCGCAGGTTTGTCCCAAACGGGCAGCCCCCACGCTTTGGCCAAGTCACGCACGTCGGCTTTGCTCAGCCCGGCTTCGATGAGCGGGCTCCGGACGCGATGCTCCTGAGCCGCCTGCATGCCGGGACGATGATCACCCCGGTCATCCAAATTGGCTCCATTGGCGATGATTTGAACTTCGAAGCGCGGCAACCAGCGTTCAAGTTGCGAATACAACTCCGTCTTACAGAAGTAACAGCGATTGGACGGATTGCTGAGGTAGTCCGCGTTCTGGAACTCTTCCGTCTGCAGGACTTCGTGGCGAATACCGATCAGTGCCGCCAGATTCCGGGCTTCGTCGAGTTCCCCAGCCGCCAGACTGGGGCTGTTCGCCGTGACGGCCACCGCCGCGTCGCCCAGAGCCAGTTGAGCCGCTTTGGCAACGACCGTGCTGTCGACGCCAGCCGAGAACGCAACGGCTACAGACTCGTAACGGCGAAGGATCTCAATCAGTCGGCCGCAGGCGTCACTGCGTTCGGCATCGGTCATAACAAGCTCTTTTATTGGATTTCGTAGTTCTGACGGGCAGATTGTCGCAGCAATCGCCAGTAATGTCTCTTACGAACCCACTTGAGAGCCGCAACTCGTTCACGGGCGGCTCCCGCCGATCTCGAAACTTTTTGGAGCTGAGCAGGTTACTTGTCATGTTGCCGCGAGCGTCAGGATTCTTGGCTCGCGCGCGACTCGACTCAATCTGTTCAACGGACAAGGAACTTCATGAAGCGCATTGTGTGTTTAGGACTGCTGATCGCAGCCAGTGCTCTACCTGCCTGGGCGGCAGACCAACGCGTCAACAACTTCACCCTGTCCGATGTGCAGAATCAGCCGTGGTCACTCGAAGCCAAATCGTCGCGCAAGCTGCTGGTCGTCGCGTTTCTAGGCACGGAATGTCCGCTAGCCAAGCTCTATGGCCCGCGCCTCGCCAAGTTGGCCGAGCAGTATCAAAGCCGGGGCGTTGAGTTCATTGCGATCAATTCGAATTCGCACGATTCGCTGACGGAAACGGCGGCCTATGCCAAGCAAGCTGGGTTTAAATTCCCAATGCTGAAGGATGTCGGCAATCGGATCGCCGATCAGTTTCAGGCGGAACGCACGCCGGAAGTCTTTGTCCTCGATGCCAGCAATGTGGTGCGCTATCGCGGAAGGATCGATGACCAGACGGGCGTTGGCTATTCCCGCAATGAGCCCACACGCCGCGACCTGCAGATCGCGCTGGACGAACTCCTGGACAACAAGCCGGTCAGTGTCGCCAAGACCGCCCCGGCGGGCTGCCATATCGGGCGAGTTCACAAGCCTCAAGCTGATGCGCAAGTGACGTACTCGAAGCAGATTTCGCGTCTGCTGAACCAGCGTTGCGTCGAGTGTCATCGCGACGGCGAAATCGCTCCGTTCTCTTTGACCAAGTACGAAGAAGTCGCCGGCTGGGCAGAAACCATTGCCGAAGTCGTCGCCGAGGAACGCATGCCGCCGTGGCACGCGGACCCTAAGTTCGGCAAGTTTGCTGATGATCGCCGACTGACTTCGGAAGAGAAGCAACTCATTCGCGACTGGGCTCGCGCGGGAGCACCGCAAGGCGATCCGAAAGACATGCCCGAGCCACCGAAGTTTCCCACAGCCGGCTGGCAGATTGATCGCGAGCCGGATCTGGTCATTCCAATGTCCAGCAAGCCTTACCTGGTGAAGGCTGACGGTGAATTGAAGTATCAGTTCTTCCCGGTGCCAACGGGCTTCAAGGAAGACAAGTGGATTCGCGCAATTGAAGTGCTGCCCGGTAACCGCCAGATCGTGCATCACGCCCTGGTCCTTGAACGTAGCGGCGCCAATCAAGGCGGAGCTGAAGGCTTTCTGGCCGCCTATGTGCCGGGACTGCGTGCCAAAGCCTATCCAGACGGAATGGCCAAGCGAGTATCAGCGGGCGCGCAATTGATCTTCCAGATGCACTATACGCCCAACGGTGTCGAGCAGAGCGACTTAACCAGGCTCGGGATCTGGTTTGCGAAACCCGATGACATCAAGCACGAAGTTCGTACGGTTTCCGCACTCACTCGCAACTTCACCATTCCGCCGCAGGCAGACAATCACCCCGTCGAAGCGAGAACTCACGCTGCTCCCGTAGATGGAACCCAGTTGCTGGCATTTATGCCGCACATGCACCTGCGCGGTAAGGCGTTCCGTTACGATTTGATGACCAGCGGCGAGCCGGAAACATTACTCGATATCCCGCGTTATGACTTCAATTGGCAAACAGCCTATCGCTTGCCGGAACCCCGCGCCATTCCCATTGGCGCCAGCATCCGGGTGACTGCTCACTACGACAACTCAGAGAACAATCTCAACAATCCGGATCCGAACGCCACGGTCAAATGGGGCGATCAAACGTACGAAGAGATGATGATTGGTTACATTGACATCGCAATTCCGCGCGGTACCGATTCACGCGCTCCGGCCTCTCCCCCTCGAATCGGCAATCAAGCAGCCAATCAGGCTTCAGAGGTAATCAAGAACCTGGACCGCAACAAAGATGGCAACATCACTCGCGATGAGGTCCCGGAACGGTTCATGAAGATCTTTGATCGAGTCGCTCAGGGAAAAAACAGCGTCCCCGTAAAGGACCTGCAGGAACTGATCGGAAAGCTCCGGTAGTAGTACGGATCCCGGAAATTAACTGCGCGTAACGGGTACTGTCGCGGCAAGTAATGTGGTTAACTGAACCGCACGGTGCGTCAGGGAGGGCGAGGCTCCTGCCGAGCCGCACCAGCCACTTGAAGCGGCTCGGCAGGAGCCTCGCCCTCCCGAACTGCGTTTCAGCGTCGCGCGGTTATTTTCTGCGAAGCGTATAACTGATTGCGGGAGCTTCCTGATCTCCTGAACAGACAGCCCGCTTCACGCACCACCAGCATTAGAGACCGTCATCTGGTGGGCCGGCGCGATCAAGACCTGCTGTCGGCGGAGGCAGGTCGTCGAAGCCAGATTTGTCGAATGTGCAGGCCCGGAGAAGTTACGATCGCTTGTCCCACCCTGCCCTGCTGATCGTCGGCTCGGTTAGTAGTAGCCGACGATCACGTGCCAGCCATCAACCACTTCCACCTTGGTCCCAAGATCCAGACTCGGCACTTCTTTCACGATGGCCACGTAGGTTCGTGGGCCGAGTTGAGACCGCGTTTTGAATTCCGCCAGCCGCGCGATTGCCTGCTCCATGTTCCCTTGAGCCACGGAATAGATGTCTGGCGACTGATAGTAACCGTAACGATAGCGGTTCGAACTCCAGGACGTGAAAACCCGGTCGCGATCGTAGTCCTCCGGAAACTCCAGCCGCGCGTCACTGATCTGGTCGCGGAATTCATCGAGGTCGGCAGTCGCAGCTTGCTTCAGCACAGCGGGAGCCCCTGCAGCGATATCGCGTCCATAGAAGACGTTTTTGTCATCGACGTTCACAAGCAGGTATTCCAGCTTCCATTCGAACCCATTCGTGACGGCAACCTGATCGTCCTTAGCTGCTTCAACGTTGAGCCGGCCGCGCTCATTACGTGGTGCGACCGTGACAAATTGAGTCTTGGTTCTCGACCGCAGCCAACCCGACGTGAGGTGCTGGTTCTCGGACCAGTCGACGTGACCTTGTTCAAACTCATTACCCGTCGGCCACACGGGGTACACCGCCGTGTCCGTTGAGAACTTCATCCCCTCCGACGGTGCCATGCCCGCGTACAACGCCATCCGGGTCGTGCTGATGGCCTTCTGCGAGCCCTGATCAAGCACGGTCAGACTACGCAGTCGCGACTTCACCGTGAAGCCATGCGACACAGCGGCGTACACAAACAGGCAGACCGTCGTGACGACGGCCAGCGCGGGCACCGTCACAATCAGCCAGTTGATCTTCTGGCGTCGTGACAGCAGCAGATAGTTCACGGGCCCGATCAGCACGGCGAATAACGTAATGAACGTGACGAACGAGTAAGTCGGCACGCTGGAAATGCCCGGAATCATGAACTGCATGAAGTCACGATTCTCAACGCGAGCATTCAACCCGTGTCGCTTCGGCCAGAGCGCGTCCTGATCCTGAGTCACTCCACGCATCAGCCACGCCCAGTCGTGAGCCGTTCCGGGGAACGGATTGTCGCGCATGCCAACGATGCGTCCGAGACCGTAAAGCTTCGCGGCAATCGCGCCTTCATCCGTTGAGAACGCGAACTTCGGATTCGATTCATTCCAGTTCACCTGCGACCCATGCTCGTCAGTTCGCATCAGGGGGATCGCCTGCCGCTTGTTGGCGGCGGGAATGATCCACGGCGTCTGACGGGCCATGCGATCGAGCCCCATCAGCTTTGCAAACTCGACGTCCGTCGTGACATTCGCGCCGACACCATAGACCAGCAGCATGCCACCAGTTTGGCCCCAGTCGAGCAGCGCTTCACGAATCTCCGCCCGCAGCCCCTCAAACACCGGGCGCGTCACCGCCACGATGTCCAATCCGCTGTAAGCGAGAGACGTATGCGGCAGCGCACTCGCAGGCAGGACAATGTGATTCTCACTGACCGACCGGCCGTACATGCCGCGCCCGGCAGCACCACCATAAATCGAGGTGCACATCACCTCGAACTGGGTGCAATCGACATTGTCGGGGGAGATCACCAGCAGCCCCGGATGAGCCCCGCTCATCTCGATGTCAGCCAGCGACAACATCGTGTTCAGTTGATCGAGCTTCCGGCCGCGATGTGACGCAGAGAACGTGCCGTGGCTCTGAAAGCCGACCATCGGCACGAGCAGAGATGTTACGACGGTGGCATTCTGAGCCACCGAAACGGAGCGGGAAGCGCTCGGGATCCCCTTGTCGTTCGGCTGAAAGCTGAGTTGCAGGTCGCGCGTCTCACCGCGATTCAGCACGCGGACGCGAATCGGGTAGTAGCCGCCCTGCGTGCAACCTGCCCAGCGAGCATCAACCGTGACCACAAAGTCGTCCTGCTGGCCCACGAACTCACTGCCGGCAGCGTCGAGCCTGGCAGGGGACCACAGGCTGAACAGCAGCAGCCCGACCGACGTGATCACCAAGCGGAGCACCGAAGTCCAGCGGCCCATCCCGATCTCCTCGATTGAACACGTCGAAACCAATGCCGCAGTTCGTCGAACAACGCTCACGAGCTAACGTGCAACACCATCAACAGGATCAGGACCAAAGTCATAAACCCAATGATCGTGAAGCATAGCCGTACCGCCCTCGAAATGATCCGGCTGGTCAACTCATAGCGGCTGGCGCTGTAGACCAGACTGATACCGATGGCCAACGGCACCAAATAGAACAGTGTGTTATCACTCATGGCAAGGATCGGTAGGAGCGGCATAAACAATCTTCAGGCTGGTTGAAACGCATCGCAACGGCCGCACATCAGCAGCCCGCTCGCCAATTAAACTTGAAAAACCACCAACAGGACCAACGCCAATGTCATGCATCCGACAATTTTGAAACTTGTTCGCAACGTTCGCATCAGGATGCGATGAGCCATTTCGTAACGGCTCGCGCTATGAACCAGGCTGACGCCGACCACTAACGGTATCAGATAGAGCAGTGAGTTATCAGTCACGGCGAGGATCGGTAAGAGTGGCATGATTCATCCCGGACGATGCGGAGGCCGGTTAGCGTCACCAGCTTGAGTCACGACGATCAGCTCTTCAGTTGAACGGCAAGCCTTACGATGCAGTGGTTGCTGAGGGAGCCGCCACAGGGCCAGCGTTCGCCCCCTCGGCCTTCGGCGGCGTTTCGTCTTCGTCTGTCTCATCGCCATATCCATACGCCGGACCTTGCAGCGCATCCCAGACGGCGAGCACGTTCAACAAGCCCGCAATCCACGTATAGACGAGCGCCAAGTCGTAGTACTTGCCGAGCCGCCCCTGTAGGTGCTTCATCGCGTTGTCACTGAGCGGAGCCAGGAAATGATCCTTCAGCGGTCGCTGGATTGAGCCTTCAATTAGTCCTGCGTTTTCCACGCCCGCCGCCACCTGACAAAAAAAGCGGCGACGCGAACCGGAAAACTCAGGCTCGGGCCGTTGCTCCGATAGTCGAATCGGAGTCACGTCGTCCAACCCCGTGATGCGCCGCCCAACTTCCAGGCTAATCGGTTGCGCGTTCTGCGAACCTACTAACTGCCAATCGACATCGCGACCGTCGGCCATCTTGCCAACCAGCCGACCCTCAAACTCGCTGCCCGTTCCGAAGCGGCCTACAACCAACGTGCCCGTCACGCGTCCTTCCACCTTGCCGGCGCCGAGCGTTACGTGCCGCGCGAAGCCTTCAAAATTGGCATCGATCTTCTCCAGTACCTTGCCCGGCACCTGCTCCTGATCGAACAACGCATCCTCGCCACGTGCTCGATAGAACTGAGCCGCGGCTGGCAAAGCTGCTCCACCAATACCAGCTTGAGCGATGAAGCCAATCGTCCGCTGACGCTCCTCATTGCGGCCCCGGCGCGGTTCGTCATCCCAGCGCAGGTGCACGGCCTTCGCTTCGCCCAGCGAGCAGCCCCAGGAGAAGAGGCCGACAATGCAGACGAAATAGATCACAGCCTTGAACCTGCGTCCTTGATACCAGTGCCCGGCTCCGGGAATGAGATAGGCCAGCACCGCCGCAATGAACGGGTTCTTCAAATTGACCCGAGGGTCGGTCATCGGGAAGCTCCACTGAAAGGTCACGAGACAAAGCTGCAAGCGCGCAGATTCTAGGGCCAGAGCGATTTGCATCCACCCCGAAACGAAGGCTCGCGGCGACCATCGCGGAAAACACGCGATCGTTACTTCTGGCGGCGCAGAGCGCGACCAAACAACCCGCCCGTCGGCGAGCCATCGGCCACTGCCGCCTTACCGTTCACGAATACAAACTTCAGGCCACGTGAGTACCGGTGCGGCTCATCAAAAGTTGCGGCGTCACGAAACTCGGACGGAGCAAAAACCACGACGTCAGCCAGCGCTCCAGCCTTCAATTCACCGCGATCTTTCAGGCCCAGAATCTGCGCCGGCAGGACCGTCGCACTGCGAATCGCATGTTCCAGCGTCACCGTGCGGCGTTCGATAGCGTAGTACCCGACCTTCCGGCTGAAGGTTCCATAACTTCTGGGATGCGGCTTGTCAGGACCCGGCAAGTAGGCTCGGCCGTCAGAGGCAGTCGCTACCCAGTCGATGCCCATGACGTATTCGACGTCATCAGGACTCATGCTGAAGTGCACGATCTGAGCCCCGCCATTCCGGAAGATGTCGTAGGCGATGTCGATGGGTTCGCGTTTCTCGCGTTGAGCGATCTCCAGCAGATTCAGACCGACCCAATCCGGCCTCGGCGAATAACGAGCGATGCGAATCACTTCGCCGTTGTACTTCTTCGCCAGACTATTCGTGACCGAGGTGCGGATGCGCGGTCCCGTTTCGGGGTCGTCCAACCGCTTGACCAACGCCGATCGTCCCCCCTCCAACGTCCAAGTGGGCAAGATCGTCGCATCGAGAGACGTGCTCGACGCGTTGTACGGATATTGGTCCGCAGTCACGACCTGCCCCGCCGCTCGGGCTTCTTCGATCCGCTTCACGGCCTGACGCACCAGACCCCAGTTCTCATGCCCGCTGGCCTTGAAATGCGAGATATGCACCGGCGTCTTGCCGATCTGCCCGATCTTCAAGGCTTCTTCAACGGCCGCCAGCAGCTCACTGCCTTCACCTCGAATGTGACTCGCATAAATACCGCCGTGCTTGCCGACAACATCGGCAATCGCAGCGATCTCTTCTGTTTCCGCGTACGAACTCGGAACGTAGATCAACCCGGTCGACATGCCCCAGACGCCGTCGGTCATGGCCGCTTCGGCGAGTTTCAGCATCTTCCCCTGTTCGGCATCAGTCGGCTTACGCAACGCCGACCCCATCACTTCCGAACGCAAGCTGCCTTGGGGCAGGAGATGCGCGATGTTGGTGCCCGCTCCAAGCCGATCCACCTTGTCGTAATAGGTCTTCGCATCGACCGGTCCTGAGCCGCAGTTGCCCGTGACGACCGTCGTGCAGCCCTGCAGCAGGAAGTTCAGATTCGCGCGCGTTGCCGGCTCCAGAATGACGCCATCGCTGTGACTGTGTAGATCAATGAAGCCCGGACAGACCACGAGACCGGTGCAATCAATCGTCCAATCGGGAGTAAGGTCCTTCGTCTCACCAACAGCCACAACCTTGTCACCGCGAATCGCGACATCGGCAACTCGCCCCGCCTTGCCCGTGCCGTCGTAAACCGCCCCGCCCTTCAGCAGCACGTCGACTCGATCGGCAGAACTGGCGGTCGAGTAAATCATTAACACGAGCACCAGCGCCACCAGCCCGTTCATCCCGCGCGACATACCGCACCTCGAAATCTAGAAGCTGAGTTCCGGATAAGGGTCAGCGCTTTCAGGT
>JAKFWA010000008.1 GCA_021732995.1 Planctomycetaceae bacterium | reverse complement strand
AAGGCAAGAACTGCCTGTGCTGGATCGGCCGATTTCCCGACAGCCACAAAGGGAATTACCATCGGTATCTGATTGATGAGGACCTGCAGATGCGCGTCCAATGCGAATCCTTTCGCGCGGACGGCACATTGGTGGTCTCAATTCAATGGAAGGACATCAGCCTCGATCCGCCTGATCCTGCGGTGTTCGAGCTGCCCAGTGATATCAAGATTCGGCGACGTTGAGAGACGCTCACGGCAGACTATTCGCTCTGGCCGTCATCTCGAACTCAGGTTCTCGCACAGTATCTCAGTTGTTTGTCGACCTCCTGGAGCTCTCGAGCGACGTACAGAACTGGATCTTCTGAAGAAGGCCAGTGCGCAATGAAGCAACCCCCGTCGCCGGCGCGTGTAGTAGCAGGTACATCGGAGTGCCGTAGCATGGCAGCATAAGACGTGCACGACTCTGCAAACGGGCGGACGGCATATGAAATGTGCCTGCTACTTTTGAGGTGCCGCTCGTTTTCAGGGAACCGCTCCTCGTTATCGAGAGGAGCGGGACTGCGGTTCTTCGCGACCTGATCTAAAAAGCTATTTATTACTGTTTAATTGCAGCAGGCTCTCGAATGAGGAACCAGACTCACGGCGAGGGCGAGCCCGATCGGATTCAGCGGGAAACAGCGTTTCCTTAGGGACTTCGCCCTTGAGCGTCAGGTACTCGGATTCGTCGATCTTCCGAGTGCCTTTGATCGTCGTCTTCCTGTTGTCGCTGCCCACAACCTCGAATGTCTCTTCGATCTGCACTTTGGGCGAATTCGCGAGTTTGCTGACAAGCACGGCATTATCGACCGTAGCAATGTCCAGAATTGCAATTGTCACCCGCGACAGGTACTCGAAATACTCCTCGCTCACGGTAATATAGGTACCACAATAGTGGCCGACCTTTACGCAGCAGTTTGAATTGCGGGGCTTCTTGTCACACACCGAAAACCACCCGGTAGGAACGTCGCAGACCGGATAATTCTTGCCAAAGAACCTGGTCAGGTAGTCCTGACAATTCACACAGTCGCTGCTCGGGAAGTTCTGGGTGACGTGCTGATAGACGCATTTCATGAGTTGCAACCGTTCCGGCTCATTGATTGGCTTCAACGTCCAGTTAATGGTCGTCCCGGCCGTTCCGTTGAGACCACCGTTAGCCCCCGTCAACGTTGTCGGATTCCAGATCAACGTAGACGAGGCCGTTCCCGATTGATTCGTTTGCGTGCCACCGCCGTTCGGCAGAGCAAAATAGGGTGTCGATCCGCAATTCACGACGAACATCGCAATGTTATCGAGGACTTGCTGCTCCTCGATTTCCGTCAACGTGCGAGCCTGCTTCGTGGCATTGCAGGAAAGTCTGGTGTGAGCACAACCGGTTATCAGAAACGCGAGCATGAGCAGAAAAAGTGAGCGCATTCAGGAGTCCTTTCACAACTGACTTTGACGGTAGAAACGACCGACACCGTTCACTTTTCGACACTCGATCCCTTTGTTCAGATCCAATTCTGCGGACTGCAGCGTGCGAAGCGGTTCGCAGGTCCGACCGTAACGACGACACAAAATAGGTAACGTTTGACGACATCTGAAGTTGATCATGTGCCCGAGGCCAAACCGGCCACCACGCGCGGCGCCGTAGCGCGGACCATCCGGCTGACGCCTGACCCTGAATGCGACGGACCTGATTGCCCGGCCTGCATCGTGCTTCACCCAGCGTCATCCACACGCATCCCAGGGATGCTCAAAAGATGCCGGGAATGAGTCGATAGCGGACTCGTTCGGCATAAGCAGCGTAGCCGGGCAGTTCGGCTCGCAGCAGGCGATCTTCCAGCAGCGTGCGGCGGATGAACAACGCCGCGAATCCTATAACCGGCACGATGGCGACGCCGGAACCCAGTGCGACACCGCCGCTCAACATGGCGAATAGCGTCGCGGTATATCCGGGGTGCCGGACGAAGCGATAGGGGCCGGTATCAACGACCGAGTGTCCCCGATCCGTCTGCACACGAACGACCGACGAATAGAAGCGGTTGACTCGCAGCGCCCACAGATTCACGGTCAGGGCGGCGGCATAGCCGATAAGTCCCGCGAGTTGCAGTTCCCAGGGAATCGGGCTCCAGTGATATCTGCCCGTGTCCAGTCCCGCCAGAATCCAGTGTATGAGCATCAGCACTGCTCCCAGCGGTCGGGTGAGGCGGTCTTGATTACCTGGTCCCGGCGATTCGCGTTCTCTGACCATATCGGGATCGGTCAGGGTGACCATCAGGATATAGAAAATACACAATACACTCAGGATGCCCCAGACGAACGGCAAATCCCACCGTCCCGCCGCCGCGAAAATCAACATCGCCACGATCGCGCAGACAAACACGGCCCGAAATACGGTTGCGAGGGCATTCTTCACAGTTTTCATCCCATCTAATGGTAAGCACCGTCCGCCGGCAACCCGATGTCAGCCGTGTTGCATTTGTTGATTTACAAGTCACTGACACGTCGAGTCTGTGTATTGCTCAGGCATTCCCCATCAATGGTACGAATTTGGTTCCTCAGAATATCGGCTCGGGCATTTTGTTCATATGATGACGCTGCTGCTTGCCTCTTGTCGCGGATGGACATTGTCCGCGCTGCGGCGGTTGCGGTCCATTCGACGCACAAGCGAAAGACCTTAACACAGCAGCCAGGCGGCTGGTCCTTCAGTCATTACTCGCAGCACCCCGAGTGCCGGGAGCCTCATTGAGCGAGACGTGCCGAACATTGTCAGCGGCGGACGGCACATGGAATGTGCCTGCTACTGGGCAGGCCTTGTGGTCGGCACTCTCCGTGTGCCGACGGACCCAAAAAACCCGCACACGGAGAGTGCGGGCCACCCGTCCGCAGCATCTCAGCCCGCGTACCAGCCGACGGGAATCTTCGAGATCTTTGCCTTCTTGAGTGTCACTTGGCGTCCACGATCGTCTTCAAAAATCACTTGATCAAGCTCGGCGCTGGCCAGGTAACACTCCGCATGGCAGGAATCGCTGTCGGCTGGCCCGTGAATCGTGATCTTCAGTTGTCCGGACTTGGCGCGCCAGGTAGCAACTTGTTGTTCGTTGCCGCGAAGACAGTCGCAGAATCGAGGGTAGCCGTCCCAAATCTGTATCTCGACCCGCACGCCTTCCGTGCCGTGAGCCAGATCAAACTCGGCTTCGGCGAATGCCCTCGCCTGACTCGCGCGATACAAACTGGTGCTGGCCGACAACTCGACGTTAACCGCGAGAACTTCATCTCCACTTTGCTGGTACAGGAAAATGTCCCCGCAGCCCGCTCCGCCTCCGTGGTCTGAGAAATTCATGGGCGGAATATCTGGCGGATAGTGAGCAACGATGACCGGAATTGGGGCCGGAGACGATGTGAATCGAATGGCAATCGCCGCAAGGATGAGGGTGGCTGCGCCGAAACATTTAATTCCTATATATCGAGACGCCATCGCGAAACCCCGCCTTGATCAATGCCATCGACTCGCGGTTCTGCAATGGATTGCGGTGGAGACCGCCCCGCGTTCCGAGGAACTCCCCGCGAGGAGTTCGCTTGCCAATGACCTCACACCCGATCAGACGATCGAGCTGATCGCCTTATTAGGTCCTATTCGGGTTCATACGTCCAAAAGTGATTCGCGGCCCGCGGTTCATCGGCATCGAAACGGACTCGGCCAGCTTCCCGATCGCCTGTAGCCGCATTCGCGAAGCGACCGCTGTCTAACTCGCGAGCTGAAGGCATCAGGCTCTTAATGAACATCCAGAGATCTACTTGGCCGGAACAGGTCGGTCAGAAAAGTGGGGGAATTCACTCGCTTTGAAAATCGAGGCGTCGCGGATCTGTCAGCTCGACCTACAGTAGTAGTGACATCTTGCCGCCAATTCGATTTCCGGGATTTGTAATGGGCCAATTGTTTCAGAGCGTGAAGAAGTTTCTGCAGAGCGAAGACGGTCCGACCGCTGTCGAGTACGCAATCATGATGGCTCTCATCATCGTGGTGTGCATCTCGACGATCACCATCATTGGCAACAACGCCAATACCAAGTTCACGAAGGTCAAAGACGCGCTGACGTGATGCCCGATTGAGTGGCGGAGATCCACTGCTTTCCGCTCGATTAAACCCGCAAAAACATCTGGAAACGAACGGTTTCCTGTCGGGCGATGCGCGTTCCGAGTTTGCGGCCTTGTCGTTTTTGCAACAAGTCTTTTCCCTCATTTGTCGATGGGAATGCTCGCAGTGACCGATGCGGTTCGGCGAAATCCACGCCTTCCCGCTCTCAACAAGCCTCCGGGCTGACCAGATGTCTCGTGAACACGTCGCGAGTCAAATCTGGCCCAGCGCGGGTGTGCGTTCGACGGTAGGAAGGCTGGATCGGCGACCTCATCAGCACTGCAACATTTCACACGCTGCGGAGTTGCTTCTTAGCTTGAGGTCAATCGAACCAGCGCAGCTTGACCAACTCGGGTTTCGATGAAACGCGGCGGAAACCCAAGCGGGATTCTCGCCGCGTCGCTGCCAGGGGCCACGTCCCGCGCTCGGCGCATCTACCACGCTTCATCGCCTCAACGCAGGCCCGTGCAGGGCTGTGGCGCTGGTAGTTCAGCCGGGCGCGGCCTTTTTCAGGAATGGGGTATGGCCGAGCCAATTCCACCACTGGAACTGGAACCGCGCGTTGCCGACGAACTCTTTCAAAGCCTGATTCGAACTCTCAATGGGAGCGCCTGGCTGGTCCAGCGAGGAACTGACGGTCGTCATTGTGTGCTCCGCTTTGGCAGTACTTATGTCCTGGCCAAACGCGGCGACGGCCTCGCAGATCCCAAGGTTCTGTTCTACGCGACGGACAATGGTCAGCACGCGATGGAGGCTGCCAATGCGGGGGTCGAAGGAGCATCCACACTCCGCCACTTTCTGACGATCTACATGGCGGCGGGGCCGGGTGGAATGATCGGATGGCGGACTGCTGCGGGCCAATCAACCCCCTACGGCCCGCTGGAAATTGCGTTGGTCGTCGAACGGCGCGTCGATGCACTGCAGCGTGGTTGATCGCGGGTGGTAATTGTTGGCGGGACTCGGCTTACCGAGGTCGCACTCCGTGTATCAAGTTTTTGTGAGTGGCATCAAATGGTAGGGTGGGACCAGCGCAGCGCCGGCCCACCATCGTCTGCTCATTTGGTGGGCCGGCGCTGCGCTGGTCCCACCCTACAACTTCTCGTAGCCGCGCCACTCTGCGGAGCTGGTGCATCGTAACGCCTGGTTACGTGCTGGCCGGCGGCCGGACAGAATAGACGCCGAGAAACTCGGGATCGACGATTACCTCGCCGGTCGAACGGAGACGGTATTCACCGGGATTCGCAGGTTCCAGGCGAGGAGGAATTGAATTGATCAGCCGCGTGGGGTCTGACGTGGGAGCTGTAGCATGGACGCCCCGTCCGAGCGTCGGCAGTGCAGCACGGACGGGGCGTCCATGCTACGGGTGATGAGGCGGGTCAGCACATTCGGTAACAACACTACCCAATCGTGCTCGCGACTCTCTGATTCAGGCATGCAGGGCACGTTGAAAACGCGGCCCACGTGGCGCAACCGGCTGCTGATCCCTAACTCTCAACCCCGAATCCCTCGCCAAAGGCGCTTGCCGATTGCCTCCGACCCCGTCCGTTTGGTAGGTTCTTCCTCCCCAATCGGACTCGAACGACGTCCTGCCTGCTGAGTCCTCCCTCCTCAAACCACACTTGAGGCCCGCCCATGCAGAAGATTTTCTGGACGCTCTGCGCCATCAGCTACCTCACCGCCGCGAGTTCTCTGCAGGCTGCCGAACTGCTTCCGGCTGATCGTCCGGTGGAAGCCGTCGTTGATCATTACGTGGATCAACTCAATCAGGCCGACAAGGTGACCGTTGCCGCTCAAGCGGACGATGCGACGCTGATCCGTCGTCTGACGCTCGATCTGGCCGGCCGCATTCCGACCACCTCCGAATCGCGCGACTTCGTGGCATCGACGTCGCCGACCAAGCGAGTCGAACTGGTCGATCGACTGCTCGGCAGCCCGGATTATGTGTTTCACCAGCGCAATGAGCTGGACTACATGCTGCAGCCATCGTCGCGCGGCAGCGACGATTTCCGTAAGTACCTCACGTGGGCCGTCGAGCAGAACCGTCCGTGGAACTCGATGTTTCAGGACATGCTGATCGGTGATGAGAATGATGAGCAGCAGAAGGCCGCGCTGCAGTTCGTCCGCAAGCGCGCCAACAGTGTCGACGACATGACGAACGACACCAGCGTGCTGTTCTTCGGTGTGAATGTCAGTTGTGCAAAGTGTCATGATCACCCGCTGGTTGAAGACTGGAAGCAGGACCATTACTACGGTCTGACGTCATTCTTCAGCCGCACATACTCGGGCAAGAAGGATCGGATCGGCGAAAAGTTTTCGGGCGAGGTGAAATTCAAAACCACGAAGGGCGTCGAGAAGCAGGCGCAGTTCATGTTCCTCACCGGCGCGGTCATCGAGGAGCCGAAGATCGAACGCTCGGCCGAAGATAAGAAGAAAATCGACGAGCAGATCAAGCAGCAGACGCAGAATGATAATCCACCGCCCATGCCCAAGCCGGAATTCAGTCCGCGGCAGAAGCTGGTCGAACTTGCTTTGCGTGAAGGTGATAATTCATTTTTCTCGAAGAATATTGCCAATCGTATCTGGGCGCGGCTGCTGGGCCGCGGACTCGTCGATCCCGTCGATCAATTGCACAGTCAGAATCCGGCCAGCCATCCGGAGCTGCTGGACTGGCTCGCGCGCGATCTGGTCACGCACAATTATGATATGAAACGCGTGGTGCGCGGCATCGCACTGGCTCAGGCTTATTCCCGTTCCAGCCGCTGGGAATCAGCCGCCGAAGTGCCCGAACCCAAGTACTTCGCGCTGTCTACTCCGCGAGCGATGACTCCGCGTCAATACGCGCTGTCGCTGCTGGTGGCATCGTCCAACCCGACTCAGTTCCCGCCCGCTGATAAGCCTGACGAATGGAAGAAACGCCGCGAGGGGCTGGAGTCCAACGCCGGTGGCCTGGCAGGCACCTTCGAGCTGCCCAAAGAAGGTTTTCAGGTGGCGGTCGACGAAGCTCTGTTCTTCAGCAACAGCGGCCGCGCCGAGAACGAACTGCTGCGCGACTCCGGTGACAAGCTCATCGGTCATCTGAAGACGATCCCCGATCAGCGGGCGATGCTTGAAGCCGCCTGCTGGGCCGTCGTCTCGCGAGCCCCCACTGAAGACGAGATCACCGCGATGTCCGGATACCTCGGCCAACGCGCCTCGCAGCCGGCGGAAGCCCTCAAACAAACCATCTGGGCGCTGATGGCCGGTCCCGAATTGCGCTTCAATTATTAGCGTTCGGCCAGAGTTGGAATGACCCGTAGCCGAACTCGTGAGAGTTCGGTCGGACTGAAGTCTTACGACTTCAGCTACCAATCAATTCAGCCCTGAACGTCCACGAGCATTAGGCCAGTGCCCGGAGCGGCTGGATATTCTGGAGCACGGACGAGGCCTCCATGCTACGGATTAATACGCTGCTTTGTGTCTGCTGACCGCGCGATAGGCAGCCTGACCTGGAGTGCTGAGGCTTGACTCAGCCCTCCATGGTTTGCGGGAATCAGCTTGGTTGAAGAACAGCACACCGTCGTCCAACCTTGTTCGGAGGATGTGTCGTTTTCTCGACACTGAGTCATGACGATGCAGGTGACGTTGACATCCGTGACTGCTGTGCCGCAAACAATGAAGGGCTCCGTCGAGCCGGAGCACTCCAGGTTGAGTTTTGCCGCTCGCACGGGGCTTCGGATCGGTCGTCGTCGATGCCCGCATCCGGCGATGGGCAGCGTGTTTGAAATCAGCCCGCTCTTCAGAACGGTAGGGTGGGACCAGCGCAGCGCCGGCCCACCATCCCTGCTCTTTTGGTGGGCCGGCGCTGCGCTGGTCCCACCCTACAACTTGTCGGGCTCCGGGTTGAGTTTCGCGCCTCGCCTGTTACCTGCAGCGGAATTCACGCTCGGTACAACGGGCGGTCGTAGATTACCGCCGCCGGGATTTGGGTTGCTCCAGTTGTTTTTCCAGTCGCTTCGCGCCGATACCTCCCAGTACCACACCCACTTCCAGCATCAGGATGAGGATTGGCAACCAGATGCGGTTGGAGAAGTGCCAACTGATGACCGCCGGCATGTTCGGCAACTGGTCGATCGCGTTGGCGATGAACGCTCCCTTGGCTTCCCGTCGAGCTTCACCCAGTCCGCGTGTATCAAGCGACTGCAATTCTCCGGCGGACATCTCGCTGATGCCTGTCCGTTGAGCACCCGAGTAAGACCCGGCCAGAAACCCCCAGCCGAAGGCCGCGATCAGGACCATCACAGCGCCGATGACCCAATTCAGTGACTTCTCGGATTCAGCCATGTTCAATTCGCTCGATTCTCTAAAGACATGCTTCGGTATGCGTGCGTGACTCGGCCCTGCGCCAGGTCATCGGACTATCAGCCTGCGGAGCGTGAGGCGTGTGCGACTCAGGTCAACAATTGTATTGCAGCTTTGTGTTAGAACGTACTGTTTTGGTGGGCTTGTTCATCAGTTTTACCCGGATGAGTTAGAAAATCGAACTGGCTGCGTCACCAGGTCCATTAAGGATTGGAACTCGCACCCCGGGTCTCAAGTTTTGGCGAGTGGCATCGAACGGTAGGGTGGGACCAGCGCAGCGCCGGCCCACCATCGCCTGCTCTTTTGGTGGGCCGGCGCTGCGCTGGTCCCACCCTACAACTTGTCGGGCTCCGAGTTGAGTTTCGCGACTCGCCAGCCATCGACTTTGGCCGATCGGATCGGTCATCGTCGATGCCCGCATCCGGCGACCGGCAGCGTGTTTGAAATCATCCCGCTCTTCAGCGACAAAACCGTCTGGCAGACGCTCCGGGTTTTGTGCCGATGTAAGTCGGTGAGGATAGAAACATGCTGTGGGAAGTTGAGATTCGACCGGGTCGCGGGGAAGTGGACCGCGAGGCACAACGCATTCTGAGCGAGAGCAAGGGGCTGGGCCTGCAGAGCGTGTCCACCGTCAGCACCGCCCGATCGTTCCTGCTGCAGGGCGATGTCTCAGCCGACGTCGTCGATCAGATCAGCCGCACGCTGCTGGCCGATTCCGTCACTGAGACTTTCTCGGCTCATCAGTTAGACGCCGCTTCCGGTGCAAGCAGCGCTGGGAATGAAAAGCTTCTGAACGTGCTGTTCAAGCCGGGCGTGACGGACAACGTAGCTCAAAGCACGCTCGCGACGCTCAAAGAGAAAAAACTGTCGATTGAAGCCGTGGCCATCTGCCGCAAGTACTGGCTGAACTCCAATGCAACGGACGCGGACCTCAAGCGGCTGTCGGCGAAGGTGCTGTCGAACGACGCCATTGAGCATGTCGTCAGCGGCCCGCTGCATATGGAACGCATCTCGGTCGGCGGGCAGTATGAGTTCAAGCTGACTCACGTCGCCATTCGCAAGATGGACGATGCCGCGCTGCAGAAGCTCAGCAAGGAAGGCCAGCTTTACCTGAGCCTCGAAGAGATGCGCACGATCAAGCAGCACTTCGTTGATCAGCAGCGCGACCCGACGGACATTGAACTGGAAACGGTCGCTCAAACGTGGAGCGAGCACTGTTCGCACAAGACGCTGGCCGGCCGCGTCGAATACACGGACGAGAAGGGCACTCGCCGCTTTGAGAACATGCTGAAGGAAACCATCTTCGCCGCGACGCAGACGCTGCGCAAGCAGGCCGGGGCGGACGACTGGTGCGTCAGCGTGTTCAAGGACAACGCGGGCGTCGTGAAGTTCGACAAGAAGAACAACGTCTGCTTTAAAGTAGAGACGCACAATCACCCGTCGGCTCTGGAGCCATACGGCGGAGCGAACACGGGCCTCGGCGGCGTGATCCGCGATCCGCTCGGCACGGGCCTCGGTGCGAAGCCCGTCTGTAATACGGACGTCTTCTGCTTCGCTCCGCCGACCGCCAAGTACGAAGACCTGCCGCCGGGCACTTTGCATCCGCGGACGGTCATGAACGGCGTCGTGTCCGGCGTTCGCGACTACGGCAACCGCATGGGCATTCCGACCGTCAACGGCGCGATCTTTTTTGATGAACGGTACCTCGGCAACCCGCTGGTCTACTGCGGTAACGTCGCGTTGATTCCCGTCGACAAGTGCGACAAGCATGTTGAACCCGGCGACCTGATTGTGACCGTCGGCGGACGTACGGGTCGTGACGGCATTCATGGCGCGACGTTCTCATCCGCGGAACTGACTGAAGAGAGCGAAAACATCTCGGGCGGCGCGGTGCAGATCGGCAACGCGGTCACCGAGAAGATGGTGATGGACGTCATCCTGCAGGCTCGGGATCTCGGCTATTACCGAGCCATCACCGACTGCGGCGCGGGCGGTTTCAGCAGTGCCGTCGGCGAGATGGGTGAAGAGACCGGTGCCGAAGTGTGGCTCGATCGCGCACCTCTGAAGTACTCCGGTTTGAGCTATACCGAGATCTGGATTTCCGAAGCTCAGGAACGCATGGTGCTCGCCGTGCCGCCGCAGAACTGGGATCAGTTCCGCATGCTCTGCGCGTCAGAGGGCGTTGAAGCAGCCGCGATCGGACAGTTCACAAATACCGAACGACTGGTCCTGAAGTATCACGGACATCAGGTCGCGAACATGCCGATGTCCTTCCTGCACGATGGTCGTCCGCCGGTGGTGCGTAAGGCCAACTATGCGCCCGCCGCTGCTCAAGCGCTCGTCCCGGCAGCGAAGCCGCGTTTTGATGACGACCTGCGGAACATCCTCAGCTCGTGGAACGTGTGCAGCAAGGAATGGGTCATCCGTCAGTATGACCATGAAGTGCAGGCCGGCAGCGTGGTCAAGCCACTGGTCGGCGTGCATCGCGATGGTCCGTCGGACGCGGCGGTTGTACGACCGGACCTCAGCTCGAAGCGCGGTCTGGTGATCTCGTGCGGCATGAATCCGCGACTCGGCGATCACGACCCCTACTGGATGGCCGCCGCCGCGATTGATGAGGCCCTGCGCAACTGCGTCGCGGTCGGAGCTGATCCGTCGCGCATCGCGATCCTCGACAACTTCTGCTGGGGTAACACCGAACGTCCCGAAACGCTGGGCAGTCTGGTCCGCGCCGCGATCGCCTGTCACGATGTCGCACTGGCCTTCGGCACGCCGTTCATCAGCGGCAAGGACAGTCTTAACAACGAATTCTCGTTCAACGACGCGAACGGCAAGAAGCAGACGGTGATCATTCCGTCCTCGCTGCTGATCAGTGCGCTGGGCCAGATGGACGACGTCGAGCAAGCCGTCACGATGGATCTCAAGTCAGCCGGCAATCGCCTGCTGCTGATCGGTGCGACGAAGGACGAACTCGGCGGCTCGCACTACGCGCTGGTCAACGGTCTGACCGGCGGACAAGTTCCGCAGTTGGACATCGCACTGGCGCCGCAGATCTTCAAGGCGTTGCATCAGGCGATCTCGAAGGGCTTGATTCGCAGTTGCCACGATCTCAGCGAAGGCGGACTGGCGGTCTCTGCCGCCGAGATGGCTTTCGCAGGTGGCCTCGGCGCGACCATCAGCCTGAAGGCTGCGGCCGAGTCATCCAAGATCACGAACACGGCCACGCTGCTGTTCTCGGAAAGCACGACGCGCTTCGTGATCGAAGTCGCCGAGTCATCCGTCGCCGCAGTGCAGTCGCTGTTCAAGGGCCTGCCGCTGGTGGAACTTGGAACGGTGACCGCCGAACCACAGTTCGTCGTCAAAGACGCCGCTGGCAGCGAAGTCATCGCCGCCAACATCAACGACCTGCGAGCCACCTGGAAGAAGCCGCTGGCCTGGTAGTCGCGAAACTGAGTTCGCACCAAGCAGACGGTCATGTGCTTGTCCCGTAGTAGCCTGGACACGTCGTCCGGGCTGAGAGGGGCGAGGACGGCCGGGAATCCGCAGTCGAGCCCGACATCCGTGGCCAAGGCGTCTCGCCTTGGGCCGTGAAAGTGTGCCGCACGGACGCCACGGTCCGGGATCAGCCGTGTGGTCGGCACACGAAGAGTGCACACTTCGAGTCCGCAATTTTACGATAATACGCGATGGTTTCTTATTAGCAGGTCGCTTTCTATCCGGGGCTCCTTGTGCACATCCGCAGCGTTGATAACAAGAACCACGTCCAGTTCGTGCAAGTCGTTACCGTTCGTTGAGAGATGAATACGCAGCTCAAGAGGGATCTTGATTGTGTGCACGATCAAATGATCTTCGTTTTCGGCCGACGGTATACCACCGAAATCGCAGTTGGGAGTGGCGAGTAACTGGAGTGATCGGACCTCTACGGATGGATGTTGCTGTTGAAGTGTTTCGGTCAGATGTTCGGGCAGAAATGATTTGTAGTCTGCGAGCAAACCAAAGTGACGGATGATGTCATCAAGTGCGGCATCGCCATCAAAGCCGATCAGTTCGACAGCGTGCTTATCCATCGCGAGCGTAGTCCTTACCGCATCACTTGTGTTTATCAGAACGAACTGTATTGAGAATACCAGACGGACTTGACTGGTCAATCTCCACCGGGCCAATGGGATGCTTGGAATTCAACCGCGCAAATTGACCAAGTAATTCTCACGCGGCACACGCCACCAGATTGTGCCTCTGGTCCTGGAGTGCTCCGGCTTGACGGAGCCCTCCATTGTTTGCGGCGCAGCATCGGCACATGGCCAACAACCGGAGACGTGCAGCAGTCGTTCAACACCCTGCATCCGCACGTCAGCGAACGGCCACGTTGCTCCCGACATCCAGCCTGACTCCCGCAAATCGATGGAGGGCTGAGTCAAGCCTCAGCACTCCAGGATTGGCCGTGGTGGCCCGCACTCTCCGTGTGCGGGCACGTCGGCACACGGAGAGTGCCGACCAATCGGGATAGGGGTCCGCCTCGCGGCGGATCGGTGCCCCCCTCAAGTCAGAGCTTTGCCTCCAGCTTCCTGCGCACCCTGCCTCGCGGCAACGCAGTTGCTTTCAGCTAACAGTTGCCCCTGTCAGGGTCTGTACAGGACTTACATCTTCAAATTGCAAAACATGCTGGGCACACAAAGAATCAAGCCGGCTCCTGTGAGGAAGCCGGCTTGAGGGACGCGCGGTGGAAAGACTTCCCGCACGTTGCTGGCCGGGGAAGTCTCGATGAAAAGTTGGTTAACCGAGTGCGGGATCTGGCAACAGCGGCGAGCGGACCTGAAATGTCAGCTCCGGGGCTTTGCGGCGAGTGATCGCTTCCGCGACCATTTGGCGCAGACGGCTTTTGGCTCGCTGCAGGTGATCCAGCACGGTCACCACGCTGGGAGCTGTTTCCGACACACTGGGTTCGACGACGACCAGCAACTGCGATGATCCGCCCATCGGACGGACTGAGGTCACAATCAGATCCTGCAGGACTTCGTCGTCACATTCGCCTGACAGGACGAGGTTCAAAGTACGCTCAACCTGCTTGCAGAGTTGCAGCGTCTTACGGTCGACCCGCTCGGGGTCGTGGGAGATTCTTCGGGCAGACATGGGCCAAAAACTCCAAAGCGGACGGAGTGGATGTAAGTGACACAACGGCGGAATGACTTCTCGGACTCATGGAATTCTGCGTCATATTGATCCCCCTCTCTGGCGGCTTTGATTCGTACAGCACAGCGATTGCTGCGAGCCTTAACGGACAGCCTGCGGGTCCCGTGGGTTCGCATGCTGACCGAAGTCGGCGTTTGAGTGAATGCGAAGTTTTCAGCCTGCCAGAACTGATATACGTCGGAAGAATCGCGGAACGTGGAGCGAATGGGGTGGCGAGGTCGCGGCGAGTGGTTCACCCGTCGCCGGACAGGTACAAAACGCACCTGCAGTTGAAACACCTCTGAGTCCGCGGGCAGCGAATGAAGGAGACATCATGCGTCAAGGAATGCTCATCGCCGGCTGGCGGTTGGCGATATTGGTGACCGTTCTGACTTGGACGGCGATCGGACAGGCTCAGCTTCCCGATCCCATCCAGACCCGCGTTTTCAAGGACGAAACGGGCGACCATCGCTACGCCCTGTTCGTGCCGCGAAACTATTCCGCCGACCGCAAGTGGCCCGTGCTGATGTTCCTGCACGGAGCTGGCGAACGCGGCAATGACGGAAACCTGCAAGTAAATGTTGGCATCGGTCCAGTTCTGCGTAAACGTGCTGCCAACTTCCCGTTCATCGTCGTGATGCCGCAGTGTGAGGACACTCAGTCCCGCTACCTGTCGGGCTGGCTGCAGGACACACCTGACGCGCAGCGCGCGTTGAAGATCCTGGCTTCCGTGGAGAAGGAGTTTTCCATTGATCCCGAAAAACGCGTGCTGAGCGGCTGGTCGATGGGCGGTTTCGGGACGTGGAGCATCGCATCGGCGAATCCGAAAATGTGGTCGGCCATCGTGCCGTTGGCCGGGGGAGGCGACCCGGCGCTGGCGAAGACTCTGACCGAAGTGCCGATCTGGGCGTTTCACGGATCAAACGACACCGCCATCCGGCCGGACCAGTCGCGCGCGATGATCAGTGCGATTCGAGTCGCCGGGGGCACGCCGCGACTCACTGAAGTGACCGACGGCGAACACGACATCAACCCGATCGTGTTCGACAACGATGTCCTGATCGGCTGGATGCTCAACCCGAAGACTACCGAACCGACCAGCCTCGTGCTGCGGGCAGTACCGACGCTGGGAGCGACCTCGCGTGAAGCGTTCATTCCCGCCGCGGAATTGTCGAATGCGATCACACTGCGGCTGGGCAACGAAACGCTGGATGCGATCTCGGTGTCATTGCATCAGATGATACCGCGTGAAGCCCTGTCCGGATGGATTAATGATATTTATGACTCGACGTCCGTTGACGGTCGACAATTCAGTATCACGTTTGGCAGTATCAGCTACGCGGGCAATGTGTCGCGCGTGAGATTGAATGCCTATCGACAGGATCGGCTCAATGTCGCGGTGGCGATCAGCAACGCGGTATTGCGGATTGGCGGCACTTCGGTCGTGGGCCGCAGTCATTCGGCGTCCACCGGGCCGATCGACATTGTGATCGGTCATCGCGCGCCGGTCTGGTTGAGCGTTGACGTCACCCCTTACATTGAAAACGGCAAACTGCGGCTGAAGGTTGCGGGCGCCAGCTTCAATATCCCGTGGGATAACTGGTATGTGACCGCTCCGGCTGGAGTATCAGTCAACGGTTTCGGCATGACTCGCGAGCGTGTGTCGCAGGGGCTGGTCGATGGCCTGTACGGCAACAAAGCCCGCATTGAGAACGAAGTCATGGCGGCCGTGCCGCGACTGGTGGCCGAACTGGAACGCAAGCTGGAACTGGTCGACGCCGATCAGATCGTCGGAGCCATCTGGCCGCTGCCGGTTTACAAGCCGCGTATTCGAGTTCGTGCCGAAGATATTTCAGTCGACGACAAAGGCGTATCAATCGTGCTGGGTACCGTCGTCGCAGCGATCGATCCGAACAAGCCGGTGAAGAGTATCGTTCGACAGCGGGTGACCAACACGACAGCGGGTGCTATCAACAAGTCGACCGTGCTGTCGTTGGGCATCGCTCCGCAGATGCTGGGAGAACTCAGCCGCATGCTGGTTGAATCCGGCGTGGCACATATCCACGTGCTGGATATTCCTGAGCCGTCGTTCGCGCGATTCGTCGATCGCGAAGTAATGACAAAAGCCTTTCCCGAGCTGAAGCGTTACGGCGAAGACCTGCAGTTGCGAGCGGAACTGTCTCTCGAACAAGCGATGTCGATTCAGAACGGCAACAGCGAGGGTGAGCTGAAATTCCAGTTACCGGAATTGAAAATCGCAATTGCGTATAAGCCGAACAAAGAAACTCCGAAGTTCCTGCCGTTCGCGGATCTGAAGATTGCTCTGGTTCAAGGAGCTGTGCCCAAGCTGCACCGTCCGGACTTCGAGTCCCGCATGTTCCAGTTGAACTGGACTGGTGATGCGGACATCAAGGTCACTCCGACCTTCGCCGAGTCCTACAAGGCCGAGAACACCGAGATCGACAACGAGCATCTGACCGAACTGATGCAGACGTCGTGGAAAGGCTGGGCCGGTCACGGCGCGGCTTCTCAGACGCCGATTCCCGATCTGGAGTTTGGCATCGCGAAGATGCGTCTGGACGAAGTGAGTTGGAAGTCGCCGTTCCTGGGTGTCTCCTTCGCCCCGCCGGGGGTGAAGCTGACCAACAGCGCGAAGGAAGCACTGGTCTACGAGACCAAAGGCCCGTTCAGCGACTGGGGTGGCCCCTATACTCTGGAACCCGGCAAGTCTCATGAACTGCCGATCTCTTACCCGCTGACTTACCGTCAGCGCAGCGGCGATCAGGTATTCGTCTACACGCTGGCGCCGGGATCGCATTCGGAGTACCGCGTGCCTCAAATCGGCGGTAAGCCTCAACTGTTTAAAGCCCGCGAGGAACTTGCGACCAAGCCCCCGGAGCAAACCGCCGCACCTCAACAGTGATGACTGATCGATCTGCAGGGGCTCGCATTGTAATACGGATCCAGGAAATAATTGCGCGGTCTGCTCTGATCAGTAGCAGGCACATTCCATGTGACGTAGCCCTCAGCGGATGGCACATGGAATGTGCCTGCTACTTTGAATGCCAATACGCCGCGGTTGATCCGCTTTCCCCCACATGGGCTTGCTACTCTCTAACCCCTCTTCCTCAACCCCTGACTCACGGCTTCAGCGATGAGCGGCCGCTTTCGCGGGCGGCTTTCGCGGCGTCGCGCCAGCCTTGCGCGAGATCCTTGCGACCCAGCTTGTCGCACACTTCAGCCAACTGCAGGCGGATGGCCTCGTCATACGGATTGGCATTGGCTTTATCATTTAATTCGGTCAACTGCTTGCGCAGAGTGGTCATTTCTTCAAAGCGCTTCATTGCGGCGGTCGCGTCATCGGTGGCTCCAGTCTCTTTCAATGCCAGCGCGATTTTATACTGAATACCGTGATCGTGCGGCTGAGCGGCCAGCAGGCGGCGTAAGACCGTCAGCGCGGGCCCGTATTGTTTCTTTTCATACAAAATCTCGCTTTCGGCTTCCAGCAGTTGCGGCGAGACCCGGCCCGCCTGTTTCCCGCGCTGCAGTGACTCCGCGGCGCCTTTGAGGTCTCCCTGACCAATCTGATTCAAGGCGATCTCGCCCAGAGACTCGGCCGTGGGGTCGATCAAATACAATTCATTGAGCGCTTCCGCGTGTTTCAATTGTTTGCGTAACGCGCGCGCCATCTCGACGACAATTTCAGTCCGCACTTCGCTCGGAGGATTCAACTGCAGGGCGTGGCGCAAATGATTGACGCACGCATCATACTGCTCAAAATCCAGATAGATCGAGCCGCACATCCGGGGCACACGGTAGTCGTTGGGAGCGAGCTTTCCGAGTTGCTCCAGTTGCTGCAGCGCGGGCTGCATGGCCCCGAGATCATGATACACAATTGCGAGTAATCGCACGGCGTGTTCATTATTGGGAAACTCGCGAACGGCTTCGCGGAGGCACACTTCGGCCTGCCCCAGTTGTCCCAGCCCCACGAAGGCTTCACCCACCCACACCAGCACGGGTTCACGCAGTTCACCTTCCGCCAGAGTGGGGTCCAGCGTTTCGACGGCTTGAGCGTAGCGGCGGGAATTCACCAGCACGCCGCCGCGCAGAGCTTGAGCGAGGTCGGCGTTCGCGGGATCCTGGGCCAGTTGAGCCTGAATGTGCTCCGCGGTTCCGATGTCGCCGCGACTGGCCGCGACCGCCCCCGTCTGGAACAGTTGCCGCGGCGTGGGGCGGCGATTCCAGAAGGCCCAGCCAGTGGCCAGCACCGCCAGAAGAACAACACCGGCCAGCAGCAGTCGAACGCGAGCACGTTTCATGAGACGCGATGAATCCGGTACGAGGTCAGGGTCGGGAACGAACTGTGACGCACGGCACCCCCGGTTTGCACGCCACCGGGAACATCATCCTCCCGAATCTGCGGGTTGCAATGCGGCACGGCTGCTTTCACGATGACAGCCGCGACAGTCTGCGGCTGGGACGGCCCACTGCGGACCTGCCCGCGCACGGATCAGTTGTCCTGAGGAGTGACATCTTGAGACTCTGTCCTCTGCTGCTTACCTGCATTCTGTGTTGTGCCGCACTGACCGGCTGCAACTCGAGGAATGATGATCCGCTTATTGATGCCGGGCATCCGATGAAAGCGACAGCTCCCGCTGCGGCTGCGTCGGTTCCTACCTCGATACGGCTGCGCGATGTCACGGCGACCTCGGGTATCAATTTCACCTACCGCAACGGTCAGGAAACGAATAATTATTCGATTGTTGAATCACTCGGCGGGGGACTGGGGCTGGGAGACCTGGACGGAGATCATCTGCTGGATGTTTTCAATGCCGGCGGCGGCGAGTTTCCCGCCAAGGGGCAGATCGCCGGGCGCCCGTCCGGCTTGTTCCGGCAGGTCGATGCGTGGAAGTTTCAGGATGTGACTGAGGCTGCGGGAGTCGCCGCTCCGAGTTACTTCTCACACGGTATCAACCTGGGCGACTGTGATAATGATGGTTTCACCGATGTGCTGGTCACCGGTTATGGCGGAGTTGTCTTCTACCACAATCTGGGCGATGGCACGTTTCAGGAGGAAGCAGTCGCTCGCGGTCTGACAGACAAACTCTGGAGCAGCAGTTCGGCCTGGGGCGATTTCAATGAAGACGGTGCCCTGGATTTGTATATCGCTCATTATGTGAACTGGTCGTGGGAGAATCATCCCGCCTGCTTTGACAAAGGCCCGGACACTCAGGACGTGTGCCCGCCGCGACGTTTTGAACCGCTGCCGCACATGCTGTATCTCAGCAACGGCGACGGCACGTTCCGCGACGGCACCAGTGAATTTGGCTTGCGGAAAGACGGCAAGGGGCTGGGAGTCGTCGTCGGCGATGCCGACCTGGATGGTCATGTGGATGTGTACGTCGGCAATGATACCGTGCCGAATTTTCTCTACCGCAACACCGGCAAGACCTTCGAGGACATGGGCCTGATGAGCGGCACGGCGCTCAGCGATCGCGGCACTCCCGATGGCAGCATGGGCGTTGATCTGGGTGATCTGACACTCGATGGCCTGCCGGATATCTGGGTCGCGAACTATGAATCAGAAAGCTTCGCCCTGTATCGCAATCAGGGGAATTTCTTCTTTCAGCACGTCAGTCAGCCACTCGGTATCACCGCCGTGGGAGCTTTATTCGTCGGCTGGGGCAGCGTGCTGGTGGATTTCGACCACGATGCCGACCTGGATATCTTCTGCTCGAACGGGCATGTAAACCGACGCCCGACGAACGCGCCGGTGAAGCAGACGCCGCTGGTGTTCCTCAACCAGAACGGGCAGAAGTTCGTGAACGTCGCGCCGCAGGTCGGCGATTATACCGCTGCGAGTCACGACGGACGCGGCTGCGCGGCCGGTGATGTCGACAACGACGGCGATGTCGATATCGCAGTGATGCGGAGCAATGCGCCGGTCGCCCTGCTGTCGAATGAGAGTGATACTCCGCACCACTGGCTCACGCTGCGACTGATCGGCACTCAGCGTTCGCGCGATGCGGTGGGTGCAATCGTGCGGCTCAAGCCGAAGGAAGGCCGAGAGCAGGTTGAGCAGGTGAAATCCGGGTCCAGCTACGCTTCGTCGAGCGATCAGCGGCTCTGTTTCGGACTAGGCGCGAGTTCCGGAGTATCAAGCCTGACCATCCGCTGGCCCGGCGGTGCCACTCAGAGTCTGGTTGTGTCGCAGGTTGACACTCACCTGATCGCCGTGGAACAACCGGAACAACCCGAACAACCCGACGAGTAAACGACCGTCGTAGCTGAGTATAGGCGTACTTAACGTGTGAGAGAGCGTTTTCAATCCGATGTCAAGGCTCAGCGAATTCGCCAATCGGATATTGGCGGTTTCATCCGGATACGAGGCCCTCACGGCGGCCTCTGTGGTTCCCTTTGTGCGCTCACACATTCGGTCGAACCCTCATCACAGCGCCATGCCCTACGACGGGCTGACGGTTTCCACCCACAGAATCGTTCTTAGCGCCGGTTTGCATATTCCCGCGCCGATTCCCTTCACCGAGCCAACGCATGCAGTCGTCGCAACGTTAGCCTTCGGAGTCTGCAACGCAGCGCGGGCAGATGAATCGCAACTCTCACCCGAAGTCCAGATTATGCTGCGCCGGCTGGAAGCAGCGGAAAAGCAGATTTCGGATCTGAAGGATGAACTCAACGAAACCAAAGCCACGCAGCAGCAGCTCAGTGATAATCAGTCACAACTGAGCCAGTCTCAGTTGCGGATGTACGAGATCAGTGCGGAAGCCCTCTCCGCCGAAGCGGCCAAGCCCGCTGGCCAGGATCTCACCATGAAGGCCAGTTGGAAGAACGGCCTGGAACTGCAGACGGCTGATAAACAATTCCGCATTCACATCGGCGGCCGTACTCAGTTGGACGCGAGCTGGTACTCGGTCGATGACCAGATCGACGCGAACTCCGGAGCCGCGCCTGGCACGTCGAACCGCTATGAAGACGGTGTCGACTTCCGCCGCGCCCGTTTGCGTGTCGACGGTGATATGTATGAGCAAATGGAATTCGCCGTCGAGTACGACTTTATCAACTCAGCTCGCGTGCGCAACTCAGCCGGCACCGGCACGACCGACTTCGACCTGACCGGCTTTACGGACGTGTGGTGGCAATTCAATGAACTGCCCGGCCTGGGCCATGTGCGTATCGGTAACCAGAAGGAACCGATCGGCTTCGAACACCTGGTCAGCAGCCGCTTCCTGCCGTTCATGGAACGATCCTATAATCAGGATACGTTCTACGGCGGATCGTTCAACGGATTCACACCAGGCATTTCCGCGTTTGATAACTTTGGCGAGGACGACAACGGTAGCTGGCACGTGGGTGTGTACAAGCCGACCGACAACGTTTTTGCGTCGAACGCCAATAACGGTGACTACGCCGTAACCGGGCGTCTGACTCAGTTGCTGTGGTATGAATGCGAAGGCTCGGAACTGTTGCACGTCGGTATTTCCGGCCGTCAGTTCAGCACCGTCGGCGACCGTATCCGCTACCGTACTCGCGACGCCGTCCGTGCGGGTATTTCACAGCAATGGCCGCTGCCGGCCGATACCGGCAACCTGTTTGGTGATACCGGTCAGTGGGTGAACCTTGAAACCGCTGCCGTGCATGGTTCCTGGACGTTCCAGGCGGAATACCTCGCCAGCTTCATACAGGAGGCAGGCCTGACCGCCGCGACCGCGACCAACGACCTGTTCTATCAGGGCGGTTACGTCCAAGTCATGTACTTCCTGACGGGCGAGCATGATAACTACAGCAAATCCAAGGCGGCGTTTGACCGTGTGAAGCCGAACCGCAACTTCCGCTGGATGCGCAACGACTGCGATTGCAACACCGGCTGGGGCGCGTGGCAGGTGGGCGTGCGCTACAACTACCTGGACCTCAATGACAGCGGTATCAACGGCGGTGAACTCAACAATTACACCGCTGGTATCAACTGGTTCCTGAATCCGAACATGAAGATTCAGGCCAACTACATCCTGACCGACCGCAATGCTGCCACTGGCGGAGCGGACGGTAACATCCACGGCTGGGGCTTCCGCCTGGCTCACGACTTTTAGTCTGGATGAATCTCACCTGCCGAATCAATCTGGCGCTTGATTCCTGCTCGTGACACCAATCCCACCGAACACGTTGTGTGCTCGGTGGGATTTTTTCTTTGTGAGCTGCGTATTAGCACGCTCGAACTACAAAGGAGCGAGGGACTAGGCACCCTGCGGTCGAGGCCGTTGCAATCATGCGGTGCCACACAGCTTGCCGGACCGGCACTGTTACTTGAACTTGGCTTTGAAGATGGCCGGTCCCAGCTTCGCGTCGAACTCCGCAATCAGTTGGGCTCCGCGCTTCAGCTTGGTGACGCCATCAATCGTCACAGACGCGATTTTGGCCTGTGACATCTCTTCGATCCGAGCTCGCAGACCAGCCGTAAGTGCTTCCAATTCCAGGACATGTGCACGCAGGTCCGACACGCTGACAGCGCCGACGCGGACCTCGCTGGAATGCGGTTTTGCGACCTTTTTTGTAGCCATGATCGCTTCAGCTTGTCACGAAGTTGTTTCAAAGTCAATTCAACTCGTTGCACCGCAATGACTTGAAGCATCCCGGCAGATTGTTGAAACAACGTTGTTGCAATGTTGTTTCAACTACGACATACTACGGGAGTCACGCACGCCACTGCTCAGCACGGGCAACGCGAGCGGACGACAGTCACCGGCAGCCGCATCTGAATCGGTAATTTCGCCCGGGAACTGCACCAGTGTCACGACCGGATTGATAATGCCGTCTCTGTAATTATCACCAACCCTGCAGAGCCTGTTGACACCCTCGTAGCATGGACGCCCCGTCCGGGCGTCATCGTTGCAGCACGGACGAGGCGTCCATGCTACGACCCAACAGGCTCCGACGACTGAATCAGGTGAGCTATGGCACATGCTTCCTCGGCAGCTCGCACCCGCAAGCCGGGACTGGATGATCTGATCACGTTGCGCGAAGCCGCGCGGCACACATCGTGGAGTCACACGACTCTGTGGCGCTACTGCACTCGCGGGAAGGGTCGCCACAAGCTCGAGTTTCTCCGAGTCGGCCGCACCATGCTGACGACGCGCCGCGCCATCGCGGTTTTCATCAGTGAATCCAAAGAGCTCATCACTCCGGAAGTGAAGAAACAATTTCGAAGACGGCTGCGGCGCACGTGAATCCGCTGACGGCAGCCCTCTTTAATATCAATATCAGAACGGTATCAACTCAGGATTCGCAACAGACGAGCGTCACCATGCCCTGGAATCGAACAACTCTGGAAGCGGCGGCCATTGAGCGGATGAAGCAGACACCGGGCTTCCGCAACCAGACCTGGAGCATGGCCTTCGTGCTCGGTTCCGAGGTGCTGGTGGTGACGGAAGCTCATCTCGGACTGAAGTATAAAACCACAGTGAGCGGCCGGTGTCCGACCTACCCGGTCGAATACCGCTGCACCTGGCTGCCAGCCAGCAAATTGCCCGCAGATCCCGAGGTCACACGGCTGACGTCTGAGGCCGACGCCAAAGGCGGGGAGCAAGGTGAGTCGAGCGATGAACCGCCAAGTCAGTTGCCTGCAGGCACTGGCGCCACAGGGGGGACTAGCTCGGCCCGGTCAGCCGTGTGATCCCGGGATCTGAGGATATCAACTTTTCGTTTCAACGAACCTTCCCCAGCAGAAAAGGAGTTCAACCATGCTCGTCCTGTGTCGCAAAGCCGGTGAGCGAATCCTCGTTGGCGATCAGGTCACGATTACCGTCGTGCGCATCGGAGCCAACACAGTGCGCCTCGGCTTCGAAGCTCCGCGTGATACCAACATCGTTCGCGAAGAGGCGGCCGATGCGGACGGGAAGAAGGGGTTAGAGGTTAGCAACCGATCGACGATGTAGGGTGGCGTCGAGCGCAGCGAGACCCACCGATTCGTTTCCTGGTGGGTCGCCCTGCGTTGACCCACTCTACGGGACTATGCCTCCCACTTGATACTCACTTCTACACCCCATACCGGTAACATGATGGCATCCGTGCGGACAATTCCTGTTGACGAACTCAAGCGGCTGGCCAGTGGTCGGTGGGGGCAGATCCTCACGCACCACGGCTTTCCCGCCGAGCATCTGTCGACGACGCATGGGCCCTGCCCCAAGTGCGGAGGAGTTGATCGCTATCGAGCTTTTGATGACTTCGAGCAAACCGGCGGCGTCTTCTGCAATCAGTGTTTTGCTACCCGTAATTCCGACGGAATATCAACGCTGCGATGGTGGCTCGACTGTGATTTCACCACGGCGGTGCGTCGAATCTCCGAAGCGCTGGGGTTCACTTCGGGAACTCCCCGGCGAGCGCCACCGCCGAATCCGGCGCTGCATCTCTCTTTGCGGTCGTGGCATGAATTGCCGGTCAAACTCTGGTGCCGCCACAAGCCGGGCGTTACCCCGGAAGCCATTCAACGAGCGGGCGGTCTGCCGGCTCGTTACCGCGAGCAATATAGTGTGATTGCGTTTCCGATATTTGGCAGCGAAGGCTTAAAAGTCCAACCTGTCGGCTGGGTGATCTTCGATCAGTGCGGCGGCGAATTACCGGTCTATAGTAGTCAGCAGAAGCACGGACCGGCTGGATGGAAGCGCATGAAACTCACGGCTGGCAGTCAGCCTGGACTGCTGGGCGATGCCGGTCGGCTCATCGCGGCACCCGACCAGATTACGACTGTATGGAAAGTGGAAGGCGTCAGCGATTGCCTCGCGTTGATGGCGGCAATTCCCGCCGACCAGCCGGGACACGCGATTATTTCGACTTCCAACGGCAGTCGCGAGAGGCCGCAACCCTGGGTGCTGGATGCGATCGCCGCGACGGCTGCGGGAACGAGCGGCCGTGTCATTGTGATTCATGACTGCGACCAGCCCGGCGAGCACGGTGCACTCCGCTGGGCGAATCAACTGGCCGCGACCTGCCATGAAGTCCGTCACGTACGACTGCCGTTTGAAGTGCAGGCCACGCACGGCAAGGACCTGCGTGACTGGCTCAACGATCGTCATACGTTCGCGGAATTGCTGGAGCTGGTCGAGGCCACTCCGGCGACCGAGCGGCGACCGGACGGAGCGGCGGAGACGCCGCACGACCCGCTTACCAATTATCTCAATCTGCACGATCGCATGGGCGAGCCGCTGTCGATGGATCGCATCCTCTCCCGCTGCTTCGAGCTGACCGGGGGCTGGCCGCGGCGAGTCGGTCGCCGACTTTTTATCTTTGAGTCCGGCGAGATTCAGTCAATTGAAAATCAACAATCGTATTTTGGATATCTTGGTCAGCGCGCCGAACGGCCGTCGGTATTCTGGCGCGGTCCCGAGTATCACACCAAAGGTGAGGTCTTTGAACAATTGCGCCGCGTGGCTCCCGCGTACGAATCGATTGAGTATTGCCCGCACGAACCCGAACTTCCCAACCGTTTCTACGCCTGCCCGCGGTCCACGGAGATCGAACCGGGCACAGGCCAGGCCCTGGACGCGCTGCTGAGCCTGCTGTGTCCCGCGACTCACATTGATCGCGATCTGTTGAAATTAATGTTTGTCACACCATTCTGGGGCGGACCGGCGGGTGCCCGACCAATATTCGTATTAACGTCCGACGCCGGCCGCGGTGTGGGCAAGACGGCCACGGCCCGCATGGTCGGCCGCCTCTACGGAGGCCACATCGACCTGACCACCGGTGAGGCGTTTGAACGCATCAAGGAACGGCTGCTGACCCCGGAATCGCTGCGTTTTCGCGTAGTTTTGCTCGACAACGTGAAGTCCAACCGACTGAGCTGGTCCGACTTTGAGGGCCTCGTCACGGCCCCGGCGGTCAGTGGCCGGGCTCTGTACGTCGGCGAAAGTCAGCGACCGAATACACTCACATTTCTGATGACGATGAACGGTCCCAGCTTCAGCAAGGACCTCGCGCAACGTTCGGTCATTATCAAACTCGACAGGCCGGAATATACTGCCGACTGGATTCATCGGGTTGAGACGTTCATTGACCAGCATCGGCAGGCGATCTTTGCGGACATCATCGTGTTCCTGCGCCGCGAACGTGCGACGCTGTCCGGGCATGGCCGCTGGGGAGCCTGGGAGAGCAACGTGCTGCAGCGCTTACCCGAGCCGGCCGGAGTTCGCAGACTCATCGCCGAGCGGCAGCACGCGACGGACTCCGACGCGGATCAGGCGGACCTGATTGAAGATTACTACCGTCGCCAGTTAGTCGATCTGCGGTATGCGACCGGCGAAGAACGCATTTTTATACCCACTGAATACGCAGCCCGCTGGTACCGCGAGGCCTTGAATGATCGCTTCGCCAGCACGATCAAAGTCATGCGGTCGATTAACCAGGCGATTGACGAGTCCGAGTTCAGCCGCTTGTTCCGCAGCGGTCGCTCGTATGGTCGCGGCGTGCTGTGGTGCGGTGAGAATTCACAAGACAAACAGATTCTGACGGACCTCGACCACCGCCATGAGTTGACGACGACCAGCAATCATTTCCCCTGACGCAGGTGATTGGCTCACATAGTGCGAGTGTCAAGCAGTCGTAGCAGGCACATTCCACGTGCCGTCCGCCTGTTCTGCACGATTACGTTTCAGTCGCTCCTTCATCCGACGCTAGCGCGTCGCGACGGACAGGATTGTCCGTCCTACAACAGGCAAACCCGACACTCAGATCCCGCGAGACCGTGCAATGCCCACCACCGCTGACCGCACTGATAAACAATTGCGAGCCTGGCAGATACAACTCTGCCGGAAGATCGTCACGCTGTGCGAGCGCGATGACTGGCCGGTTGAAAAATATGCGCGGGTGAACGTCGATCTGCTGCTCGACCAGTTGCGGGGCTATATCGCGGAACCCGATCAGGAACTCATCGACCTGTGGGCGAATGTCGCCGCAGCGACAGATCATATCGGTGTCAATAATACGGAATTGTGGCTCGACTGTCCCCGCGAGCTGACGGCTTACCTCGAAGACCTGCGGGAAGCTCAGACGAACCAGGTTCCGCCCGGCCGCGGGCCACTGAAGCTGGCCGCCAAGCCGGAAAAGCAGCCTGTTCTGAGGACATCGACGGAAACTCGCGAGGTCGCCAAAGCGCGGCTTGAACTGGAAGTCCACGACCTGCGGCGGCAGTGGTCTGAAGCCGCCCGGCAAAAGCATCTCAAGCAGACTGAGTATAAAGCCGCTCAAAAGTATGAAGAAGAACTGCTGCAGCAATATCTGCGGAAAGTTGGCGAACTGGATGAAATCAATCACGGCGGCGAATGGCAGCGCCAGTTGCCGTGGAGTGTGACGCAATCGTAGTCGGTCTATCAAGAGGCCAACAAACAATTGAGATCGGTGTCGCAATGACATGGGAGGGCGAGGCACGTTGAAAACCTGCCCCACGATATTCAAGGGCGCTTAGTCAGTCTATCAACGAAAGGGTGTATTATGAGTCAGCGCTTCATGGTGCTGTTCGACGAGCCCGGTTTCTCCAGTCCCATGTGCTGGGACGAGGAATGCGAAGGCGCGTTGTGCACGTTCTATCTCGACCAGCCGATCGCGCTGTTCGAGACTCGAGAACTCGCCAGCCAGGCGATTGAGATTTCTCGCCGCCGGGCTCAACTGTGTCAGGCTCAGGGAAAACCCGCCAACAGCGATTTCCTGCCGCCATATAGCGGAGGCCTGCGAATCGTCACCGCGACTCACGCAGCGGCCTCGGATCGGCGTGTCAGAAGCGAGAGGTAGAAATTGCAGGGCGGGCAATCCTGTCCGCCGAAACACTGACGGACAGGATTGTCCGTCCTACATCCGGTTATCCGCAGCGGTTCATCTTCAGCAGGGAATCAACAATATGGCTCAAGTGCTTACTCTGAGTATTGGTGAATCGATCCAGATTGGTGAGGAGATCACCGTCACGGTGCTGGACGCTCAAAAAGGCGGTCAGCGCACGCGGCTGAAGATCGATCAGAAGCCACGGTTCGAAGTTCGGCGTCTCGGCGCGCAGGCGGATTGTCTGTCCGTCGGTGATAACTTGCCGGCTGAGGCTGCAGGTTGAGGCGTTTGGCAGTAGCAACAGCAGACAGCGGCGAGCTATTGATGTCCTTCGGCGCCTTTGCTCATCCACATGTAGCCGATGATCAGAAACAGGATCATCAGGCTGATATATTGCCAATAGGTAATATGGTGCCACGCGTCCGAGACGAAGCGCTGGTAGAACTCCAGATACTTGACGGTGGTTTTCCAGACGGTGCTCAACATGATGCGCTTCCTCACCCGACGTATTTTGGGCCACTCAAACCTAGAAGCGCCGGCGCGAAGGGAGGCCTGCCGGAGTGCAATTTCGGCATTTCCCAGGATGCACTGACGGGTCTTGAGCGGTCGCGGCGGGATGGCAGGTGGCGCCGCGAACGCGGTTACCCGCAACAAGAGGGGCGGACGCTACGTCATTTTGAGGGTCCGCGTGGGGCGGATTACCGCCAGTCGAGGGCCGGCGAGGGCGTTCAGAGGGCGTTTCTGAGGCGGAATTGCCTGCCAAACCCGTGTTTGCGTCAGGAGTTAGGACTTTACAACGGCGGACTTGCCAGCATTTGTAGAAACGCATCAACTTTCACTTTTCCCAGACTTGGGATTCTGATAGGACACTCGCACGTTAGAGGTGAGGTGAGGGTCGGCGTGTCCGATTCACCACGAGTTCGGCAACGGCGGCATCCGGAAGCTTCTTGAGTTCGATCTGCTCTCCTCGTGCGATCCGAATCCGGCAGACAAGCGTGTGTACGATTGGTCGGATTCAAAGCCGCGATGAAGTTTCTCAGGACTTTTCATCGTGGTTCTCAGATAGTCCTGTGAGTGCGTGAGGACAGTCAGATGGCTCAAGGCACCATCAAGAAGCTTGCTGAAAAAGGTTTTGGATTTATTGCCAGTGATCGTGGCGATGTGTTTTTCCACATGTCGTGTCTCGACAACACACGATTCGAAGATCTCCAGGTCGGCCAGAAGGTCGAGTACGAGATCGGACAAGGTCCTAAGGGCCCGCGCGCTGAAAACGTTCGAGTCGTTGGTTAATTACCAACTGCTCGCAACGCTTGCTTAAGACTAAAGTGCCGACGATCCGGAACGTCGGCACTTTTTCTTTTTATAGACCTGAATTGCACAGTGCACATGAAACGCGAATTGATCGTCCTCGAAGGTCTCCCGCTCCCAGCGTGAATTGCGCGCTTTTCGATGTGATCCACACACCTGAAGCCGTCGTTTCAACAGGAGCTGATGGTGCGCCGTTGCGGCCATCGCTTGATCACGGCTGCAGGGGAACTCGAATGTCTACCGGAAATGGTTGCTCCTATTGCGATGCCGCCGCGACCGGAGCCTGTGTGAACTGCGGGCGGTTTTACTGCAAGCAGCACGGCAACAGACACTGTCTCAAGTGCCACAACTCGGCACGCCGCGTCACTATCATTTCCGCTGTATTTGCCTTCGGCTTCATTGTGTTCCTGTTCTGCTGGCAGCCGGGGTTTGAAAGGCGGAGCGCCGCGAACTCGACGCAGCCTGAGATCAGTGATCCGGAATTGACGAAATTCCGTCAGGGTAGCAGAAACGTTGTCGTCTCGGTGGGAGTCCTCACGGGCGGCGTCACGGCCTTCTTCGTGTTGCGTTCGCTGCGAAAATTTCCGTAGCCGCAACCCGCACAGAATCTGCGTACGCCCGGCAATGAATCGGCCGCAGTGCGATGTCCATGAATCCTGTGCGTATAATAACCAGTAGCATGGACGCCCCGTCCGTGCTCCGTCGATCACCCATGGCCGAGGCCTTCATGCGACGGGCAGGTCACTTCGGAAGCGAAGGTTAGCAACGCCCCTCACCCCCT
>JAKFWA010000110.1 GCA_021732995.1 Planctomycetaceae bacterium | reverse complement strand
CGCGAGCGTTTGCGTTCGTCCAGCGTTTGCGTTTGTGGTGTGAGGACCTCAGAGTCGCGCTCTCATTCACCCTGCGGTCGATTCTTAACGGCCGTCGCTCAGCACCGGAGTGGGAACACTTCAGTCTGTCCCATTTGATTCAGTCTCAGTCCTTGAGAGACGCAGCTTTTTCAACAGGCTGCTAGACGTTGCTCCGGTTGACCGCCTTGTTCGCCTGAGTGTGGGAAACAATCACGGACAGCTCGAAGGCTGATCGCCCGGTCTGTCAAATGTTTGCTTGTTGTACCACGCGATATGGGAAAATCGATCGTCACGGCTGACGATTTGGTGCAGAGTCTGGCAGAAGTCTTGTAGAAACTGATTGCGTTTCTCTAAGAGTGCCTTTCCGCCGAAGAGTCGTTTGAAGAACCCGAATTCGCAGTCGTTTGTGATCAACCACTGGCGCGGTGGTGTGGCTTCCATGTCATCGACTAATCCTACAATCGTCACGATTTCGAGTTGATCCTGTCTGGTGAGTAGATCCCACGCCCATCCCTCACGCTCGCTGGGATCACCAACGGCAATGCCCGCTTCGATCAGGCGTTGCGAGATAAATTCGGCAATTTCCTTGCCTGCGGGTTTATCACCATCGTGCTTGACCGGACATTCATGACAACCGCGTGACGAGCTGAGTTTACTCGCCGCTCGATTGAGTTGCTATCACGTTAGCCGCCGCTTGAGGAGTGGAAGTCGCATACTGCGTGTCAAGTTTTGGCGAGGGACATCCACTGGTAGGGTGGGACCAGCGCAGCGCCGGCCCACCATCGCTTATCCATTGGTGGGCCGGCGCTGCGCTGGTCCCACCCTACAACTTGTCGGTCAGAGGCGGAGCCTCGCTAGACGTTGCGGCGGTCGGGTGCAACAACTTGTGAGGCGAGATACGTGGCTTCAGGGCGGCAAGCTGTGAATTACGGCGACTAACGCGATCAAGCCTCCTGCCAGCCAGAGGGCCACCGCCGAGACGCGCCAACCGACAGACATCGGAGCACAGAGGAGCGAGATCAGTATCAACAGGAGGCCTGTTACGTACAGAAGGAACTCGAAGCAAGCAAATTGGCCCATTTCAATGCGACCGGGAAGCGGATCAAGCGCAACATGGCTGCACACTCCGAATGCAATGAATGTCGCACCGATCACCCACGGGCGTATGCGAAACAACCGCATCAATTCACGAGCTTTCACCGCTTGCCAGCTTCTTTCATTCGCCTGACAACTATTCTACAAAATCATTCTGCCTGAAATGCACTGGCAGATGTTGACTGTGTTCTGCAGAATCGCGTGAGAGATGTCAACGATTTCTGGCGAATTCGTGCTGAGTGGGCGTGGCTGGCAGCGTGGGACCGCTGGAATTATGCAGGTGTTCTCAGAAGAGGCTGCAGCTTCGGAAGTCGTCGCTGTGGGGAGAACTGGCAGGGAATGGCGGGCACTTGGTATATCTCAACGGGCTTCGTTGATAAGTTTCAGTCGTAGAACTGGAGGTTACTATAATCTCTGCCTGGCGCGATCAATTGAACGAGATCAGGCGACGTGATACTGCTCGTGCAATTTTTGGAGCGGATCAACATCAGTATCAGAGTACTCCTGTCGGTCTGGCGGAAATTGCGCGAGTAGAAGCGGCCCTCGGTGTCGGCTTGCCGGCGGAGTTCCGGGAATTCCTGAGAGAGGTCGGCTACGGCGCGGGGCCGTATTACGGCATTTGGAGTCCAGACGCAGCGGTCGCGGAGATTCAAAGTCTGGCCGCCGACTACGAAGCCGACGATGGGCGGCGAATCATCCCTGCGGCGGAGTTCCCGCTCACGGCAGTTGAGGTGAGCACCGTTGAAGCTCGAATCGCCGCCGGTAGCAAGTCTCCGGCCTTCGAGTCTGACTGGCCGTGCTGCGGTTGCATTCCCATCTGCCATCACGGCTGCACGTACTGGTCGGTGCTGGTGGTGGCGGGACCCTTCACCGGTTGTGTCTGGGATCTGGCGTGTTTTGAGGGTTTTTCTGGCGAATGGCTGCCCGCCTGCCGACCGTCGGGCCATTGGATGCCGGGCAGGTCCTCGCGCGAGCTGCCACCGTTGCCGAGTCCTCCGACATTCTCTGTCTGGTTCAATGGCTGGATCGAACAGTGTCTGGCCGACCTGCCCGCACCCCGCTCCTGGCGATGGCCGTGGAGTCGACCTGACCATTGATACGCGCACACTCACACTGGCGTACGCTTACCAACGCTGGTGAGGCATTGCTGCGGTTGGAGGGAAAAGTCGGCCCGGTAGCGAGCTACAACCCTCTCACCCGCAAAACGCCCTTTGGTCAGATTTCTGCCAAATGATCGAGTGGCGGGAAATCCGATCAAGAAGGTGGGCTGCAATTCATTTCTGATTCCCGCATGGACGCCAGCGTGACTGTCTCTTATTGCCGGTGTTACGCCGATGAACCCGTTCCAGCAAGGTGCGGGCGCGCCTTACGCGCGCGCTGTGCCGTTCCTCCATGTGACGCGCGCCTTCCAGCCGGATGAGGATCCGGACGGACAGAAAGAAAAACTCGTTATAGATCCGAGAAACGTCAGAGCTTACTTGAGAGCCGGTCCGGATCGAGCCGGCAGAACCGAGCTGCGGCTGGCCAACAACACCAGCATCTTTGTGTTCGAGAGCATCGCGCAACTGCAAACCATGTTGCAAACGTCGCACTGACGAACCCAGATCAGCGCCACAATCTGACCCGTGGCCGGTTCAGAACTCCCTTCTGTGGCGGATCGCGGAAGCCTACGATAGAGCCGTGACCTGCGTCAGCGACTGGCTCTCGGGGTGCATGATGAACGGTGACGAGCTTGATACCCGGCAGGCGTGCGTGTCCTGCGGTGCTGCGGTCGAGCCATTTTGGGTACTCGCCGATCGACCCTACTGCCGCGAATGCGTAACGCGTGCCGGCGGGGCAGAACTGGGTCAGGTGATCCATCCCCTGGTGGAGAATGTGCAACTGGGTTGTGGCATGGCCATTGTAACAGCGCTGTGGTCGGGTCTGGTTCTGACCCTGACCATGTCGGGTGTCCTTGTTCTCATGTTCCTGGCCATCAATTTCTTTGGCTTCATGGCTCGACCAGTTCCGCTGCAGCAGTTTGGGGAACAACTTGCCCGCGTCCTGCCACTTTTCGGCGGGTTCACATTCGCGTTCATCGGAGTGATCGGTTTTCCCTTGTCTTTATTCTCGCGGCAGACGAAATCGGCGAGCCAGCTTTCCATCAGCGAAGGAAGTTTGATTGTTAATAATCGATTTGTGGTGCTGCCTCTCAGTGAATGTGCCTGGGCGACGCCACAAACACTCGCAGCCGACGATGGTGGTTGTTATCTGCCAAAGACCAGGGTGATCGTGATCAGCTCGACGAATCCCAAGAGCCCTGGAAACTACGCGTGCGGATTTACCGACGAGACGTATCGCATCTGGAAAACATTTCTGACACTTGAACGCGTACCGTTCAAGGCCCCCGGTTCTCCGAAAGTCTGGTGTATCTGGCTGGCGGGCGGGGCGAGCATTGGCAGCCTGCTGGGGAGCCTCGTCGGCTTCGGTGCAGGGGAGCTCATTGGCAAGCCTGCCGCTGTGATTGCATTTGGTTTCGCGGGCTTTCTGGACGGAGTTCTTTGGGGAGTGCTGCGCGCGATGGTCGCAACCACGTCCACAGAAATACTTCGTAGAAGCCTCGGTGATCCCGCGACGTTCAACTGGCGTCAGGCAACATTAACTGCTCTGGCGGGATTTGCCTTGGGATTCAAATCAGGAGCCATGCTCGGGTTCACAGCCGGAGTTGTCACCGGTCTGCTGAACAGTGTGATCGGGTTGTTATTATACTGGAACGTCTCGCGGGCGATGGCAGATCGATTCCAAACGACTCAAGCGTTTCCTGATACTGATTCCGCAGAGTTACGATAAGTTCGTCCCTAGCGGATAGCACGACGTCGACGGGGATAGCATCAGATATACGACATCAAGGATCGAATATGCGGCTGTGGAAGAACGTTGGCTGGTGCACGATGTTCCTTTTGGCGGCTGGAGGCGGCGCTCTGGTAGCGTCTCGAATCCGCTGATCGGATCTGAGCTCGGGAGGGCGAGGCTCATGCCAAACCGGTGTCCGTTGCCGTGGTGTCTCAATGCTGGACCCAATCAGGGGACTGCCGCCGTTTTGCCGGAATCAGGATGCTGGTTCGCTTGCTTGCGGCGGGGTTGAGGACTTATGAGTCCGCCCTGCTCAGTCCAGATTCTGCCGTCGCTCGCTTCCGGGATGGCCGCCTGTGATGCGGTCGCGGAGTGGTGCGGGCACGGCATGACGTTCAAGGTTGCAAGAGGTTTCGCTTCATGAAGTACAATGTGTATGGCGTCGGTAATGCTTTGGTGGATATTCAGGCTCGCGTGTCGGATGACGTGCTGCTCAAGCTGGACTTTGCCAAAGGCATCATGACGCTGGTCGATGAGCCTACTCAGCAGCGCGTGCTGCAGGGGTTGCCGACGAGTGGTATCAACCGCTGCGCCGGCGGCTCCGCCGCAAACACGGTCATCGGTATCGCACAGTTCGGCGGTAAGGCGGCCTTTGCCGGCAAGATCGCCACTGATGAGATCGGCGAGTTCTTCATCAAGGATATGCGCAAGCTGGGCATTGCGATTGAAGTGCCACCGACGTCTGGCGGGCAGAGCGGCTCGTGCGTCGTGCTGATCACTGAAGACGCGCAACGCACGATGCTGACGAACCTCGCTGTCGCTTCGACCTTGAGCCCCGCTGACATCAATGAAGATGAGATCCGCCAGTCGGAATGGATCTATGTCGAAGGTTATCTGTTTACGGGTGAATCGACGAAAGCCGCCGCGTATCGAGCCATCGAAATTGCCAAGAAGTATGGTGTGAAAGTGGCTCTGACGGTCTCCGATCCATTCCTGATCAATCTGGTCGGCAACGAATTCTGGGACCTGATTCGCGGCCCGGTTGACCTGCTGTTCTGCAATCTGGAAGAAGCTCGCAGCCTCACGAAGCAGCATGATCCGGTGGATTGCGCGCAGCTCATTCATCAGCACGCAACGGCAGTGGCGTTGACGCTCGGCCCGGACGGATCATTGCTGGTGCAGGGCAATCAGTTGATACCGATTGAAGGTGTGTCGGTGAAGGCGATTGATACCACCGGTGCGGGTGATATGTATGCGGGAGCTTTGCTGTACGGTATCACGAACGGCCTGAGCTGGAAGCAGGCCGGACATCTGGCTTCACACGCCGCCGCGCGCGTCGTAGGACAGCTCGGCGCCCGCCTGCAGAATACTTTTTCCGCTGCTGACATCGCGGAATTGCTGAAGTAGTGAACGTAGCAGGCACATTCCATGTGCCGTCCGCTGAGGGCTACGGCACCTGGAATGTGCCTGCTACTTTTCTGCGTCCGTACCGACATTTGAGGCTCATGTCGTAGCCTGATGTTCGAACTGCGGGTTGCGGTGATCGATACGTTTGCAGCGCGTCGGCGGGAAGAGGTGGTTGTATTTCAGGCCGGAACCGGTGTTGAATAAGACCACACGCTCCTCGGGTTTGATCCAGCCTGATTCCAGTAACTGGCGAGCGGCTTTCCAGACGGCTCCGCCTTCCGGGCACGCGTAGACGCCTTGATCGGAGGCCAGATCGCGCACTCCATCCAGCAGGGCTTCGTCGGACACCGTTAACGCGGTGCCGTGGCTCGCTCGAATGGCGTCAAGCATCAAGAAGTCGCCCACTGCGGCGGGAACTCGCAGGCCGGACGCGACGGTGGCGGCGTTCTCAAACAACTTGGCGAAGCGCTCACCCTGCTGAAACGCTCGCACGATCGGCGCACAGCCTTCGGCTTGCACGGCGACCATGCGGGGACGTTCCGAGCCGATCCAGCCGAGGTGCTGCATCTCATCGAACGCCTTCCACATGCCGATCAGACCCGTGCCCCCGCCGGTCGGATACAGGATCACATCGGGCAATTGCAGATCGCTTGAACCAAACGCATCGGCCAGATCGAAGGCCAGTTCGTAACCCATCGTTTTCTTACCTTCGACGCGGAAGGGTTCTTTCAACGTCGACAGGTCGAACCAGCCGAACTGCGTGCGGAATTCACGCACAAGCTTGCCGCAGTCACTGATGAGGCCGTTGACGAGATACACGTCCGCGCGGGTGACATCACACTCAATGATATTTGCAGGCGGAGTATCATCCGGCACGAAGAGGGACGTTCGCAGTCCCGCTCGAGCGGCATATGACACCGCCGCTCCAGCCGCATTGCCGGCTGATGGAAGAGCTACGTGTTTAATACCCAATGCCGCCGCGCGTGTCACTGCAGCCGACATGCCGCGAGCTTTGAAGCTGCCGGTCGGATTGAACGACTCATCCTTGATGAACAGGTTCTCGAAATCCGCAAACGGGCCGCGACGCTGACAGCGCAGCAGCGGCGTCAGACCTTCGCCCAGGCTGACGGCTTCCTGCGGATCATCGACCGGCATGACATCCCAGAAACGCCACATGGAACGCAACGACCGCCGCCGCACGACGTCGGGTGTAAAGCGGCTCTTGATTGCGTCGAGGTCATACTTCGCCAAGAGCGGCTTTTGGCAACTGGTACACAGGTTCTGAGGTTGATCGATCGCGTGCTCAAGCCCACAAGCTCCGCAGTGAAGCGCAACGTGCATTCCAGCATCCTGATGTCGAACAAAAGGCGGTACTGCTTCTAAAACACCTGACTGATGACCTGCCCGCGGCTGATGGGGAAGGGGCGACCCACGTTGTCGTGAATCTCGGTGTCGGGATGATAACCCAGGCAATGAAAGATGGTGGCGGTCACATCGGCACCCGTCACCGCGCCGTCGACCGGATAAGCCGCGTCTTTGTCGGATGATCCATAGACCTGACCGCCGCGAATGCCGCCGCCGGCGAACGCCATCGAGAAACAGTGTCCCCAATGATCGCGACCGGCGTTGCCGTTGTGACGCGGCGTGCGGCCGAATTCACCGATCCACACCACCAGCGTGTCGTCCAGCATGCCGCGCAGGGACAGATCCTCGAGCAGGGCCGAGTATGCTTGATCCATCACAGGCATGAGGTGCGTCTTCAAGGAGTCGGCGTTCTTGGCGTGAGTATCCCAGCCGCCTTGATTCTCTTTGTTGGCTACTCGAGTCCAGTTGATCCGCACCAGCGAGACGCCTGCTTCCACCAATCGGCGCGACAGCAAGACGCTCTGCGCGTAGCGTGATCGACCGTAGCGATCGCGCGTCTCGGCGGACTCCAATGACAGATCAAACGCCGCGCGCGTCTTGCCAGCGGAGAGCAAACTCACGGCTTGTTGAGTCTCGAAATCATACTGCTTGACCGCCGCCGATCGGTCGATGCGGTCCAGATGCGAATTAACCTGTTGTAATAACGATTGCCGCGAACCGAACCGCAGCGACGAGACGCCTTCCTGCAACGCGAGGTCCGGAATCTTGAAGGTCTCTTGCGATGGGTCGCAGTGAATCAGCCACGGGTCAAAGCGTCGGCCGAGGAACCCGCCGTCCTGTCCCGGCCACGGAAAGTTGCCGTCGTTCCAGATGTGTTCGGGCACGGCGATCGACGTCGGGATGCCGCCCGCGTCCTGCCTCAGATGCCGCAGCACCGAGTCCAGACACGGCCACAAATTGGGAGCCTTCGACGTTACGCTTTCCTGATTGAGTGGTATGTGCGGCACGCCGGTCAGCATCTGATAGCCGCTTGATGAGTGCGCATTGTCCTTCGTGACGACAGCTCGCAGCACGGCAATTTTGTCCGTCAGCAGAGCTGTCTTCGGCATGAGTTCGCAGACATCCATACCCGGTGTGCGCGAAGGAATGGGCTGAAACGGACCGCGCACTTCGACCGGTGCCGTCGGCTTCATATCCCAGGTTTCCTGCTGCGGAGGCCCACCCGTCAGCCAGAACAGAATGGCTCGTTTCGCCTTCCCGAACGCTCGCACGGGGTCGTGTTCCGTCGCCGGAGCCGCTGCGGCACTGCGTCCGAAGAACGCCGACATTCCGGCCGCTGAAGCTGTGCCCAGTCGCAACCACTCACGGCGATTGACGCCGTCGCAGTTCGTGATGCCTTCGTCGTAGATCTGAAACATGCTGCCGCCTCAGTTGCGCCCGCGAAGCCGAGACCTCACACCGTCAATCAGTTCTGCCCCGAAACCCGCGAGCAGAATCCATCAGCAATGTTCGATTAGTGTCGGAGATACTCGACCGCTCAGGCAAGAGCACGCCAGCAAAAGTTCGCGTTCTCTGACTGTGGGTCGCAATGGGGTTGTCATCCAGAGAAGTCTCGCACAACCTGTTGATCAGGTTCATGTGCCTTATTGACTGTCACTGCCGCGCGGGCAGGCTGTCGCTCCAAGCAACCTCACTCTCAGAGAGCTGTTTTCCGTGGCCACGACACAGAAATCAGAAAAGCGCCGAGCAATCGAAACGGCTGCGTTCACCGGGATCGTCACCGCCGCGATCCTCGCAGTGACCTCCTACACGATTGTTTGGATTCGGCTTCGCGACAATTTCGCCGGCAGTTGGACCCACAGTGATGAGAGGTTCCGGCTGGATTCTGTGGCACGTTTACTTGAAACGTATCAAAAAGAACACGGCGCATACCCTGATAAGCTCATTCAAGTCGTGAAAGATTCCACGGAAGAAGATCAACTGCTTGATACCTGGGGGCACATGTATGATTACCGGGTGACCGCAGAAGGTTATGAGCTCTCTTCGCTCGGAAGAGACGGGCAGCCCGGCGGCGAAAGTCTTGATGCGGATTTCGACGCCCACACGCTGAACTGGAGAACGGTCAATCCCAAAGCTCCCCCGGCGCGAATTTCATTCTTTGAATTCTCGGAAGTGAATCCGCGATCTGGTGCATGTGTGTTCTACAGCGTCGTGGTTGGAATTGCTGTTTTTTTCTCCAGCCTACCATCCAGCAAAGGAATCCCACCGAGATCCCAAGTCTTCGTGAGCGCGGTATTCACCACGATCTTCAGCCTCATTGTGGCGGGATTTATGAGCGTAGCACACATTCCCAGCGGGCATTAAGTCGTGCGTTTTCGATATCTACGCGATCCACTGTTTCTCGCCTGCCTGGCGGCTTACTTCATCAATCGTTTCGTCCTGAAACGAATCTGGAGTGGCGGCTTCGTACATTCGCATTTCAATGATTTGATCTGCATTCCGTTCTGGGTGCCCATCATGCTCTGGCTGGAGAAGCTGGCGGGACTCAGGCAGATTGATACCCGCCCGGAACTGCACGAAATCATCATCCCGGTGGTGATCTGGTCGTGGATCTTTGAGATTATTCTTCCGCAGACAGAACTCTTTCGGGAATGGTGTGTCGGCGACGAACTGGATGTGATCTGCTACGCCCTCGGAGGCCTCGGCGCGATGTCCATCTGGAGATGGATCTACCGAGCGGAATCGGTCGTTTCTGCCAACAGTTTGGAGGGCGGACAATCCTGTCCGCCAAGTCGTTCGACGCACAGGATTGTCCGTCCTCCACCGGCTGCGTTCCGGAAAAACCAGAGGAGTTCCGGTCAATAGTTACCGTCCGCGATGCGACGTTGCTCGGCGCTGATAATTGCATTCCAGATGGCGAAGGGCGAGATCTTGCAATACCCCGACTCCTGCCCGTCATTACATTCAATGACGATCCAGTTTCCTGCTGCGGTTTGAGCGACGTCGATCACCAGAAACGGCAGGTTGATTCGGCGTGCGGCCTCACCGGCAATTTCGATGGCCCGTCGTCGCTCTTCGGGAGTTGCATTATATAATTTTGCCTGCCACCAGTACGGACCGAATCCGATCAGCTCGCCATACCACCAGAACGATCGGAACTCGAACGAGGTTGGAATACGATCCGGTGATACATCGTCGACCGGGCGTAGCGGGACGAGTTCGCGGCAGACAATTTGTTGCCAGCTCAGCACGGGATCAGTCGCATATACTTCGAGCGCCGCACGCAGGGCGTCCGGGCTTTCGATAATCGACAGACGTCGTCGATGAAAGCTCGTCTGACGCTCACCCTTCATGAAGACTGGCCACCCCAGTTCTGACGTAATCACATCCGCCTGAGGCGGCCCGTCAAAACAGATGCTGCGCGGAGTCAGATCAGCCAGCAGCGGATACCAGTTCGACAGCACCGAACTCAGGTAGTGCTGAGCCGGCGAATGAATTAGCTCGATGCCTTCGCTGAGGAGAATCTTGTAAACCTCTTCGTACTGCGACGAGAAGGCGCCAAAGCGAGCCACCGCTTTCATGTGCGGTGGTCGATTCCACGGACGGCGGCACTCGAAAATGGAATTGAACGCGAAGTCGTAGCAGCAACTGCGCAATCGTTCCTGGCGGTCACCTTTAGCTGCGAGTACCCAGACCGCATCTTCCAGACAGATGAGATCAGTCTCGTCCGCAATGTTGAAAGCCGCGTCGTTCTCGAGTTTGCTGCTCATCAACGATTCCAGTGTCTGCGAAGACTCTCCTCCCGGTAGCAAGTGAACTCGAAGTTATCGAGACAATTCTCACGTCAGATCGGGTTCAGTGAATTTGAAGTCAGCCGGCCGAGTCGTGATGGGCGGTCGCACTTCGCATGCGGTCTGAGCCCCTGCGGAAGCTGGCCGAACGGGCGAGCAGCGACTTGCCGCCTGCTTGAGGGTGCGGCAGCCGAAGAATGGGAGACACCGCCTTGCGGGGGTGGTAGAACTCATCCTCTTCAAGCTGTTCTGGACTTCAGAGGTTAGGCGTCGCCATGCAGTGCATTCGGTGGTCAGTAATCGCGATCGGTCTGATGGTCTGGCTGGGACAGGCCGTCGGGACGGGAACGTGGGCGCGAGTGGCGGCTCAGGACAAACCAGCCGCGGAAGCCGGTCAACGCGACGAAACGCTGGAAGCCGTGCTGCAGCGCGTCGAGAAACTGGAACGCGAACTCAACGCCCTGAAGCTCGCGAACGGCCAACCCGTGGACCCGGCCAAGCAGCAGGCGATGCTGCTGGTGAATTCGCTGCACATGCAGACGCAGTATGTAACGAATCAGGAACTGCGGTTGCTGGTGATGCGCGTCACGTGGCTGAACCTGACCGCTCAGGAACAGAAGATCGAGCCCGACGACTACACGCTGAAGGTCGACACCAAGGATCTCAAGCTGACGAAGTTGCCGCAGGTACTGGCCAATTCCAGCTTCTACGACGGCACGATGTCACAGCCGTACAACAATCTGAAGACGCCGTCGCTCACGCTGGAACCTGGTCAATCGATGCAGACGTGGCTGCTGTTTTCGGGTTTGCCGAGCGGTGGACGCGTTCCGCAACTGCAACTGTCGGTGCAGCGCGCCGGGCAGAAGCCGGTGGTGGTGGACCTCAATGAATCACTCAGCCGGCAATTGCAATTGCGCGTCGAACGAGTCGGTCCGCGCAAGGCTCTGGCGGTGATGACCATCGCGGGCGCGCTGAATCAGCTCAGCCTGGACAAGCTGCTGACCGAGATCACGAAGCTGAACGAAGCCAAGGTCGCGCGCTTCGTGGTGCAATGGCAGGACGGTGCTCCGGCGCCGGACAATCAATGCTTCTACTGGCTGCAGGAGATCGCCCGGCAAGGCGGAGCCACCGAGCAGCAGAACCCGCAGTTCCCGCCGTTTCCTTCCGGAGTCGGCGAGTTTCACATCGTGCCGCCGAATGCTCGTCGCAACCGCAGCGTGGCGCCGACGCCGCAGGTGGTCTTCAACCAGAACGGCACGCCAATCTATCAGCCGGTGGGTAACGCGCAGCGCGGCATTCATGACAGTGTCGATGACGCGATCTCGGCAGCCCTGGCTTCGGCGTATCAGATTGTACCGCGTGATGAATTGCTCGCCGAAATCCGTAACGGCAGCGCGCTCACCCGGCCCGCGGCGCTGGCCAATGGTGGCGGTCGTCTCGCGGCGGAAGACCTGCCGTTGATACTCGCACTGGCCGACGACTCCGCCGTGGAAATGCAGAAGGCCGCGCTCCGAGCGTTGAAACATTTCGGCGAGCCCACTGCCGTCAACAAACTGCTGGAGTATGCCAAACGAAATATTCAGCCGCTGTCCGGAGTAGCAATTGACAGCCTGGCCGGCTCGCGTTTCGGGGCGGCACATGAAGCTCTGTTGGCCTTCCTCAAGATTGATACGACTTCTTCGCGCAAAGAAATCGTCATGAGTCTCGGTCGGCATGCGCGGCCGATCTGGTCGGACTCCTTGTACGGTTATGCGACGGACCCGACGAGTGACGTGCGGCTGGAAGCTCTGCACGCCATCAACGTGGTCGGACATCCCAAGCTGATTGACCTGTTGGAGACCTGCCTGAAGGACGATAGCCGCCCGCTGGCCGAAGCGGCTTTGAATTATCTGGCTCAACGACCTGACCGCCGCAGCGAACAGATTGCGGCGGACTTCACCCTGAAAGCGATTGAAAAATCATTACCGACGCCCGCGATGATTATACTGCTGCGCAAAACGAAGGATCAGCGTGCGCTGCCTTATCTTGTTAAGCATCTCGAAGCGCGTGACCCGCGTCGCCGCGAATTGATTGAACTCATCGGCCAGATCGGTGATGAGCAGTCCATTGCGCGGCTGGCGGCTCTGTATGACAATCTGGAGAATCACGAACGCGTGACCGCGCTGAATACACTCGGCCGCTTGAAGTCGCCTGTCTTCCGGGACATCGCGGCGAAGGAACTGAATACGAACGACTTCAGCGTGATGGCTCAGGCAGTGAATCTGCTGCAGTCGGACGGTTCACCGCGGGCGGTTGAATTGCTGATTGAAGCGTTCAAGAAGCCCGGTAACGACACCCGCTTTCAGACGCTGGCCAACGCCTTGGCCAACCTGGGTACGCCGGAAGCTCGCGTGGCCTTGCGCGAGGCTTTGGAGAGTTCGCCTCCCAATCGCAAGCAGGTCGTCACCGTGGCGCTGCGGAATCTGGCCAGCCGCTCGCCCGCGTCGCAGTACTTGTTCCGCGGTCGCGACCACGAAGAGAACAAGCGGATGGATGAGGCGATGAAGTCGTATGATCAGGCGATTCAGGTTGATCCTGATCATCCCGAATCGCGACTGGCGCGAGCCAACCTGCTGCTGCGAAAAGATAAGCTCGAGAAAGCTGGTGAAGACTTCGCGAAGCTGATGCAACTGGACCCGACGAACTCGCAGGGCCCGACGGGCTATGCGATTGTACTCGCGCGGCAGGGCAAGCTGGACGAAGCCGTGAAGTCCGTTGAGGAATCGCGCGGCCGATTCAAGGGCGAGAATTTGTATTTATATAATGCCGCGTGCGCGTACGGTCGCCTGCTGGAGTATGTGCAGGCTCATGAAGACGTGCCTGAACGTGATACCAAAATCAAAAAGTATGAACGTCAGGCGCTGGACGATCTGGTAGCAGCCATGAAGGCCGGACTCGATCCCTTCAATCAGCGCTGGATGCTGGAAGATCCGGATCTCGCCTCGATCCGCAAGCACGCCGAGTTCCAGGAGCTCGCCAAGAAGGTTCCGAAAGAGGAATAATCCTCGAACGCGACGACAGTTCGCCTCGCCGGACCTATCGAAGTGGTGCGATCATGGTCCAGGCTGGTCGAATGCGTGCTGACTCCGATTCGCGTGGCGGTCTGGATAGGTTACTACTCTGCAGCAAACATCGTCTGCGAAGCGATTGCGGCGCCTTGCAACAATGGTATCTCCTCCGAGTAGAGGAGGCCGATGCGATCGAATTCTTGAAGAACCAGGGCTCGCGCCGCCAGATCGAGACTTTGTCGATCGCGAAAGGGACCATTGAAGTCGAGTAGAAAGTGCTGTGTAACGCCGGTCGCCTTGTCGGCGCGGTGGAGCACCGCGATATCGGGGAGCGTGGGTGTGTTTGGTAGCTGGCCCGACAGGGCATTGCTCAACGATGCTGTTGGCGCCACGCGAGTGGCCCCCGCTCGGTTCACGCGTCCCTCCAGGGTAACCGAGATTGTTGGCGCTGTTCCGGCTGGCGAGCCAACAGGAATCGTTCCGGCTCCTGGCCGCACGTCGACAAACTCAATTCTGATGACATCGCCGGGTTCGACCTGCACAAACCTCGCAATTCCGTTCGTCACCATCTGAAATGGTATCAGGTAGTCGTCCACTCGAGCGCCGCTGGCCCGGCGAATGACTACGAATTTCAGCACTGACGTCGCAGCTTCCTTTTTGTAAGCCGTCTGTGCAGCGGGTGAGCGGCGGCGATAGTCAAGCAATCGGACGGCCTCGTAGTGAGTATTAAGCCGTTCGGTGACATCACCCAGACTCAGTCCGCCCTTGCCGATCGGCACTGTCTGCAACTGGGGTACGATGCCGGGATGCAGGGCATTAAGGTGTGTAATCTCGTTGTGCTTCTGTGAGGGAATGGCCAGGGCAAGGTAGGCCACTTCCGCTGCTGGTTCGGGATCAACCGGCTTCGCGCCGGGAGTCTGTGGTGCTTGCGGTGACGGCGCCGGAGGACGCAGCGTCGAACATCCGTTGATACTGCACAGCAGCAGAGTTACCAGAACGGTAGCCTTGAAGGGAGTGATCATGGTTCTGCTGCCTCATCACAGTTGAACTTTGAGAGTGCCAAAGACCGATTGGATCGGACTGGCGACTCCGAACCACTTCTTCTTCAGTACGCCGTTGACGGGCACTTCGACCTCAGTGCGCCCGTGAACGAGCCCGACTACGACATCCGGAGTGTCGATTTTGATCAACGCGGAGCCGCTGTCTCCTGGGGCGCTGAACTCGTTACCGTCCGGCTCGATGAGAATCTGCTCCCGCAGAGTTACGCCGGCGGACACTTTGGTAATGAAGTGAATATCGAACACGGTCCCCTTCCGGGACGGCGACGCTGCGCCTTTCATCTTCACCGGCGATTTCAAAGCTGCGTCAATATCGTCCAGGGCTCCGGACCCAACGCCGTTATTGTTGCCTACTCCTGGTGCCAGGTTCGGGTCGACGTCAAATGTAGCCGCGTCAACCTCCCCTGAGAGTGTCAACGAAGATTTTATCAGAGACCCCAGGATCCGCTGCTGCGGGTCAGGTAGAATCTTGCCTTTGGGCGGCTGAACGGCCTGTTCTCCATTGGCAATTACCTGCGAGATCGGACGGCCAGCGAGCACGACGTGAGCGTTCGTGAGCAGACGCAGGCTACTGTTTCCCTGCGTTTTCACGACAAGGCCGAGTGTGCCCCAGTCTGACGCCTTAGCGGCCGGGCCAATCATGGAACCAGTATCAATTGGTGGATACTGTGGGGGTGGTGTCGAGTTGGAGGCGGCTTTCGCCTGACAGGATTCATAGCCGCCGCTTTCAATAATATCGACGGACGTCTTGCCAAATCGACATGGTAGCATCTGATTGGCGGTCAGGTCCGTTTTGTCCTTTTTCCTGGCGACATGAATGCGAATGACAACTTCGTCTGTGCGTTGAGAGTTCTTGTGCCGCATGCCGACGCTTACGCCGGTGACGCCATCCCGCCGCAGTAATTTTTGCAACTCGACACCCGTCGGCAGGTCTGCCTTCGCCTGAGCAAACGCTTTTCGGAGTGTGTCTTCTCGACGTGCCGGAGCGGCCTTACGGGCGGCTTTTTTCGCGGCTTTCTTTTTCGCCATGATACTCCCTTTTCCTTGTCTCCGAACCGCGCTGCCGCGACGCGGGGCAACCTCCAGGCTCTGCGTCGCGAGGGTATCAGGTGCTACTCGTCATCGGTCACGACGACCCGTGCACCTCGCGACCGCGCTGGGCGAGCTGCAGTCGAGAGCACATCCGATTCCTGTCTGGGTCGGCCGGCCTTGGCTTGCCCAGCCGGCGCTGCCGGTGTTGGGGGCACGGGTTGAGCCGTCGGTAGTGTGGTAGCTCCGCCGCTCGCCGGCATCGGCGTCGGTGGCGGGGCGGCCCCGATATCACCCGCCGTGCAATGGTGTCCACAGTTGAGATGAGCTTCGATGAAGCCGCGGACTTCGGCTTCGAAACAGGGTGAATCGAGTTCGAAGACATCCGTAGCAACCAGGCTTTCGACCTCGCGAACGCCGTCCTTGATATCGAATACCTGACCCGAGCCGAAGCCCATGGATTGAGAACCGGGCACCGCGAAGATATTCGGCGCGATCGCCTTCACCAGATCGGCCGACTTCAGCAATGTCTCGTCCTTCACTTTGTAGTTCCACTCGGTGGGATACTCAGCTTCCGCGTTGAATTTGACCGACGCATCGATCGTTCCCGCAGCCGGTCGCTTCATATCCACGAAGAAGATCTTGTCTGTCTTGATGATCTCGTGATCGATGCGGTATAGCGGGCGATCCAGCGGGGCGATCGAGGTGATCGTCGGGGTGCCGTCGCTCGTGGTGACTACGCCCAACAACTTGATCTCGATGATATTGACGCGCATGTGAGTCGGAACCTTCAGGCGAACCGGCACACCCTTGATTTTCTTGTGCACCATCCAGCCGGAATTATCCGGGGTGCGGCTCAAGACCGAACTGGAGATCGATGTGCAACCTGTATTCAACACGATGATGAGTAGAGCAGTATAACGCCACATTCGCAGGCTCCTTCCTGTAAAGCGCCGTGATTAGCGCTTGGTAAGAACATCACTGCAGCCATGGCAGTCGTTCAGGTTGTGATTGAGGAAGTAACGCAGGTTGGCCTCGAAGTCCGGGTCTTCGATTTCTAGAATGGTGCTGGCGACTACGGAGTCGACCTTCAGCAGGGCTTTGTCGATCCCTTCCGTGGTCATCCCTGCGTCGGATACCGACGTGCTCTGAGTGCCGGGAACCTGAATGATACCCTTCGGGAAGAAGCTCTTGACGACGGTGGTGATGTCCTGAATCGTCGTGTCGTTGACCTTGTAGTCCAACTGATTCAACTGCTGGCCGGTGAAGCCCATCTTCATCCCTTCAACGGCGCCGGAAAGAGGCCGCTTGGGATCGACCGTGATGATTTTCTCCGTCTCGATGAGCGTGATCTTGACGGTGCGCGCCGGCTTACCGCCGTCGAGCCAGTGCAGCGTCGGTGCGGCACCATCAATACCAATGTTCTTCGATGCATCGACAGCGGTCTTGCCGGTCAAGAAGCGAGACTCGACGATGTCGATCCGGGCGTGAGTCACCGTTCTGAACGTGGTCGGCACACCCTTTAACACCGGACCTTTGTACCAGTCGCAATTGTCTTCACCACGATGGAACATCGTGCTCTTGAAGGACGTGCAGCCGGGGTAGCAGAACGCCCCCGCCACAACCCCCAGCAGAAAAAGCCTCCTCATACGAATCCCTTCTTCCTGTGACGAGTTTGCACGATTTCACCCGAGTACCGTTTGAATCGGACGGCGGGGTGGTGACGCCCTACGGTTAATGAACGTCTGCTGCTATTTCCGCATCCTGGTGACGCGACGCCGCCAACCAGCACCTGCAGCCCACCCATGCCGAATAATCGTTAAACTCAGACGTACGGTTGGGGGCGGGAAAACACCCGCGCCGTGCAGAACAAAGACTCTCAATTAATGCGATCTGATGCGCGAGGCGAGAACGGCAGCGTCCGGTTAGCCGGCTTCGGCCTGCAGGATTTTGAGGTTGCCAATGCAGCGTCAGAGTAGGCCCTCGCCGTGCCTGTAAACGAAAAAAGCCCGCATCCGGGGGTGGAGGCGGGCTCTTCGCTTGTGGTGTCGGCCGGGGTCACATCCAGCAATCCTGGTCGATCATCACGAGCTTATTGGGAGCAGGTTGAGCTACGGGAGTCGGCGGCGGGTTCGGGGGCGTCTCAGGCTCGTATCCGTAGTCACCGGCGTTCAATGGGTCGTTCCAGTTGGTCATGGGCCGCTCCTGGTCTGGTGGAGAAGAAAAGAATTACGAAATTCCCAATCCGTTGTATTCACCGTTCTCGTCGACGCATTGGACGATATATGTCACCACCGTCATGCCTCCGCCTTGTCCACGATGGGGTGAGTGCGGGAGTTGTCGCGTCCTCGCTCGGCCAGTGTTCAGCGGATTGGATGGTGTTCGGCGCTCGATCATGATCAGTCCTTCGAATAAATGATAAGGATGTGGGAAGTGACCGAGTTCACGACAGAGTTGATAACCGCGAGGACATGCTGTCGATTCGCGACAGCAGGCTCTCAGGCGAGCTGCCGGGCGACAAGCGGCTCTCGGAACGAACTGACCTGCAGGACGCGGACAACTCGCTGGCCGAGCGACAGCTCGCAGACGGCATCGAAGCCAGCATCCGCTCGCTCACCGGCCGTTCGCTTGCAGATCGTTCGCTGCTGAACTCGGAGCAACTCGCGGAACGGAAAGTGATACCCGTACCCGGCGTGGCATCTCCCATGCCGCCATCAGCGATCAGAATACCCGCCGCGTAGTAGACCGCGACACCAAAGAGCAGCGTGCCAACTCCAGCCAGAATGGTCTTCAGAGTGTCATTCGTGCGCAGAGTAGTAGTACCGAAGTCAGCCGTCTGATTGTTAATCGTCATTATCATTCTCCTCAGTCAAGGACAAGTGCTTACTGTTTGTTGTTCGTGGTGGCCACCAGCGACGAAGGGCAATGTACATCACACCCGCCCGGATTATCGGAACAATCCGGCCGGAATCGACTAATACTCAATGCTTACCGAGCGTTGATGTCGCGGCACTCAGTAAGTATTCACAGTCGATCGAACCCGAGTAATACCCATCACGGGATAGACTGCGCGTCAAGCTGGTGTCGGCCGCAGTTCGAGTCCAGCCGAAGAGGTCGAGGCAAGGGAGCGATGAGGTTCTCGCATGAGTGGAACGCACCACTCATTGTCGTCCGTGCAAGAGGCCGACAAACAACGCAAGAGCAGCCAGCAGGGAATGGGAGGGTGAGGCTCCCGCCGAGCCGTCGTTGAGCAGCAACCACGGTCGATCGCAGAGCTGTCACGGCTCGGCAGGAGCCTCGCCCTCCCGAAAGGCGCCGTTGTTTCGCGGCGTATTTGAGTGCTTTGTCAGCCTCTTATTACCGAGCACACTCCGCGCGTGAGTTTCTTTCTGGCAAAACATGGGGGCACGTTTCGAACGTGCCTGAAAGCAAGCACGATGGAAATCGTGGTCCACCAGAAAGGTCACAGCCGCGGAGTGTGTCCGGCCCCTCGCAATAGAAGAGTGTCAATTGCCTGACTGGCAGAACGATCGTTATGGCTGGGAAGCTGCCGGGAATCCGCGCTGGCTTTGTTAAGACATCTTCTTCATTGCGGGAGCGACAGCAGTCGGTGGCGCAGGAAGCACACAATCCCGGCACACATCATTCCATATTGCATTCGAATGATCGTCTTAGCTGCATGGCGGTCAACAGCGGGGCCTTCGCGAGAAGAGTGTGGGTATTCATACCAAAGATCGGCTCGCGCGAGATGCTCAACGGTCCCAAATCGATACACAGCCGCAAGCAGCCAGCACGTATAAAAATTCACCACCAAGTTTCAGGCAGTTGTCATCCATCGCAGGCTTCGGGCAAGACGTATCCGAGATGGTCAACCCGGACTGCATCAACCCGCAACCGGCGAATATCCACCGAACCTTCTCTCGCGTCTGCGGGTATTGGAAGTGCCTCCGTTCGCTCAAAGAGTATCACGCGAAGCAGCTCACGTATTCGCGTAAAAGTAAGCTCCGATAAAACTGCGATCTACTAACTATAAGCGTCATGCCTCACTTGCTGCTTTGTTAGCAGCCCCACCTTTTTCTTTCCCTCCATTTGCTACAGGAGCATCAGATGAATCGCAACCTGATGGGGAGCGCGGACCCGATGGGTACATACCTGCGTTTCGTCATCCAAGGGGCAATTAACAATCTGCCCCTCGAACTCCGCGAGCCCGTGGAATCGACTCTCCAGGCGGCTCGCAACAATGGGAAACCCAATCTCAGTGAGCTCGCTCGAGATTTGGGGATTCCTTATGCCGTGTTCTACGAAAGACTCCTGAGGGGCATGGCCGGCATCGCTCGCGAGGTCACGCAGGACTCAATCATTCGCGACTGGCTCGTCTCTACCCGGAAAACTGAGACTGGTGATAATCCAGTTTCGATCTTCCTGAAGTGGTTTCAGTAGCTGCGAGCCGGTTGCTGTCATCCAATTTATTAACCGCGAGAGCCCTCGGTAGCATCAACTACCAGAGGGCTTTCGCTTTTTATTTGCCCCTCGTCGCACTGATTGATGATTTGCGCAATTTCGGCGCCCGTCACTTCCGTGTCGATTAAAGCTCCGAGCAAAATGGCTCCCAGCATTGCGTCGCGCTCATCCTGCGATGGTTCTGGTGATAAGTGTATGCCTCGCGCTGTAGCTGTTTTCAATCCCAATTCCTGGATATCCTGCAACAAATCGACTGCTGTTGTGTGCGTTGGGTTCACTGGAAATTCAGAATTCGTAACCATGAGTAATCTCCAAAAATGTGTGTCAGGAGCCCGCATGGCCGAAGTGTAGACAGGGAGTAGCCGAGTTATCGGGAAGAATTGGACGGAATTGAGGGAATCCTTCCCTGGAAATCGGCGACTCAACATCTCTGCCAGAGTTGTTGTCGACGGCATTACTGTGCTAACGTCCTCGTCGTCGAATCTGTTTCGTCGCAATGAGGGGCCAAACGAGATGCACACCGCAGACACCGTGACCTGGGAAGGTCAGAACCCCCCGGCGGAGACAGCGGCAGCATCTGGCGACCAGACGCGGAAGCGACGACTTGGGTTGTTGCGGAAGCTGTTGCAGGGACGCAATCCCAAAGAGTTGGCGGCCGAAGACAAGAAGTTCTTCTACAAGGACCGCGACTTCATCGACGGCGTGCGTGATCAAATGGCCGATTGGCTGGAGTGCTTCGAACTGACGGGGCTCGACTGGCGCACGGTGAGAAGGTTTGTTCGCACCCTGCATGACCCCGGAGCCGTTGCCAAGCAGCAACTAGCTCGAGACTCGGTCTATCTGAAGTGTCGGGATGCGGAGAGAGAGGGAGAACGCAGCCCCTATCTGATTCCGAGAGATTCAACAGCGTTCTGGGGCTTCGGCGCCACCACATTCTGGGTCATGAAAGAACTGATCAGGAGCGGGCATCGACCGCAGCACCCGGTAGTCACTTCAAGTTTTGAGCTGGCAATGCTGCTTTATGCGAACGAACCCGAAGTATTGCCCGGCAAGCAGACATTGCCCGAATTGTCTCTATTCGACTACGGGATTGATCGGATGACTGGTGGCGTGTCGCCCGACGCAGTCAACAATCGACACATTCACGTCGCCGTGCTTTCGTTCGATATTTTAGATAAAAAGGGCCAGTTTTGGAGCAAGGATAAGAATGGCTGCGATCTCACGAACAAGTATCTCGCAGGTATTGTGTCGAGAATTGTGATTTTGGGAGATTCGAGCAAGATGCGGGACAGTGTTTCCGGGGCAAACAACTATACGCTTAAGATTCCGATCGCCGATGGGGGTCCGGATGTATTTCTCGTCACTGACGAGCGACCGCAGGCGAGTTTCGGTCTGGACCCGCGCATTCAGGTCGTTGTCGTCAATGAATTGAAGGCGGATTACGCTCGCCTGAATCCAGCAGCCAACAACGCGGCTGCTACCCTGCCGCCGGCTGAGGCTGAGGAGACGACGCTCGGCGAGACTCCAATGCCCGAAACCACGCCTGGCGAGGGCGAGTCGGAGCAGTCAGGGGATCGATCTCATTTTACGGTGTCGCCGGAGGCGCAACGCATCCTCAATGCGGTGAATGGGGAACTCCCGTCCGTGAAACCGTCGGCCGAAGGCACGACGCCAACCGCCCAGCCGACAAACGCTCTGGATGCCGCGCTCGAGCAGCCCTCAACGTCCGATGCCGCCCGAGGCACGCCGGATGACCCGGCGAGCGGACCTCACAATCACGATTAGCGTAGTCTCCACAGCCTATATCGTCTCATCGAGAACGCCAGCGTCGAGGGTTCAGACTCCCTCGGCTACGCTGTGAATGAGTTGCCTCGAACACGTTAGACTTCGCCAGGTTGATCATGACTGATGATTCATTTCACATCCGCCGGGCTCGGCCGGACTCGGCGACGGCGGAAGCGCTGGCGACGGTGACTCAGGATTGCGTGGAAGGCGGGGCGTCAATCGGGTTCATGCTGCCAGTGTCGCGGGCGCGGTTGCTGGAGTTCTGGAGCAACGTGCTGGCCAGCGCCGAGCGTGGAGAACGGATCGTGTTCGTGGCCGAGGACGCGGCGTCGGGGCAGATTCTCGGCACCGTGCAGGTCGTCTGGGCGACACCCGAGAATCAACCGCACCGGGCTGACATCGCCAAGATGCAGGTGCATAGTAGTGCTCGTCGACGAGGTATCGGGGCGGAGCTGCTGCGAGCGGCGGAAGCGGCCGCTCTGGACGCCCGCAAAACGCTGCTGGTGCTGGATACCGTCACTGGCAGTGACGCCGACCGACTGTATTCGCGACTGGGTTGGCAGCGCTGCGGTATCATTCCGGACTATGCACTCTGGCCGCAGGGCGGTTTGTGCAGCACGACGGTGTTTTATAAATCCTTGATACCATCAAGCGACGTGTCGAGCTGATACGCCCCTTGGATTATCTTTCTGACACGATTGTGTCGTGCTCAAGATGTCAAACAATTTGTAGCATGGACGCCCCGTCCGTGCGCTGCCAATTGCGCACGGACGAGGCGTCCATACTACGGGGTCTCATACAGCACCGCAGTTGTGTGTCGGCCTCTTAATCCCGAGCCGAGCGGAATTCCAAAAAACGGCTCGGCAGGAGCATCGCTCGCCTCTACCTTTTCGACAAGTGTCTCCGCTGTTGGTCGGCGTTGTCGCTGCCGTCCGGTGGCATCGTCCGCCGCAGTTGGAGTTCGTACGAAAATGCTCCCAGCAATTGGCCGAGTTCCACGGAATGGCAATCGAGGCAAGTCTGTTGAGCCCGCAGCGAACCCAGCATCCGAATTCGTTGTGGTTCTTCGACGATGATAATGTCTTCGTCGTGCCACAATTCCTTCAGAGACGCGTTCTCAAATTCGTCCAGCGGGCGGGTGGGTACATCTTTCAGCTCTGCGAGCCTGGGCAGCTCTTTCGAGACATAGACGCGCGGTTCATTGTGCTTCAGCAGGCTGACCAGTTCCAGCCGAGTAATACTCCACACCTGATCGTCGGTCGACGTCTTCACTGGTGGCATCTGCCCGTAGAAGCGATGAGTGACAAATCCAGACACGAGCTGCTTGTCCATCGTCGCTCCGAAGAAGTTGCGATCCAAGAAGCCGGTGCTGCCGTCGCTGTGGAGTTGCAGCAGCGCGTCCCGCGCCGGGATCGCTGCCGCTGAAGCGTCTCCGCCCCCATCGGGCGGACTGGTGCGAATTGTCTTGCCGTCGATGACGGGAAAGCTGTCGGTATTACTATACTCGGGTAGTGGTAATGTTTTCTCGCTTTCCAGGGGCTCTAGTTCCAGCAAATCTGCGGGCGATATGATACGGCTCACGCCGTTCAGCGGTCTTCTGATGAATTCGTTCGCCCCCCGGCGGTGCAGATCGGCGAGAGCATTGCTCCGGTATGACTTGCCCTCGCCGTCGGCTTGCAGACGCTTCAGAACCGTAGGCGACAGAGCTTTGGGTGCGCTATACGCGGTCCTGAACGCGGAACTCGAATCGGCCAGGACGGCCTGTTCGTACTCCAGCCGCGGCGCCAGATTCTCGATCGGATAACGCTCCCGGAGTGCGCGGTGTCGGCTCGCGTTCACGACATCCAACTTGGAGTCCCCGGTGCGGTGCCAGATTCTGAGTACCCCGCCCGCGGTGATCATCAGGCCCAGGGAAATGGAAGCGACCCACAGTATTACTTTCTGCCACATCGAACACCTCGCGATCTGATCGCTTATCCGCGGATTGCAGCGTCGACAGTGCAATTCTGCTGGTACCGACTGGAGTATCAGAATCGCTCGCGAGCTTCAAGAAGCAAATCTCGTCGATACAACCTCGTTACAATCTGGATACAAAGCGGCGCGACTGCTCGGTTGACAAGCGACAACGGTCGTGTCATAGTTTGTTGAGAATTAAATGAAGAAATGATTGCGCGGCTCATGGGGAGCTGCGAATTGGTGATGTGCCCTGCTGGCGGCGAGTCCTCGCGTCTGATCAACGCGGTTGAGTGGCTTTGGCTGGCTCTGCAGTGCTGGCACGCAGATGGAAAGTATCGAATGCCATATGTCATGGTTGACGTCGAGGCCGATGGACCAATCCCCGGTGATTACTCGATGGTCTGTTTCGGGGCGGTCATTGTCGAACCCGATTTGAAACGCACTTTTTACGGACAACTCCGCCCGATTTCTGAGCGGTTCATTCCGGACGCTCTGGCGGTCAGCGGCTTCAGTCGCGACGCCACGCTGACGTTCGATGATCCGGCAGTCGTGATGAAATCCTTCCGCGACTGGCTCAAGGCGGAATGCCAGGGGCGAATCATGTTCGTCTCGGACAATAACGGGTTCGACTGGCAGTTTATCAATTGGTATTTTCATCATTTTGTCGGCAGCAATCCGTTCGGCTTCAGCTCGACGAATCTGGGGTCGCTCTACAAAGGCTTGGTGAAAGACACATTCGTGAACTTCAAGCACTTGCGGCGTACGAAGCACTCGCATCATCCCGTTGACGACGCGATGGGCAACGCCGAAGCGCTGCTCGCCATGAAAGACAAGCTCGGCCTGAAGATCAGCTTTGCGTGACGGATTTTCACGGGTAGACTGGGTGGTGCAGGTGAAGTACCGGCAAGTCATTCAGAACAGCGGATGCTGCGTATCCGACGGCCACGACACTGGAGACTGGCGATGTCTACGCCAATGAGCTTTGTGACGTTTCCTTTCCTGGCGTCGGCGTCTATTCCTCTCATAATATCGACGTCTATCTCGGCTTTTTTTCTCTTCGCGTTTCTGTCGACGCATTCAGAGGAGGGGCGGCAGCGGGTCTGGCGATCGGCGTTGGGAGCGCTATTTCTTACGTGCATGTTGTCGCCGGTAAATCTGCTCTTAGGAATTCTCCTGTTGATTGCGGCGAGCAGTATGCCCACGACCGTCAAGCGGTCAACTCGATCGCGCGTTGGCGTAGTGATCACGGCGGTGGTTTACTTCTTGGCGGCAATACCTGGGACCCGGGGGTTGCTGTATCGGCTTCAAGTGCGCGAGAGGTATCCCGTAGAGTCATTAGCTGATCGCCTTGATTATGAGCAGGCGGTGCTCCGTGATTCGTCAAGCGTTTTCGCGTCCGCCAACTCGGCAGCTGGTGTCACTTCAGAAGCAGTCGCGACGAGGCTGCTTCTCTCTGGTAAGCGACCTTGGGAGTCCTATCGCACACACGAGTTGCAGAGATTACACCAACGGGAACTCGACGGATTTGTATTCGCCGTCGGGTTTGGAATTGGAAGGATGCCTTTCTATCCTCGAACCGAAGAGTCACTATTGGAGTATCAGGACGAGCCAGGAACGCTCACAAGTGCGGATGAAAAGAGCTTTCTGGTGATCGATGGTCAGACTGTTCGCAGCACAGCTCCGGTGGTGGAACAGAATGCAGCTGCAAGCACCGCTCCGAAGCAGGAATGGCTTTTGGGCTTGCATGATGAGGGGGCGTCACTATTTGTGAACCCCGCGTCGCTGGGGTATGTAGCTGGCAAACAACGAGCCGCGGGTTTTGTATCTCACCGTTTCACGATCGGGCAATTACCGAAATGGAAGGCCGACTCGTCGGCAGGGTGGGCTATCGCTCGGCTGGAATTAGTCAGTCTGCTGAAACACAAAGAACCGCGTGTGTATATCTCGGCAGAGTTGCCTCAAATGGACAGATTGAAGAGTGTCCCGACGCGCAAATTGAACGAGTTCGAGTGGCACGCTCTGTCGCAATTGTGGCACCAGGAAGATATCGTCGTCGCGGAAGAACCGGATGAGATTCTGATGCTGGGAGCACTACGGGCGCATGGCCAGTGTCTCGAATGCCATTCCGTGAAAGAGGGTCAATTGCTGGGCGCGTTCTCTTATACATTGCGTCCAACGGTCAGAGCCATCACCGAGTCAACTGCAGTGAGTTTGAACGGAACCCGCGACTCGCAACAGCGGTCGAATTGAGCGATTCATCTACTGCTGCCATGCCGATAGGGATGCTCATCATGTTCGACGTAGTCATTCTTTTCGCGGCGTCGGTTGCTTTCTCGGCTGTTCTTCTGTTTCTGTTTTATCAGGCGCAATCGCGCGAAGCGCGAGGCGAAATTACGATACTGGCACCAGCAGGCTTGTTCTTCGCCTGCTGGCTGTCGCCGGCTAATTTGATGTTACTTTTGGTCCTGCTAATCGCAGCGTGGTTATTGCCTGTGAACACTAAGCCGAGAACCCGGCTGCAAGTTGGGGTTGCCGTTACAGTGGCAGTCTATGCGTTGGCGATCATACCCGGAGCGATGGAAGTGCTGCGCCGTCATCACGCGCGAGAACAGTATCCCATTGAATCGCTGGCTCAACGCCTAGAGTATGAGCGAGAAGTGGTTGGTGATTCAACGACCGCGTTCGCGTCGGCGAATCCCGCAGATCGTCAGTTATCGAAAACCGTTGAGAGCAGATTGAGGCAGACGGATTTTGGACACTTCGATCGCTCGTGGAGAGACCTTCAGCTGAAGCAGTTGCATTCGTGGGAAGCGGACAAATTCATTTTATCTGGCGGGTTGGGAATTGCGCGCTTATTTTCCGTCGAGAACATGCAGCTTGATTATGAAGACCAAGTTGAGCAGTCCACAAACGATGAAGAACAGAGCTTTTTTGTGATTGATGGTGCGACCGTTCGTAGTACCGCGCCCGTCGCAGAGCAAAGTGATTCCGCCGTCGCCACGCCGAGCCAGAATCAACTGCTGGAGTTGCACGACGAGGGAAGTTGGCGGTTCGTGAATCCCGCATCGTTGGGGTATGTGGCTGGCAAGCAAAAGGCAGCGGGGTTCGTCTCGCATCGTTTCAGTAAGGCTCGACTTCCCTTGGGGCAGACTGACCCGGCGTCGGGGTGGAAGATCGCTCGCCTGGAGCTGGTGAGTTTGTTGAAGCACAAAGAGCCGCGTGTGTACGTCTCGGAAGAACTTCCGCAGATGGAGAAACTCAAGAGCGTCCCGACTCGTGCGCTGCATGAATTTGAGCAGCAGGCTCTGCCCAAACTCTGGCACGAGGAAGACATCGTCGTGGCGGAAGAAGCGAATGAGGTCCTGATGCTCGGCGCGCTGCGAGCGCGAACTGAATGCCTGGACTGCCATTCCGTAAAACGCGGCCAGTTGCTGGGGGCGTTTTCTTATAGCCTGCGGCCAGCGGCGAGTATCAAGCTGGAATTCGACAATCCGTAGCATGGACGCCCTCGTCCGTGCTGCGCCGAATCCGCACGGACGGGGCGTCCATGCTACAGTTGGGTGAGGCTTTTCCGACCTCTGCAGGTTGAAGGACGTGGGGTACGTTTTCAACGCGCCGTAAACGTTGACGGACAGGATTGTCCGTCCTACAGGCAGAGCCACCTACTTTGTGCCTGTTTTGCAAGTCGCACTTTAATAATTGTGCGGACCACGATCGGGAAGGCGAGGCTCCTGCCGGCAAAAAATACTGAAGAGCGGATCGTGTAAATGAAACCGGATGAGATCTCGTTTGTCGGCAGCTCACTGTCGTTCGTGGAGCGACCGCAGCAAGGGTGGATCAAAACCGCCGTGGGCTCTCAAGCACTCGTCGATCTGATCAATCAGTTCTTCGTCGAAAACTTCCTTCGCAACGTCGATTTCCCATCTGTGAACATCGACTAGGATATAGCCTGGAAACGAATACGATGGGCTAACGCCCACAGTGGCCTGTCCGTCGAAGTTGTCGCAAATTAGCTCCATGAGTTTGTTGATCGTTGGCAGCGGCCGGGGCGGCGGAAGCGGTCGTCGTTTTACGAACAGTCCTTCTTCCTCCAGCCAGCCTTCAATCTTTGGAGCATCACTCATCGGAAGAGCCACGCACTTACGGTATATCTTCATGGGGACGTCTCCACATTCGTTCTGCGTGGATTGTGCCGAACCGATGCCTTGCTCAGTATGCCATTTCAGGTATCTGTATGCGACCAAGTCCAACTCACTCGAGTGGTGAAAACGCCACGCTGGTTCTTGATCCCGAAGCACTCTCTTTCCACGGTGCATGATGACGAAGACGTTATTTACAAACATCAAAATTCTCGACTGCACGGGTGCTGAACCCTATGCCGGTGAAGTGCTGGTCGAGGGTTCGCACATCGCCGCGATGGCTCGGGATGGGAAGACGCTGCCGCGGGATGGAGTGGATGTCATCGACGGGCGTGGTGCGACGTTGATGCCGGGGCTGATCGAGTCGCATGCGCATCTGAGTATCGAGAACGCGGCGGACCTGGTGCAGATCGGGATGATACCGCCGGAAGAGACGACTCTGATCGCCGTGAAGAACGCGAAGCTGTACCTCGATTGTGGTATCACCAGTTGCATCAGCGCGGCGGCGGCGAAGCCGCGTACCGACGTGGTGATTCGCAACGCGATTAACAAAGGTGAGATTCCCGGCCCGCGACTGCTGGCGGCCAGTCCGTGGCTGACGGTCACCGGCGGACTGGGCGACGCGCGGACGCTGCATATGCCGCACATGTCGTCGATGGCGATTACGCTCGACGGGCCGGACGAGTTCCGGCGCACGACGCGCGAGCTGATTCGCGAAGGTGTTGATATTATCAAATTGGTAATTTCGGGTGACACGTTCGTGCCGCATGCTCCTTCACATAGCACGGTGATGAGCGAAGCAGAAGTCGCCGCTGCGGCCGACGTCGTGCAGGCGCACGGCAAGCGGATGAGTGCTCACGCCCGCAGCGCGGGTTCCGTGAAACTGGCGGTGAAGTACGGAGTGAAGGTCATCTATCACGCGAACTTCGCGGACGATGAAGCACTCGACCTGCTGGAAGCCAACAAGGACTGGGTGTTTGTCAGTCCGAATATCGGTTTCACCGCGACGGCTTCTTACGAAGGCGAGAAGTGGTTTACTGAGCAGCAGGTGCAGGAGTTTGGCTTCCGTGAGGAACTGGCCGGCGCGGCGAAGGGACTCAAAGAACTGAAGAAGCGCGGCATCCGGATTCTCGGCGGCGGCGACTACGGCTTCTTTGTAACACCGCACGGTGATAATGCCCGCGACCTCGATCATCTGATCCGATACTGCGAGTTCACGCCGATGGAAGCCCTGCTGTCGATGACGAAGCACGGCGGCGCGGCAATGGACCTGCCGAACGAGCTCGGCCAGATTCAACCGGGTTTCTTCGCCGATCTGCTGCTGGTAGCAGGTGATCCTCTGGCTGATCCCAAAGTACTACTGGACCGCAGCAAGCTGCTGGCGGTGATGAAGAACGGCCAGTTCCACCGCCGACCCGGTTAGCAGCCTGTTGAAAATAAGTGGAGCGCAGTTTCGTCGTACTTGAAGTGGATAACAATCCGTAGCGGGGACGCCCAGTCGGTGCTACGCCTGCCACGCGCGGACGCGCTCCGGCGGGGATGTTCTATTTCAGGCTGGTGCTGTATCGTCGACGGGTCGCGGTTTCCGGGTTTGGGGAGAGCGAGTCATGGCGCTGAAATGGTGGATGTGGTTGAGCTGGCTGGTGGTGGCTGGGTGGTATCCGAGTATCGCATGGCCGCAGGAAGCTGCGGCGAAGGCAGACTTGATACCCGAATTGCCGCTGAAGGCTCTGCTGAGCGATCAAGTCTCGGTGCTGGACCTGGGATATTCGCTGAATGATCGCAGCCCGTTCTGGCCGGGCGACGACTACGAACCGTTCAAACTGAAAACAATTGCGACACTCGACAAGAATGGTGTGTTATCAAAAGCGTTCGCTGTGCCGGAGCACTTTGGCACGCACGTTGATGCACCCAACCACTTCGAACGTAATCAACCGGCGGTGGATGAGATTCGACCGGCCGATCTGTTCGGGCCGGGAGTGGTGCTCGATGTCGCCATGCAGGCTGAGATGGACGCCGACTACCGGCTGTCGATCCGTGACATCGAGGCTTGGGAGAAAGCTCACGGACGGATTCCCGACCGGGCGATCGTATTTCTTGAAACCGGCTGGGGGCAGCACTGGAAGAACCCCACCCGCTACCGCAATCGCGATGCTACCGGAGTCATGCATTTTCCGGGGTACTCGCTGGAGGCCGCGAAGTTTCTACTAGAACAGCGAGCGTCCAAGGCGATTGCGATTGATACGCTCAGTATCGACTATGGCCCGTCCAAGGATTTCGTGGTCCATCACGCCGTGAATGGAGTGGGCCGATATGCGATTGAGAACGTCGCTCAGCTTGGCAAACTGCCACGCCGCGATTTTTTTGTATTTGTCGCGCCCATCAAGATCGAAACCGGCTCCGGCGGCCCAGCCCGCGTTTTTGCGTTTGTGAAGAATACCACAACGAAGAAACCTTGATACTCCCTTGTTGTGGCCAGCTTTGTGATCGGCACTCTCCGTGTGCCGACGGACCCAAGAAACCCGCACACGGAGAGTGCGGGCCACCTGGGACAACATGGACCGCAGGGTGGGCCTCAGAGTTCAACTCCACGCCCTTCCCGATGGTCAGGGCGTGCCACCCGTCCGCCTTGTTACTCCACATCTGGCAAGATGCGTTTGACGTAGGCCGCCACTTTTTCGGTGGTCTCACGGCCGCCACTGATCGCTTCCACGGCCAGCAGAATTTCATCCCAGCCATTTGCCGCGTTGAGCAGTTTCAGTATGTCCGCAGCGTCAAACCACTGCTGAATAATGTCATCGTCGTGCTCCAGACCGCTTTTCACTGCTGCGATCAAGTCATTTCGGTCAAAGCCGCCGTCCCGTACCCATTCACCATGAAACGGAACGACGGGGTTATAGATAGTCCATGTGAGGAAGCGCTGAAACGGAGTGACGACTGGAGCGTCAGCAGGAAGACGGCGGTAGCGCGATTCCGAGTCAAAGAGATGTTCCCGCTCCCAGAAGCGTGAGACAATCGCGAGACGGCTAGCACTTTCGTTGTTCCGTGGCATCTCCTTCACCGTGCGGGGCATTCCGTCTGTTACGAGTATAAACATCACAAAGACCGAGACACCGTTTTAGGTAACGACAGAGTTCATCAGCTGCGGCGGCTGGTGAGGCTCGATAAACCGTAATGCTACCGCGACCAGACGCAACGCATTGTTATGTGCAATCGGTGTAACGCCCAGATTGTGCCCTGAGCATGTCTGCGATCCCGGGTGGCATTTGCTTCTGTTGAGAAACCGACCAATCGCCGTTCTTGTTCTGATATTCGATGTAGAACATCCAGTAGTTCTCTGGGCCGGGCTTAGCAGCCTGTTGAAAAAGGTTGTCGATCAGGGTTGATCGGCTGCTGGTTGGTGGATTATTGGTGGCAAAGCGGGGAGTGATGCGAGTGAGGTTTGGCTGGAGACAGTGGCATGGCGATGGGGCATTGGA
>JAKFWA010000095.1 GCA_021732995.1 Planctomycetaceae bacterium | reverse complement strand
GAGGGGCGAGGGGAGTGTTGATTAGAACTGGTCGCAGGATGGGACCTTCCCCTGCCCCTTTTGCGAAGCGATCAAGCCTCGATGAATCGCCTCAAGACTTTCTTCCGTGAACGTGACTGGCAAGCAGCGGACTTTGCTCCGTTCGTCAGTCTGGCGGTCATCGTGTTGTTCTTCTCGATCGTGGCCCCCCGCTTCATCAGCGCGAACACGATCACGCTGGTGCTGCAGCAGGGGTCCGTGCTGTCGGTGGTCGCGGTCGGCCTGACGTTCGTGCTGCTGTGTGGAGAGATTGATCTCTCCGTCGGCACGGTGGCTTTGCTCTCCGCGTGCATTTGCGGAGTGCTCTTTGAACAACCCTTTGCCGCCGGTCCGGGCGGTAACGGCGAAATCGGGCTGGGCACCACGGCTCTGGTGATGGCCGTGCCTGTGCTGATTGCGGTCTGCGCGGGCTTGCTCTCCGGGTTCCTGACAGTCTCTTCGGGGCTACCGAGCTTCATCGTCACGCTGGCGATGATGAATATCGCCACGGGGCTCGCGCGGTATCTCACCAAGAGTCAGAAGTTTGATATTCCCGACCTGCTGAAATTTGTCGGTAATGAATCATGGTTCGTGGGCAAGGTCTTCTGGCCGAAGTCCGCGTTGATTTCGGCCGCGATGCTGCTGATCGGGCACGTCGTGCTGACGCATACTCGCTTCGGACGTTACGTCTATATGACAGGCGGGAATCGTGAAGCCGCACGGCTGGCGGGTATCCGAACGAAGTTGATTGTGGTGGCGTGCCTCGCGATCTGCGGGTTCTGTTCGTCGATTGGCGGACTCATGAACGCCGGCCGATTGGAAAGCGTGAGTCTCGACCAAAATGCCGATCTGCTGCTGAATGCGGTTGCCTGCGTCGTGCTGGGTGGCACAAGCTTGTTCGGCGGCGAGGGCAGCATGGGCCGCACCCTGCTGGGAGTCGTTACGTTCACGGTGTTGAATGTGGGACTCAACCAACTGGACATTCCGCAAATTAAGAACTTCGATCTACTGCGACCGTTCCTGTTGGGCACAGTATTGATGATCTCGCTCGTCATTAACGGCTACCTCAGCAAACGCGGTAAGGCGTCCTGAGTTCTGCAGAAGGATGGGCGATGAAGGACTGGCGGACATCAGAGAAGATCGCATTCGGCCTGGTAGCGTTCTGCGTGGTCGGCTTCATCGCGCTCGCGTTTTCGATTGAGACGTCCCTCGTCAACGCGCTGGACGAATCCGTCATTCGCAGGCTCCGTAGCGGGGACGATCTGGACACGCTGATTGGTCCGCACTGGCTGCACGAATGCGCCCGGGACTTCACCGCTCTGGGCGGCTATGCGGTGCTGCTCACGCTGACTCTGCTGGTTTATGGCTTCCTGAGGCTGGAGAAACGCCGGGCGGCGGGCCTGTTCATCGTAGCCACGATCGTGTCGGGGTACGTCGTAAGCATGGTCTTGAAGGAAACGATCGGCCGGCCGCGTCCCGAGATCGTGAAGCACTTGTCTCACGCGGATTCTGGTATCGGCGGCCCCAGTTTCCCGAGCGGCCATTCGACGATGTCGACCGTGGTGTATGTTACGATGGCCCTCATGCTGTCCGAATTGTCTTCGCATAAACGGGTCAAGGTGTTTCTGCTTGTGGCTCCACTGGCGATTGCGTTTGTCGTTGGAGCCAGTCGCGTGATGATGGGCGTGCATTACCCCACTGACGTCTTGGGCGGCTGGATGGTGGGCCTCGCCTGGGCGGTCGGTGCCTGGCTGCTGATGCGCTTGCGGCGACGTCACAAGTCTCTGCAGGATCAGGCGACTTCCGAGAGCGAACTCAGCACGCGTTGGTAGGCTCGCACGGTCTCGTCCGCCATGCGTTCGGCACTGAAGTCGCGGATGACCAGACTGCGACCCGACCGGCCGATCTGCTTCGCGCGGGGGGTGTTGTCGAGGTATTCGCGCATGCGTTCGGCCAGACGCGTGGCGTCGCTGGGTGGAACGAGCAGCGCGGTCACTCCATCCGTGACAATCTTGGGCACTGCTCCGACTTCGGTAGCCACCACCGGCCGAGCCATCGCCATTGCTTCCAGCATGATGGTGCCCAATCCCTGATTCAGCGACGGCAGACAGAAGATATCCATCGCGCGCACGGCGGCTCCGAAGTCCGTGAGATTGGTGATGAACGTCACCTGCTTGGTGATGCCGAGGGACCGGGAGATCTCTCTCAATCGACGCTCGTCCGGCCCGTTGCCGGCAATGAGGAACTCCACTTCGCGGCCCGACTGTAGAACCTGTTGGGCTGCACGCAGAAAGAACTCAAAGCCTTTGGATGGTTCGAGTGGACCGGCCGTGCCGATCACCGGCGTGCGCTCTGAGCTCAGCACCTCCAGTTTGAAATCGTCGGCGGGGATGTCGACGCCGCTGTAGATCGTCTCGATGGTGCCGAGTCGTTCGCCCGTCGCCTTGATCAAGCCGTCGCGCACGAACTCGCTGACCGCGATGACGCCGCGCGTGATTCGTGGATCAAGGTCCAGCGGCTCATGAGGGCCGATGTAATCGTGAATGGTCGTGAGCGTCGGGATATTCAGCGCTCGCGCGATGGCCTGCCCTTGCGGAATGACATTGCGGGACTGAATGTGCAGTAGCGCCGGGGCTCGCTTGCGGAGATCGCGAGCGGCCAGTCGAGACACCAGACCACTGACGAACGGGGCGTTCAGAAAGCTGTAGTCCAGGAACTCGACCTCGTTGCGAATCCGATCGTGTACCTGCCGCGAATCGGGCGAAACGACGATCGGATCAAACTCGTGACCGATCAGCCGCTGAGCCAGCCGCAGCGTGTACGCACTCGTCCCGCGCGCCTGAAACTCATTCGCCACCAGCACAACAGTCGTAGGAACCTGAGTCATAGCTTCCGCATCTCAACTTCAACACAACGGCAAGTCCGTTCCCGCCGTCAGGATTTGATTCTAGGCGCCGCGGAGAGTTTCCACGATGTCGCTTGCGACCGCTGGCGCCTCCGTCTGGTTCATCGAATCAGAGAAAGTGGATTGCCAGACAAAAATCAGTTGCCTCCGGTGGGCCGTGGCGGCGTAAGCTGGAGTAACCTGAGATATCGAGGGGATCATGCATTCCGTTGCAAAGTTTCTGCTGGTGCTGGCTGCGTTGATGGGACATTTGCTCCCCGCGCGAGCCTGTTGCTTCAGCATGAGCGAACAGCCTCAGGAGATGGCCTGTTGCACGCAGCACCAGGAAGTTCGCACACCGGCGAAGAAGAGCTGCTGCCACATTGTGGATCAGGAATCGCGGCAGGTCGAGCAGACTCAAACGGTGCCGCTGCCTCAGACTCCGGAATGCTGCTGTTCGCAAGGCTCACAGCCCGCGACGGTGCCTCAAGAGTCTCAGCGTACGGTTGCGGTCGCTGATGTCGCCCTGCCCACAGCCGAGTTGCACTTCGTCGCCGCGCCGCTGTTGAATATCGAGGCGACTCCGGCCTGCAGTCACCCGCGAGGTCTGCAAAAGTTGCTTTGCCGATGGCTGTGTTGAGTTGTTGATTCGTCCGCCGGTTCTCCCCTGAGTCAGGGTTGAGGACGCATTGCGTATCGCTTGTTTCAAGACGAATCCAATTCAAAACATTTCCGCAAAGGAACGAACTATGGAACTTTCCAATCTCTCTCGTCGTGGTCTGATCGGTCGCTTGCTGGGTGTGGCGGGTATCGGAGCGCTGGCGTCCGTCGGGATGCTGTCCGCTGCCGATGATCCAAAGCCCGTGCAGAAGCACGTCGCTGAATGCGCCAAGAAGTGCCGCGAGTGCGCGGAACTCTGCAGCGCCTGCGTCGTCTGTTGCAAGAAGGACCGCCCCGAATGTGCGAAGCTCTGCGAAGCCTGCCACAGCATGTGCCTGGCCTGTGCCTCGCTGCATGAGCAGCACAGCAAGCTGTCCAACGAAGCGTGCGTGTTGTGCGAGAAGCTGTGCCTCGAATGTGCTCTCTCCTGTGAGAAGAGCAACAAGGAGTGCTGCAAGGAATGTGCAAAGGCATGCCGCGAATGTGCAGCCGCCTGCAAGGCAGCTCGCGCTTAGTTGATCGCTGATTTGAGTCGTTCAATGCCGGGTCGTGAGCGGGGTAAACCTGACTTGCGACCCGGCTGACTCAGCGGCTTGTTGAAAGGACGTGGAGCACGATTCCAGCGCGCTCACTGCCTCTTCAAGGCGGCATCAGCCAGTCCGTTGCCTTGAGCTAGTTGGCGGACGTTTTTGTTGCCGAGTGAGCTAGCAGAAATGCCTTCACTTCGTCGACGAACTTCGGGTGGAAGAAGCACGTAATATGGTCGGTGTTGTCGATGACGTGGACTTTCAGCTCGGGCATCACCTGAGCCAGATCGTCGACAGTGAGCTTCAACGGATCGTTGGCGCCGACGATGGCCAGCGTCGGGACCTTGTTGGCTCGCAGTTCCGCTTCGGTGACGGACAGGTTGGCCATGCCTCGCACGCAGGCGGCCAGAGCCTTCTGGTCGTTCGTCGCCTTGATGACGAAATTGATGGCATCCAACTGCTGCTGCGTCGGCTTGGGACGCCCCACAGGAGTTAGCAACTCCAGCAGAGGGGTGATCCCCTGCCCGGCTTCGAGTGACTCGGCCAGCTTGTCCAGAGTGCCCAGCGGATCGTGGTTGGGCTTCTTCCAGCCGGCTCCGCCCAGCGTCGCGGTGATGAACCGGTCGGGATGTTGAGTCAGGAAGCAGTTGGTCATGAACGCGCCCATCGAGTATCCGACGATGTGCGCTTTGGCGATCTTGAGGTGATCCATCAGTCTCACGACGTCGCCGATCATTTCGCGGCCGTACTGCATGGCGTCATGCGGCTTACCACTCTTGCCGTGCCCGCGCGCGTCCAGGGCAATCACCTGAAAATCCTTTGCCAGCCGAGCCCGAATCCCCGGTGCTTCCCATTGGCCTTCGATGCTGGCGGTGAATCCGTGCAGCAGAATGAGCGGTTCACCCTGCCCTTGAATCTGATACCGGATCTTGACGCCTTTGGAATCGAAGAACTGATCAACAGGCCTTTCTTCCGCGACGACCCGAGTGCCGCATGCCCCCAAACAGAGCAATACGATGATGACCGCCAACCGCAGCGACACGCGTTGAGCAGGTTGGTGCCCGACCAGAACAGTCTGGAAAGAAGTCGAACTCAACGGCTTCAACACTGGGGCCAACACACGATTCCACATCGCGAACGCTCCCTATCGGATAACAGCTTCCGCACGGCACACGAACGATGTTAATCGGAACCACGGAAAAGAGCTGCGCGTCGTGGCGGGCGTTGCGCGACTGTCAGCGTGAAGTCTTGTCGCCACCGCAACGCTCCAACTCCAATCACGCCCTCTCTCGAGCAACAGCCCGCAGAGCTTCACCCGCAGTCCACAGAGCGGCGCCCAGCAGAACGACGTCCTTGATCAGGAACTGACCCGGCAGTGCTGACAAGGCTGGAAACCCCAGCGTCGGCTCAATCACACCCGGCGTCGAAAACAGGAACGTCAGAGTCGTCAGAAACATGCCGACGGCCAACGCACTTCCGCCTGCGGACAGGCGTGCCGACCAGGGTCGGACGGCAATCAACGCGGCGGTGAGCAACTCCGTGACGCCCAACATCGCCGAGAACTGCCGAGTGCTTAGCAATTGATAAGCCCACGACATCAAAGGGCTGTTGGATACGAACGCGGAAATCCCGTCTGCTTCGTAGGCGGTGAACTTCATACCGCCGATCCACAACAGCACGACGACCAGACCATAGCGAGTCACATGGGCCCCAGCCGCTTCCAGACGTGTGCTCCACTCATTCGCGTGCGAGAGCAGGAAGTTGACAGTTCTCTGCGTGTGACTGCTTGCTTCCGGTATGGCGATAGACATGCCGCACCCTTTCGTATTTGGACGCCAGGCGCGGGGCGAGTCACGTTGGCTCGAAACACCCTGCACCCGATCGACAAAAGGGAATACCAGCCCCACGCGGAAGTCTTACAAAGAAACTGCATCAAAGCCCGATTGGCAGCCTGTTGAAGATGTGGGGCACGTTTCCAACGTGCCTTGAGCCACTCTTCAATCTGCGATGAATGACCGTGTTTCGAGCACGATGGAATCGTGCTCCACGCGGGTGGCACCGGTTGGCGTACTCGCCTATCGGTGTTGCAAAGCAACAAGAAGCTTGCGCCGCGAGGGAACATCATTTTGACCAGCCTCTTGTGACTTCGTCACCCCGGTAGACCGAGTACGGTCAACCAGGGCCACCCGCGAACTACAAGGGAATTGGTTTACGGGCTACAAATTCATTCCCGGGGAAGACCGTAAGACACTTCCTATTTGGGATGAATACAAAGGTGTCGTTGGCTATTATGACGAACGCGGTCCCCATTATTTCGCGCCCGGCGGCCTGTTCGCTCATCCCGATCAATTCATCTGATAGCGCGACTCATTTCATACTTTGAGGAAAGGCATTAAATGGATATGGGCATTGTTAATCGTGCCTATGAAATGTTCTGCTCAATGAGATACCCTATAGCAACGCAACAAGATGTCGCGGACTTGGAGTGCGGCCTCAGAATTCGCCTTCCCGAGTCATTCAAGGAGTACCTTCGCGTCTTTAACGGGGGAAAATTTTTCGGTTCGTCATTTGATAGGCCGCTAATACGGCTTGATGACGAGCCATCAATTCCAAGTGAGCGGCTAGAGTATATGCTTGGCGTTGGCAGCCAATCCGATCAGCCTATGGGGCGACGGGACGACATTGATCTGATCGAGGAAAACTGGGAGCCACTTCAGTTACTGCCAATTGGCGAGACAGAGCGTGGCAGCCTCATCTTGCTAGTTGTTATCCCAGAAGATGACTATGGGCAGATACTGCTTAAGACATTTTATACTACCGTCTGGCTTTCCGATGATATTTCGGGGTTCTTTCGCCGACTGGAGCCACTGCTCGACGAATGAGACTACGATAGCTGCCAGCCAACGCGCGGGGTGGCACCGGTTGGCGTACTAGCCTACTGGTGTTGCGAAGCAACAAGAACTTGCACCGCGAGGGAGCATCATTTTGACCCGCTTCTTGTGACTTCGTCACCCCGGTAGACCGAGTACGGTCAACCGGGCCACTCGCGAATGTGAATCGGAAATTTCACTCCCACGCCCGGTGATGGCGGGCGTTCGCCTTCAACAAACGTCGGAACATGGAACTCGATCAAGCAGAATCTCAACTCGGATTAACGCTCTCAGAGCGCCACCGAAAAGCGATGCTCGACCCCGCTGATCCAATCCATGATGTGTGCGATTTCCTTGTGCCAGATTCCGCGCATGAGTTGTTGCGATGGGTGGACGTCAACGAGATTCTTCATGCCGAAGATCATTGGAATCGATGGCCAGGATTTCTTGTCGCATTCGCCTCAAATGGATGCGGCGACTACTTTGCCTACGACACTCGTTCAGAGCCGCCGAAGATCATCTACTTGGACCCTGATCACACGGTGGACGAGAATTTGGAGACAACCCACGGATTCGAATTTCAGTCCTTCGAAGCATGGTACGACATGAAGATGGAGCGAAGGCGAACAGGGCGATGAACCCGAGCGGCGGATCGGTCGGTTTTTAAAGTTGAAGGTTCTTGGTCACCCGTCGTCCTACGCCAGTGCGGTCTTTGAAGCCGCAAATTGACGCTTTCGGAAAAAGTCCGATAGATTCCGCCCTGGTGGTGGAACGGGGCGGGAGACTCGCTGCTTCTCCTATTTTGCCGCGATGAGAATCTTCCCGAGCTTAAGTTCGGAGATGAGTGTCTCAGCACGCTGCTTTTGAAGGGCGGTTGCCTCTAAACTCCGTCCCGTTTCAGCAGCTTTCACGCAGCACAAGTGATTCGATAGACGACGTTTAAGGACTTTTCCCCGATGATTCAGGTACAGCTTCCCGATGGCAGCGTCAAAGAGTACGCGGATGGAACCTCAGCTCTGGATATCGCGAAGGGCATCAGCGAGCGACTCGCTAAGGCCTGCGTTGCTGCCGAGGTGAATGGCACCATCGTCGACCTGGTCCGGCCGCTGAACGAAGTGCCGTCCGAGGGGCCGCTGCAGTTCAAGCTGCTCACCGAGAAGGACGCCAAGGCTGTCGGCGTGCTGCGGCACTCGACCGCTCACGTGATGGCTCGCGCGATCATGCGGCTGTACGAGGGTGTGGGGCTCGCGTTCGGTCCGACCACCGGCAACGGGTTTTACTATGACTTCGATCTGGCCACTCCGATCAGCGAGGACGATTTCCCGAAGATCGAAGCCGAGATGCAGAAGATCGCCAACGAGGCGGAACCGTTCGAGCGGTTCTACCTCGACCGCGACAAGGCCATTGAGTTCTGTCGCGATCTGAAGCAGGACCTGAAGGTCGAGCACATGCAGACCGGTCTGTCGGCGCATGAGACCGTCAGCTTCTACCGGCAGGGTGAATTCGTGGACCTCTGCCGCGGCCCGCACATTCCCGACGCCGGTCGCATCAAGGCGTTCAAGGTGTTGAGTGTTGCGTCCGCCTACTGGAAGGGCGACGCCAACAACAAGCGCCTGCAGCGAGTCTATGGCACCGCGTTCTTCAGCAAGGACGACCTGAAGGAGTATCTGGATCAAGTCGAAGAAGCCAAGCGCCGCGATCATCGAGTGCTCGGTAAGCAGCACAACCTGTTCAATATCAGTAATGACGTTGGTCAGGGCTTGAGTCTCTGGCTGCCGAAGGGCGCCAGCATCCGCGCGACCTTGGAAGATTTTATTAAGAAAGAGCTTTTGCAGCGGGGTTATACCCCTGTGTACTCGCCGCACATCGGCCGCGTGGAAATGTATGAAACCAGCGGTCACTTTCCATATTACCGCGAGTCTCAATTCTCGCCGATCTTCGGTCACGATGCCGGCCAACTGGTCGACTACTGGATTCGCAAGATCAACGAAGGCAATCTTCAAAATGCCGAAGAAAAGCAGTTTGCCGAGACCGCGAAGATCATGGGCTGCGAAGTCGCGGGCGATGCTCTGCGAGCCAGCACCAAAGAAGACAAGATCAAGATTCTGCACGATTGGGAACGCACTCAGGAGCGTTACCTGCTCAAGCCGATGAACTGCCCGCATCACGTGCAGATGTATAAATCGCAGCAGCGTTCCTACCGCGAACTGCCGGTGAAGCTGGCTGAATTCGGAACTGTCTACCGTCGCGAAAACGCCGGGTCGCTCAACGGCCTGCTGCGCGTGCGCGGGTTGACTCAGGACGACGCGCACTTGTTCTGCACTCCGGACCAGGTGGAAGAGGAATTCAAATCGACCCTCGACCTAGTGAAATTCGTGCTGGGCAGTGTCGGACTCGATGATTACCGCGTGCAGCTCTCGCTGCGCGATTCAAAGAACAAGGAAAAATATGTCGGCAGCGACGAAGGCTGGAATTCTGCCGAAGCCACTCTGCGCCACGTGCTGGAGTCCGTCGGTCTGCCCTTCACGGCTCAAGAAGGCGAAGCCGCGTTCTACGGTCCGAAGACCGACTTCATGGTCAAGGACTGCATCGGCCGCGAGTGGCAACTCGGCACCGTGCAGTTGGACTTCAATCTGCCCGAGCGCTTCAATCTGGAATACATCGGACCGGATAACAAGCCGCATCGGCCAGTGATGATTCACCGCGCACCATTCGGTTCGATGGAACGCTTTGTGGGCATGCTCATTGAGCACTTCGCTGGTGCATTTCCACTGTGGCTGGCTCCGGAACAATTGCGTATTTGCCCCGTTACCGACAACGCCAACGAATACGCCGCCAAGGTCCAGGCTCAGTTCCGAGCCGAGGGCTTCCGGGTCACCACCGACCTGCGCAGCGCAAAGGTCAACGCCAAGATCCGCGACGCGCAGCTTGACCTCATTCCCTACATGCTGGTTGTCGGCCCCAAAGACGCCGAAGCCGGAGCCGTCTCCATCCGCGACCGCATCGGAGGCAAGGATCTGGGCATGCTCCCCATGGCTCAAGCCATCGAGATGCTGAAGAAGGAAGCCATCGAACGCACCGTTCGCCAAGTGGTGAAATCCAAGTTCCGCAGCTTCGACGAAGACCAGGGCGAAATGTTCGCCGGCTGACCTGATTTCGACAGCCCGGTATCACCTCAATGCTCGTACCCGGCGTGGTGGTCGCCATCACAAGGCGATTCACCACGTAGAACGCGTTACAGGCTCGGGCTGAGTAGCTTCTGCGCGGTATCATCCATTCCGGGAAAGCGCAACGGGTGGTTACTTCGCTTCTTTCTTCTCCGGCACGGGCTTCAGTTGGGGCAGTTCAATCGGCTTGATACCGGTGCCTTCGTAGCCGGGGGCGGGCTTGCCGGTGTTGTCGAGTTTACCCACGGTCCACAGCAGGCCGCGTGAGACGACTCCGAGCCATTCTTCGGTGTTCATGGTTTCGTTGTGATGGCCCAGCGACGTGCCGAAGACCTTGGCCTTACCAAATGTGTTCGTCCAGATGACGGTGTGTTCCTGGTTGGTGTCCGCTCCGAAAGCCTGCGCCAGCGGCGTGCAGTTCGGCCAGTTTTTTTCGATGACGTACAGTTCGCCGTTGGGTGTCTTCCACTCCTTCGGGAAGCCCAGCATGACGGGATGATCAGGCCTGAGTGTCTTCACCAGTTCGGCGCGTTGCTTCTCGTGCCGCCGCGAGGTGACTCCCAGCAGTTCGCGCCACGAGTCCGCTCCGACCGGCGCGTTGCGATAACTGTGCAGCGAACAATGGATGAAGACGCCGGGCACGCCTTCGAAGTGTGCCTGAGCGACGGACTTGATGAGTTCATCATCCTTCATGTCGCCGAAGCATTCGTTGTGCACGACGACATCATATTTCTTCGCCCAGCCGGGTTGCTGATAGGCCGAGATCTTGTGATCCCGTCCGGAACCGCCTTCGTGCACAATATCAAACGTGATACTTGCGCGCTGTCCGATGCCTTCGGTAATAATACGTTTCTGGTTTTCATAATCATGGCAGCAGCCGCCCGTGACGAGCAGGCCCTTCAGCTTGGCGGGCTTGTCTGCAGCGACGAGGGTTCCGGTCACCAGACCGCACAACACCAGAGACCAGCTAAGCAAATGACGCATGTCGAGGCTCCTCTTGCGTAATGATGGGCGAAAGATTCATCCCAAGATGAGCCTTTAGCTGCTGTGGCACAAGCATACGCGGCCACTCTGCTGGACGAATGCGGCCTGCGGCATCTCGGCTGCGGTTGCTCTGCCCGAGGTTACGGCTGCTGATGCGTTTCCGCGATCGCGGATGTCGCTATTCTCCGGGGCGTTCCATGAGTCGCAACACCCTTCACTTTCGCTGGGAAAATCGATGACCAGACCCTGGTGCCGTGTGATCTGCTGGTCGATGAGCTGGATGATGTTCGCGTCGTCCGCCTGGGCCGCAGACAACGTGATTGTCGTGACGCTGGACGGCTTCCGCTGGCAGGAACTGTTTAGCGGCGCGGATGAGACGCTCATTAACAAAGAGTTTGGCGGAGTTACGAACGTCCCCACGCTGAAGCAGAAGTATTGGCGGGACACGCCCGAGGCGCGGCGTGAGGCGTTGATGCCGTTCTTCTGGAGCGAGATTGCCAAACGCGGGCAGGTGTTCGGCGATCCGGAACGCAAGGCGGCTTCACAGATCACCAACGGGAAGAAGTTTTCTTATCCCGGCTATAACGAATTGTTCGTCGGCTTCCCCGATCCGAGGATTACCAGTAACACGCCCAACCCGAACGAGAACATCAATGTGTTCGAGTTCCTGCAACGGCAGTCGCAGTTCTCGGGCCGAGTCGCCGCGTATGCGACCTGGGATGTGATGTTGGCCATTCTGAACCAGAAGCGGAGCGGCATCTTCATGGCGGCTGGCTGGGCTCCGATTGTGGATGAACCCCTTACCGCCGGGCAAAAGCAGATCAACGAGCTGCAATCACGACTGCCAGTCTACTGGAAAGATAATGTGTATGACGTCGTGACGATGCACGGAGCGCGGGAGCATTTGCTGAAGCACCGGCCGCGCGTGCTGTATATCGGGCTCGGCGAAACCGATGAGTGGGCTCACGGCCGCCGTTACGACCTCTACCTTGACGCCGCTCACAATGCGGACAAGTACCTGTCGGAACTGTGGCAGCAGGTGCAGTCTCTACCGGAATATACCAATAAAACTGCGCTGCTGATTACGACAGATCACGGGCGCGGGCTGACGGGTAAGGATTGGATCAGTCACGGAGCGGACATTGTGGGCGCCGAGTTTATCTGGATCGGTGTGCTGGGCGCGGACGTTCCAGCGCTGGGAATCCGGTCGGACATCGCGACCACTCAGGCGCAGATCGCAGCCACCGTCGCTCATCTTGTCGGCCAGGATTTTCGGTCCATCAGCCCGAAGGCCGCTTCGCCTCTGAAGCTGGAAAAGTAAGTATTGGATTTCGAGTAGTATCGCCCCTCACCCCCGGCCCCTCTCGCCGGTAGAGCGGGGCGAGGGGAGCGATCATGAAAATTACTTCTTCGGGACGATCTCGAAGGTGTTGGCTTTCATCGCGAGGGTTTTCGCCACGGCGGCGTCGAGTTCGGGGAGTTTGGCCAGGCGTTCGGCAATGGCTGCTTGCTTCTTGGCTTCGATCTCCTGAGGGGTGATCTTGATACCCAGCCACTCAGGAATGGAAACGTTCGACAGGACGATGCCGCGGAAGATCATGTCGTGATAGAAGCGGTTCTTGGCTTCGATCGCTTCTTTCACACTCTTCACCTGATCGGCGATGGGGCCTTCATTCAGCACTCCGGCAGCGATGTTCGCTCCGGCGGCCAGTTGCTCGGCGGTGAGGTCGGCGACCTTCTTGCCTCCGACTTTGACTTCGTAATTACCAGCGGCGAGGCCCGTGACTTTCAGATGATAATTGTTGAGTTCTTCCAAGATGGGAGCGTGCGGCAGGATCGGCGCAGCTTCTTTGGGGAAGAACGGCAGGGCGGCATCGAGGCGTGAGAAGCTCACACCGCCATCCTTCGCGGTGACGTTCTCGATGGTGCAGTTCTTCGCGGCGGTTGCTTTGCCTGCGGTCGCGTCGATTTCGGCGGACGAGACCAATGTGGGGAAGCTCAGGCCCTTGAGGATCGAGGCGGCCATCAGTGCCTGACCTGGAAACCCGGGATGCACGGCGTCACCAGCGGTGATGCGGCTGTAGGTCGGTCCCTTGCTACGAGCCTTGTCCAGCGTTGCCAGGTACGGGTGGAACTGATCGACGAACAGTCCCTGATTCTTGTCGGCGATGGTCTTCACGCCTTCCGAGAATTTTTCCAGTGTCTGGTTGTAGCCGGTCAGCGCAGTCGTTCCCTGATCGCCGGTGTCCAGCGGCTGCGGTGTGACCCAGGCGACTCGGATGTTTGCCGTCTTCGCCTGATTGGCCATGCCCTGCAAACCGTCCATGTAGGGCTTGAAGGTGCCTTCTTCGAAGGCTTTGTAACTGCCGTCGTTCATGCCGAAGTCGACGGTCATGGCCGTCGGTTTGTGCAGCAGCACGTCGCGGGCGAAGCGCGAGTTACCGCCGACAGACCGATCGCCGCCGATGCCGACATTGCGGAAGGTCAGCTTCCAGCCGGGGAAGCGGGTGACGGTCCACATCTCAACGTAGTTGGAGTAGAGATGCTGCTCGGTGATGCTGTCACCGATCATCACGACGGTGTCGCCGTCCTTGAAGAAGAAGTCGGCTGCCTGGGCGGCCGCACTGCCGCACACCGCCATCGCCGCTAAACACAAACGAATCAACTTCAACTTTAACATTGCTGAAACTCCTGCAGGGGGAACAGACGCAGAGTCACCAACGCGCACGCGCCTCGGATTGTGGGTCGCGTCTGTCGCCTTAACAACCCTCAGAGATTGGAGTTAGCGAGGCGGAGCAAGGGAGGGAGAGGTTGCCGCCGAGCCGTGCGACTGCACCAGTGGTTGATTTGTCGGGCAAACCGGCTCAGCAGGAGCCTCGCCCTCCCTAAGGACGGTTGTTCCTCGTCTCAAGCCGCGATTGCCGCATTTTCCTCTGTCGGCATACAGTCCGGGAACGCTCTGTGATTGGTTTGCTACCTGAGATGGATCTCAACATGCAGTGCAGTTTTCGCGACCGAGCCGGGTCGCTGCGAGAATTGATACAGCCCGCGCTCATCGCTGTGATGAGTTTGCTGGCGAGCGGCTTCGCCTCAACGGCGCTGAGCCAGGAACTGACGGGACTCAAGGTGCCGGAAGGGTTTGAGGCCACGTTGTACGCGGACGACGACCTGGCGCACGACATCTTCAGTCTGACGTTTGATTCGCTGGGTCGCGTCGTCGTGTCCGGCGAGGGTTATGTCAAAGTTCTGATCGACTCGAACGGTGACGGTAAAGCAGACACGGCCAAGCAGTTCGCGGATGGGCCGAAGACTGGCGCTCAGGGTCTGTACTTCCTGGGCCGCGACCTGCTGTGCATCGGCGACGCGGGGTTGCTGCGTTATCGCGATCAAGACGGTGATGATCGCGCGGATGGCAAGCCGGACGTGTTTCTCAAGCTGAAGACCGGCGCTGAGCATCATGTCCATTCGATTCAGAAGGGACCGGACGGCTGGTGGTACATCATGGCCGGCAACGATTCCGGGATCGATCAGCGGTATGCGTCGTTGCCGACATCGCCGGTGAAGTACCCGCAGAGCGGCGTGCTGTTCCGTATGAAACCGGACCTGTCTGGCGCGGAGCTGCTGACTCACGGTCTGCGCAACGCTTACGACTTCACGTTCAATTCGATGGGCGACATCTTCACGTTCGACAGCGATGACGAGCGCGATATCTCGCTGCCGTGGTATCGACCGACGCGCGTGCTGCATCTGTTGTCAGCGGGACACGCGGGCTGGATCACTCGCAGTTGGAAGCAGCCGGACTACTTTGTGGATGCGGTTCCGGCACTGGCTGAATTCGGTCGCGGGTCGCCGAGCGGTGTTGTCAGCTATCAGCACACGCAGTTCCCGAAGCAGTATCGCGACAGCCTGTTCATGCTGGATTGGACCTATGGCCGCGTGCTGAATGTGAAACTCGAACGCAGCCTGGCGAGCTATCACGGCGAGCCTGAAACCTTCATCACGGGCTCGGGCGGGTTCGGCTTCGCTCCGACCGACATGGAAGTAGGCCCCGATGGCAGCTTGTACGTCAGCGTGGGTGGTCGCGGCACTCGCGGCGGCGTCTATCGCATCTCTGCCAAAAAGCAGAAGGCGACGGCCTGGCCCGGCGAAGTGGGGACGACGAAAGCCAAACTGACCGCGTGCCTGCGGGCTCCGCAGCCGCTGACCAGTTGGTCGCGCAAAACGTGGGAGCCGTTGGCTCAGACGCTCGGCAAGCAGGCGTTTGTCGATGTCGTGCGGGACGACGCGCAAGCGGTTGATGACCGGGTTCGCGCGATCGAGATCCTGACGGACCTGTTTGGAGGCCTCGACGTGGCCGACGTGGAACGTTGCCAGCAGGCTGATTCGCCCAGCGTGCGGGCTCGTGCGGTGTGGTCGTTGCAACGCACGAAACCGATTGGTGATCACGTGGAACTGCTGGCGAAGTTCCTGCACGACGATGATGCGTACGTCGGTCGCATCGCCGCCGAAACATTGCTTGTCTGTGGAAAGCCGCTGGAGAGCGAAGCCGTCATCGAAGCGTTGGCGCGGCGCATCAAGAGTGAATCGGGTTTTGACCGCATGGCGGCGGCACGGCTGATTCCGATGCTGTCGGTCGAGGCGTTCAAGCAGTTGTCGATGACGGCCAGCAAGTCGGGCTTTCAGGCCAGCTTGACTAATGCCTTTGGCTATCTGGGCCGCAAGCCGGGCATCAGCACGTATGCCTTCCGCATCGGGACGCTGGTGCTGCAGAAGAGCCAGTCGGTCGATGAGAAGCTGCAGGCGATTCGCCTGATGCAGATGGGACTGGGCGATCTGGTGCCCGCGTCGAAATCACCGCCCGCGTTCGATGGCTATGCGCCGCGCGGCGACTTGACCGCTCACGAACGCGACCTCGATCCGTTCCTCATCGACCTCGCAGATCGGTTCCCGTCGGGCAATGACCGGGTCGATCTGGAATTGTCGCGACTGCTGTCGATGCTGAAGCCGTTCAACCCGGACCTGCTCAACAAGATCCTGGCGAAGGTTACGGATGAGTCTCATCCGACCGACGACATTCACTACCTGCTGGTGGCGGCACGGATTCCGGCCAGTCGCGAGGCTCGGCATACGGAAGCCGTCGCGAAGGCTTTGGTGGACATTGAACCGAAGCTCAAACGTCGCAAGCTGCCGGTTGATTCCAGTTGGGATGACCGGTTTGGCGAGCTGTATCGCGCGCACGTGGAACAGGACCCGGACCTGCCGCGTTCGATCGTGAAGCAACCGGCTTTCGGTTACCCCGGACATGTGCTCTTCATGAGTCAGGTGCCGGGCGACATGGTGGAAGCCGCGATCGAAGCTTTCGCGAAGCAGATCGCTGCCGACAAGAACTACGTGTGGTCGAACGACGTCGTGTTCGTGATGGGCGAATCGCAGAAGCCGGAACATCGCGCGCTGCTAAAAGCTCAACTGGAGAACTTCGGTGTGCGAGCCGCTCTGTTGCAGGTGCTGGCTGCGAAGCCCGACGCGACGGATCGCGACCTGTTCATCGAAGGTCTGGAGTCTTCGCAGATGGAAGCTCTGGGCGCGTGCATCACCGCTCTGGAAGAACTGCCCGCGAGCAAGTCGGCGGCTGAGCAGGTTGCTCTGCTGCGTTGTGTGCGTCGGCTGGGTCCGGACAAGGTGGAATACGCGGTTCGCGAGCGTGTGGTGAAGCTATTGCAGCGGAACCTCAATAAAGAAGTGCCGTTTGAATACGGCGAGTCCGGTTATCAACCGCAGTCGGCGGCGATCGATCAATGGACGAAGCTGGTCAGTCAGCAATTCCCCGCTGAGTACACCTCGGCGATGGGTGGCAGTGCTGAAGAACTCGGCGCGCTGCACGGCCTGCTGGGCAAGGTCGACTGGAAGCAGGGCGATGTGGAACGCGGCCGCAAGCTGTTTGAAACGCGGTCGTGCGTGCAGTGTCACGGCAACCGTAAAGCGTTGGGCCCGGACCTCACCGGAGTCGCCGGGCGATTCTCTCGTGACGACCTGTTCATCGCGATCGTGATGCCGAATCGAGATGTCTCGCCGCGCTATCAGACGACGCTGATCGAAACGAAGGCGGGTAAAGTGCTGACTGGCCTGATCGTCTACGAGTCCGTCGATGGCCTGCTGCTCCGCAACGCGACCAATCAGACGTTCCGCATTGAATCGGCTGACATTGAATCGAAACGCAAGCTGCCGCAATCGTTGATGCCGTCGGGGTTGTTGAAGGGACTGGGCGAGAAGGACCTCGCGGACTTGTACGCCTACCTGAAAAGTCTGGACGCGAAGCCATGAACCGCTCGGTAGCCAATAGCCGACAGATCGCCGTCATGTTTGTGCCAGTACGGCATATGGTTTGGACCATCAGCAGTCTTCCGCGCCAGCGGGGAGTACGACCGGTTGCCTCGGCTGCAACTGTGAAATGCCCTTCCCTGAGCCGTACTATCGCATTCCGAGCAGCTCTTTTTTGTCTGAGACATGCGGAGCTCAATGTGTCAAACTGCAGTTGCCGGGAGTGATTCGGGACGGATCATTCTGAAGACCGACTTTGCGAGGAAGCGTCATGCTGACCGAGTTCTTTCTGAACGCGACGAACGTAGGAGCTGAATGGGTACTGCTCATTCTGATTGTGCTAAGCGTCTTGAGCTTCGGCATGATCCTCGACCGAATTATCTACTTTCATCGACATACCATTAACGCCGATGTCCTTGGCAGCGAACTGCAGCAGCGCCTGTCGAATGGCGACTTGCGCAGCGCGGCCGAACTGGTAGCCAAAGGCCGCGGCATCGAATGCGCGGTCGTTTCAGCCGGGCTGGCCGAATTCACCCGGGGGCCGCAAGCCTGCGGCGAAGCGATGCTCAGCGTAAAGGCTCGCGAACGCCGCGGATTGGACGCCGGACTGGCCGTGCTGGGCAGCATCGGCAGCAACTCGCCGTTCATCGGACTGCTGGGCACCGTGCTGGGCATCATCAAGGCGGCTCATGACCTGACCGCGTCGGGGCAGGGCAATGGGGATCCGAACGAGGTTATGGCGGGCGTCTTCGAAGCCCTCGTCGCAACGGCCGTCGGGCTGTTTGTCGCCGTGCCCGCCGTGCTGGCGTTTAACTACTTTCAACGGCGTGTGAAGGTCGTGCTGTTGCAGACAGACGCCTTGGCACACCTGGTGTTGTCACGTTGTCCGACACCGGCCGCGCCGCGTCCGAAGTCTACGTCCTTCATTCCCGGCAAGGATGCACCATGAGCGCCTCAACCGGTTCCGGCTACTCGGATGAAGACGAAGGCAGCTTGATGACGGACATCAACATCACGCCGCTGGTCGACGTGGTGCTGGTGCTGCTGATCGTGTTCCTGATGACGGTGCCCGCGGTCGTCAGCAGCACAGCTCTGAAGGTGAACCTCCCCGAGTCCGGTTCGGGCGCCAAACCGTTGACCGCGTCACCGTGGGAACTGGTGTTGCGCCCCGACGCCGACGGCGGCTTTGAGCTATTCCTGGGCCAGGAACTCACGAGCCGCGAGCAAATCGCACAGATGCTCGAACAATCCGAAGTCCCGCGCGACATGCAGCAGGTGCGTCTCTCCGCCGACCGCGGCGTGCCCTATGGTGAAATTATCAAAATCCTCGACATGCTGGCCGAACTGAAACTCGAAAAGGTCTCGCTGCGGACTAAGCCAAAATGAGAATCGCCATCGTGCACAAACAGTAAGCGGCGGTAGAATCACTGACAGAGATCGACTGTTGATTGCGACTCCTTGTTCCGCCGAGGTGTGAAATGCACGCTGACGACTCTGCGACTCCGCCCGTTTCCCGGTCTCGAATGCAGCGGCGCACCTTCTGGGTGATGTTGCTCAGTCTGATGGTGGTCTTCGCCGGCACCGCGTACTGGTGTCTACAGCCGGCGGCTGATACCAGCGAGCGCGATGATTTCCTGCAGAACTTCAAAGGGGGAGCGTTGGTCATCGGCGGCGGAGGCACGTTGCCTCCCGAAGTCCGTCAGCGTTTTGTCGACCTGATCGGCGGGGCCGACGCGCGGCTGATCGTGATTCCCGCGTATGAAGCCGAGCCCGAACAGATCACTCGCATCACCGACTACTGGCACGGCTTCGGGGTCCGCGACGTGCGGTTGCTGCAGGCTCACAACCGTGCCGAATCTGATCAACCCGCGTTCGCCGAACCGCTCGATCACGCCACCGGCGTCTGGCTGACGGGCGGCGATCAGGCATGGTTTGCCGAGCTGTATGTGGGCACTCAGGTGGAACAGAAACTGAAGAGCCTGCTGGAACGCGGCGGCTCAATCGGCGGCACGTCCGCCGGAGCGGCCATTATGTCGCAGGTGATGATTCGTCACAGCCCGGAAGGCGCGACGGCCGCCACAGGGTTTGATCTCTTTCCGAAGGCGATCATCGATCAGCACTTCATGCACCGCAGCCGGCTCAATCGGCTGCTGGGCGTGCTGAAGCAGCATCCTGAGCACATGGGCTTCGGAATTGATGAAGACACCGCGCTGATCGTGCAACTGCGATCCGGCAGGCTCGGCGTGATGGGCCGCTCGTATGTGCTGGCTTACGTCCCGAAGACGGAAACCGGCAACCCGCGCTACGAGTTCCTCAAAGCCGGCGACAGTATCAACCTCGAAAGCCTGCACACCGACGACATCAAGGTCAGCTCCCAGCAGGAACTCGACGACGTCCTGGAGTGAGTCGCGATCTTCGTAGCCGCAGGTGCGACCGCTGCCTGAGGGGGCTTTCACTTGCTACCCAAAGGTGGTGCCGGTGTAGGGCCGCAGCGCCTTCTTAAAGACACGTCTGAGTCGAGGGCCCTCAAAACGTGGGCAAGTTCACTCCTTGGCGGACGGCAGGCGGAGTCTGCTTGCTACTTTGGGGGTCTCGTATGGCGTTGAATGTGGCTGGGGGTTCGACCATCATCCCGCCGCCCAGCACGCTGTTGGCGAGAGCCCGCTGACTCGCGGCGAAATATTACGGAGAAAGTCGATGAGCGAGCCGACCTATAAGTTTGGAACTCAATGCCTGCACGCCGGTCAGGTGCCGGACCCGACGACCAACGCGCGGGCGGTGCCGCTGTATCAGACGACCTCTTACGTCTTCAACGATGCCAGCCATGCGGCGCGGCTGTTCGGGCTCGAAGAGTTCGGCAACATTTACACGCGGCTGATGAATCCGACGACCGATGTGCTCGAAAAACGCATCGCGGCTCTGGAAGGCGGCACCGGAGCACTGGCTACGGCTTCCGGACAGGCGGCCGAGAGTCTGGCCATCCTGAACATCGCTCAGGCCGGCGACAACATTGTGTCGTCCACCAGCCTCTATGGCGGTACATACAACCTGTTCCACTACACGCTGCCCAAGATGGGCATTCAGGTGAAGTTCGTGGATCAGTCCGATCCCGAGAATTTTCGGAAGGCCATCGACGGCAAGACCAAAGCCTTCTTCATGGAGACGATCGGCAATCCGCGCTGCGACATTCCCGACTTCGAAGCCATCACGTCGATCGCTCACGAGCAGGGCGTGCCGGTCATCTGCGACAACACTCTGGCCTCACCGTATCTCTGCCGTCCGTTCGAGCATGGTGTTGATGTTGTCATTCACTCAACGACCAAGTTCATTGGCGGTCACGGAACCAGCATCGGCGGCATCATCGTCGAGAAGGGTGATTTTCCCTGGGACAACGGTCGCTTCCCTGAGATGACTCAGCCGGACCCGAGCTATCACGGCCTGAAGATTTTCGAGGCTCTCGGCCCGATGAAGATGGCCTACATCCTGAAGGCTCGTCTGCAGGGACTGCGCGATCTCGGTGGTTGCATGAGCCCCTTCAACGCCTTCATGTTCCTGCAGGGGCTCGAGACGCTGCACCTGCGGATGGAACGTCACGCGTCCAACGCACTGGCGGTCGCTCAGTTCCTGGAGAGCCACTCCAAGGTTTCGTGGGTCAATTATCCGGGGCTGGAAACACACGCCTCGTATCGTGCAGCCAAGAAGTATTTGCCGAAGGGTGCGGGCGCGGTGTTCGGCTTCGGCATCAAGGGCAATACGCTCGAAGAACAACGCAACAACGGCGTGAAACTGATCAACGGCGTGAAGCTGTTCTCTCACTTGGCCAACGTGGGCGACAGCAAGTCATTGATCATTCATCCGTCGAGCACCACTCACCAGCAGTTGACGCTGGCCGAGCAGGCTTCGAGCGGCGTGACGCCGGACTTCGTGCGTCTGTCAGTAGGTACGGAAGATGTGGAAGACATCATCGCCGACCTGAAGCAGGCGCTCGATCAGGTTTGATGATCGGGATCAGAATGACACGCAGGGCGGAGAAGTGACTGAAAGGACCTCAGGGACCTGAGTTCTGTCCGCCGCGGCGAAGACGGACAGGATTGTCCGTCCTACAATCAGCGACACTCACTTCACGTACAGCCTTTCTCCTACCGAGTTCCTTCATGCTCGATCTCAATTTCGTTTGTGACAACATCGACAGCGTCTCTCAGAACTGCGCCAACCGCGGCGTCAGTGTGAACCTTGCCAGCATCGTCGAGTTGCGACAGAAACGCAGCGGGCTGATCACGACGGGAGATCAGTATCGCAACGAGCAGAAGACATCGTCCGCGCTGATTCCGAAGACGAAGGACCCGGCCGAGCGCGAAGCGTTGATTGCCAAGGGCAAGGAGCTGCGTGAGAAGATTTCCGCTGCGGAAACGGCGCTCGCGGAAGTGGAAGCTCAGATTCATGAGGCTCTGCTCGGCATCCCGAACATGACGCATCCCGATGCGCCAGTCGGGGCATTGGAGTCACAAAGCAAAGTCATTCGCGAATGGGGCACGATTCCGAAGTGGGACTTCAAGCCGCTAGACCATGTGGAACTGGCCGCGAAGCACGACCTGATCGACCTCGAAGGCGGCGCACGAGTCGCCGGGCATGGCTTCTACTTCCTCAAGAACGAAGCCGTGCTGCTGGAGATGGCGCTGGTTCAATACGCCTTGCACAAGCTGCGCAAGGAAGGTTTTGTCCTGCATTCGACGCCCGACCTGGCGAAGCAGGAAGTTCTCATGGGCACGGGCTACAACCCGCGCGGCAATGAGACTCAGATCTATTCGATCACGGGCACGGACCTCAGCCTCGTCGCTACTGCGGAAATCACGCTAGGCGGGCTGCTGAAAGATCACGTGATCGACTTCGAAAAACTGCCGCTGAAGTATGCCGGCCTGTCGCACTGCTTCCGCACCGAAGCGGGTGCTCACGGCAAGGCGACTCGCGGCATCTATCGCGTGCATCAATTCACGAAGGTCGAGATCTTCGGCTTCACGGCGCCCGATGTGGCGGCGTCCGATGCCTTCCACAAAGAGATCCTGCGCATCGAAGAAGACATCTTTCAGGGACTGGGCCTGCCGTATCACGTGCTGGATATCTGCACGGGAGACCTCGGCGGTCCGGCCTATCGCAAGTACGACATCGAATGCTGGATGCCCGGCCGTAACGAATACGGCGAGGTCACGTCCGCTTCGAATTGCACTGACTACCAATCGCGGCGCTTGGCGATTCGCACGAAGGTGCCCGACAAGAAGGGCAACGCCTTCGTGCACACGTTGAACGGTACGGCAGTGGCGGTCTCGCGAGCTTTGGTCGCGGTCTTGGAAAACTATCAGCAGGCGGATGGCAGCATTCTGATTCCGGAAGTGCTGCGCAAGTGGGTCGGCCAGGACAAGATTGGCTAGCAGTGACCGTAGGCCGGACGATCTTGTTCGTCTGCGGAGGACGATTCGGATGATCGCAGGTTCCCGAGCACCAACTCCCGTTTGGAGCCGCATCTTTGAAGCGATGCATCTCGCGGCACACACCTATCCGTTCTTGCTGATGGGTGGAGCGATGACCTTTGTTGGCCTGTTGGCCATCGGACCGCGGCGGCGGGATATCGCGGAACTCTGGATCTGCCTGCCTGCCGGTCTGGCACTTCTCAGCGTCTTCGTCGGCCTCGGCTACTGGTTGTGGTGGCGGCAACCCCAGTTGACAGTCACCCGGTTCGCGTTTGATGGCGCGGAGATACTTGTTGAGGCCCCGGCTTATGGTTGCTTCACTCTCCCGGTCCAGGATCTGCGATCTGTCAGCGAGTCGAGAGGGCGCCGCAGACTACTCGGATGGTGGTTGCTGTTTGATAGCGTTGGCTCGGTATTCCTTGACGCCACCACTCCCCATGCATGGGAATTGCTGGAGCTATTGAATCCTCACGTCAGCCGTACAAACGAGTAACCAAACGCTGCAACTGACTGACGGAGCGTTGAGACTTTATAGAGTTCGTAGCTCGCTTGACCTCGGAGCAAGTAAGCTTGGTCGACAGTTTTCCAGACCAATGACTGACGCGCGAACGCTCAAGGTCTGACACCTTGATGAAAGGTTGTGGGAGCTTCCTATGACAGGTTCTCCTGACGATTCGACGCGTCCCGCCAGTCGGGTGCGGCTGCTGGTGCTGGTCGCGCTGTGTGCGCTGTCGGCCATTCTGTATCTGGATCGCATCTGCATTTCGCAGGCGCAGAAGTCCATTCAGGATGAACTCGGTCTCTCCAAAACCGAGAGCAGCTACTTCATGATGGCCTTCTCGCTGGCCTATGCCTTGTTCGAGGTTCACACCGGACATTGGGGTGATCGCATCGGCTCGCGGCGAGTGCTAACGCGGATCTCGATCTGGTGGTCGGTGTTCACCGCGCTGACCGGTGCTTGCACCGGATTGTGGTCGCTGATCGTCGTGCGGTTCTTGTTTGGAGCAGGCGAAGCCGGAGCGTTTCCCAACTGCGCGCGAGTGCTCGCACGCTGGTTTCCGGATCACGAACGCGGCCGCGCTCATGGAGTGATGTTGACTGCTTCGCGGCTGGGTGGAGTCGCCGCGCCGATCATTTCCGCAGTGCTCATCGAGTGGTATGGCTGGCGCTGGACGTTCGCGATTCTGGGTTCGGTGGGCGTCTTCTGGGCGGCGGCGTTCTGGTATTGGTTTCGAGACAACCCGGCTGATCACCCCGACGTCAACACGGCCGAACTGGCGATCATCGGAGATCGGCTCAGCCACGCCGAGCATCACGACATCCCGTGGCGCGCCGTCTTGACGAACCGCAGCATCTGGCTGCTCAGTCTCATCATGATCTGCGCGTCATTTGATGCCTACGTGTACTTCTCATGGTTCGCGACCTATCTGCAGGAAGGGCGCGGCGTCACCAATCTGAATTCCGGGTACATGACATCAATGGTCCTCGCTGGAGCGGCCAGCGGCACGATGGTGGGCGGATTGATTTCGGACTGGTTCGTCCGCCCGCGTGGCAAGGGGGCTCGCCGAATTGTCGGTGCCGCGTCGTTCGCGCTGGGCGCGGGATGCCTGGTCGTTTCGTTGATGTGGGAGTCACCCTGGTTGATGGCGCTGTGTGCCGCTTTATCGTGTATGGCCGCGCAGTCCACGCAGCCGCTGTGGTGGGCGTCGATCACGGCTATCAGCGGTCGACATGTGGGCGCCTTGTTCGGCCTGACGAACTCGATGGGCTTCTTCGGAGCGGCCGGCTCTCAGTACTTCGTCGGCGCCTTCGTGGAATGGCGCAAGCCCGTCGTCGGGCAATTGAGCGAGCTGCCGGTTTTGACCGCTCGAGAGCTGTGGGACCCGATCTTCCTGGTGATGGCCGGAGTTCAACTCTTCGCTGCCCTCTGCTGGGCCCTGTTCGACGAGAAAGTTGTCGAAGGACCTGAATCGTCGGGAGCGCCGACCCCAGTTGAGGAGTGAAAAAACAAAAAGACCGGCTCAAATGAGCCGGTCTTCAAGTTGAACATCTCAGGTGTCAATCAAGAGCTAACTACTTGGCAGCAGGCTGCTTAGCTGCGGCCAATACTTTCGCGGTCTTTTCCACTTTGGCGGCTGGACGGGAAATGATCCCCAAGGAAGCGCCGCTGCCCTTGGCAAAGCGTTCCTTGTTGCCATCCGCCAGGAAACGGTAGCCAACGCGAGTCGGCTTGCCGGTGCTCGGGTCGACGTGAGCGACTTTGCAGGCGTAGATCGGGCGTTCAAATTCGATGCGTCCACCCTGCGGAGCCTTGGGATGGCCGCGTTTGATGTGCTTCAGGCCGATGTTCACGCCCTGAACAACAACGCGTCCGCCCTTGCGGTCAACGCTCAGAACTTCGCCTTTTTTGCCCTTATCGTCGCCAGCAATCACAACGACGGTGTCGCCTTTTTTGACGTGCATGCTTCTGCTCCAAACTCAACTTGCGACCGAACCTGTCAGGATTCGATCAAATTGTTCCAAACTTAACGCAAACATAGAATGCGGGGCGGAGAAGATACCGAGGCGGACCTTCAGCGGCAACGGAGCGATCCGTTTTCTGGCCAACAGTCCAAAAGCCGGGGCCAACGCCCACGTCGAAGCCGCTACTTCTTCTCTTCTTTTTTCTCGTCCTTTTTGGCGTCTTCGGCTTTCTTAGCCTCGTCGGCCTTCTTCTTTTCTTCTTCAGCCTTCTTGGCGTCCTCTTCCGCCTTCTTCTTCGCGGCTTCTTCGGCTTTCTTCTTCTCTTCCTCGGCCTTTTTCTTCGCTTCTTCTTCCTTCTTCTTGGCCTCTTCCTCAGCCTTCTTCTTGTCGTCTTCGATCTTGCGCTTGGCTTCCTCTTCGGCCTTGCGCTTGTCGTCGACCAGATCCGGAATGATCTTCAGATCTGGTCGAGCGGCCTTCAGCTTGGCAACACCATCAATCGTCACCTTCGTCTGCCAGGTGTAGACCTTCTGCAGCTTCTTCAGCGGAACGAAGGCATCCAGGCCGGCGTCCGTTACTTCCGTGCCGTAGACGTTGAGGTATTCGAGGTTCTCCAGCTTGGCGAGGTGCTTGAGGCCGGCGTCAGTGATCTTGGTCTTCTCGAGATGCAGACGCACGACGCTCGGGACCTCGGCCAGAATCGCCAGCCCGTTGTCGTCGATCTCCTTGCCACGCACATTGACCGAGTACACGAACTTCAGGCCCTTGAGCGGCTTGAGCTGATCGTTGCCGATCTTGGCGTCGGACAGATGGAACGAGACATCGACCCGATTGTCGTTCTGAGCGAGTTCCAGCACCTGAGCACCGGACTTCTTCAGTTCGGCAACGGCCGCCTTGTCGGCATCGGTGAGTTCAATCTTCACGGGGGCCGGAGCCTTGGCCTTCTCATCGGCGAGTGCCGCTCCGGTGAGCGCTCCCGAGATCACCAGCAGACTGGAAAGAGTGAAGAGAGTTCGCATGCTTGCCTCCGTTATGGTTTCGAGATCAAGTCGAGATGAATTGAACCACGGCTCTCACCACGAAGGCCAGCCAGTGCAGACCATCGTTGGGGGACCGTCGATTCTAGCAAGCCGCCGACTGCGGTGAAGTTGCGGGCCTTGATTGGTCAGCGGAACAGCCAGCGACTATGGGCTTTGGCCGGGCAGCACCGCTCGGCGGAGCTCCAGTTGCGAGATCACCAGTCGAGTCAGCGCGGCCAGGGCGTTCACTTGTTCGGGGGTGAGGTGTCGCGGCTCGCGGTCCATGACGCACAGGGCGCCGATGTTGTGCCCGTCAGAGGTCGATAGCGGCATGCCTGCATAGAAACGCACTTGCGGGTTGTTGGTGACCAGCGGGCTTTCGACGAACCGCTCATCCTGAGTGGCATCATCGACCATGAAGAGATCGCTGCCCAGGATGGTGTGTGCGCAGAACGAGATATTGCGCGAGGTCTCGCTGCCGTTCATCCCGACCTTCGACTTGAACCATTGCCGGTCCTCGTCCACCAGCGAGATCGCCGCGATAGGCGTGCCGCAGATGTAAGACGCCAGCGCGGCCAGATCGTCAAAAGCCTGCTCTGGGGCAGTATCCAGAATGCGGAGTTGTCGCAGTGCTGCCAGCCGCTCTGCTTCGTTCAGAGGCGCGGCGATCTTCAATCGAGTGCGATCAAACTGCTGAATCACCTCATCCGCAGACTGCGGACGCTGGGCCGGATCTTTCTCCAGCAGGCGTTGAATCAATCGGTCCAGCCATTGAGGAATCGGGTTCTTCGCCACCGCAGACGCCAGCGGCGGAGTGTCATGCAGGTGCTTGGCCAGAATTGCGGGTGCGGTCTTCGCTGTGAACGGTTCATGACCGGTCGCCAGGCGAAACAACAGGACGCCCAACGCGTACAAGTCCGCTCGATGATCCACTAACTCGCCCGAGATCTGTTCGGGGGACATGTAATGTGGCGTGCCGAGCAGACCGTAATCGCTGGTCAGGGTCAGGCTGTCGTCGCCGGACAACTGTTCGGTGAACCGCGCCAGCCCGAAATCCAGCACCTTGACGAAGTCCCGATCACCGTAGTGGTCCAGCAGCACAATGTTCTGCGGCTTCAGATCGCGATGCACAATGCCTTCGGTATGAGCTGCGGCGAGAGCCTTCGCGATCTGCAGGCCGATATGATCAATCCGTCCCGGGTCCAGCGCCTGATGGTGGCACAGCAGGGAACTGAGGGACTGGCCATCGAGATACTCCATCACCAGAAACAGTTCGCCAGATTCCGCCGTGCCGTAGTCATAGACGCGAACCGTGTTCGGATGCTGAATGCGAACCGCGGCGCGCATCTCTCGATGGAACCGCTTGATGGCCAGCGGGTCGCGAGCCAGGTCCCTGCGAATGACCTTCAGAGCTACCCAGCGATCCAGTGGGTTCTGCTTGGCCTTGTAGACGCTGCCCATACCGCCCGTTCCGAGGCGCTCAGTGATCTCGTAGCGCGATGCAATCGTGCGTCCGAGCAGTTGATCAAGTTCATCCTCTGAGGGACCGGCCTGACCGTAATTATCGACCAGGGTCGTCTGGTCCCCAACGTGTCCCGAACGCATCTGCACCAGCGTTTCATCTCCCACCGTGGCCGCGGCGACGGCGTCGGAATGTCCGACGAAACGGCGCCGGTATTCCGACAACTCCGGTCGTTCACCCGCGCGACGTCGGAATGCAAGTTCCAGTCCGATCAGCTCACGCAACAGTTCGTCGCGATCTTCCGCGTGAGCCTGCGACAGAAAACTCTCGATGCTCGGCCGAGATTCATCGTCCCAGGCGGCTTCAAACTGATCGCACAGCCGATTGATGTGGCGCGCTCGCTGCACGGCATCAGACGCAGGCGACAAATCACTCATCAATTGGCTCCAGCACATGTAACCGCAGCGACGATGCACCGAATTCGTTGTGCGGAGCACCAACTCTGACGTCCTGGCAAAACGACTCACCCGCAACCTACGGCGCGGTGTTGCCACAATCCAGACCAGCTCCGAAGTCTTTCTCCCGGATGGTCTGGATCAGACGGAGTTTTCGTCGTACCGCCCGTCGCGCACAACCGAGCCGCGAGAAATGCCGCTGCCCAAAGTAGCAGGCACATTCCATGTGCCGTCCGCAGAAGCCGGTTGGAAGGAGCCACGAATGGATCGCAGTCGCTGTAGGGCGGACAATCCTGTTCCGCCGAAACGCTGGCGGACAGGATTGTCAGTCGCGTTTCCCGGTTGTGCGGCGGTGGTCTTTGAAGAACTTGACGATTGTCGGCGCGGCGGCTGGAGGGAACTGATGGCCTCCGTCCGTGATGAAGGTGACCACCGGGAAACCGTCGGGCGAGGTATAGCGAACCGTGTTTGGTTCCCACTTCTCACCGTCCGCCTGGCAGCGATTCAGCTTCAGCAGCACGCTAATCGCCAGTTGCTGCCATTCGTATTTGACGAGCTTGTCGTTCTCACCGGCCACGTGCAGCACGGGCTTGGGCTTCAGTTTGGTGCGGGCGTCCTTCGGCGGAACAGATGCTGATGGTGCGACGGCGGCGAATACGTCTCCTCGATTAGCCCAAAGGATGTACGTGAAGCTGCCGCCGTTGGAGTGTCCGGTCGAGTAGATCCGGTCTTCATCAACCTTGTAGTCCTGCTTCAGGCTGGTCAGCACAGCGTCGAAGAACTTCAAGTCGCGATCTTCCTGATCTCCCTTGTCGTTCTGCCAGCCGAACTGTTTGCCTTCAGGATCGGTCAGCCGTCCCGGAGTCTTCAGACCCTGCATGTAGACGACGATCGCTTCGGGCCAGTGTCGATGATACTGAAAGCTGCGCGCGGCTTGATTCATGGTGCCGCTGTGGCCATGAAACGCGAACACGACCGGCAGCGCCTGCGTTTTCGCGTTGCCCGGCACTCGCAGCAGAGCTTCACGATCGACGCTGCCCACTTTCCATTCGCGGCGCTCCAGGTCGCCGTTCCTGGCCGGTGGATCTTGAGCGAACGCCGTTCGACAACACAGCAGCAGCGCTATCAGCAATAATCGTCGACCAGTCATCGTGAACTCCCATCCGGAGAATCCGGTTATTGTCCTGGGTTCCTGGTGCCGCTGAAGCACTACTCCAGATACTGCAGCCGCTTCTGGATCTCGACATTGAAGCTCTGGTAGCGAGTCACCAGGTTGGCCGGGCTGAACATCTTGGAATGGATCGCTTCCATGTCGTCGCGGCCGATGGCGTTCGTGAAAATCGGTTGCAGGTATTTGCGACCCAGTTCGGACAGCTTGAACCGTTTCGAATCCCAGAAGCTCGGATGCACCGTTCGTCCACGGATCTTGCCCCACCGGTCCTGCAGTTTGCTCGCGGACAGTTCGCTGACAGTGAAGCCAGCTTTCTCACTCCACTGCACCGTAGCTACGTGATTGTTTTGTTCGCGGATCAAGAGATCGACCGCACGGCCGCCCAGTTGAGTTGCCGTGAAGCGGTCGAACATGATCGGCCGCCCGCCGCGTTGAGTGTGTCCGATCTTACGTGTGAAGACCGCCGACGCCGCCTTGTGATGTAGGCCCGTCTTGCGGAAGTAGTCGTCGCCCAGCCGCGCTTCCAGCATGCTCGCAAGATGCTCAGCGGCACCGCTCAGCATGATGTTGCCCGCCGGGTCATAGCTCTTGGATGCTGCGCCCAACTGGTTGCCGTGCTCATCGACCACACCTTCACCCACAACCAGCACCACGTGCTTCTGTAACTCGTAGAGTTCCCGCACGCGTTCCACCAGCCGTTCAAAGTCCAGCGGCACCTCGGGGATCAGAGTGATGTCCGGCTGCCCGTAGCTGGCACCCAGCGCGATGTAGCCTGAATCGCGACCCATGACCTCAATGAGCGCGATGCGGCAGTGACTTTCGGCGGTCGTGCGAATGCGTTCCACACCTTGAGCCGCCACATACACGGCCGTGGCATAGCCTGGTGTCACGTAGTTGATGATCTCTTCGAGATCGATCTCATCGCGACCACTCGTGCGGCGATACTTGTACTGGCCGGGAGCAATTTCCTCGCGCAGCCATTCATGCGGCTCGTCGATGTAGTTCAGTCCCAGGTCGTTATCGATCGTCTTCGGAGCCAGCACGCACGGGAAGAAATTCGACAGCGGCTGCATGCCGCTGATCGTGCCGTCGCCGCCGATGCAGATCAGGCCTTCCACGCCCAGCTTCATCAGCCGCCCTGCCACGATCCTATGCTGCTCAACCTGCCTCGGATCGATATAGGTGCGCGACGATCCGATGATTGAACCGCCAACGCAGGGGTCAAGTTCCGGGATCAGCGAGAACAGCGGGTTGAGTCGCACGTGTGGCACACGCGGATCGATCGCGCCGTCGAAGCCGCGCATCAGGCCGAGTACTTCCACTTCGAGTTCATTCGCTCGGGCGACCGCGCCGTACAAAGTCGCGTTCAGAGCCGGTGTGTCGCCGCCGGCGGTAATGATCGCAATCCGTTTCATCGCTTGGTCCTTCGATATCTCAATATGTTGTTGTCGCTGCGTGGCAGACGCATCCCGCGTCTGTGAGCGCTGTCATCAAGCACTGCGAGCTTCCGGCCTCGCGTCGACGTGCGCTGTCTGGCGAAGGCGGTTCAGCCATTGTCTCGTGAAGAGACTGCGATCCGCTACTGTGAGCCTTCAGCAGCGGTGGCGCTGGTACACATCTCGTTCCGTTGCGTTACTTCGTCAGCCCGAGTTCCGCGGCCAGCAGGTTGTCGTGCGGGTAAGGATGCCCCTTGTGCTGACGGAAGCCTTCGCCGTACGCCGCACCGATGCGTTCACCACGCGACTTACTCCAGCGTTCGCAACTGTTGAGATACTCATCAATCCCGTGCTGCCTGAGCAACCAGCCGCGCTGGCTCGCGTGACACGCCAGCATCCGCTGCTTCAGTTCAAATGTCCGGCTGATGTCGATGATGAACTCAGGATCAATCGCCCGTCCAAACCAGTCAATTCCTTCCAGCGGGTCCACATAATACAGATGCGGAATACGCCCGAGCGGTGGAGCGGGGTTCTCTTGCCGAGTGTCATAGTTCGGAATGGGCGCATTGAAACACGCATCCCGCACTAACAAACTCGTCTGTTCATGATCGGGCATGTAGTCGACCGGCGGCGCGGTGAGCACCAGATCCGGCTGGGTTCTTCGCAAGACTTCGGCGACGCGATGTCGCGAGTCGTTATCAAAGCAGATGCTGAGATCACGAAACTCCAGACACAGGCAATCCGCTCCGAGCAAATCAGCCGCCGCCTGCTGCTCGGCGCGGCGAGTCCGCGCGATTTCCGCGCAGCCCACTTCCGCACTGCCGCAATCGCCGGGCGTCATGGTCGCGATGGTGATGTGCCAACCCTTCTCCTTCAGTAGGGCCAGAGTGCCAGCGCACTGGAACTCGATGTCGTCCGGATGAGCATGAATCGCCAGAACACGCCGCGACATAGTCTGCAAACCTTCCTGCTTGAGGGGGGCCAAAGCCGAGCGGTCGCATCATAGCAGGGGTT
>JAKFWA010000076.1 GCA_021732995.1 Planctomycetaceae bacterium | reverse complement strand
GAGAGGGGCTGGGGGTGAGGGGCGACGATAGCCTCGCCCGATATTCATCCTTCGGAGGATGAAAACTCTGAGGCGCGGAGTTCGCTGAAAATGCGCACAAAGCTGCCATGAGAGAGTTCCCCTCAGCAGCTTTTCTTCAGCAGACTCACGCAGCTTCGCCAGCTACTTCAGTGGCGTCACGTGATCGATGACCTTATCCAGCTTGCGATCAAGCTGATCGTTCTGGCGCTGGACATCGCCAACGTCCGACTTCAGCGACTGCAGCTCATTCTCCATCGCACTCACGCGCGGATCAGTGCCGCCGTAGGTACTGGCGCTGGCTGGCGGGACATACGGCGCCATACCGCCCGGTGCGATGGGCTGGTATTCGCACGGTGGCTCGCAGTTATCGATCGACACAATGCGCGGAGCACACTGCGGCGGGCACATGTAGGCCGAACGCCCCCACATCGGCGCGCAGCCGACGACAGACACACAGACCAGCAGCAGCCCGTATTGAGCTTTCATGACGTTTCCTCCCATCCCTGAGTCTCATGATCAGCAACTTCAGAATGACTGCCCTCCCCAGAACCGTCATCCAGCCAACCACTTGATCTGATCGATCCTTCTTGAGTCGCGGTGAGCACTCAGCCCACGACGCCTCGAATTTCGTACTGATTCAACTTGTTGTAGAGCGTCTTCAAAGCAATCCCGAGTTCCATCGCGGCCTTCGGCTTGTCGCCATGATGCTTGTCGAGCACGCGATAGATGACATCCATTTCGATGTCTCGCAGCGTCTTCGAGACCTGCGAATTCCAGACATCGGATGACTCAGCAGCCGCATCTGTCCGAACACCGCCATTCCGCAGATTGTCTGGCAGGTCCACCGCCGTGATCCGCTGGCCGTCGCATAGAGCCAATGCGTACTCGATGGTGTTGGCAAGTTCGCGAACATTGCCTTTCCAAGGATGCTGCTTCAGCACCGCTTGAGCGTCAGTCGCCAGCTTCACTGAAGACGACCCGCGTTTGCGGTGATGGCGGTGAATGATATGGTCGGCCAATGCGATGACGTCATCCACGCGATCACGCAGGCGAGGCATGCGGATCTCGAACGTGTTCACGCGGAAGTAGAGGTCTTCGCGGAACTTGTTCTCATCGACCATTTCCTGCAGCGGACGATTGGTCGCGCACACGACTCGAACATCCACATGAAATGCGTCGTTCTCGCCGATGCGACGGACTTCACCAGACTCCAGGAAACGCAGCAGTTTCACCTGCACGTTTTTGTCGAGTTCACCGAGTTCATCGAGGAACAGCGTGCCGCCATTGGCCACTTCAATGAGGCCTTTGCGGTTGGAATCGGCTCCGGTGAATGCACCTTTGCGATGTCCGAACAGTTCGCTTTCCACGAGGTTTTCAGGCAACGCGCCGCAATTCACTGCGACGAACGGCAGGTTGGCTCGTGGGCTGAGATCGTGAATGCGACGTGCCGCCAGTTCCTTGCCGGTTCCGGTTTCACCCAGAATCAGTACGTTGGAATTGGTGGGCGCGATGCGGTCGATCAGAGTTCGCACGCGCTGCATCGGAGCAGAGTCGCCAATCAACTCGGCGGGACCTTCCGTGGCCCGCAAACGGGTCTCAAGGGCGAGTGTCTTGTTGGTCAGGCTGCGTTTTTCGATGACGCGCTGCAAGACGTTCTGAATGTCGAACAGCTTGCACGGCTTCTGCAGGAAGTCATTCGCTCCACGCCGCACGGCTTGAATGGCTTCATCCACGTTGCCGTGAGCCGTGTGAATGATGACCTGCGTTTCGGGTGACACCGTCTTGATGTGATCCACGACTTGCCAGCCATCAATGCCCGGCATTCGCAGGTCCACAATCGCAGCGTCGAACGTGGTCACGTTCACGGCATCGATCGCGGCTTGACCGCCATCGCAGACCGTGACCTCGTGGCCCATGCGCGGCAATTCAATCCGCATGACTTCGCGGATCATTGCCTCGTCATCGACGAAGAGCACCCGTAATCGGTTCGCTGAGGAACTCAACAGCCTACTCCCTTTGCTGTTCCGCAGTGGCGTCCCTGCCACAGCCGGCGTCGGCGATTTCTCGCGTACCGGTGGAATCGTTCCCAATGCTCGTCGGAATCCTGCCGTGAAGCGGCCTCCCAGCCAAATCGCAGCATTTTTCGTCTTCCGACGCCCCGCTAAAAGCCTCCCAGCTCAGGCGGGGGCGGGTTGATAACAGAGACTTGGGAAACGAGGCAATTCGAGTTTTCATCATTCTTTGACGGATCTTGGGAAGGCCCCGGAATCGCGTCAAAACGGCTCGGAATGCACCATGTGCAGACTGCGGATGAGTTCACCTAAGGACCACGCCTGGAACGGACAGCCACGCGGCGTGTGCGGCGGATCTGCGTCGGCGATCTCGGAAACGTGCGACAAGCCAGCGACATTCAGATGAGCCAACAGAGGTTCCACGAAACGCTGCCGCGCCTCAGCTCGTTGAGCCGGTCCGTTGCCGTGCACGCGCAACCAAGCACTGACGAAAGGCCCCATCAACCACGGCCAGACCGTCCCCTGATGGTACGCCCCATCGCGACTCAACACGGCACCCAGGTAATGCGAATGATAGTTGAGCGAGTCCTCGGTCAGCGTTCGCAGACCGAGCGGCGTCAGCAGCCGCGATTCCACCAGATCAACCACTCGCCGCGCGATGTCCGTGTCCAGCAGCGACACATGCAAACCGCCCACGGCGAGAATCTGGTTGGCTCGAATCGAAGGATCGGCCCGCCCTGCTTCGTGGTTGTCGTCGACAACATCAAAGAGACAATTAGTCTCCGGATTCCAGAACCGACGACGAAATGCTTCTCGCCCGCGTTCATACAGCAACTGCCAGCGAGCAGCGTTCAGCAGTTGCGAGCCGATGTCCAAAGCGGCCAGCCAGAGCGCCTGAATCTCGACAGGCTTGCCGATGCGGGGAGTGACCACCCAGTCGTCGATTTTGACATCCATCCAGGTCAGTTGCACGCCGGGTTCGCCGGCACGCAACAGGCCGTCATCGTCCATACCAATGTGATAGCGAGTTCCGGCTCGATAACCCTGCAGGATGGCCTCCACGGCGTCGCACAGACGGGTGCGTCGGTCGTCGGCAACCCTTCGGCCCGCCAGATGGCAGGCGGCCAGGAAGTCATGCACCGCGGTGATGAACCACAAGGACGCATCGACCGAATTAAACTCTGGCTGGTCACCATGATCGGGAAATCGATTCGGCAACATGCCCGACGAAACCGTACCGGCCCAGTCAGTCAGGATCTGCTCGGCGTCATCGAGGCGGCCAGTGGCAATGCACAGGCCGCGCAAGGCGATAAACGTGTCGCGTCCCCAATCCGTGAACCACGGATACCCTGCGATGATCGTTTTGCCCGCACCGCGCCGCACGATGTACGCATCCGCCGCTCGTTTGAGCTGCGCTTCCAAATGCCCGTCTCCCACAACGGGGACTGGGGGTGAAGACATCGCAATGACGCCGCTGAAAACAGTGCGCGGCTTGAGACTTCCCAGCTTCTTGCGTCGATCTCGCTCGCGATGCGACAACTGATAGGCCTGCTCGCGAACTGGTACTTCCGACTTTACGGCTAACGCGTTGGGGCCGATGGCTGTCAGGATGCAAACCGCCTCGGTGTCGGACAAGTCCCATTGGAACTCGCCCGGCGATGCCAGATCTTCGAGGCAATCGAGCCCGCGTTCGGCCTCCTGCTCATACTGAAACTGCCGGAACCAGATCGGACTGTGCTGATAGCGGCCATTTGAAAACGCGGACACGCCGGGCACGCCCGGATAAGGCTGCCATGTTACACGTTCGGCGTCGCGTTCGGACTCAAAACGAAACGTCGTATTCTCAAGATGCAGCGAGTGATAATCCCGCCCCGACATCAGTGGCCGGAACGTCAGACGGACGTCGGTCGAACCCGCATCCATCCGCCAGCGAAGAACCGTTGCCGAAGATTCATGCGGCACGAACAGGTCGTGCACAATCTGAGTCCCATCCGGCAACCGGAACGACCAGGTCGGCCAGGGTTCAAGATCAAACTCGGTGATGAACTCATGCCCGTGCGGATGCACCACGCCCGGGTGATAAAGATGCGTCGAGAGCGAATAAGTCCCCGTCGGAGTTGTGACAGCGACCTCAGCACCATTCACCAGCAAGAAGCGACCGGTCGGCGGATTGATCGCCGTCAGCAACAGAGCGTGATAGCGCCGCGTGCGCCGGCCACAAACGGTCCCCGACGCAAACCCACCGAGCCCGTCTGGTTCAATCCATTCCGCAAGCTCGGGATACGTCGGCATGGTTCGATCTCCTTACGTCCTACGTTCGTAACGCAGACGCATCGTCCATGGTCGGCACCCAACTTCGCAAGCGAGGTGCCTGTTTGCAGATCGAAGAGATAAAACACAGAGGAACAGAGGTCACAGAGAATAAGTCAAAATCTGCAAAACCTCTTTCTCCGTGTCCTCTGTTCCTCTGTGTTCCAAATCTTTCCCGTCGCGTGTACGTGTATGGGCATTGGCACACGCTGGTCGACCTGATGCGCAGCAAGCTCTGAAGTCAACCAGCATCCTGCCGCTTAATGAGAACACCCCGGCCCCACGTCTTCGAAGAAGTCGTGGCCTTTGTTGTCGACGAGGATGAACGCGGGGAAATCTTCGACTTCGATCTTCCAGATGGCTTCCATGCCGAGTTCCGCGAACTCGACGACGTCCACTTTGCGGATGTTTTCCTTGGCCAGAATCGCAGCCGGGCCGCCGATGCTGCCTAGGTAAAAACCGCCGTGTTTGTGGCAGGACTCGGTGACCTGCTTGCCGCGGTTGCCTTTGGCGATCATCACCATGCTGCCACCGGCCGCCTGGAACAGATTCACGTACGAGTCCATGCGTCCCGCCGTAGTGGGGCCGAAGGAACCGCTCGCGTAGCCTTCGGGTTTTTTCGCGGGACCGGCGTAGTAAACCGGGTGCGCCTTGAAGTAATCCGGCAAAGGCTGGCCGGCGTCGAGTCGTTCCTTGAGCTTCGCATGGGCGATGTCTCGAGCCACGACAATCGGACCATTCAACAGTAGGCGAGTCGTCACCGGATAACGATTCAGGTCAGCCAGGATGTCCGCCATCGGCCGGTTCAAGTCCAACCGCACGGCGCCTTCGTCTTTGCGATGACGCAAGGCTTCAGGGATGTACTTGAGCGGCTCGAACTCCAGCTTCTCAATGAACACGCCATCCTTCGTGATCTTGCCTTTCGCCTGGCGATCGGCGCTGCACGACACGCCAATGCCAATCGGCAACGACGCACCGTGACGCGGCAAGCGAATGACGCGCACGTCCAAAGCAAAGTACTTGCCGCCGAACTGAGCGCCGATACCGCACTTCCGAGCGGACTCCAGCATCTGCTGCTCGAGTTCCACGTCTCGGAACGCTCGCCCCAACGCGTTACCCGTCGTGGGCAAGTTGTCGTAATATTTCGTCGAGGCAATCTTCACCGTCTTCATTGTCGTCTCAGCGGACGTTCCACCAATGACAAACACCAGGTGATACGGCGGGCAGGCAGCCGTGCCGAGCGTGACCATCTTGGCGGTCAGGTACTCGACGAGACTCTTCGGGTTCAGGACCGCGCGCGTTTCCTGATAAAGGAACGACTTGTTCGCCGAGCCGCCGCCTTTGGCGATGAACAGCAGCTTGTAGGCATCGCCATCACAGGCCGAGAGATCGATCTGCGCGGGCAGGTTGGTGTTCGTATTCTTCTCGTCCCACATGTTGAGAGCCGAGTTCTGCGAGTACCGCAGATTGTTTTCGGTGTAGGCGTGGTAGACGCCGCGCGACAGGGCCTCTTCATCGCGGGTCGACCAGACCGCATGACCCTTCTTGCCGTGCACAATGGCCGTGCCGGTGTCCTGACAGAACGGCAGCACGCCGGCGCTGGAGACGTCGGCGTTCTTGAGCATCGTCAACGCCACCATGCGGTCGTTATCCGACGCCTCAGGATCGTCCAGAATCGCTGCCACCTGCTTCAGATGCTTCGGACGCAGGAAGAAGTTGATGTCATGAAACGCCTGAGACGCCAGCAACGTCAGCGCTTCCGGCTCGACGCACAGCATCTCCTGGCCATTGAATGGCTGCACCGAAACATGCTCCTTCGTGAGCAACCGATATTCGGTGTCGTCAGAGCCAAGTTCAAACATTTCCTGGAATTGAAACGGTGCGGTGGGCATGAGAAATCTCAGGAGAAACTAGAAGCGGATGCGATGAAACAGGCGTGCGAGCACAGCTCACGACGCAGGATAGCAGCGCTCCGGAAGATTCGCAGGAATAGACGTCCAATGCGAACGGATTCACGTGGGGCACGATTCCATCGTGCTCGAAACGCTCTCATTCAAAGTACGTTGAAAACGTGCCCCACGTGGTTCAGCAGACCGTTATCGCCTTCAGTTCCAACGATGCACTATGGATTCAGCGTGCTTGAGGTGCAGCTCCAGCATCTCGCGATCATTCTCCGGACACGAATGCAGTAGAGACTTCAGCAGGCGGATGGCCAAACCGGCTCGGTCTGCCTGTGTCGCCGCCAGAGCGAGATCGCGACGTTCCGCGTATTCGGACGGCGACAACGCTGTGATGCGGCTCTGCACCCTCCAGACGCCGGTCCAGTCGAGTCGTTCGGCGTGGATCACCTTCAGGTTATTGAGCATCCGAAAAATGATCTGCCGCGCTCCCACCGGGATGAGATGTCGTCCTACGTCGCGACGCGGAATATCTGTCAGCTCGGAAATCCAGTCCAGCGTTTCATCGCGCGTGAGAATCCGGCAACCGGCGTAGGCGTCGAGGAACAGCGGTCCTTCAGGCGTATCCAGCCGAGCCAGAAAATGCCGCGGCGCGGCGACGCCCTGCAAGTCGATTCCCAGCCCCTGGCAAACCGCCATGTGCAACAGCGACAAACTGATCGGGATACCCTGTCGAGTTTCAATCACCCGTTGCAGAAAGCTGCCATCCGGCTGAGTGTAGGCTGTTTCATCGCCCATCAAGCCGTGCTCATACGCGATATGCTTCGCGACCATCTCCAAAGATTCTCGTTCGGACACAGTGCGGTTGACGATCGGACGAAGTTCATCCACGCGATCCTGAATCCACTTCGTCACAACCGAGAAGTCCAGTTGCGGGTACGAATCGCGCGCCAGCTCCAGCGCCGCGCGGATCAAGTCAATGTCCGTACGCCACGCGAGCAGCTTGTTGAATTCAGAGTCGTGGGAGAAATCGAATTCGAGCGACATAGCCGTTGTTCCAGCTCCTCTTGGAACAGCGTCGCGGTCGTCAGCCGCAACGCGTTTCAATCACGTCGAAGTGTTGCCGGATGTGATCAGTCCGTCTACGCGAAGTGAGCAGCATCAACCCGGCAACGGCACGCAAACAGATCAATAGAAAGCACTCGGTGACGTACCCAAATCCACGATGCTGCAGGCTTCAATGATCTCCAGACCAAGTTCGTCAGCCTTCTGTCGAACCCGGCTGTCCGCGCTGCCAGGATTCAGCCAGATCTCTCGAGGATGCAACTTTTCCAGCTCGTCCAGCAAGTTCATCGTCTGGTGCGGAGGCAGGTAGACGGTCACTCGATCCAAAGGATGGCCCGGCACGTCCCCCAGACTCGCGTAGCACGGAATGCCTTCAACTTCGTCAGCGTTCGGGTTGACGGGATAGACTTCGTAACCGCGACTGAGATGTGCTCGCAGCGAGATGTTGCCGTACTTGGATCGATCGCGGCTGGCTCCCACAACGGCAACGGTTGGCTTTGTCATGACGTCCTTCCTGGAATGAATTCGGCCAGCGAGCCCACGTCCCGCCGCTGCCAACGTATGAATCAAGTACGAATGTTGGCGAGCAGAAAATCGTATGGAAGCTTGATGCGGTATCCCGCTCGCCCGGCGTCCTGCCTATGTTACGTTGAAAAGCGTGATCCGGGTGGTCTGACGCCGGACAATTGCGAGTCGGAGCGAACTTGGCTGCGAACTCGACCTGCGGATTCCGGTCTGGACCTTGCGGGGGCGGTTGCGGTACTCCTCCTGCCGAAATCAAGACTTCGGATGGCGGCAGGTCACTGCACGCGTGTCATGCAACTGCGATGACCTGCTCGCGATAAGGAATTTTGGCTGGTGTCTACTTCGGCTTCTCAATCAGGTTTACCGCCGCAACTGCTGAGTTCAGAACGCGATTCATCGAATGCGAAACTCATTCGACGCATGCTGGGACTGGGTTGGTCGCATCGGGTGGACTGCATTCGAGTCTTAGCCCTGAACACGGCCTTGGTGGCGTTCAACCTCACCAGTCTGGGACTGGCGGGCTTGGGCATCGACTTCATCAAGCAGCAGGTTGATTCCGGTACGCCGCCACAATGGCCGCTGGGACTCACTCCGCCGCAACATTGGTCGCCCTTCCAGATCGTGCTGGCTATCGCTGCGGGCGTATTGCTAAGTGCCCTGTGTCACGCTGTGCTGAGATTCGCCGCCACGTTGGCGCTGGCTCGACTGACTCAGCGAGTGCTGACACAACTGCGAGCGGACGTTTACGCCAAACTGCAGCGGTTGAGCTTTCGCTTCTACGACGCCAATCAAAGCAGTTCGATCATCAATCGCGCGGCGGGCGACGTGCTGCAGGTGCGCAACTTCATTGATGGCGTGATCGTCAAGGTGCTCAGCGTGCTGCTGACACTGGGCGTCTACCTAGCCTACATGTTGCAGGTGCACGCTCCGCTGACGTTGGCCTGCCTCGCGACAACTCCGTTCCTGTGGATTGGAGCCGTGTACTTCTCGCGCACGGTGCAACCTGCCTACCGCAAGGCGGGCGAACTGGTCGACAAAGTCGTGCTGCGACTCGTGGAGAACGTGCACGGCGTGCATGTCATCAAGGGTTTCGCTCGACAGTCGGAAGAAGCCGAGAAGTTCCGGCGAGCCAACGAAAAGGTCCGCGAGCAGAAGCAGACGATCTTCTGGCATCTCAGCACGTTTCAGCCGTATGTCGGCCTTCTGACTCAGGCCAATCTGCTCGTGCTGCTCGGCTATGGCGGCTATCTGGTAATTCAAGGTGAGCTTTCACTCGGCACCGGCCTGTTTGTGTTCGCCAACCTGCTGCAGGCATTCGGTGATCAGGTCAGTCAGGTCACGGCGATTGCCAACACCGTGCAGTCGAGCCTCATCGGAGCGGAGCGTGTGTTCGAGGTGCTCGACGCGAGAGAAGACATCACCAGCCAGCCCGAGGCGACTCGATTGCCGCAGGTGCAGGGAGCGGTTCGCTTTGAGCATGTCAGTTTCGGTTACAAGCCCGGCGAGATGGTGCTGTCCGATCTGAACTTCGAAGTGCATCCCGGCGAGTGCCTCGGCATCGTGGGCGAAACCGGAGCGGGCAAGAGCACACTGCTCAGCCTGATCGGTCGGCTCTACGACGTCACCAAAGGCCGCGTCTGTGTCGACGGCGTTGACGTACGCGAACTCGATCTCGTCGACTTACGCCGCGCGATCGGTTCAGTCTTTCAGGAAAGTTTTTTGTTTAGCCATACGGTCGCGGCCAACATCTCTTTCGGGCGACCAGAGGCATCCGAAGACGCGATTCAATCATCCGCAGAAATTGCCGCCGCGCATGGCTTCATCAGCGAGATGCCCGATGGCTATGAGACGCTCGTGGGTGAGCACGGCTCCAACCTGTCCGGCGGTCAGCGTCAACGCCTCAGCCTGGCGCGAGCGTTACTGGTCAACCCGCCGATCCTGCTGCTGGATGATGCGACGGCTGCGGTTGATCCGGGCACGGAGCAGGAGATTCAGCAAGCCATCAGCCATGCGCTGGTCGGTCGCACAACAATCATGGTCTCTAACCGCGTCAGCGCATTGCGGCGAGCTGATCGCATCCTGGTACTTGATCGCGGTCGCATCGCCGCGCTGGGCACGCATGAGGAACTGATCGAAACCAACAGCTTCTATCGTCAACTTGTCGAATTGCAGTGCGGGGGTCAGTCGTCGATTCAGAACCGCCGACTGCAAACCGCTTCACCCGCCGCGTGACCTTATTTGAGAGACGCCTCGCGGCCATCTCATTCCTCGCGTCGCTTCCCGACTTTCAGTTGTTTACAGATTCAGATTCATGTCCCGGTCCATCACACGCTTCACCGCTAAAGACGAAGAGGTCGATCAACGACCGCTGGACTTTCGTTTGATCCGGCGTCTACTGGAGTTCACGCAGCCCTACGCCAAAAAGCGAACGCGGCTGCTGACGATGGTGCTGCTGAGGTCGATTCAGCTACCGCTGCTCACATGGATTGTCGCGGCCGTCATCAACGGACCGGTGGAACAACATGATATGCCCGGCGTCATCTGGGGCTCGGTCGCTTTCGCAGTGCTGATGGTCTCAGCGCAGGTCGTGTTGCACTATCGATATCGCTGGGCATTGGAACTGGGCGAGGCGGTCGTCGTCGATCTACGCAACGCGGTCTTCGAGCATCTGCAGCAGCAACCGCTGAGCTGGTTTCAGAAAACGAAAGTCGGACGCATCATCAGTCGCATGACTTCGGATATCGAAGACGTGCGCGTCGGCGTCCAGGATATTCTGTTTATCAGCCTGGTGCAGTTGGGGCAGATGTTCGTCGCGGCGGCGTGCATGCTATGGTACGACTGGCAGCTCTTTCTGCTGGTGCTGCTGTCAGCCCCCGTCATCTGGAGCATCAACCGGCAGTTTCATCGACGGCTCAGTGACACGCTGCGAGCCATGCGCCGATCCTTCAGCCGCATCACGGCGACACTGGCGGAATCCGTTGTCGGCATTCGCGTGACTCAAAGCTTCGTGCGTCAGGAAGAGAACGCGGTCATGTTCCGCGAACTGGCAATCGACCATTCGCGCTACAACTCGGCTGTCATGCGTACGCAGGGTCTGTTCCTGCCGCTGCTCGATTTCTGCAATCAGGCTTTCATTGCGTTGATTCTGGTCGTGGGCGGATATCGAGCCCTCAGCCCCGAACATCTCACGAGCGTCGGCGATCTGGTCGGGTTCTTCTTCATGGCGAACCTGTTCTTCGCCCCGGTCAGCATTCTGGGCAACCAGTACAATCAGGCGATGACCGCAATGGCTGCCGCCGAGCGTCTGTTCGCTCTGCTGGATTCGCCGCCGGAATGGACTGACGCCGCAGACGCGGAACCACTGCCGAAGATCTCGGGCCGAGTCGAATTCGAGAATGTTTCGTTCGGCTACGATCCTGAGCGACCGGTCCTGCATGAGATCAACTTTGTCGCAAACCCCGGCGAGACCGTTGCACTCGTCGGCCATACCGGCAGCGGCAAGACATCGATCGTGAACCTGATCGCCAAGTTCTATCCGGTGACCACCGGGCGGGTGCTTATCGACGGTCACGACATTGCTCAGGTGCAGAGTCCATCTTTGCAACGACAACTCGGCATCGTGGTGCAGCAGAACTTTCTGTTTGATGGCACGATCGCCGAGAACATTCGCGTAGGGCGTCCGCAAGCCACCGATGACGAAGTGATGGGGGCAGTCTGCCAGTTAGGTTGCCTGGATCTGATCACCAATCTGAAGCATGGTTTCCAGACTCACGTGGGTGAGCGTGGAGCCCAACTGTCTGCCGGTCAGCGGCAGATCATCTGCTTCGCGCGAGCCCTGCTCGCCAATCCGCGTATTCTGATTCTGGATGAAGCCACCAGTTGCCTCGACAGCCAGACCGAGTCGCGATTGCAGACCGCGCTGGAAGTCCTGCTCGCCGGTCGCACCAGCTTCGTGATCGCGCACCGCCTCAGCACAATTCGTCATGCCGATCAGGTGCTGGTCCTCGATCATGGCCACATCATCGAACGCGGCCGTCACGAAGAGCTGCTGGAACTGGGCGGCGCCTATGCCCACATGCACGACCAATTCGTCCGCGCCGCCTAGGCTCAGAGTTCATGTGCCCGCGTCGAGTGCTCGGCGTTGCAGTTCCTTGAGCGAGCTCCGTAGTTCGTTACTCATCGTGCCGCGCTTCGGCCACGCTTTCAGTTGTTCCAGCAGCGGATCGAGCAGCGCGGTCAGGTGGTCCATCCCCAAAACTTCCAGCACACCGCGATGCGTCGTGACCAGCCTCTCAACGTGGGGTTCGGCTTCCACCGATGTCGGACTCACCAGAATCAACTCGATGGTTTGCGCCGTCCGCGCCGCCGCCTGACGCTCAATGAGTTCGCGCGCCGCTTCATGGCTCTTCAGACGTTCCTGCCAATCATCCCGGCAAGCGAGTGTCAATTGCTTTACGGCCTCGGCAAGTTCCTGAGGACATCGCCCGGAACGCCACTCGCTGATGCCCTCTCGAACTTCGGCAACGCGCTCTTGAACCTGTGAGGATTCGTCGGCATCAAACCAGGTGGCCTCCGCATCGAATTGATCGACGATGTCAGACTCGACTTCGCGCTTCTCAATCTGCGGCAATTTTGCGGCTGCGACGATCAAACGCCCCATGAGCAGCGCCCGTGTCGACTGCGACTGAGCCGCTTCCAGCTTGCGCTGCCCAATTTCCGCGAGGAGAGACTCCGACAACTTCAACAGGTCGCGGATCCGCAATTCTTCGTTGCGTGCCGACTCTCGCTCCTCTCTCAAGATGGAGTTGTACATCAGGCTCACGCAGAATAACGACGTAATGGAGGCGATCAGCACGCAAGCCACCATGGCTAAAGTCGGGTTGCGCTGAGTCCACTTACGGAACTCATTCCATTTGCTGATGGGCCGCGCGAGGATGGGTTCATTGTTCAAGAACCGACGCAGATCAGCCGCTAGCTCAGAACTGTTCGCGTATCGCCTCGCCGGTTGCTTCTCCAGGCACTTCGAGCAGATCGTTTCGAGATCCACCGGCACCTGCACGTTCAATTGCCGCGCGGGAACCGGGTCTTGTTGAATAGCTTGCAGTAAGGTCTCGGCAGGCGTTGCGGCCTGAAACGGCGGACGGCCCACCAGCAGACAATACAATGTGGCGCCGAGAGCATAGACGTCCGAATGCGGACCGAGCCGTTCGAGATCTCCAGCGGCCTGCTCGGGAGGCATGTAGCTGGCCGTGCCCAGCAACTCACCGGCTTCGCTGGGGTCGGCTCGATCCTGCCTGCGAGCCAGTCCGAAGTCCGTCACATGCGGCTCGCCGCGCGCGTCCAGAATAATGTTCGCCGGCTTCAGATCGCGATGCACCAGCCCCTGCTCGTGAGCCACGCCGACAGCCTCACACGCGGTCGCCATGATCACAGCAGCTCGCTGCGGATCGAGTGGCCCGCGCGACACCAGTGCTGACAGGCTTTCGCCTTCGATGAACTCCATCGAGAAATAGTGCATGCGATCGACGCACCCGACATCGTAGACCTGCACGATGTGCGGATGATTGAGCGAGGCTGCCGCTTGGGCTTCTGAGTAGAAGCGGCGTACGTCTTCCTCGGTCGCCAGTTGCGCATCGAGGATCATCTTCAACGCGACGATACGATCGAGCCCCAATTGGCGGGCTCGATAGACAATCCCCATGCCACCGCGAGCGACTTCACTCAGCAGTTCGTAGTCGCCGAAGCGATTTGCCTGCGTAGTTACTGGCGCGGCTTTAGCCTTTGACTTGGGGCCGGGTTTGATCGCCAGCGAGTCGGACGAGCCTCCTTCGCGGCGCGGCGGAACTGTGGAGTCTTCGTGCAGCCCGGACGGTTCGAATCCTTGAGACGATTCCATGCAGCAATGCCCTCTGGTTCCGTCAAGGAACTTCAATGCCCGCGAACTTGCCGACACGACTCAGTTCCGAAAGCAGCCGCGTCGGGTTCTCGAAGCGGTCGTCAGGAGACTTCGCCAACAGCGTCAGCACGACATCCTGAAATGCATCGTTGATCGACAGTTGAAACGTCTTCGGTGGTAGCGGCTCGTCGTCCTGAATCTGACTGATCAAAGACGGCAGCGCTAACGCTTCAAATGGCGGCTGCCCGGTCAATGCGAAATACAAGGTTGCCCCGAGGCTATACATGTCGGAGCGATGGTCGATGGACTCGCCTCGCGTGCGTTCGGGTGACATGTAGACGATGTCGCCCAGCAGTTCACCCTGCCGGGTGATCTGGTCGCGCGCCGCGCCTTCAAGCGCTTTCGCCAGCATCAAATCCGCCAGCTTGGCGTGCGGATGGCTGCGCGGCACGATGATGTTTTCCGGCGTCAGATTGCGATGCACGATGCCGCGTTCGTAAGCCACTTCCAAAGCCCGCGCCATCTGTACCGCGATGCGGAAGGCGTGCTCCCAGTCCAGCATTCCCGCCGTGCCGACGCGTTTCACCAGTTGCTTGAGACTAAAGCCGTCGACGAACTCCATCGCGAACCAGCAGAAGTTCTCGCCGGTCGCGCCGAGTTCCGTAATACCCGCAGTCAGGATTCTGACAATGTGCGGATGATTGACCGTGCGCATCGTCTTCATGGCGCGAACGAAGCGTTTCATCTGATCATCGTTCGCCATGAGGTCTGGCCAGAGCACCTTCACGGCAACGACTTGGTCGGACTCAACATGCCGCGCGCGGAAGATCGTGCCGGTGTTGCCGCGAATATGAGTCGTATCGATCTGGTACTTATGCAGCACCGTGCCGACCAGCGACGACAGATTCCTGTTGCCTCCCGGAACTGCGGGAGTGGCTGCGGCCGGCCCAGCGGCAGTCGCTGTTGCCGCGGCAGCACGCTTGGGGGCAATCGTCTGATCATTCGCCGAACTGACAATCGTAATCGCGAGATGCGTATCGCCGACCGTGATCCGATCGCCAGGCCCTACGACCGCCTCGGTAATGGCCGCATCGTTGACCATCGTCCCCGAGCCGCTGCCGCAGTCTTTCAGCGTGGCGCGACCACCCTGAAACGTGATCGTGCAATGCAGCCGCGACACACTGGGATCGTTCAGTTGAGTCTGCGACTGCAAACCTCGACCGATGGTGAGTTCCTGCCCTGGACTGAGAGAGAACTGACGCCCCTGATCGGGCCCTTCAACGACGACAACCTGAATCTGCATGTTGCGCCCGCGTGGAAAACTCAAGAGCCACGGAACGGTGAACACTCCGGTTCACGCCGCCATGACTTCAACATTCGCGACCAACGGGCAGAATTGCGGTGCCGTGTGAAGGATGCGTGAATCCCACCCAAAGATTCCGCGCGCTGCGGGTGCGAGCAAGCACGGGCACTACTAATTCGTTTTCGTGCGTCGCTTGTCCTGCGAGCTTTCAAACATCACGCGGCCGGCTTCGTCTTTGATCAACGCCTGATTGTCGAACGTGTCATCGTTCACCCAGCGATTGGAGCCGGTGCCAATCCAGCCCGGCGGCATGTCGATCGACCGCCAGTGAAAACCGCGCGACGCTTCATCCCAGGTGACTCGCCACTGGCCGCTGGCGCCGTCTGCCATAAAGAACCAGAAGCGGCTCGACTTCTCTGCGGGCTCGTAAGTCGCCAGCCAGATGGTTTTAAGCTGGTAGCTATCGTTAAAGCTGCGTCCCAGCAGATAGCGGCCGCCGAGCACCCAGTGGACCTTCTCGAAGGTTTGCCGCTCTTCACCGTTGGGAATCCAGACCGAGGGTTTGATGGTCTCGCGGATAGTCCAATCGCCGACCATCTTATTGAGCAGCTTCAGTTCTTCCGGCGCGGAGGCAGGCCCGGCGGCAACGAGGATTTCCTGGAGGATCTCCGGCTGCGGCGTCTTTCTGCGAGCCGTCCAGCGCGAATCGCGAGTGACCTTCCCGTCACCGGATTTGACGAACAACGTCGATTCAATCTGGTCGTCGCCAACGAACCTGTCGGTACTCTTGCCCGTCACGCCGGGAGACGGGGGCAAGAGATCCAGAGTCAGCATCTGGCTGGCGGCATCCCACTGGCCGCGACGTTCAAAGGCCTCGCCGTCGCTGCCGAAAATCCACAACCGATAGGCCGCGACTTGCGAATCGTAGTTGGTGAACCACAGGAACTGCGTCGGGCTCGAGGCGCTGGATGAGTGGGTCAGCAGATAGTTGTCCCCCAGAACTTTGCGAGTTGTGATTGTCCCGGTTGTCGCGCGTTCGGCGGTCTGTGCCGTTTGCTTCACATCGAAGGTCGTATCCCACTCTCCCACCCACCTGTCGAAATTCATGACCACGACCTGCTTGTTGTTCTTGCCGTGCTTCAGTTCGAAATCCACAGGCAGTTTGTCACGGTCAAAAGCGACGAGTTCGAGGTCATCGAACCAGCCAACGCCTTCACCTTCGACGTGACATGTCGGCACCAGCATGGTGGCTTCGGGATAGGCATCCGCAGCATCGGTTTTCTCCAATACATGCCAGCCATCCTGCGCGCCAGTCACGCCGACAAGATCATGCACGCCCAACCATTTCCCCTGATGGAAATAGTTGAACTTGATGAGTGCGCGCGCTTCCTTATTTCCCTCGAACTTGACGAGTCCCTTCAGCGCATAGCGCTTCGAACGATCCAGCGGGATGCTGTTGGCGAACACCACCGCGCGAGTGCCTCGAGCGAAAATCTTGAGCATCCGACCGGGACTGTCTGCTCCTTCCACGATCTCCCATCGCGATTTGGGACCATCGTTAAACCAGTCCGACCAGCCCATCGGCAAGTTCCCTTCAGCAGTCTGCTGAAACGATCCATCCACAATCAGATTGCGACCGGTGGGCACCGGACCTGCGGCTGGCGGCGCAACCAATCGCGGCTTCTGGCTGGGCTCAGGCAGAGGCAACGGCTGAATCGTTGCGGCGTATGTGTTGGCGCGCCATTGCCCGTCTTCATCGATGTTCAGGATTACGGTCTCCCATAGTCCCTTGTGCTTCTCGTAGCTGGATCTGAACTGCACGGCGCCATAACGGCCGCCGGGCGGCAGGCCGAGGAATTGATCCATCAACCGCACCTGCAAAAGAGATCGCTTCTCAAGTTTGCCAATCGACTTGCGGACTCCCTGATAGACCTCTGCGATGTTGTCGCGACGTGACCGATCCCGCGCCAGCTTGGAACTCTGATCGTACAGCTCGCCGAACTTGTCCTGATCCATTAGGGCCAAGAACTCTTCCGCCGCCTTCAGCGTTTTGCGTTCATCCTCGTTGAGCGCCGCGACACCGGGCAGCACGCGCTCAAGCACCAGCGTCATGTGGTCAGGCCGATGATCGGGATCGAAGTTGAGCGGCCGCGAGTAGTCATGATCGATCACCGCCAGCTTGAGCCGATTAGCCCCGTCAAACTGGTAGATGCCGGGCGTCGTTTCCTCCTTGTCGGCTGACACAAAGTCAATCTGCTTGGGATTGCGGTTCGAGTGAATCGAAAACGTAGCGGCTTGAGACGTTGTTTGCCCCGGTCCAACCAGTTCGACGCGTTCGCCGTCAAAGCTGATCGACATCTGCGCGAGTTGCTCGGCCGTTAGCGGTTGCTTACGCACGTGGCCGGAAACGGCGATCCACTTCCCTTGCAACCGAGCTTCATCGTTGATGTTTGGCGCCGCCGCCGCCGCGGCGATGGGTTCGAGCGCGTTCTCGGGCAGGCGCCAGACGCTGATGCCCCCTTGTCCGATGGTCAAAGCAAAACGGCCATCAGGTGACAAAGTAATCGTGCCAATGGTGTCTCCCTCTGCGGAGGACAGCAGCTTGCCTCCGTGGAGATCCCACAGATACATGTGATGTTCGCGAGTCGTCGTGATGGCGAAGCGGCCATCCGGCGTGATCGCGGCGTCGCGAGCGCCGGCGTCACGGGCGACGTTGGCTCGTGGGTCCTTCATCTGAACGATCTGGTTGCCTTTGTCTGTGTCGGTCACACGGAGCACGCCAGTAATGTCGCCGATCAACAACATCCGCCCGTCGGAGGTGACCGCCATGCAGGAATCGCCGTTCGGAGTCGCATCGATCTTCTCACCTTTCTCCAAGTCGTAGATGCGCGGCCCCCAGCCGCGCGTGTGAGCACCGCTGAGCACGACTCGCCGCCCGTCAGGCAACGGCAGCATCTTTTCGACATAAGTGCCGATGTTGATCGTCTTAACCAGCTTGCGATCCGCAACGTTCCACAACCGCAACGTCTCATCGAACCCCGCCGACAGCAGATGTGTGCGGTCGGGCATGAACGCGAGGTCGGTGACCGGCCCCGTGTGGCCAAGCAATTCCGTCACTTGCTCACCGGTCTCCAGGTTCCAGAGCCGAATCGACTTGGCGTTGTCACATGACGCCAGCAGTTTCCCATCCGTCGAAATGGCCAACCCGAAGACCATTCCCTCGTGGCCCTTCAGAACTCGCTTCTCTTCCTGAGTCGCGAGGTCCCACACGCGGATCGTCTTGTCGCTGCCACATGAGATTCCGTACCTCCCACCGGGCGAAACAATCGCGTGCCCCGCCCCGCCTTCGTGCCCCGCAAACCGTCCGACTTCGGTGAGAACATCCGGCGATGCGGGCGCCGCCGGCAGCCGCGTCGAGCCGTCTCGCGCAACGAGGATCGTTTGCACGGAGTTCGCGGCATCGTAGGCCTTGTCACTGAACTCAAGGCGAGTCGCCTTGCCGCGCAGCTTGAAGCGATGATTGTTGATCGAGACCTCGTTCTGGTCATCGAAAAACTTGTACTTGATGAGCACGCCCGGCAGTTTGTTGCCAGCGCCGAAATCCACCGTCCCTTCGCCACTGGTTCCCGGTTGTGGCACATTGAAATTACTGAAACCGAGAATGCCGGTCTGCGGATCGCATGGAATGCCGTCGAACACAACGAACCACTTGCCAAACCGAAAGGCAACTCGCCCTTCGTGCGCCAGCAACGCGACCGGCACCGACCCGCCCCGGTTGTTGCGTGGGTCGTTCAAGTACGTGGTGACTTGAGCGAGGTCGCTGAAAGCCCCCCCGAGCGATCGCAGGCCAGCCGCGAGCTGATTGCTGGTTGTCGTCGGTGCTGATTGCCCCAGCACTTTACCGCGAAGTTCGATGTCTTTGATCCAGACGGTGCCCGCACCTTCAATCGTGACATTGAGTTTGACGAGGTCCGGCTGCTGTCCCTTCTGCAGGGAGAACGGGATCTCGTACTCCGCCCAGCCATTCGTTCCGCTGACGACCTTGTTGAGCCCCTTGGAATAGAACTCGCCCATACCCGGAAAACGGGCCCACATCTCCAGGTAAGCTCCTCCGGTGACATTCTCCGTCTTCAGCTTCGCTCGATAGTAGAACGGCCCGGTATCGAAGTTCGGATTCGCGACTTCAAACAACGGCACTGAGCGGGCTGCTTGAGTCGTGATCTTCCAGCCGCCGTCATCCGCCACGACATCGCCCGCGATGGGTTTGTCCGATGCGTTGAATCCCTTCACGACGCTCAGTACTTCCGGCTTCCAGGTCGCCGTGACGATAGCCTGCCCCAGTCGCGTCATGCGTAGGCTGTACTTGTCGAGCTGCACTTCGGTGTCACGACCGATCAGTTCCAACTCGTAGTCGCCTGAAGGGAGCCAACGCACTTGCGAACCCGACTTGAGGTCAACCAATTCAACCTGCTGGCCGTCCTGCTTGACGCTCACTTTCACGTTATCAAACGGCGAATGAATCTCCAGTCGCCCGCGATTCGTCACGACGACGATCACGCCCGCCAGCAACGTCGTGATACCCAGCAACGCGGCTGCGACCATCTTCCCGATGCGACTGATTTTCTGCCGAGCAACCTGTGCGAACGGAGCCAGCGCCGCGACCACTTCAGCGGGAGTCTGGAATCGAGCTGCCGGGTCCTTCGCCAGCATCCGTGCCACGACACGAGCAAGCTCAGGTGGCACATCACGCCGTAACGTCGTCAGCGACGGCGGCGGTTCTTGAGCATGAGCCTTGAGCTTCTCAATCACATTGCCTTCGTCGAACGGCGGCTTGCCTGTCAGTAAAAAATGGAGCGTGCAGCCCAAACTGTAAATGTCGGCGCGAACGTCCGCGGAATGCGCGTCGACGGCTTGTTCGGGTGCCATGTAGTCTGGCGTTCCCATCACGCTGCCCATCGTGGTGAGATGAGCTGCAGATTGAACTGCCGAACCAGAGCCAGCGTGCCCATCAGGAACGGTGGCAGCGTCCCGCTCATCCACCCAGCCGCCGGCTTCGGCGGCAAATCCTGCCAGGCCAAAGTCCAGAATGCGAACTTGTCCCCACGCTGCCCGCATCAGGTTGTGCGGCTTGATGTCGCGATGCACCATGCCCTTTTCGTAGGCATGCTGCAGGCCCGCAGCAGCCTGTCCAACGCACTCACAGGCCTCAGCCACGGACATCGGCCCGTGCTGCTTGACGATGCTGGCGAGATCAGTGCCTTCGACGAACTCCATCACCAGGAAGTGCACGTCACCCGCCTGTTCGGCGTCGAAAGCAGCGACGATATTCGGGTGAGACAGCTTCGCTGCGGCCTGAACTTCACGACGAAACCGCTCCACGGCTTGCGACTGTCGCACCAGTTGCGAATTGATGACCTTAATCGCGACCGTGCGATTCATCAGCCGATGCTCAGCCCGATAGACGTTGCCCATCCCGCCGCAGCCGATCAGTTCCACAATGCGATAGCGCGGATGCTCCGCAAGTTCTGCGGGCAAGTCATCAGGTCCCAGCGGCTGACCGGATGGCACCAGCATCGTCGCGGATCGCGCGGCATCGTCAGCAGCATTCGCAACGACCGGTTCATCGCGGTCCGCCGCAGTGGCACTGAGTGACGTTGGGCTCTCGTCAATGACTTCGCTCTGGATGTGGTCCGTCTTCGCCAAACGCACCAGCCCGACGAACGTATCGTCCTTCAGATCCAGCAGTGTCTCGCAGCACTGCGGACAGACGCCCAAATGGTCTTCAACCTGTGACAACTCCGTTTCCGCAAGCTTTCCCTGCCCAAACGCGATTAACAAATCCTTCGGCGGATGATTTGAAGCGCCAGCAGTCATCTCACAGCTCCCCGTCTGTCGAACAAACAACCGTCAGGCTGATGGTCGGAGGTCAGCGCCAGCATTTGAGTGGCCTGTCCGTTCAGAGACTACTCATGGCGTACGTTCCGACTGCGGGAATCAATCCGCATGAGAGGAAGTGCACGCGGCTCGCGATTCTTACAGATGATTTCCTGAATTTTGAGAGGCCGCAGCACAGGACCGCGAATTATGTCCCGGCATAAGAAATTCAGAGCGTTTGCGGCGGCACCGGCAAGCAAAGAGGCGTCAGGTTGCGTTAACGAACGCCGCCTGACGCCTCAGTATGACAGACTGAAGTGGGACTCGCCCTCAGATTGTTAGATCTGATCAACCCAGCTCGGCAGTTGGGCGAAGACGTTGGCCACGACCTGATCGCCGGCGCCCGTGATTCGCACATCACTGGTGTCGTTGTCGAAGACGTCTGCGCCGGCACCGCCAGTCAGAGAGTCGAGGCCGCTGGCCGGATTCGCTCGATTGCCGCCGACCAGCACGTCGGCCTGAGCACTACCGGTCAGAGTGTCGTTGCCACCACCACCGAGCAGCGTGACCGGTACAGATGAGGCGTTGGCGGTGAGGCTGTTATTGCCAGCGCCGCCCACCAGCACGATGCCTTCAACGCTGGTCGGGGTTTCGGTGCCTGTCGCTGCCGAGACAATTTGAAAACCGTTGACGGTCACGTTCGCATTCGCGACCTCGTAAACCACGTCAGTACCGCTGCCGCCGTCCAAGGTGTCTGTGTTGGCTCCACCCGACAGCACGTCATTGCCGTCTCCACCGAAGACCTGATCCTTACCAACACCGCCCAGCAACGTGTCATTTCCGATCGAACCTTGCATCTGCACGGAAACCGTTGCCAGACGAGCGTCAAAGAAATCCGCTCCCAGACCGCCCATCAGCACAATGCGGCTGATGTTGAGCGGTGTCTCGGTACCAATCGCGGCCGATGTAATTTGAGTTCCCGTGATGACGACCGTGCCATCCACGAACTCGCTCAAGCGATTGATACCTGCGCCGCCGTCTTGAGTATCTGTGCCAGCTCCGCCGGTCAGTTGATCGTCGCCATCACCGCCCTGCACGGTGTCCGCACCGGCACCGCCCTGCAGAGAGTCGTTGCCCGCGCCGCCCGAGACCACGTCGTCTCCGGCCTTAGCGAAAAGATGGTCATCGCCCGCGTCGCCCTGCAGAGTGTCCGCATCGCTGCTACCAAGCAGCAGGTCACTGCCATCTCCGCCCGTGATCGTGCCGCCTCCGATATCCAGCGAAATGAAGTCGTCGCCGTTACCGCCACTCAGGGAGTCGATGCCGTCACCGCCCGTGATGTAATCGTTACCCGCATCGCCGGCGACGGTGTCTGCGCCGTCTTCACTGTTGATGCGGTCGTTGCCACCTCCGCCAATCACGGAGTCATTGCCTGCCCCCACGTTGATCGAGTCCGCACCGTCCAATCCATCAACAACGTCGTTGCCGTCGGTCGTTGTGATGAAGTCGAGCCCCGTCGTGCCGGTGATGGTGTCGTTGCCACCACCGCCATGAATGATCGCGATACCCAGATTGTTGAAATTCGACAGATCAATGCGGTTATTACCAATACCACCCATCACGTTGATGGCTTCCACGGAATTCATCGTGTCCACAGCGATGGCATTACCACCCAGTAATTCCGTCAGGGCCGTATTCGTCACCACGAAGTCGGTGTCGTTCTTGCGGCGACCGGTATCCACGCCGTCACCGCCGAGCAGGACGTCTTCGCTGGCACCGCCGTCGAGGAAGTCGTTCCCCAAACCACCGCTCAGCACATCGCGGCCCGCATAACCGAAGAGCACGTCGTTACCCGTGCCACCATTCAAGGTGTCGGCCATACTGGAACCGGTCAGCGTGTCAGCTCCCGCACCCCCGTTGATGCCAACAGGAATCGAAGCACCCGAAGCATCAATGACGTTCGCACCATTGCCGCCGGTGAGGTTCGCGGCCTCGATGCCGATCAAAGTGTCCGAGCCCATACCCGTCAGCGAGGTGTTCGTGAGGAACATGTCGACGTCACCCTGCTCGACCAGCATGTCGCTTGAGGAGCCGCCGTCCAGAGTGTCATCACCCAGCCCGCCGGTCAGTGTGTCCTTGCCACCACTGCCAAGCAGCTCGTCGTTACCGGTACCGCCATTCAGACTGTCGAGATAGGCACCGCCCATGATGGTGTCGTTGCCCGTGCCACCGTCGACCGTTACCGCAACGGGGGCCAGAGAGGCGTCGAAGCGGTCATTCATCGGGCCCAGGTGAACGTCGATGCCCGTCACGCCCGACGCCGGGAATCGCATCTCCGTCGCTCCGGCTCCGTCTGTGAACGAGACAATCACGATCTCGCCCGTGTTCGAGTCGTAGGTGACCCGCACGTCGGTAGGAATGTTGGCGGAATTGTCGATCTCGATCGTGCCGCCATTGGAAGTTGCCGTGATCGGAGCCGGGTCATCGTCGAGAATCGATACTGTCACCGAGTTCGGCGTACCAACGGTGCCGTTTGTCAGTGCGCCCAAGCCGACGACGATTGTCTCGACCGGCTCGTCAACATTATCCGGCAGCAGGGTGAAATGCAGAGTGCCTGTCGTCATGCCAGCGGGAATCACGATCTGCGTGCCGCTGCGGGTGTAGTCCGTGCCGAGCGTGGCGGTGCCAGTCATCGACAGGCCGATGGTCACGTCCTCGAACCATGGCTTGCTGAGTGTGGCTGTCACGGTGGCCATCCCGCCCGGCAAATCTGTTACCTGGCTGAGCGAGATCGTCGGCAGCGTGCGATCGCTGGTGATTGACGCTGAGTTCTGAACGACACCATTTGAAGCCGCGTCCTGAGCCGCATCATTCGCGACACTGACAGTCACCTTGCCGTCGGCTGTCGGCGTCACGGCCAGCGTGTACGTGTCACCGTCAACTGGGGTGAAAGTCCCCGCCGAGCCATTACCGACCGAGACGTCCGACTTGGTGAAGCCGGTCACGTCCTCGCTGAACTCGAACGTAAACGTGATCGAGCTGGCATTAGTGCTGGTGCCATCTGGCGTAAACGCAACTGTCGGCGCCTTGTTGTCGATCGCGAAGGTCTCATCTTCGGTAGGCTCAGCGGCAACCACTGCGTTTCCGGCTAGATCCGTCGCACTGAACGCTCCCGAGAAGTTCAGACCGACCGTGCCATTGAGATTGTCGAGGTCTCCGCCCGAGACCGTCAGGTCGTAGGTCGCGGCATCCACGGCAGTGACCTTGGTCACGGTGGCTGTCGTGCCGGTGATGGAGAAGTCCGGTGCGCCAATGCCCGTCACGTCTTCGCTGAAGGTGACTCGGAACACAACCTGATCGGCGTTGGTCGCACTGCTCGCCGGAGTTTGACGCTCGAACGAAACCACAGTTGGAGCTGCGTTGTCGACGAGGAAGTTTTCGTCAGTGGCCGGTTCAGCGATGGCGATGACGTTCTTCGCACCATCCGCGATGTCCGTCGTCGCGAGCAGATCAAGTTCGATAGTCCCATTGAACGAAGCCAGATCGCCGCCTGAGATCGTGATGTCGTAAGTCGACGAATCGACGGAGCTGATGTTCGTGATGGTCGCAGTCGAAGAACTACTCACAGCGAAGTCCGTCGCGTCCACGCCCGTAACCGCCCCGCTGAAGGTCGCTCGGAACACCAGCGAATCCGCGTTGGTCGCGCCGACCGACGGAGTCTGCCGAGTGAACGAGAGCAGCATGGGGTTCGATTGATCGAAGATCCGGCTGAGTTGAGTCGCAACCGCATTGCCATTGTGGGCGTCGTCGAACGCGACGTCCGCTGCAACGTCGACTGTCACCGTGCCATCGCCTGTAGGCGTCACATCAAAGCTGTAGTTGGCTCCGCTGCCGGTGAAGTTCGAAGCCACACCGCCGCTGACCACGATGTTTTCGAGTTCCAAGTCCGAGACCGATTCGCTGAAGGTCATCGTGACAGGAATTGGCGAAATATTTGTCGTGCTAGTAGCAGTTGTGCTCAGGGTGATCGTGGGTCGGTTGTTATCAACATCATACGTCTCATCGATCGCGGGCTGCGTCGCTGCGAGCCCGTTCGTGGCTCCGTCTGTGATCGTCGGGCTAGCTGCGACGTTAAGGCCGACGAGTCCATTGAATGTTGCCAGGTCACCGCCTGATACCGTGATCTCATAGACCGAGCCTGTTATCGGCGTGACCGCTGTAATCGTGGCGGTTGTGGTGCCTTGAATCGCGAAGTCGTTAGCCGCGACGCCCGTCACGTCTTCACTGAAGTTAGCGTAGAAATTGAGCGTATCGGCGTTTGTCGCACTCGAGACAGGGTCGTGGCGAACAAAAGAAAGCAGGACGGGGATGATATTGTCGAAGGTATAAACTTCATCGGTTGCTGGATCGACGAAGGGCAGAGCGTTGCCTGCCAGATCGCTGATTACCGCCGAGGCGCTCAGGTCCAGTTCCAGTGTCCCATTGAATGATGTGAGGTTGCCACCGGAAATCGTGACGTCATACACCGACGCACTTATGGGATTCACATTCGTAACAGTCGCGTTTGTCAGACTGTTGATACCAAAATCGGCACTCGCCACACCCATCACGTCTTCACTGAACGTCGCTCGGAAGACGACGGAATTCGCGTTCGTGAGCGCGCCAGATGGAGTCTGGCGAGCAAACGAGAAGATCGTTGGTGGGATGGAGTCGACCGAGTACGTCTGGTCGGTTGTGGGTTCAGTGTTGGGGAGCGAGTTGCCTGCGAGGTCGGTGATCGTGGGAGATGCGGCGAAGTTCAATCCGACCGAGCCCGTGAAACTGGCCAGGTTGCCGCCAGCAACTGTCACGTCATACACAGAGCCACTGATCGAATTCACGTTCGTGACGGTTGCCGTCGTCGTACCACTGCGCACGAAGTCCGCAGCAGACACACCGGTCACGCTTTCGCTGAAGGTGACTCGGAAGACGAGAGAATCAGCATTGGTCGAAGCTCCGAATGGCGTCTGTCGCACAAACGAGGTGGTGCTGGGAGCGACCGTATCAAAGACAATATCAAACTGAGAGGCCACAGTGTTGCCATTGCTCGCCCCATCGATGGCGGCGTTAGCCGCAACATCGACGGTCACAGTGCCTTGACCCGATGGGATTAGATTGAATGTGTATACCGCACCGGTGCCCGCGAAGTCCGAGAAGGAACCGTTCCCAATATCCAGATCTGACGAGTCAAATCCAGTCACGGCGCTACTAAAGGTCACGGTCATCGGAATCGGCGAGACATTGGTCGGATCTGATGCAGTAGAAGTGATGGAGACCGTTGGAGCGACATTATCATAGACACGGCTGAACTGTGCAGCCGCCGTGTTGCCATTGCCGGTCGCGTCGGCGGCTACATTCCCTGCGATATCCGCCGTCACTGTGCCCTGCGCGGACGGAGTGATCCGGAACGTGTAACTCGAACCGCTACCGGTGAAGTTCGACTTGGTGCCATTGGTGACAACGATGTCGGTCAGAGCAAAGCCTGTTACGGACTCGCTGAACGCGACGGTCACAATAATGGGCGAGACATTCGTTGGATCAGTAGCAGTGGACGTCATTGATACCGTCGGAGCCAAGTTATCCAGCGTATAGGTCTGGTCGGTCGCTGGCTCTGTCGTGGCGATCGCATTACCAGCGGCATCGGCGATTGAGATCGAAGCGGCGTAGTTCAGGCCGACCGTGCCGCTGAAGCCCGCGAGATCACCGCCACTCACCGTGACGTCGTAGACCGTGCCGCTGATGACGGACACGTTGGTGACAGTCGCGGTCGTTGACCCGTTGACGGCGAAGTCAGCGGTATCAACGCCGGTAACGGCCTCGTTGTAGGTCACTCGAAACACCAGCGAATCCAGGTTTGTGGATACCGCTGACGGAGTCTGGCGTGCGAATGAACTTGTGACCGGAGTAGTGTTATCGAGTGTATAAAGCTCGTCGGTGAGAGGCTCGCTGGATGCGACGGAGTTCGATGCGGCGTCGGTGATGGAGGGAGCCGAGAGATTCAGGCCGACCGTGCCGTTGAAGCTCGCGAGATTGCCGCCACTGATCGTGACGTCGTACTGCGAACCACTGACAGTAGCCACATTCGTTACTGCTGCCGTGGTTGTGCCATTGACCGCGAAGTCGGTCGTGCCCACGCCCGTGACGGTTTCACTGAAAGTCACTCGAAAAACGAGAGAGTCGGCATTTGTCGGAGAGATTGAAGGATTCTGCCGCACGAACGACGTCACGGTTGGTACGACATTGTCGAGAGTGAAGATCTCATCCGTCGCGGGTTCGCCGGTTTGCAAAGCATTGCCGGTCGAGTCATTGATGATCGGAGACGCGGCCAGGTTCAACCCGACAGTTCCGTTGAAGCTGGCGAGATTGCCGCCGCTGATCGTCACGTCGTATTGCGATGTGCTGACCGTCGCCACGTTTGTCACGGTTGCCGTCGTGGTGCCGTTCACCGCGAAGTCGGCTGTACCGACGCCTGTGACCGCTTCGCTGAAGGTCACTCGGAAGACCAGCGAATTCGCGTTGGTGGACGCTGTGCTGGGAGTCTGACGCACGAACGACGAGACTGTCGGAGCGGTATTATCGAGGGTGAACGTGGCATCTGTCGCGGGTTCCGTTGAGGGCACCGCGTTACCAGCGGCATCCGCAATCACAGGCGAGGCCGCGAAGTTCAAGCCCACAACGCCGTTGAAGCTGGCGAGGTTCCCGCCACTGACCGTGATGTCGTACTGCGTGCCGCTGACCGCTGCCACATTGGTAACAGTGGCCGTCGTGGTGCCATTCACCGCGAAGTCGGCAGTGTCGACACCGGTGACGGTCTCGTTGAAGGTTGCTCGGAAGACCAGTGTGTCGGCGTTCGTCGCCGAGGAGGCTGGAGTATGCAGAGCGAACGAAGTCGTGCTCGGAGCAGTGTTATCCAGCGTGTAGGTCTGATCGGTGGCGGGTTCCGTCGAAGGCAAGGCATTGCCGGCAGCGTCGGTGATGGTAGGCGCGCTGAAGTTCAAGCCGACTGTGCCATTGAGGCCCGTGAGGTTGCCGCCACTGACGGTGACGTCGTACTGCGTGCCACTGACGGCAGTCACGGTTGATACTGTCGCTGTGGAGCCGCTGACGGCAAAGTCCGTCGTACCAACGCCCGTCACGGTTTCATTGAACGTAACGCGGAACACCAGTGAGTCAGCGTTGGTGGTCGTCGCTGAGGGAGTCTGACGCACGAACGACGCCGCGGCGGGAGCTGTGTTGTCCAGCGTATAGACCTCATCGGTCGCTGGTTCGGCGGCCACGAAGGCGTTCGTGGCGATGTCGGTAATCGTCGGCGAAGCGGCGAAGTTCAGACCGACAGCCCCGCCAAACGTCGCGAGATTACCGCCGCTGATGGTGACGTCGTACTGCGAGCCGCTCACGGTGGCGACGTTGGTGACGGTCGCTGTCGTCGAACCATTGACCGCGAAGTCTGTTGTACCAACACCTGTGACGGTCTCGCTGAAAGTGACCCGGAACACCAGCGAGTCCGCATTGGTGGTCGCTACCAACGGTGTCTGCCGCACGAACGAAGTAACCGTCGGCACGACACCGTCCACGACCAGGGCTTTGTTGGCCCCTAGAGAGCCCGCAGCACTTGGAGCAGGCAGTGTCAGCGTGGCATTGTTGCCAGCGGCGTCTTTGATCGTACCACCGTTGAGCTGCAATGAGCCGGTGGAAGCATAGTCGAGGTCCGCACTCGTATGACCAGACGCCACCGTGTAGTTGAACGTCAGCGTGTTGGTACCAGTGCCGCTGGCATAGTTCAGGACGGCATCGGTCGAGCCTGTTTCCAGCGTCAGTGTCGGAGTGCCCGTGACGGTCACGTTCTCGCTGAAGGTCACGGTAACCCCAATTGCATTCCCGGTCTTATAAGTCCCATCGGCCGTGGATGAACTCACGCCGGTAACCGTCGGCGCGGTGTTGTCCGTGATTGAGCCGTCGATCGCGAAGAGTTCCTGCCCAGTCGTGGTGTCGGTCGCTCGAACGAGCAGTGTTGTACCAATGACGAGAAGATCGTTGTCGTCATCGGTCACTACGCTCGGGAACCCATCGCCTGTGCCATTTAGATCTGTCGAGAGATCATAGGTCGTCGTCGCGGCATTGTACTGATACAGCTCACGGCCGCTGGCGGACTGCATCACGGCGAAGAGACGATTATCGAAGACAAACTGCGACGTCAGGTTGGACTCCACCCCGCCCGATGGCCTGCTCCCGTTCGCAATGAGAGTCACTGCGCCGGTCGTCAGATTGAGCTTGTAGGGTTCCGAAAGTCCGCTGGCACCCTGGGCTTCAAGGTACAAATCACCACTGAATTTGGTGAACGAGTTAGGAAACGAACTGCCGGTTCCGGCCAGAATGTCCTTTACAAGTACAATTTGATTGTTGCTGGCTTGCAGCTTGTAAAGTTCGCTGCCGGTGGATGTGTCTGTGAACACCATCAATAAGTCGGATCCGCTGTAGACCAGATCTCCGTTCTCATCCTTCGCGAGTTGCGGGCTGGAGCTGGTTGTGCCGTTGAGGTCAGCGACGCGTTCAAAGGTGTTATTCGCTGTATTGAGCTTGAATAGATCGCGTCCGGTATCACTGTTGATGGAGGTGAAAAGATTATTATTGAAGACAAACAGCAGTGTCAGATTCGAGTCTTGGCCTGACGCGGGATTGGCTCGACTGACGACCGTAGCATTTCCGCTTGAGGAGTCATAAACGTAAGGCTCAGTATTGGCGCTCGCATCATCCGCTTCGAAGTACAGTTTGTTGTTAAAGACAGTGAACGAATTGGCGAAGCTGCTTGCGGTGCCCGAGAGCACGTCCTTCAAAAGCGCCAGTTGATTGTTATCAGCTCGCAACCGGAATATCTCCTGCCCGGTGGAGGTATCACTCGCCGTGAGGATCAGGTCGTTATTGAAGATGACCGGATCCCCATTGGGATCCCTGGCGACAGTCGGAAAACCATCGCCGGTGCCATTCAGATTCGTATGCAGGTCAAAGTTCTCTGTCGCGGAATTGTACTGGAAGAGTTCAAACCCCACGCTGCTGGCCATGACGCCATACAATCTGCCGTTGAACTTAAAGAGGTCAACGACGTTCGAAGTCGTCGGGGCATTGCTTTGCGTGATCGCGGTCACCACTCCCGTCGTGGGATTGAGACGATAGGGGCGATCGGCAGAACCACCGGTGAAGTCTGCAGAGAAGAACAGTTCGTTGTTAAAGAGAACTGTCTGCTCAATGTTGGCAGACGTGCTGGTGCCGTTGAAATCCTTCAGCAGCCGCAGGCCGCCGACGGCGATCTGCAGCGTTGATGGACCAGTAATCAGCACACCGCCAGTGCCGGTGTTGCCGAGATCGTTCACCGTCACGGACAGCGACGCGTTGCCCTTGAAGCCGTTGGTGGGAGTGAAGCTCAGCGAAGCCAGTGCGGTGTTGATACTGGTCAGTGTGCCGCGGAACACCATCGTCGTGTCCAGCGAACCGTCACCTGTACCAGTTCCGTTTCCGTCGTTGAAACTGAAGCTCAAGCCGGTCAGCGTGCTCATGGTCAGCGTGCCGTTCGTCACGGTGAGCGTAACTTGAACATTGCTCGAGGCAGCATCCAGATCCGCAATACTGATACCGGGCAGACTGACTGGCGTATTGGCCGCCCCGCCAACACTCGCAGGCAGTGTAATCGTGGCGGCATCGTTCACAGCGGAAACAGTGACGGATGCTGTTTCAGTCGCAGTGCTGAAAGCACTCGTAGCGCCGCCTGTGCTGGTATCAACTGCGGTATCGCCGACATTGCGAGCATCCGTGCGGTCCCAGGCGCGATAACCAAGACTGACCGTGCCATTGAAGTTCGCGTTGGGAACAAAACGTACCAATGAACTAGGAAGCAGGAGCGTCGCAGACGAAGCGGAAGTCGTACCGAAGGCGGTGTAGCTTGTGCCGCCGTTCGTCGAGTACTGCCAAGCTCCGTTCGTATTATCAATACTGGTAACGGCGATGCCTTGCACTGCCAGGGCGTCAGTGTCAGTAATACTAGAACCCAGCAGTGTTGACACCAGAGTGCCAGTGATAGAAGCCGCCGCCGTATCTTCGGCAATCGTCGTCAACGTCGGACTGGCGACGGTACTCAGAGTCGGCGGAGTGTTGTTGAGCAATTCAACCGCCCCAATGTCCGTGCCGTCTGATCCCGGCACATTGGTGACTGCGGTCAGGTTCGTCGTGCGTGCGGCGCCACGTTGGTCGTTAGTAAGCGTGATGCCAACATTGGTGCCGGCATCGAGGGCGGTGCTGCCTGGCTTAGGGAACAGCACACGAACCGGCCCCCCGACATACGCCAGGGTGGTATTAATCACTGTCGTGGCAGAGGCAGCCGTAATGTCGTTCGTTCCGCCCGTCGGGAAACCAGTGCTGGCACCCGTCAGATTGAAACCGCCAGAGGTCAGGCTGCCGCCGGTCACACCGGCATCGGCCTCGGCAGTGGATGAAGTGTTACCGATCAAGATGCTGTCCTTGATCGTGAACGATCCCGAACTGAGCGAACGATCGAAATAGATGCCACCGCCACGACCTTCACCCGCAACGCCGCCGGACGAGCCCGCGCCGCCCGTCGCGGTGTTGGACGAAAAAGTGCTGCTTTGGACGGTCGCCGTGCCGCCATAGTTGAAGATGGCTCCACCGAAACCGACACCGCCGCCACCACCGCCGCCCGTTGTGGATGAAGAACCACCGCCCGCTCCGCCGCCAAACCCGGCAGCTCCACCCGCCGCGCTGCCACAGAACAGATAGTGACCACTGGCACCACCACCGCCGCCGTAACGTCCGCCTGCGCTACCAGAAGTATTCGAACCACCTCGGTGACCACCACCGCCGCCAGCGAAACCGCCGGCAGCATTCGCGACGCTGGCTGTCTGTCCGGCGCCGCCCAAGCCGCCGCCACCGCCGCCGTTACCGTCGTTGCCCGAAGCCGATCCACCCGTGGTTTGTCCGCCCAGGCCGCCTGTGGCGGTGTTTGTCGAGAACGTGCTGGCATTGACGGTCAAATTCGCGTTGGTTTCGTTGTAGATCGCGCCGCCCAATCCACCACCGCCAC
>JAKFWA010000033.1 GCA_021732995.1 Planctomycetaceae bacterium | reverse complement strand
TGGAAAGGCTGGCAGCTCAAGTCGTTTGCGCTACTGAACTGCTCTTTCCAAGAGGTATTATTGCTGGATGCAGACAGCTACCCCACACGCAACCCGGAATTCCTCTTCGACTGGCCGCAGTATCGGGATCAGGGCGCCATCTTCTGGCCGGATCTCCCCACCAACTCGCTAATGATTCCCGAGTGTGCATGGGAGATCTTCGGAGTGAAACCATTTGATGGTCTGCCGACGGAATCAGGTCAGTTGCTCATCAATAAAATAGCGTGCTGGCGCGAATTACATATCGCCGGACTTTACAACGAACAAGCCGACTTTGTGTATCGCATTCTGTATGGTGATAAAGACACCTTCCCCATGGCATGGCAACGGATCGGCCGCACTCATGCCCGCTGCTGGCCACATTCCAGATTCGATTCCGTCGCGATTCGCCAGTTCGATGACCGCGGCCAAACATTATTCATTCATCGCGTACACGACAAATTTCGACTGCCTGATTTGAAGTTTCAGGCGACTCCCCAACGAAATCGGCAGAACCAATTTCACCCTCAGTTCCCACTCGAAGCTTTCTGTTTTCGAACCGTCCATGAACTAGCCTCGCTGAGGCTGAATTCTCATTGGCTCAATCAGACCTAAAACAACATGTCCATGCAGAAGATGTGGATTCGTAACGCGTGGGATCAGGAAATTGCTACATCGGTCTTCGTCAGAGACGAGTATCGCCTTCGCGTCCTGCATAAAAGTGGTGTTTCAGTGACGTGGGCGTTGGACGTCGGCGCGCACATCGGATCATTTACGCGACTTGTCAAACAGCTCTGGCCGGCTGCCCAAGTTATCGCGGTCGAGCCCGATCCGAGCGCCGCACCCTACTGGCATCTCAACACAGCACCTGCCAAAGGACAACACTGGCATCCCCAGGCATTGGTGCCCGTCGGCGGACCGTCATCGGTCACTTTGATGTCGTCCTCAGATCAGAATCCGGCAGCCAATTTCATTGCTGAGGTTGTTTCACAGTTTACGCCAATTCCAACAGATCGGCAGTCATATACCGTCCGCGCCGGCGATGTCCTGCAACTGCTATCACAGTACAATTCGCCGCAATTGGACTTGTTGAAGCTTGACTGTGAAGGAGCAGAAGCCGACATCCTCGAAGATCTGTGCCACCACAACTACCTGCAGCGCGTAGGCTACATCGTCGGTGAGTGGCACTACTTCGACAGCATCCCCCGAATCGAGCGGGCGTTGGCCGCCACGCATACGGTAAGCATTTACCGCCACGAGTTTCCTTGGGGAGCGTTCTTCGCGCAACCGAAATGAGTGTAGAAATGGGCCGATGGAAGCTGCGGAAGCTATCCACCGGCCACCGATCATGACTCCACAAGATAACTACTCGTCCAGATGCCCCAAACGCTGAACGGCAGGCTCTGAGTTCTCGTTCTGACTTCGACCGGCTTTCAGAACGCTGATCAATACAGCGGTCACAAAACAGAATCCTGCCGCTGCCAGCGGAATTCCGCCGTCAATCTCATAGAGTCGCACACAAAACTGCCAGCCCACCGCAGCCACGCTGGCAGCGGCTGTTGATCCGCCTGCGATCAGATACCACCGCTCACGCAGCATCAGTCCGAGAGAAATCGCCATCAAAATCATCACGGCCACGTAAGCAGCGAAGAGTAATCCCGTCAGACCAAAGTGAGTCTCTGAGGCAAGAACCATCAGGGAGGCCAGTCCGAGCAACACTCCGGCCACCGGACGCAAAGCAATTGCCCAGAAATCACGATAGAGAGTCGTGATCGCTATTACCCCGAATAGCAACGCATGCCATATCACAAATGGTTCAGCTGGAGTCAGGCCCGCTTGTACTCCCAACCACGTGCCCCCGAGCGTCAGACTGCCCGCGCCGAGCAACGTGCGCGGGCTCTGTCGGAAGATCAGCCCGTAGGCCAGTTCCACAATGCCCAAGCCCACGAGCGGCCAATACTGTTGCATATGTGTCGACAAGCTCAACGACTGCGGTCCCACAAACAAATTCATCATCGACGCCGCGATGAACCCCAGTTCGGCTCTCCGCACGCCACGCAGCCATGCGTAGCCATAAAACACCATCAGACCACACATAGCAATCGCCACAGGCGACCCTATGGTTGAGATGACGTCCTGCAAAAACAAATTCCGCGAGTAATGCCAACTCCGGTTCTCGAGCCAGGGACGTGACATCGCAACCAGCAAAGGCGCGGCCAGTAACACCCCGTCCTGTAACTTCCTGATCCGCTCGACGAGGCCCAGTTCGAGCAACACGAGTAACACCGCCCCCAGAAATGGGACGAGATAATACATTCCAAAGGATGTGTCCCAGAAGTGGGCTCGAGCATTGGCTCGATCAAATGAAATTGCCAATGAATAGGATCTCAAGCAAACCGCGAGCCCCATAAACACGAACAAACACCACGGAAAACAAGGCCATTTCCAGGGAGTTCCATTTTCAACGACTGCGCTCCGGCCACTTCGCACGGCAGGCAAGAGGCCAAGCGTGATCAGCCCCGCGAAACTCGGAAATAGCGCCACTCGATACGTCGCCATCGCGGGCGCGCAGCCTGAAACTTCGGGTGAAACCCACAACGGAAAACCAAAGAACAATGCCAGCAGCCCATAAAAGGGCAAGCGGTAAGACCAGGGCAACCGAATCTTCAGGCCAGATAGCAACGCTTCCGTAACACTGACGGAAAGCAACAGCCCAGAACCCATCAACGCCAGCGCATCAACGGCTGTGTTGGCTTCCCAGGACACCAACGTGACGATCTCATCAAAGCTGACCGAGATCGCAAAAAACATCAATAATAATACCAGAACGATAGAGCGGGCGTCCTCCCACACCCGTCCAAACTTCACAATGCAGTAGGCAGTAAATGCCATCAGCAGTGTCAGAGCGCTCAAAGCGCCCATCAGGTTCCACGGCTCGATGTACTCGACCTCGAAGGGTTTGAAGAACATCTTCAGGCCGTACACACTCAAGCCAGCGCTAATTAAATAAAAGGGATTATGGTTGTAGAGGAGTTTCAATAACCACGGAACTTGTGAACGTGACATGCCGCACCTCCAGATCGCAGTGCTGCACTGAGCCCGCAGCGCCAAAAAGGGATGAGCAAAGACAGGAACTCGCCATAGGAGTCCTTACAGAGGGGTTGCTCCAAGCGCAGAACGTCCGCCAGCACACGGCGGAACGCCGGCGCACTTCTCACGGAACGAGGAAGCCATAGAAGTGCTTTCAAGTCGTCGCGGGTGCCTGAGAGACGGGGTTAATTCAGGCTTTTAAGAAATGAAGAACCGCCAACGACTGCGTTATCTGTCCGGACTATTCACGGCGGGTCACGGGCACGTCGTCTTCGTATGGCTCGCTTCATCGCTGGCCTCCGCAAGATCGCCGTCGTTGCAATCAGATCACGCTAACGCGTGATGGACAAATCCGCGTTGCATTCTGCCATCGGTTTTGTATCAGTCAAGACATTACGTTGATGTTTGTAAATTCGACGGAGATTGCGGTGCTCCGCTTTCGCGGGAGGTCGTACCAGCCCGACTCACTTCGAACCCAGTGAGTACTTGCGGTCAAAGTGGGTGTAGCCACCATCGACGAAGATAATCTGCCCCGTCGTGTGACTTGATCGCTCCGAGGCCAGGAACACGACTGCATCGGCGATTTCGGCGCAGGTCGTGAAACGTTGCTCGAAAGGAATCATGGCTTCGATTTCGCGTCGCTTGCCAGCAGGATCAGGCATCGTGTTGAGCCAGTTCTCGTAGAGCGGCGTCCAGACTTCCGCCGGGATCACGGTGTTAACTCGGATGTGATGCTCAGCCAGATCCAAGGCCCATTCGCGCGTCAGGCCATTGATCGCCCCTTTCGCCGCAGCATAGCCTGAAGTTCCGCCCTGCCCCGTGACACTGACCTTCGATCCGATGTTGATGATCGAACCGCGTGACTTCTTGAGCTCGGGCAATGAGTAGTGAGCCATCGCGTAGACATGCAGCAGGTTGCGTTGCAGCGAGCCCAAAAATGCGTCTGGCCCGGCGGTGAGACCCACCCCGTCATTCACGCCGGCATTGTTCACCAGCACATCCAGTCGACCAAACTTCGCGATCGTCTGTTCAACAGCCCGCTGACAGGTAGTCACGTCGCTGAGGTCCGCCTGGATGAAGACGCATTCCTGACCCGAAGCTGCGAACTCAGCTTCCAGTGCGCGACCTTCCTCAGGGCTACGGTTCACGTTCGCAACGCGAGTACCTTCAGCCAGAAAGGAGCGGACGATCCCCTGCCCGATGCCCTTGGATCCACCCGTAACCAGTACGACTTTGTCTTTCAGAAGTAAGTCCATGAAGTTCCCAACGCTGAAGATGATGTACGGCGAGTTGTCGCGTTCGAGTGAGACTTTCGAGCAGTCGCCCCGCGCAGGTCAAACGTGTCAGCCCTGCAGCCAGCAGATTGGCGTCTGATCCGGAATCTCTCGCGTTTGATCCGCCGGAGAGTTCAGAGTCGAATACCCACGGATCGCAGTGCGCCGGTTGATTCTGCGACCATTGAAAAGGATCAGCATGCGTCTTCTGCCAAGCGTTCGTTGTTGGATTCGTGATCTCACCAGCCGCGTCACTTTGTCCTGCCGGGCATTCCGCGTGATCAATCGCCAAGTTCTTGCTCCCACACTCTTGCTGGCGGCCGTCGGAGCAGCAGAAACTCGAGCAGACGACAAAGCACCGGCAGTTTCTGTCTCGGGAATCTACCCGCATCTCGCCATGTTCAACGACGATGGTGAGTGCGGCACTGGCGCCGTCGTTCCTTGGGCGGATCGTCTGTGGGTTGTGACGTACCCACCTCATCGTCCCACCGGTTCTTCAGACAAGCTCTACGAAATCACGCCGGACCTGCAGCAGATTGTGCGTCCGGAAAGCGTCGGCGGCACTCATGCGAATCGCATGATTCACCGCGAGTCTCAACAGCTTTTCATCGGTGCTTACGCTGTCGATGCCAAGCGCAACGTGAGAGCGATCCCATCCTCGAAAATGTTTGGACGCCTCACCGGCAACGCGCGCCATCTGACTCAGCCAGCAGACAAGATCTACTTCGCGACGATGGAGGAAGGCCTCTACGAAGTCGATGTCCAGACATTGGCTGTGACGGAACTCTGGGCCGACGAACAGCGGAAGCAGGGACGCCACGCCGACCTGCCGGGCTATCACGGCAAGGGTTTGTTTTCCGGACAAGGCCGCATCATTTACGCGAACAACGGCGATCATGCGCGCGAGGCGTTGAGCAATCCGCGAGTTCCCTCGGGCGTACTGGCCGAATGGGATGGGACTGCTCCCAACTGGACCATCACGCGCCGCAACCAGTTCACCGAAGTCACCGGACCGGGCGGGCTGACGGGGAATGAAAAACCAGCGACTGATCCCATCTGGAGTCTCGGCTGGGACCATCGCTCACTGATTCTGATGCTGCTGGACGGCGGTCGCTGGCACTCGTTCCGGCTCCCCAAAGGCAGCCACAGCTATGACGGTGCTCACGGCTGGAACACTGAATGGCCGCGCATTCGCGACGTCGGCGAGCAGGATCTGCTGATGACCATGCACGGCCTGTTCTGGAAGTTTCCGCGCACCTTCAGCGCCGCCAACACGGCGGGAATTCGGCCACGTTCGGCGTATCTCAAAGTCGTTGGCGACTTCTGCCGCTGGAACGATCAGCTCGTCCTCGGTTGCGACGACACCGCGAAATCGGAATTCCTCAACAAGCGAAAAGTCAAGGGCGAGATCGAAGGTCCCGGCCAGTCACAGTCGAACCTGTGGTTTGCGACCCCCGACACGCCCGACCGCCTCGGCCCGGCGTATGCCAGCGGCGCTGTCTGGCTGAGGGACTCCGTGAAGTCGGGCGACGTCTCCGACCCGTTTTTGTTCACCGGCTGGCAGCGTCGGTCAGTTCATGTGGTGAATAGCGGAAAAGCTCCCGCAACATTTGCCTTGGAGATGAACGCCAGCGGACAGGGAAGTTGGACACCTCTCCACGACGTGACGGTTGCTGTCGGCGAAGCCCTGTGGCTGGAGTTCAGCGAAGAAGAACGCGGCGAATGGATTCGCGTCAAAGCGAACTCGGACTGTGCGGCAGCTTCGGTGCATTTCACATTCAGCAACGCCGACACTCGGAACACGCAACCCGACGCCATGTTCGCAGGCTTGGCGAAGGTTGATGATGCAGGTCCGACACTGGCAGGTCTGGTACGCGCCCGTGGCGAGAATAAGCGGACGCTGCAACTCGCGGCAGTTCGAGTTGAGAACGGGGTTGCTCAGCAGGTTGGCAGCTATGAACTCGGAGCGGATCTGAAGCTGCGACCTATGGACGATCCCAAAGCTCAGGACTGGTTGCGTTCGAAGGTGGCAATTCCGCGTGATGTCATCTCGATCGACGAAGCCTCGGTGCTGGTCATTGATGATCGCGGGCGCCGTTGGCGTTTGCCGAAGACCGACGCGGCTTACGATCTGCCCACGCTGGAAGGTCGCCTGCGGTTGTCTCGTGAAGTCGCCACCGAACGAGATCTCTTCAGCGCGCATGGCACGTTCTACGAACTGCCCGCCGAGAATGCAGACGGCTTCGCGAAAGTCAGGCCCGTTGCGACTCACCGCCTGCAGGTGATGGATTACTGCTCGTATCGCGGCATGCTGGTGCTGGCGGGAGTCAGTGCCAACGCGACCGCTAATCTACACATCGTCCGCAGCGAGGACGGCAAGGCAGCCGTGTGGCTCGGCACGATTGATGATCTCTGGAAGCTTGGCAAACCCACCGGCGTGGGTGGCCCTTGGCAGAACTCAGCAGCAAAGGCCGGTAAGCCCAGTGATGCCTACCTGCTGTGGGGCTATGACAATCGCCGCCTGACGCTGAGTCATTCATCGAGCGAGCCGGTGTCCTTCCGCGTCGAGGTCGATCTGACGGGCGAAGGCGATTGGGTGGCGCACAAATCGTTCACCGTCGAGCCCGGTCAGTCCGCAAACTACGCCTTCCCGGCGAGCTTCCAGGCGCGCTGGTTGCGGGTCATCGCAGACAAGGACTGCTCGGCCACGGCCAAATTGACCTACCAATAAACCGCTGCACACTCAGCACCGCGCTCAATGACAGGTGCGGCGACAAAACAAAACGCAGATTTCTTGTAAGGCTCGGCTGACACGCAGGTATTCCCAGTGTCAGTCGAACCGACGCAACAACTCACCGCTGCAACCTGCGTCGCCAGACTCACGCACAAACCACTAAATCAACGCATGCAGCATGAAGGATTCTAGTCATGTCTCAGAAACTCGCGGGTAAAGTCGCTCTCGTTACAGGTGCATCCAAGGGCATTGGAGCCGCCATCGCCAAGCATCTGGCCGCCGCAGGCGCCTCGGTCGTCGTCAACTACTCGTCCAGCAAATCCGGAGCGGACGCCGTCGTCAAAGAGATTCAGAGCAAGGGCGGCAAGGCCGTCGCAGTGCAGGCGAATGTCTCCCAGCAGGCCGACATCCAGCGTTTGCTCGCCGAGACGAAGAAAGCGTTTGGAGGCCTCGACGTTCTGGTCAACAACGCGGGCATCTATGAATTCGCGCCGCTGTCAGAAGTCACTTCCGAGCACTTCCATAAGCTGTTCGACCTGAATGTGCTGGGCCTGCTGCTGACATCGCAGGAAGCCGTGAAATACTTCCCACCGAAGGGCGGCAACATCATCAACATCAGCTCGGTCGTCGCCACCGCCACGCCAGCGAACACTTCCGTCTACAGTGCCACCAAGGCAGCCGTAGACGCCATTACGAGATCGCTCGCCCAAGAACTCGGCCCACGCGGCGTACGAGTCAACGCGATCAACCCCGGTATGGTTGAGACAGAAGGCGTGCACGCCGCAGGCATCACGGAAAGCGATTTCCGCAAAGTGGTCGAATCGCAAACCCCGCTCGGCCGCATCGGCCAACCTCAAGACATCGCCGGCGCCGCAGTCTTCCTGGCCTCCGACGAAGCCGCCTGGGTCACCGCTCAGACGCTGCATATCTCCGGTGGCTTCCGCTGAGCGAAGCGCCACGAAGTTTCAAAGCCGTCGCCAAAAGTCCGAGGGCACTGGTCGAGTCTCTGTCCGACTCAATCAGTGCCCTCGTGATTTGAACTTCTCGACAACCTATTATTCCTTCTTGGCTGGCTTGGTGTCTTCGGAATCTGCGTCTGCCGTCAACGCGCTGCCCTCGCCTTGAATCACGACTCGGGAGGCGGATTTAGGTTTACCGGGCTGAATGAGTACCCGTAGAGCGTCCTTGCCCTTCGTGAAGACCAAGGCGCCGGTTCCGGCTTCCTCAATCAAAAGCGTTTCGTCTTTGTCTTCTTTCCAGCCCAACGCCTTCAGCTTGGCGCGATAGAAGTCCGCGAGTTCCTTCGCTCCCAATTGGGATCGAAAAATGACCATTTGAATATCAGCATTGCGCTCGACTTCCGTCGCCTTGTCCGGAACGGGGAACTTGCTGGCTGACACGCCCTTCGCGGAAACAGTTTCCTCTTCGACGGGCTCGGGTTTGGCGGCCTTCTTTTCTTCCCACGACAACCCCTTGGTCATCATCGACACGGTGCTACCGGTATCGGCGGGCTTCACGAAGATTGTCAGCGACGCCGCGCCGTTGTCCCGTTTCAGAATCGCCGACTTCGGAGTAATCAGGTCCGATCCGGACTTCGTCCACTTCTGCTCTTCGAGATGCTTCGAGAGCGCTTCGGCCGTGGCCTTCACGTCTGTCGAACTCTTGAAGTTAAGCTGCTCAACCAGCTTCTTCAGTTGCACGTCCGTCGCGTCTTTGAGCAGCAGGTCCTGCACGTTCGGCCGATCGCCGCCGGACTTGGCATCGCCCTTGGGAGCATCATCCTTGCCCTTGGACTTGCTGGTCGACTTGGTCTTCGGCTTGTCACCCGGTTCCGGTTTGGGATCCGCTGGCACCACGACAGCAGGAATGAGTTCCAGATCGAACTTGATATCAAAGCTCGACACACCCTTCTCATCGTCGCCGGTCTTCATCGAAGCGGTGCCGATAACTCGACCATCCTTGGCCTTCAACTCGCCCTTCAATGATCCACTGACGCTCAGCGAGCCGTTGTCGGCGTATGAGTTCGAAAACATCGGCTTACCATCTTTGCCGAAGGTGACTTTCACGTGCGGATGGAACATGAAGATCTTGTCATCGGTGCCCTTGCCCTCGCGCAACGACGACTTGATCTTGTCGATCTGCAGAGGTTTTTCGCTGAGCGTTACCGAGATCAAATTGTCGTCGAACACCTTCGATTCATACGCAACGGCGTGTTCGAGCTTGTACGGCTTGCCCCGCATCACCAGCGTCCCTTCGGACTTGCCAACGGGAGCTGTGACTTTCTTCTCGGGCTCTTGAGCCACGAGGGGACTGCTGATGCCGCAGACGCTGGCAGCCAGCAGCAGGCTGCAAAAATGACGACGCATGATTCATGCTCCGATGTGATCGACGGATCGGTTGATGGGCCAGACTGTGAACCGTTGTTTCCGGGGGTTCAGCGGCCCTTGTAACACGCGCCCCCGACCTCACAAAGCGTGATGCCCAAGCACCACTGCGATTTGTGGGAAGCACGAAGCCCATGCCGCAAAGAGTTTGACTACGACGCCGCAGCGTCCCTGTGCGGCCCGGCCTCATCAAGCATCGTCAGTTGCACGCCGACGTACGCGGAAAGGCGGTAGCCTACCTGCTCTTCATCACCAATGACGGCGTCGGCTCCGGCCTGCTCGAAATCGCTGAGGTGCAACTGATATCGCGATCGCACCACCACGTGCGCTGTCGGAGCCAGCCGCTTCACATGATGCAGCACCATCATCGCGGGTTCCCTCGCGGGAAGCGTGACCACAATCATTTTCGCCGTATGAATGTGAGCGTGTTCCAGTACGTCAATCTGCGTGCCGTCACCAATCTGACCGTGCAAGCCCAGTGATTCCGCCAGCAGCTTCGCCTGAGGATTCACGTCGATAACCAAGACGTTTCGACCTTTGTCAGCCAATGCCCGCCCTACCGCCTGACCAGCGGGGCCGAAGCCGACCAGAATCACTTCGGGATGAGGTTCGTCTGATTCCGCATGCTCCACCGGTCCAGTTGCCAGAGATCGCCGTCGCTCCAGCCAATTGGCCATGAGCGGGGCAACTCGCACGAGGTACGGCGTCAAGAACAACGTGGCGATCGTCGACGACACAATGACCATGTAGATCTGCTCGGAGACGACGCCCTTTTCACGCCCGGTACTGCCCAGCACAAAGGCGAACTCGCCCACCTGCGAGATACACAGGCCCGTCGCCACTGCCACCGACGGCAATTGCCCGAACGCTCTGAGGATGCCGCAGGTGATCGCCGCCTTCAGCACGATGATCAGGCTGGCGACGCCCAAAACGAACGGCAGGTGCTCGGCGATCCAGATCGGATTGGCAACCATGCCGACCGTGCCGAAGAACAGTGTCAGCAGGATGGTTCGCAAGGAAGCAATGTCCGATCGCAACTGCACCGCAAAGGGCGAGCTGCCCAGGAACATTCCAGCAATGAAAGCTCCTAGCGCGGGTGACAGATTCACAGCATGAGCGGCCCAGGCGGCTCCCAAACCAGCCACAATCGCCAGCACCACAGTCAGCTCACGGTTCTGCTCGGCCGTGAGCGCATTCAAAACACGCACCGCGATCTTGTTGAGCAACACGTGCAGCACGGCAACCAGGCCCAATGCCATGCCGGTAATCTTGACCAGCGACGTTGCGATCTCAACCGGCGTACCACCCTCCGAAACCAGCGTCATCAGCACAGCCAGCGGAACGACGGCCATGTCTTGAATTAACAGAATCGCAACCGAATTCCGGGCATAGAGGCTGTCGATGTCGCCGCGCTCCATGAACACGCGCAACACGGCTGCCGTGCTGCTAAGGCTCAGCATCGCACCGATGACGACCGCCTCTTTGGCGCCGATGCCGAACAGCATGGACACCGCCGCAGCAGCGATCAGCGTCAGCGCAACCTGAATGGCGCCGCTCGCCAGAATCTTCCCGCCGAGTCCCATCAGCCGCTTCCAAGAGAACTCCAGCCCGAGGCTGAAAAGGAAAAGCGCGACGCCAAGTTCGGCCACCGATTCAATTTCATGCTCGGCGCGAATCAGGCCGAGACTACCCGGTCCACCCAGCAGCATTCCGGCCGCCAGATAACCGACCAATGGGCTTTGTTTCAGCCACGAGCAAATCGCTCCGAACGTAACGCACGCCCCCAGCAGCAACACGATCTCTAGCAAGAGTCTCCAGGAATCCATTCCGTCTCAGTTCCTGTTAGCGGTTCAATCAATCACGTGCGCCGGAGGCCCGCAGATCCGTATTGGAGCACTCGCGGGCATTCTGAGAAATACCGGAGTCCACGCGTTCTCCCAGACAGTCACTGTGCACTCGAAAGACGTTTCGTAAGGCGGCTGACATCAATCGACCGAACACTCGCCGGAAGTCGAGTTCAATTCAGACCTTCAAGGTCAGACGCCGTTCTGGAGATCAAATCGATGACTTCCGCGTCCGAGGTCGCGTTCAAAAGACGGTCTCTCAAAGAGTGATCGCCGGCCACTCGAGCGAGCCGCGCCAGCAGCAGAAGTTGCAAGTCAGGCTGTTCAGCCGGAGTCACCAGCAAGAACACGAGACGTACCAACTCGGGTGACTGCGGCGAGAACAGAATACCTTCGGAAGCTCGGCCGAAAACAACGAGCGCCGATGTCAGATTTGGGCAGCGCGCGTGCGGAATAGCCACGCCGACGCCGAGGTCCGTTGAGACCTCGGCTTCCCGCGCCAACGCCAGTTGCGAAACCTGTGCCCCTGTCGGCAGCTTGCCCTCGGGTATTGCCGCTGCCAGTTCGGCAATGACCTGCTCCGACGTGCGGCCGCTCAATTCGAGAATCACGCCACCAGCCGACAACGCGTCTCGCAAAGACAACGTGGGCTCGTGGGGGTATTCGTCTTCGATTCGCCCGACGACCTGCTCCAGAATGTCTTCCAGCGTGATCAGCCCAACGGGCACACCCGCATCAACGACGAGACAGACTGTCGCGCCTTCGCTCTGAATCTCCATCAGAGTCGATTCCAGATCATCGTCCGAACTGACCACTCGCAACGGACGCACCAAGTGGATCCAAGCCGCATCGGCTGAATTCCTGGCAATCAAGTCCTTCGTCAGCAGGTACCCCATGACGTTACCCGTACCGGACTCAACTACCGGCCAACGTGAGAAACGCTGCTCGGCAACCTGCTGGAACACTTCCTGCCGCGTCGCGGAACTGGACAACCTCCGCACGCGAGTCCACGGCACCATGATGCTGCGCACGCGCTGTGAGCGGATGTTGGACATGTTCTCCAAGAACAACTGCATCCGCAGATCACGCACCTTCCGCTCAACCACTTCCCGAGCCGCGCCGGTGTCAGCCAAGACCAGTCGGGTCAGCGCGATGGCGGCTTCGCCTTCCTCAAAAACGGCTCCCGTTGCACCGGCTTCCTCCAATGCTTTTCTCTCTCGCAGATAGTGAGCCCGCACCAAGATGCGAGCCGCTGGGTTGAGATTCCTCGCTGCTGCCACAACTGACAACCGCGCCGCGGTGTCGGGTAAAGTCAGCACGAGATGTGAAGCTCGCTTCATGCCCGCCTGTTCCAAGATGGAGTCCTGCGAGGCGTCGCCGAAGACCGCATGTTGCCCCTGCGAAGTCAGTTCAGACACCGTGTCCATGTTCATGTCGATCACTACGGTTGCGATACCCGCGTCGCGCAGCAGGTCATGCACCGAGCGTCCGACTGGACCAAACCCCACCACGATCGCCAGACGATCCGTCTTGTCGAGCGTCTGAGCAACGGCCCCTTCAGTGGCCAGATTGAGACTGCGGGCGCGGCTTTCCGCGCGGCCATTGATCAGTCGCCACAGTTGAGGACGAGCTTTCAGCCAGTTCTCAATCGGTCGCAACGAGCGGAACAAAATCGGGTTGAGGGTGATCGAGATAATCGCCGCCGCGACCAGAACATGATGTCCCGCATCCGGCATCAAATCATGCTTGCGAGCCAGCTCGGAGAGAATGAACGAGAACTCGCCGATCTGTGCCAGCCCCAACGCTACGGTCAGAGCCGTGCGCGCCGAATGCCCCAAGACCGCCACAATCACCAGCGCCGTCAGCGGCTTGATGATCAGGATGATGCCGAGAGCCGCCGCGATCATCAGCGGTTCGCGCAGCAGGAATGCCGGATCAAAGAGCATTCCGACCGATACAAAGAACAGCACCGCGAAGGCGTCGCGCATCGGTAAGGCGTCCGCAGCGGCCTGATGACTCACGGGAGACTGAGCGACCATCATCCCGGCCAGGAACGCTCCCAGAGCCATTGAGGCTCCGAAGATCGCGAATGCTCCAGCCGCGACGGCAATCGAGAAGACCAGCACGGTCAGCGTAAACAACTCGCGCGACCGCAGCCGAGCTACTTGCACCAGAACCCACGGAATCAGGCGAGCGCCGGCCAGCACCACGACCACCACCAGCACGGCCAGCTTCAACAACGCCCACCCCAGTGCTGCCCAGAGGCCAGTTCCCAGCGGAGATTCGGCTTTAGCCGCATCCCCACCCAGAACAGGGATCAGCACCAGTACGACGACGGTGAAAATATCTTCGACCAGGAGCCAGCCGACGGCCGCATGACCTTGCGGAGTGTTGAGCGCGTCATCATCCAACAGCACACGCATCAGGACCACGGTGCTGGCCACAGCCATCGAGATGCCGACCACTGTCGCCGCCGGCAACGGTAATCCGAACGCGGTAAAGACAACTGCGCCCATCGCGGTCGCAACCAGACTTTGCCCCAGCGCCCCCGGAATGGCGACCGACTTCACGGCCACCAGATCCTTCACATGAAAGTGCAGGCCGACACCGAACATCAGCAGGATGATGCCGACTTCGGCCAACTGCTGGGCGATATGCACATCGCCCACAAAGCCCGGCGTGTGCGGTCCGATCAGCACGCCTGCAACCAGATACCCCACGATCGGCGACAGCCCCAACTTCTGCGTCAACAAGCCCAACAGCCAGGCAGAAGTGAATGCAACAGCGATGGTCGTGATCAGCGGGAGATCGTGCATGCCAGCCTCTTCGTTTGGTTCGGGGTCAGGTGTTTGATACGCCTGCAGATGCCGCGCCGCACGAAAGGTTCAGCACTGTTTTGGCTTCCTCCCAAACTTTTTGGGGAGTCTTGCGCTGCTGAAAGCGGATTGCCACGAACTGGCAAAATGATTTCCAGCAGCCAACTGAATGACCCGCGGCGCGAACATTCTCATCGATTGTCAGAGCCAAGACTGGCGGCGGCTCTGGCGTACGATGCGACGCTGGTGGGTTCGAGACAACTCTGCGACCGGTCTATTTTTCGATGAACTCAGCCTGCAGGCTGCCGTTCTGATGCAGAGCCCTCAGCACCGCAATCTTGTCCTGCGGCGGCACCTTGAGGTTATTCAGGGCTTCCAGCAGGTCCGCGAGCCGTTGCGGCGATCCACCCTTGCCGGGCTCAGGCAGCGACACGAACGGCTCGCCGCCCACGTTCACAGCCAGGTTCTTATGACTGAAGACCGTCGGCCGCAGTTCCACATCATCCGTAATCACAATCGTGCCGGACTTCTCGTTAACTGTCACGGTCGGCCGCGAGGGGTCCTTCAGCGACACCTGTTTCAGCAGGCTGATGAACTGCGTCGAATTGTCGTACTGCTTCGGAATATTCACCGAGATCTCGGTGTCCGACACCGCCGACGCGATATCGACGCCGCCCGCGTCCACCGAGAACTTTTCGTTAATCGCCCGCACCATTTCCTGAGCCATTTCCGACGATGCCCGTTCGGGATTGATCAGCAGCCGCAATTGATTCTTGCGTGTGCGATTGATCTTGATATCGCGTTTGATCTGTGCCCCCTGGCGAACAATGCCCACCGTCGGATGCAGTTGATCTTCCACCAGAATCCGGCGACCAGAAGCAAACGCAATCACGCCATCATCCGCAGTAAGCTCGCCGGTTAGCGGCGTTTGAATGAGTTCGCCATTCGCGAGGCTCTTGCAGTTGAACAAGACGCTCACCTGGCAATCGATCATCTGTCCGGCGCGAATACCTGTAATCGGGACTTCGGCACTGACCGAGACCAGAGCGACACTCGTGCTGTGCTTGATGAGCTCGTCGGGCTTATCGATCGGCAGACCGTTGTTCTCCAAGTACTTGCGGAACGCGCGCAACGTGACGGGATTCGGACCATCACCGGTCGCCTTGAGACCAACCACTAGCCCGGTGCCTTCCAGTCGCACGCGCGTTTCACCTTCGATCGTCGAGATCTGCCCGACGCGCAGCATCGCAACGGCGTCTGCGGACGAGGCCAGCACCGCAACCGCAGCCATGACAACGGTGAACCAGAATCGGCGAGGAATGCACATGATCGTCACGCTTCCAGAGAAATCAGAACGGCGATTGAACTCATGAGTCATGATCAGAACGGCGACAGGAGGTCCAGCAACCGCACGCCCCAGCCGCGCTTGGTGCTGTCGTAAACGCGGCCCTTGGCGTGCTTGGTGATTGAAAGATTGGCAATATCTTCGCTGCTGGCAGTGTTGTCCGGCTTGATGTCCTGAGCGCGAATTTCTCCGGTCAGCAGATACTCGGACGCATCGTCTTCGTTTCGAATGACCTTTCTGGCCTCGAGCGTGATCGTGCCGTTTGGTTTGACGTCTTTCACGGTCGCCGCAATCCGGTACTTGATGCCTTCTTGATCAGTCAACGTACCTGAGGCCAACATCGCCGCCTGCAACTGGCTATCGATCGTCGGGGAATTGCCCGCCGCGTTATCCAGTTTGCCATTGTTGAGTCGAATAAAGTCCTTCAGTTCCGCTTTCAGCTTCATGTTCTTCTGGCGATTGAACCGCTGGTTCATGATCACTTCGGACTTCTCGTCGACGACGATCGACACGATGTCGTGCACCTTGATCTCGGCAGGTGGAATAGCCTCAATGTAGATGCGTGAGCAGTCCCGCACGCGAATCGGCGGTCCCCGGTCGTCGATGAAAGGTCCCAGCGGCGCGCCCTGAGGTGGTAGAGGCGGCATCGGTTGCGGCGGCTCCGGTACAAAACCGGGATCGTCAGTCAGTTGGCGAGACTTCAGATTCGCCACCGGCAGCACGTTTCTGGTGGCAGTCGTCGCCTTCGCCTTTCCGGGCCAGGCTTCGAGAGCCGCAGCGCTCGGACGCTGCGCAGTCGTCGATACTCGGCTTTGAGCGTGCGCGCTCGCAGCCGTCGCCGCGACGACACAGGCAGTCATGATTGTGATCCGGGACATAGCGTATTCCTCAGGCCATTCGCCTGACTTCGTGAACTATCTGGCTTTCAAAGACGCCCTGCCGGGGGTATTCCGCTGCAACGCCGAAGGCTTCTGATCCGCGACCGCAAAGCCCTTCGCTGGCGACGGAATCTCCGGAAAGGTCGACGCGGGCTTCGAGACCATGTCGAACTCGGCATCATCCGATTCGCTCGGAGCTGCGTCCGGAATTCTCTGCGGCGGACGTCGCGTGTTGATGCCGGTTTCCGCCTGCTTCACGCCCACCACTCGGGCATACAGCGGATCGCGACGATCACTGCTTTCAAAAGTGATGTTGTCACCGAGCCGCCCGTCCTTCAGGGACCGACACTGCACAGACACCTGAGTGCCACCAACGCGTGTGACCACGTTGCACAAGTCGCCTTTGCGAATCATCAACGGCTCCACCACAGCGTCGGCCTTGATGGACGAACCCGCGCGTATATCGCTGCGTGCTTCTTTTCCAAGGACGATCTCCGGATTGGTGACACCGTTCCGCACGTCGTCAACTTCCAGGAACTCGACATCGCTCGCGGTGATGACCGAACCGCGCGGAATGTTGTATCGCGCCGCCACCACGCGCGGACGCTGCTTGACATCAGCCACAATACTGATCGAGTCCGATGTGCCGTCCGCGGTATGAAACGCCAGCACCAGCTCAAATCGATCATCCCGAAGGGTGCGGCCCTCGGCGACGCGCAGGCCGTCAACCGCACTCAACACTTCCAGTACCTGCGTTGGCGTCAGACGGATGAAGATATTCGGCTTGCCCCAGTCCTGACCGCTGCGGGCCAGTTCGTCCTCGATCGCATGCATCACCATCTGGCGAGCCGCGTTCTGCTGTTTCGTGGTGACGGTCAACTCGGGATGAGACCCAATGGGCTTGGAACCAGCAGATGTCAGGCTCAGGCTGTTCTGAGGAACGCTGGCCACTGGTCGATGAGGCATCGTAGCCAGTGGGACGTGCCGCGCCGGTTCAGCGGGGTCGTGCTTGCGAGTTACCACCACATTGATGCTGCCATTGAAATCGATCTGCGAAGGATCAATGCGGTGCGCACGCATGCGGTCGCGAATGATGTCCAGATTCAGTCGCAACTGCTGGCCCGGTGCTGGAGCAGGTTGCAGTGTGATCGCATTCAATGACTCCACGAAGTCCGCATCGTCATCAAAGACGTCGGCCACGTCGCCCAGTTTGAGGATGGAGCTTTCAGCAACAACGCTGCTGCGCAGCCGCACGGTTGCTGCAGTGCAGAACGAGCTACCACCGGTCCAGACCAGCAGCCAGGCCAGTAACCCGCACAGCAGGCGCAACGAATTGTGAGGAATGAGACTGACCATGAAACGCATCTTCGAGAACTAGTGTGAGAGCAAACGAACCGCCGCAGAACTCGCGAACTAGAACCGTCGGAGATTCGAAACGAGCTGCAGCATCTGATCCGCCGCCTGAATGATCTGGCTGTTCAATTCAAAGTTGCGCTGCGTCTTGATGAGATCAACCAGCTCGCGCACCGGTTCGACGTTGGACGCTTCCAAATAACCCTGCCGGATCTGGCCAAAGCCATCCAAACCCGGTTGACCTTCAACCGGCTGCCCCGATGCCAGAGTGGGGACATAGAGCGACTCACCCTTCTGCATCAGACCCTGGTTGTTGATAAACCGCACCAGCTTCAGTTGTCCCGCTTGCTGGTAGTTGCCCTGTCCGTCGTCGTAGACGACCTGGCCGTCACCTGAGATCGTGATATTCATCGCGTTGGCGGGAAGCTGAATCGGCGGCTGCAGGACTCGACCGGAATCCGCAGATGCCAACACCAGATTCCCGTCCGCGTTCTTGGTGAAATTGCCCATGCGTGTGTAGGCCGGACGCCCACCGTCATCGACTTCAAAGAAGCCTTCGCCGACCACCATCAGGTCCAGCGGTGATTCCGTCTGCAACGCCGAACCAGTGCGATAGTCGACCGACGTGCTGGAAATACGAGTTCCCAGACCAACCGCCGTTCCAATACCGGTCTGCCCCGCCGTCGCTTGAGTACCCGGCAACTTCGGGTGCTCGTAGTACAAGTCCTCGAAGTTGGCGCGAGACCGCTTGAAGGCGGTGGTGCTGGCATTGGCCAGGTTGTTGGCAATGGTATCGAGAGCGAACTGGTGCGATTCCATGCCCGTCGCTGCCGAATGCAATGCTCGAAGACTCATGTCCGGTTCTCCTTAACCACTGACGCCATCTGTTTCGCAAAATTAAGCACCCGCAGACTGCAGCAGTCGCCCCAGCGACTCTTCCTGCATGCGGATCAAGTTGATATTCGCTTCGAAGGCCCGGCTGGCATCCACCATCTGGATCATCTCGTAGATGGGTTGCACGCCCGAAACTTCGATATGTCCCTGTCGCAGTTGAGCCTGCCCGTCCGCGATCGGCTCCACCGGTGCGTTGGGCAAATACATGTTGCGGCCGGTCTTCTCCAGTTGCTGTAGATCGGTATCCACCAGATCGATGCGCCCCAGAAAGGCAACTCCACCTTCGCGATGGCCAGTCACCATGCCGTTCTCGCTGATGCTGACTTCAGAAAAGATGTCCGGAACCACAATCGGGGTGTTCGCAGTGCTGATCACCGGCAAGCCGTGGTCTTCCGTCACCAGTTCGCCAACTCGGTTGCGCGTCAGCCGACCGTTACGTGTGAGGAACTCCTGCTCTTCGTCACGCACGCGCATGAAGCCACGACCGGTGATGGCGACATCAAACTGACGTCCGGTTTTCTCTTGAGCGGCCGTGCTGTGGTTGGTTGCAATGGTTTCCAGTGAAACCCCGCCGCTGGCTTCTTTCCACGGAGCCGAATTCTTGATCTCCAGGCCTTTCCGCATGTCAAACGGCTGGTGAGCCTGAAAGACCGGCACGTCACGCTTGTAAGCCGTCGTCGACGCGTTCGCCAAGTTATTGGCCAGCACGTCGTTCCGGATCGATTGGACGTTCGCGCCCTGAGCTGAAAGATAGATGCCGTACAGCATGGTGTCGTCCGTGACTGAAAGCTGAGCGAAGTCCACACTTCGCACCACTCTCATTCATCGACCATCCAGGCGCGTTAACTTCAACGTAATCGGAAAAGTTTTCGTAACCGGAAAACTCTTCCCAGCTTACGCCGTCGAATGGGCATGCATAGACACACGCCCGAACGCTCAGCCGTCCAAAGCCGAGAAGTAATTGTCAAACGCCGTCGCGAACCGCTCGTCCGACTGCGGAGCCACCCGGAAATAAAGAGCAGGCTCGATGACTTCCACTTCCATCAGATGAAAACTGTTGCCCTCGCCCCGCACGAAATCGACTCGGGCATAGAGCGGCAGCGGGTCGAGCACGGAACTGACCTGAAACGCACAGGCGAGCAGCGCCGATTCCGGCGTCACCAGTGTCAGCGACCCGCCATGATCTTCCTGCGAACGAAAGTCTCCCGATTTGGGCGTCTTCAGAATCGTGTGGCTGACGTCCCCGTTGAACAGCATCACGGAGTATTCACCCTCATCCTGAATGTGCCGCATGAAGGGCTGCACGAGGTAATCCACGCCACGAAACGTCGCGGTGAGTTCTGCACTCAAATCGGCCAACCGATTGCGATGGACTCGAAATGTCCGCTCGGCCGTCGCACTGATTACGGGCTTAATGACCAGTTCCTCGGCATCCAATTCCTCGAAATGCCGCCGGAACTTTGGCTCGTCAACACTGCAACCGAACGCCGTCGGGATGATGGGAACTCCATGTTTCTCCAGATCCCCCAAATACGTCTTGCGCACGTTCCAACGCATCAGGCTCAGCGGGTTGATCAGCATCGCCCGCGAGGCGTCAATCCGTTCCAGCACCTTCAGAAAAGCCTCGACATCCCGCTGATAATCCCAAGTCGAACGCACAATCACAGCATCGAACAGATTCCAATCGACGTCGGGGCGGCGCCAAGAGATCGTTTCGACGGACCAGCCGCGCCGAGCGAGCGGCTCGACCAGCAGATTCTCGTCGGCGATGAAATCGCCAAGATCGTCCATCGATAAAAACACACAGCGGCGCATCACTTAGCCTATTCATTCGGGCAGCGCCCGCGAGTGCAACATCATGTTTCCGTTTGCAGACTGACATATAAGTCCCGCACCAACCTGCGGCGAGTCACTCGCCGACTGAATCGTGACCGTTGATGCGAATCGCGGTCGCTTTCGTGGCTTGTGGCGATCCCTAGAATGACCCGCGTGCCGCCGGTCGTGTCGGAAGCGACAGGCTCACCGCTTTGCCCTTCAATTGTCGATTGCGTCCCATGTCTCAGAATTTCCCGCGTCGTGCCCTGGTCAGTGTCAGTGATAAGTCTGGACTGGAGCCCTTTATCAAGGGACTCGTACAGCTTGGCTTCGAGATCATCTCGACCGGCGGAACGCGCAAGTTCCTGGAGCAGGCGAATGTTCCGGTGATGGACATCTCCAGCTACACCGGCTTTCCCGAGATCATGGACGGCCGCGTGAAGACGCTGCATCCCAAAGTGCACGGCGCGATTCTCGGCCGTCCCGATCTGGCCGAAGACGCGGTCGCAATTCGCGAACACGGTATCGTGCCGTTCGAACTGGTCGTCGTGAACCTGTACCCGTTCGAGCAGACGATTGCGAAGCCCGGCGTCACCGTGGCCGAAGCGATCGAGAACATCGACATCGGCGGCCCCAGCATGGTGCGATCGTCGGCCAAGAATCATGCGTATGTCGGTGTGGTGAGTTCCCCCAGCCAGTACGGACGAGTGCTCGAACAACTGCAAACCGGCAAGCTGACTCCGGAATTCCGCCGCCAGTTGGCAGCGTCCGCCTTCGAAATGACGGCTCGCTACGACCGCGCGATTGCCGACTACATGACGAAGCTCGACGCCCCAGCCGAAGCGACTCAAGCCGCGTTCGATGACTCGCTGAACCTGCAGTTCAAGAAGCGATTCGAACTGCGTTACGGCGAGAACCCGCATCAGAAGGCCGCGTTCTTCGTCGAACCAACCTTTGCGAGTCACACGCTCGCCGCCGCTGAGCAACTTAATGGCAAAGAGTTGTCCTACAACAATCTGCTCGATGTGGACGCGGCACTGGCGATCGTCCGCGAGTTCGATCAACCCGCGGCGGTGGTCATCAAGCACAACAACCCTTGCGGCTGTGCCATTGGTAGCACGCTCGCCGAGGCGTTCCGCAAAGCCTACGACGGCGACCCCGTCAGCGCGTTTGGTTCGGTCATCGGCTTCAATCGCGAAATCGATCTCGCCACTGCTGAGCTGCTTTGCGAACCGGGACGATTCGTCGAAGCGATCATTTGCCCCGGCTATGCAGCAAGTGCGTTCGAGGCACTGACGACGAAACCCAAGTGGAAGAACAACGTCCGCCTGCTGAAGCTGCCGAGCCTGACTGCGGCTGGCGAGACCATGCTGGAGTACCGCCGCGTTTCCGGCGGGCTGCTCGTGCAGGATCGCGACGATCGCCCCGATCCGCAGGCGGATTGGAAGTTCGTCACCAAGCGGACACCGACCGATGCCGAGCTGACCGATCTCAAGTTTGGCTGGCTGGTCTGCAAGCACGTGAAGTCAAACGCCATCGTCTACGTGAAGGACGGCATGGCCGTGGGCGTGGGTGCCGGTCAGATGAGCCGTCTCGACTCCGCCGAAATCGCCGCGAAGAAATCCGGCGAACGCAGCCAGGGTGGCATCGTGGCCTCTGACGCCTTCTTCCCGTTCCGCGATGGCATCGACGCCGCCGCGAAAGCGGGTATTCGAGCTGTCATCCAGCCGGGTGGATCGGTCAAGGACGAAGAAGTCATCGCCGCCGCGAACGAACACGGCATGGCCATGATTTTCACCGGCCGCCGCCACTTCAAGCACTAGGTCCAACCGCAGTCGCACACTCCTCTTCATGGTCCGGATCAATCGGGGCGTATAGAAGAGGAGTATTACTCTGCGGAAATCACGGCTGGCTGGGAGTCTGTCCCGGCGGGTATGCAATGCTTCGAGGAAACGGTCATGAGCAATGAAATCTCACGAGCTTCTGACGAATCGGCTTCCGTGCCTGTTCCGGTGCCGGTTACCTCGCAACCCTCTGTTGTGCCACCACCGCCCATGGAGCGGTATGTCTTCAATCCACCGATCGACATCTACGAAGTTCCCGATGGATTGATGCTGCGTGCGGATCTGCCCGGCGTCACGCTCGATACGCTGGAACTGCAGGTCCAGAACAACAAGCTGACGCTGTTTGGCCGCGTTGGCATGCCGGTTCCGTCTGATGCTCGCCTGCTGCATCAGGAGTATCACGAAGGCGACTTCCTGCGGTCCTTCATTCTGAGCGACACCGTCGATCACGAACGCATCATCGCGAAGCTGAATAACGGCGTGCTCGAAGTGTTCCTGCCGCACGCCCCCAAAGCGCAGCCGCGCAAGATTCAGGTCAGCGGCCAGTAAGGCCGATCATCCGGAACGAGAGATCGGCGGCACCAACGTCCTCATAATCAAGATCCATGCTCATCCGCCCGGAACAAGCCTGCGACTGCGACGCTATCCGCAAGGTTCATCAGGCAGCGTTTCAAGGCGATGTTGAAGCGCGGCTGGTTGACGCTCTGCGCGCCGGCGGCTTCTCACGAATCTCATTGGTCGCGATCGAGGGCGATGAAATCGTCGGCCACGTCCTCTTCAGCAATCTCGCCATCGTGCTGCCCGACCGGGCGATTCCCGCGCTGTCTCTGGCACCCGTCGCAGTGAGTCCGCAGCGGCAACGTCGCGGGATTGGCTCAGCCCTGGTTGAAGCGGGCCTGAAGCTCTGCCGCGAGCAAGGTCACTCGATTGTGATCGTGCTGGGCGAACCTGAGTACTACCGGCGATTCGGTTTCTCCGTGGAACTCGCGCGTCCCCTGCAGTCGGAGTACGCCGGCGACTACTTCATGGCCTTGGAACTGGTTCCCGAGGCCCTGCGCGGAGTCGCGGGGCGTGTGGAATACTCGCCACCGTTCGCAGCACTCGGATGACGCGGCTCGTCGATTGCCAACCCGTCAAATCGGAAGTTTTGATCAACCGAAAATCCGGTCGGCGTGTCCTCCTGAAACCAATTCTTGTGTGGCAGGATGCGGCGCCTCACGAATCCATCGCGATTGACGTATCAGAATCCACAAGCGCTATTCAACAAAGTCAGGAGTTCAATATGCATCGCACGAAGATCGATATTCCGCTGGAGAAACGAGAACCTTTGGTAGCTCTGCTCAACGATCGGCTGGCCGATCTCATCGACCTGCAACTGCAGACCAAGCAGGCTCACTGGAATGTGAAGGGGCCGAACTTCATCGCTCTGCACGAGCTGTTTGACGACATCGCCGGCAGCCTCGGGGAACCGATTGACGACGTTGCCGAGCGGATCACAGCCTTAGGTGGCGTCGCCGAAGGCACCTTGGCCACCGTCGGAAAACGGACCTCGCTGCCCGCTTTCTCCGTCAAACTCTCAGCCGGTCGTGACCACGTGGACGCACTCTCGACCGCCGTCGCCACCGCCGGCAAATCAATTCGCGCAGCGATTGATCGCTCCACAGAACTCGGAGACGCCGACACCGCCGACCTCTTCACCGGCATTTCGCGCGACCTCGACAAGCACCTGTGGTTCCTCGAAGCGCACTTGCAGGCGGATAGTTAATCGAAGCAAGCTGTGGCCAACACCAAGTTGTGGCCGGCCTCCAGCCCGAGCCACAGCCGGCGACCGAAGGTCTTCAGCGCCGCGCGGTCCCGTTCGGGAGACCTACGGCCACGCCGAGGCTGTGAGTATTTGCTGCCGGAACGTGGAGCACGTTTCCAACGTGCCTGAAAGCAAGCACGATGGAATCGTGCTCCACGAAAAATTACAGCCGCCGTGTGGCTCGGTCGGAGACCGGCCACAACAAAGGACTCCCAACAGTTCGGCTATTCATCCGCCGGCGCCGGCTCGTCGAAATACTGCTTCCAGTCAGCAACAACAAGCCGCGAAGGCTGGCCGTCAGCGTCCAACACCAGCTTCATGCTTCCCGCCACACCTCCACCTGTTGGAAAATTGCCGCGGTCACCCTCGTTCCAGATCTCGAACGAGAACCAAAATCGGCCGTTCGCAAAATGGATCCAGGTTCTGTCAGACTCGCTGTGCTGACCGGTTCCGAGGAGAGATTTAAGGGTCTCGGTCGGCCGCTCGATTGGAACAACGCTGAGTTTGGTCTCATGTTTAGGGTCGATGCTTACCAGCAAGTAGTTCAGATGCGATTGAGAGGCTCCGGGCGTATTCACACAACTGAAAAACATCGGTCTACCCTCTGAGTGCCCCGATCGATTCGTCGGCGTCTCTTTGGCGCGAACGACTTCGAATGACTCGAATGCGTGCAAAGCGGACCGAATGTCATACTCATAGGCAGGTTGCCATTTCCCCTCGGTTTCCACGAAGAATCGCAAGCACACCCCACAGCACTCTTCCCGGCATGGATAGTCGTGACAAACAACCCGCGCCCTGACACCCAAGTCCTCAAATTCCCGATGCCATCGATACTGGAACGGCTGACATTTCGCAGCCTCCTCGACGGTCAATATGTGAGGCTGCAGTGGCGGCAGGTCTTGAAATCGAATGGGCTGCTCCGTTTGTTCCGTGGTCATCGGAGGCAATGATAGAAACTTCCAGCTTGCAGACTCCGTCGAGACAACAGGGAAACTGGAATTCATCACCAAGATTGGTGACTCGATCGGCGCCGGCTCATGGCTTTCACCGCATCCGGTGATCATGACGCTCACGGCGAGTAGTAATACTGCTAACCATCTGCAGTGAGACATCCTTGCCCCCGATCCTGGCTTGTGAACACCTCTGGTCTCATCATTCCTTTAGATGCCGCTCCGGCTTAAGAATGAAGACGCAATCTCATTCCTTGGTCACCGTTTCGTCCAGATTAAGTAGCGTGCTGCTCAATGTGGTCCAGGCAGCCAGCTCAGCCGGAGCCACCGACGTCAGCGGCGCGGCTTCGCCGGTTTTCAGCAGTGCTTCCGCCCGCTTGAGATTGGCGGAATAAGACGCTCGATAGCGAGCCAAGCTCTTCAACAACAGCTCGGACTCGCGCGCCGTCGGTTCCCTTGAGACCACCAGCCAATAGGCGCGACGCAACCGCGACTCATCTGTCCCTTCAGTGCTCAGCAATCGTTGAGCGAGTCCGCGAGCGGCTTCCACAAAGGTGACGTCATTCAGCAGATTGAGTGCCTGCAGCGGCGTGTTGGTGCGCGACTGCCGCACCTCGCACATCTCGCGGCCTGACGAATCAAAGTTCATGAGCATCGGAAACGGGACGGTCCGTTTCCAGTAGACGTAGAGGCTCCGCCGATACAAATCGGGACCGTGAGCCTGCTCGTACAACGTGTCTGTCGCGAGTTCCGCCCACAGACCATCCGGCTGATAAGGCTTCACGCTGGGACCGCCCTGCTTTTCCGTCAGCAGACCACTGACGAACAACGCTTGATCGCGAACCATTTCGCCCGTGAGTCGATGGCGCGGACCACGGCTGAGCAATCGATTCTCAGGATCTCCAGGTGACGCAGCATTCGTCGGCGCGACATCGGAAGACTGACGATAGGTGTTGCTCATCACAATTAGCTTAAGCAACCGCTTCACATCCCACGGCGACGCAGTCTTTTCGTTCGCACTGGAATGAGTGCCTTCCATGAACTCGACGGCGAGCCAGTCGAGTAACTCAGGGTGGCTCGGCGCTTCACCCTGTGAACCGAAGTCTTCGGTCGTCTTCACCAACCCGACACCGAACAGGTCCCGCCAGAAGCGATTGACGATGACACGTGCCGTCAGAGGGTTCTCACGGCTGACCAACCACTTTGCCAAAGCCAGACGGTTGGCAGCCGCATCTCGCGGCAACGGAGGCAGGCTCGTCGGCACGCCGGGTTGCACGCGTTCGCCCGGTCGATCGTATTGACCGCGCAGCAGCACATGCGTCGCGCGCGGCTGCTGAAGTTCATCCATCACCATGACGGTCGGCAGAGTCGCCAAGAAGCGCACATGTTCGCGTTCCAGTTGCTGGAGATCGCGCCAGGCGTCACGGAACTCGGCAGGCCCGGCCACTTCGATGAAGAACTGTCGCAGCTTGTGTTGCTGAGACTCGCTGCGTTTCGTCTCGCTTCCCCGCAGGATTTCGGCAACCGTCGCAGGTTCCGCCAGGACGCGAACATCCGCCTCGGACAACCATCGGCGATAGATGCGGACGTCATCAATCTCGCCTTTGAAGCGCGCGCTGCCGCTGCCAATTCGCAGTGGCTCCAACACATCAAAACTTTGATTGATGAAGTCCAGATTCGCCTTCAACGCAACCGGGCGGCCATCGAAGTAGAACTGAATTCCCTTGGCCGCGCGCGAGCCATCGTAGGTCACGCAGACATGTACCCAGCGGCCCGTGGGAATCGGTTCGACGGTTTCCACGCGCAACGAATCATCCAGCCAGCGTTTCACCAGGTTGAGCTGAACCGCGCCCGTCTTCGTCACATCAAAGCAATAGCCTGAACCCTGCTCGATGTGCTCCATCTTCGACAAAATGGAACCAGCCGCGTGTTCCGGCTGCCTGATCCACGCTGCAAATGAAAAGCGTTCAAAGTACCCGAGCTTGCCGATCGAACCCGCGTCGACGAAGCGCTCGCCGTCAAATTGAGCGGCCTGATTCAACCGCCCTGTCACGAACGCCGACGGCTTCGATCCCTCGTCAGCGAACTTGGGTTCATACGTCGGAAGTGCATCGGTGCGAGCCCCCGCCGTCGGAACCGTTGTGGCGCTGCGCTGAATCTCACCTTCTGCCTGCGCCGGTGTGTTCGTCAAATTGCCGTCCAGCTTCAGATGAACGACCAGGCCGTCGGACTCACACAGCGGAGTTGCCGTGTCCGGCAGCGGTTCGCGGCGGCTGGCCTCCCACTTGCTGAGTTCTTCCGGCAACCGCTTCGTCAGTTCCGCAACCCGCTGCCGCGCTTTAAGCAGTTGCGACTCGCGGCTCGCCAGTTCGACCTGCTGCTCGCGAGTCGGCGCCTGAATGAACGGCGGCGATGGCCCCTCTTTGATCGCTCGACCGAACTCCGGAATGTTGTTGAAGAATGCATATGCCCGGTAATAGTCGGTCTGGCTGAGCGGATCATACTTGTGCGAATGGCAACGAGCGCAGCCGAAGGTCAGCCCCTGCCACACCGTCATCGTCGTGTCCACTCGATCGACGACGTACTCCACCTGAAACTCTTCCGGAACGATGCCGCCTTCTGAGTTCGCCCGGTGGTTCCGATTGAAAGCCGTCGCAATCTGCTGATCCAAAGTCGGATTCTGCAACATGTCGCCCGCGAGTTGTTCGATCGTGAACTGATCGAACGGCATGTTCTTGTTGAGCGCTTCGATCACCCAGTCTCGCCAGCGCCACATCTCGCGATAGCCATCTGATTGATAGCCGCTGGTGTCGGCAAACCGGGCCGCTTCCAGCCACCGATACGCCATGCGTTCTCCAAAACGCGGAGATGCCAGCAGTCGATCAACAGCCCGCTCATAGGCAGCATCAGATCCCTCTGCCACAAAGGCTTGAGCATCCTCAGAAGTTGGTGGCAGCCCCGTCAGATCAAACGTCAGGCGTCTTAACAAGGTGTGCCGGGCGGCTGCGGGCGATGGCTTCGCTCCAGCTCGTTCGAGTTTCGCCAGCACAAACTGATCGATCGGCGTTTTGACCCATGCCGCAGACTTTACATCCGGCAACGCCGGTCGTTGAGGCGGCACAAACGACCAATGCTGTTTCCACGCGGCTCCCTCTTTGATCCAGCGACGAATCAATTCGATCTGCCGCGCCGTCAGCGTCTTGCCGGACTTCGGCGGCGGCATCTTTTCGTCGGAATCTGAAGAGATCAGACGCCGAATCAACTCGCTCTTGTCCGGCTCACCAGCCACGACGGCCCGGCGACCATCAGCTTCGTGCTGGAGCCCATCGATCGTGTCCAGGCGCAAGCCAGCTTCACGAGTCCCTTCATCAGGCCCGTGACAATGAAAGCAGTTCTCCGACAGGATGGGTCGAATGTCGCGGTTGAAGTCCACAGCGGGTTCGGCCGCTGCGGCATACTGCCCCGCAGCCAAACTCAACACCACGCTGAACCAAAGACGCCAGGCGTCCATTGTGTGTCTCCCAAACCGCAAGACGCTCCGTCAGAGAGCGCACCGGCGCTGCTGACGCAAACGAGAATTGAAACAGCGAACCTCACGCGCACTACCACTCGCGGGCAGACGTTTCAGTCCGTTTCCAATTGGCCGCACATCCGCCACGATCGTAGGCCAGCCGACCGGCTTCGCGAAGCATCCCGCTCGATTCGTCCTCATCAGAAACTGGTTCGCATGAAACTCGTGATCTACCCCGCGATTGAGCAAGCCCGACTGCTCCAGGTGCAGGAAGCCGCCGGAGAGATGCAGGTCGTCAACGCCTTGGACGCGGAAACGGCGATGACCGAGATCTGCGACGCGGACGCATTCTTCGGCAAACTTTCGGTTGAACTGCTCTCGGCATCTCAACGCCTGCGCTGGGTACAAGCCCCGACGGCATCACTCGAGCACTATCTGTTTCCCGAGCTGGTGGCTCACACCTGTCTCTTGAGCAACATGCGGGGGCTGTTCTCGGACGTGATCGCCGACCATGTGATGGGTTACGTGCTGATGTTCGCGCGGCAGCTTCACACCTACCTGCGTCGCCAGATGCGGGCGGAATGGATGCCCGTCGGCGGCGAAGGCGAGCGTTCCAACTTCGTGATGGGGCCGGCGGTGGTCAGCTCCATCGACCACAGTCACATGCACCTGTCTGATGCCACTCTGGGCGTCATCGGAGCCGGAGCCATCGGCAAGGAGATCTGCCTCCGCGCCGCCGCATTCAACATGCGAGTCCTCGCCACCGATCCCATTTGTCGGAGTATTCCGGGCGTCGTCGATGACGTCTGGCCCACAGATCGTTTGGATGAATTGGTCGCGGCCTCGGACTTCGTCGTGATCGCCGCTCCGCACACTCCCGAGACCTACAAACTTTTCAATCGCGACCGCATTCGCCGCATGAAACGCGGCGCGTATCTGATCAACATCGGTCGCGGAGTCATCGTCGATCTCGCGGACCTGACAGCCGCGTTGCAGGCTCGCCAGATCGCCGGAGCCGCGCTGGATGTCTTCGAAATCGAACCGCTGCCCGCGAATCATCCGCTCTGGAAGTTTGAGAATGTGATTCTCACCCCGCACATCGCCGCTGCGTCACGCCACATCGCAGAACGGCATCTGGCCACGCTGCTGGAAAACATCCGCCTCTTCGCCGCAGGCCAGCAGCCGACGAACCTCGTCGACAAAACCAAGTGGTATTAACCGCTCGGCGCCGCACTAGCTCAAGATATCCGTCACGACGTGAGCGGGTTCGACTCCGGTGAGTTTAGAGTCGAGTCCCTGATGCTTCACGGTGAAGTGCTCGTGATGAATGCCGAGTTGCTGCAGGATGGTTGCATGCAGGTCGCGGACGTGGACGACGTTCTCCACGGAGTTGTAGCCCAGCTCATCCGTTGAACCGTACGTGATGCCACGCTTAATGCCGCCGCCGGCCATCCACATGGAAAAACTCTTGATGTGATGGTCGCGACCAGGGCCGCCTTTGCCTTGGAACATCGGCGTGCGACCGAACTCGCCGCCCCAGATGACCAGTGTCTCATCCTGCATGCCGCGCAACTTCAGATCGGTCAGCAATGCCCACACCGCCCGATCCGTTGCGTTGCAGCAGATATTCATAAAGCGAACCAGGTCGCCGTGATGATCCCAGTCACGATGATAGAGCTGAATGAATCGCACGCCGCGTTCGGCCATACGACGCGCCAGCAGGCAGTTGCTCGCGAAGGATCCATCGCCCGGCTGCGCGCCATACATGTCCAGAACAGACTTCGATTCATCTTTCACATTGAGCAGGTCCGGCACCGACGATTGCATGCGAAAGGCCATCTCATAAGACGCCAGTCGCGATTCCACCTCGGGGTCATGAGCCGTCTGATTACGCAGCCGATCAAGCTGGCTTAATGACTGAATGAGCCGCTGCTGTTGGCCCTCCGTCACGCCGCGCGGGTTGCCGAGATACTGCACGGCATCGCCGGTGGTCTCGAAATGCACGCCTTGATACTCGCTGGGCAAGAACCCGGCTGACCACTGGCGTGAGGAAATCGGCTGCGGATTTCGACCCGCGAAACTCGTCAGCACGATGAAGCCGGGCAGATCCTCGCATTCGCTGCCGAGTCCATAATTCACCCACGAGCCCATCGCCGGTCGGCCATTCAACGCCGTGCCCGTGTTCATGAACGTGTGAGCGGGATCGTGGTTGATCTGCTCGGTCACCATCGAGCGGATGATGCATAGCTCGTCCGCGACCTTTGCGGTCCACGGCATGAAGTCGCTGATTTCCTGACCGCTTTCGCCATGCTTTTGAAAGCGGACCATCGGTCCCTGACACTTCAACTGCTGGCCCTGCAGTTGCGCGATCGGCTGGCCCTTGGTGAAGGATTCAGGCATCGGCTGGCCATTCATTTTGGCCAGTGTCGGACGGTAATCGAACGTCTCGAACTGAGACGGTCCGCCGGACATATAGAGGTAGATAACCCGCTTCACGCGCGGCGCGAAATGCGGCAAGCCGGTTGCCCGAGACTCGGCACCGAAGCTGTTGCTCTGCTGGGCCATCAACCCGAGCGCTGTCGCTCCCAACCCGATTCCGGATCGCGACAGGAACGAACGGCGATTGATTTGCGTCTGCAGCGAGAGACTCATGGCGTGCTCAGATTAAGTCAGCAACTCACTTAAGATCCGACCTCGCTCGGGCGAAACCTTGAACGGACGTCCGTCCGGGCTGGAGTAGTGCTTCTCCAGATTGAACCCGAGCTGTGAGTACATCGTCGCAGCAATGTCTTCGACTTCAATAGCGCGACCGACGGGATTCTCCGCATACTGATCGCTGGCGCCGACGACCTCGCCAGTCTTGAAGCCACCGCCACCGACGCAGAACGACATCGAGCCCACCCAGTGATCACGGCCTGCCGCCGAATTGATCTTGGGCGTGCGGCCGAAGTCGCCGAGCCACAGCACAATGGTCTTTTCCAGCATGCCGAGCCGATCCAGATCATCCAGCAGCGCCGAGTAACCCGCATCGAGCGGCGGCAACAGATGCTGCTTGAGCGAGGTGAAGTTCTGAGCGTGCGTGTCCCAGCTACCAAAGCTGACGTTGACCATTCGCACGCCGGCCTGCAGCAAACGGCGGGCGAGCAGACACGACTGGCCAAAACGATGACGACCGTACTTATCGCGCAGCTTGGGGTCTTCTTTACCGAGATCGAACGCCTCTTTGGCTCGCGGTGACGTCACGATGCCAAACGCCTTTTCATAGAAGGCATCCATCGCACCGACGTCGTTGACTTGTTGCTCAACCTTGCGTTGCCACGAGTCGAGCTTCTCCAGCATGCGCCGCCGACGGCTGAACCGCGACACCTGCATGCCACCGGGCAACGTGATGCCGTCGATGTTGAAGACGTTCGCGTTCGGGTCGTCGTTGACGACGAACGGATTATGTTCGTTGCCGAGGTATCCCGCCGTGCCACCCGCGCTCTGCTTATCTACCCACGGACCAAGCTGCACATAAGGCGGCATGCCGTTGCGGTAGCCCAGTTCCTTCGAGATCACCGAACCGTAGGACGGGAACACCGTCGTCGGATTGAAGCGCCAACCGGACAGCATGTAGGCGTCCGCGAGGCCGTGACCGCCGTTGTACGAATAGCCGTTTCGAATGATGGAGTACTTGTCGAGACTCTGAGCCATGCGCGGCAGGTGCTCGCAGATCTGCACGCCCGGCAGGCTGGTTTGAATGACGTCGAACTCGCCACGGATCTCGGCGGGAGCATTAGGTTTCGGATCGAAGGAATCCTGATGAGAAACACCACCCTGCATCCACAAAACGACGATGTTCAGATCTTCGCCCAGCGTCTTTCCGGTCGACTTCGCCTGCTGTTCGGCACGCAGCAGAGTGGGCAGCGACAGCCCGGCAACGCCAGCACCGCCTACCTGTAGAAACTGACGGCGGTTAAGTCCTTCGCAATTGCGGGCGAGTCCAAGGTCGAATTGGAACATTGTGAGAAAGTCCTTTGCGACTGTCGGCGGGAAGCGAGGCGGGCGGGGCGAGGATTGCGGGAAGTCTGCAGCGATCAATTCTTAAGAAGTATCGGCCGCAGACCAGATAGATCAACGAATCTTTGTGGGTCAGCAGTGTGGATTAAGACCCTGCGACTCGTCAAACCGGGAGTTCGATGAATCTGCCCGTGCGATGGTAACGATGTAGAACGGACAATCCTGTCCGTCGAAAATAATGACGGACAGGATTGTCCGTCCTACCTTCCAAAGTTGCAGCCGGTTGGATTGTCAGGTCGCTCTGGTTGTGCCTCGAAGAATGCTGGACATCGCTCGTGACAGTTCGCCCTGACCGAGTGGTGTTAACAACGAGTTATCGCGACCGCGTCGCCCCAGCCGGATTTCGTCCGGGTGCAAGCTGCCGGGTGATAAGTCTTAGGCGAGGTGTCGGGAGGCCATCCCGCCGTCTTGCCGTGCGCAGTGAACGTCACGGCCAGTTTCCCAGGGCGCGAAGACAGGGCTTTGACAGGTGGAATCGAACGACTCATTGGTGTTGCATGTGCGCGTTGTGACCGGTGCGGGCGGAGGGCCCGAGAAGACCATTCTCAACTCGCCGCGTTTCCTGCGTCAGTTTGGTTACGACGCGGTGTGTGCCTATCTGCATCCACCCGGTGATCCCGGCTTCGACGTATTGAAGTCGCGGGCCGCCGAACTCGGTGCCGAGTTATTGTCGATTCCCGATCGCGGCATTCGTGACCTGAGCGTCGTATCGGCACTGGTCAAAGTCTGCCGTGAGCGGAACATCAAGATCTGGCACGGGCACGACTACAAGTCGAACGCGCTCGGACTGCTGGTGAATCGTTTTCATCCCATGCGACTCGTGACGACAGTGCATGGCTGGGTGTACCATTCTAAGAAGACAGACCTGTATTATGCTGTCGATCGCGCCTGCCTGCGGCGCTACGAACGCGTGGTCTGCGTGTCGGAAACGCTGCTCGCTGAATGCCTGGCTGCCGGAGTTCCGGTTTCGACCTGCAGTTTGATTGAGAACGCGATTGATGCCTCGGCCTATGAAGCCAAGCCGGATCGCACGGCGGCCAAGCAGGCACTCAACCTGCCGACCGATCGTCCGTTGATCGGCGCCGTCGGTCGACTGTCGCCCGAAAAGGGATTCGATGTTCTGATTCGAGCAGTCGATCAACTCATCGAGGCCGGCACTCCGGTAACGTTGGCCATCGCAGGCGAAGGGAGCTTGCGCGACGAACTGCAAAGTTTGATTGATCAACTCGGTCGTCAGAATGAGATTCGGCTGCTGGGACATGTCGCGGATTCGCGACGCTTGTTTAACGCCCTCGACGCGTTCGTGCTGAGCAGTCGGGCTGAAGGTCTGCCGAATGTCCTGCTGGAAGCCTTCGCCTGCGGCATCCCGACCATCGCAACACCTGTCGGAGGTGTCCCGCAAGTCCTCTCGGATGAGCAGAATGGGTTACTGGTGCCTGTCGACGATCCCAACGCACTTGCCTCATCGCTCACTCGGCTGCTGAATAACGATGCGTTACAGCAGTCACTGGCTCAAGCCGGACGTCAGACGATCGAGACCCGGTTCAGCTTCCGCTTTCGCATGCAGAAAATGGTTGCGCTATACGACGAGTTGCTCGGACGCCCGGTGCGACTGTTCGAGGCGGCTGAAGAGAGTCATTACTCCAATGAACCATCCCATCCTGACGTCTCCCCTCGCCCCGGTAATCCGGGGAGAGGG
>JAKFWA010000015.1 GCA_021732995.1 Planctomycetaceae bacterium | reverse complement strand
CCGGATTCCGGGGAGAGGGGCTGGGTGTGAGGGGCGATCGCAGCCTTCGTCCCGATTCCAGGCGCAAACACAATTAAGTTCTGCGATTAGCCCTACTCCCATTGAACGACCACGATGACTGACCCCAATTCCATCGCACCGACGCCCAACCCGATTGACATGCCGCGCATCGAGCGTGCGGTCCGCGAGATCCTGGCCGCGGTTGGTGAAGACCCCGATCGTGACGGCCTGAAAGAAACACCCGCACGTGTCGCGCGCATGTACGCCGAAATGTTCGGTGGCTTGCACCTGCAACCTGGACGCCACCTGCATCGAGTCTTCGAAGAGACTTACGACGAGATGGTGTTGGTGCGGGACATTAGCTTCAACAGCATGTGCGAGCATCACCTGCTACCGTTCATGGGCGTCGCGCACATTGGCTACGTGCCGAACGGCAAGGTCACCGGCCTCAGCAAGCTGGCGCGAGTCGTTGATGAAGTCTCGCGCCGCCCGCAAGTTCAAGAACGCATGACGCACCAGATCGCGGATCTGATGCAAGAAGAACTGAACGCCAAAGGCGTGATTGTGGTGCTCGAAGCCAGCCACTCGTGCATGACCATTCGAGGCATCAAGAAGCCCGGCAGCATCACGGTCACCAGCGCCGTCCGCGGCCTGTTCCGCACCAACCACTCCAGCCGCGCCGAGGCGATGGCGTTCATCCAGGGTCGCAAGCCGCTGTAACGACTGCGGTTTCAGAGTGTGACAGATCTGTAGGTCGGACATCCCGCCCGACAGCCGGACAAGATTGTCCGGCCTACTACGAAAAATCGCTGAGCAATCGCCTCACGAAGCTACTTCACTTCCTTGAACTGGATGTTGCGCCAACGCACTTGATACGGCCCGGTTCCGGCCTTGATGCCGTGCACCTGCAGGCCGATGAAACCGGACTTCATTCCGGTCTTCTCTTCCTTGAAATCAGCCACTGGCACGCCGTTGATCCACGTCTGAATGTGCGGGCCAACAGCCTTCACGTGGTACTTGTTCCACTCGCCCTTCTTGAACGCGTTTTTGGCGGCTTCGTCCTTCATCTCGGGCGTCAGCCACCCGGTGTCGAGTGACTCACCATAGACATAACCCGCCGTGCCATTAGTCGCGATCTCGACCTGAGGTCCGTGCACGCGTCCGTTCTTCTTGTCGGGATCACTGACCGAGCGGATCTGCACTCCCGAATTCAACTCATCATCGACCAGCACCTCAAACTTCAGCTCAAAGTCCGCGTAGTCCTTCTCGGTGCAGAGGAACGAGTTCGGGCTGCCTTCGTTGGTCTTGCCGATGATGGTGCTATCTTCGACGCGGTAGGTCGCGGTGCCATTCTTCTGCTTCCAGCCCGTGAGATCCTTGCCGTTGAACAGCGGCTTGAAACCCTCGTCCTCGGCGGCCTGAGCAGCCAGCGCGAAACAGAGACTGCCAAGGGCAGCCAGACGCAGCGTGGAACGAATCATTGATGAGTTCTCCTGTTTGAGTTTGCGTGAGGGACAGAATCGGGCCGGTTACTTCTGCTTCGCGAGCAAGTCCAGCACGTCTTGAGGGACCACCGGCATATCGGTCTTCGGACGCTCGGTGAAGGCATTCAGCTTGGTGTGTTCGTTCTTGGTATCACCACCCGTGGCCAGGAAGAACAAGTCACCATGTAAGCCCGAGTCGATATTCACCACTGGGTTGCCATCCCCGGTGAAACGCGCTCGATCGAGCGACTTCCATTCGCCGGACAGGTCTCGAATCCAGCCGTTGCCGAACGACGCCACTCGCGGCTTGGTCGTCGAAACGCGGTCGCGTTTGAAGTCTTCTACGAAGGAGTAGTACCCCTTGAGTTGCCGCTTGGTCGCCACCGTCGAGAACGTAACGAGGTGCTTCCATTCCTTCTTCTCTGGCATGAAGAAATAACCCGAGAACGCAGACCGTCCATCGACCGTCTTTGACGTCACCAGAAAGCGGTAGGTCTCTCCGATCTTCCAGTCGTAGTCGAAGAACGACTGACCACCGGTGCCCTCGCCGCCGAACCGCTTCGCCCTAACTTCGGGATCGTGGTAGACAACTTGAACCTGTTTGTCCTTGTCGACCAATTTGGGGTCGTTCTGAATGCCCGGATCCCAGACCGAGAACAGCACCACCTTCTTGCTGTTGGCCAGTTCCTGGATCCCGAAGTACCCCACATTGAAACCGCAAACCATGAAGTACGAGCCGGGAGCGGATTGCTCGACCTTGGCCTCGCAGTAGAAGGTATCACCTTCGGAACCTGGGTAACCCAGATGAACTGAGCGACACGCGATCCCCTCCAGCTTCTCGTCCGCGAGTGCGGTCTTGAACAACGCCGTAGAAAACATCAGCAAACAAGTACACACGCAAACCAGACGCATCGATATTCTCCAGTCGAAGAATTTCCCGCGGATGTCCGAACGAGTTCAGGTTGGATTCAACTGTCGGGCGGGATTGTGCCGTTTCCTATTCCGTGGGCCAATTCTGGCAATCCGGGCAGACCTTGCCGGTTGTAGGGCTCGCCGATGAACTCTGACCGGTCACCTTGGCGCAATGCCTGAAGTTCGTCGGAGTCCAGAATTTCCGAGCGATGAGTTTATCCTGAACCGAGCGTGAGACGTACTGAGTCGGTCACTCTGGCGGAGCCAGATCGCGGTGCCGTGGTCGGACCGTGTGACCAGATTGAAAGCATTTTACTGTGATGGTCGCGGCGACAAGACATGGATGGTCTGTAGTCCTCACCTGCCTGGGTGCCGCGCTGCTCTGCGCTCTGTTCACGCCGCTAATGGCGTTTGCCGTCGAACCGAAGCCGTCAATCACCAAAGTCTCACAGCAGCAATCCATACCGCAGCCGCGCTCTCGTCGCGTTCAACTCGCCGCCCATTCCGATTGGGCCGACGCCGGCATGGATGTCATCGCCGGCGAGACCATGACGTTCTCCGCCGAAGGCACCGTGACGGTCGCCTGTCGGGACAAGTGGGGACAAGGTCCTGATATCTGTGTCGGTCCAGAAGGCACGTTTCTGGTTTCCGACGGCATCGCGATGCAGCAGTTTCCGATGCCCAGCGGCCTGCACGGCCCGGCGGCCTGCTTCGCAGTCATTGGTCGAGTCGGCAACGGCGAACCGTTCTACATCGGTGGAGCCATGAGCCGCATCGCCATGAACTCCGGCCGGCTTCAGCTTCGCGTGAACGCGTTTGACGCGGCTCATGTAACTGGGTGCTTCGAAGTCCAGATGGAGGTCACGAAGTACCCCGGCGTGGCTTCGGTCGCTCCGATGTGGATTGAACGAACCATCCCCCCGACCGCAGCGCCAGGCACACCACGAGGCTCGTGCCGAGTGATCGTCTTCTATGTCGATGGCCTGCGTCCGGACGTCGCTCGTGAAATGGTGGCGATGGGACATCTGCCAACCATCCGCGAACTCTTCGTCGATGGAGGGACTTGGTTGAAACACAACTTCACAGCCTTCCCGTCGGACACCATCACGTCGAACGGCACGATGTGGACCGGCTGCTTCTCCGACCGACATGGACTGAAAGCTCAAGTCCGCTTCAGCCGCGATCGAGTGATCAGCGAATCCTATCTGGAACCGCTAGGCCCGTCGCGCAGTTCCAAGCAGCTCGGACCGATCGGCATCGATCGTCTGGCATTGCAAAGCGAGAAGAAGCTGCGTAACGCGATCGATGGCGAGGAAAGCAGCGAGAAGTGGTATCGCCGCCAAGTCGTCGAAACGCCGCCGATCTACTCATTCCTGCGGCAGAACGGACAGGACTGGGCCACCGGCGTGTTACCGATCATGACGGAAGTGCCACCGCCGCTGTGGACTCGCAGTCTGACGCGCGAACTGCCGTGGTTCGAATCGCACAACGCCTGGCACTACATCGATGATGCCAACGCGAACTACGCCATTCGCCACCTGCTTACTCGCGATATTCCCGTTACGGTGCTGTGGTTTCCTGAGACAGACTCCGTCAGCCACAAATGCAGCCGCGGTCAGTTCGGCGCGACACGACGCACGATCGTGCAGGCCGACGAACTCATCGGCAGCGTCGTGAATGAACTCAAGGCGACCGGAAAGTTCGAGACGACCAGTTTCATTCTGGTCAGCGACCATGGACATCACGGCGGCCGGACAACTCACCTGCGGCACTTCGACATCGCCAACGACTTCCTGTTTCCTCCGCGCGAGATCGATTCATCCGGCAAATGGGTGGGTGGAGGCATGGGCTTGTCCGTTCGCATGCACCGCTTCTGGAACCGGCATCCCGAGCATCATCAGCGCGAATTCGTCTTCGTTGATGGCGACTCATCCGGCGTTGCGCGGCTCTTCTTCCCCAAACGCTGCATGCAGGCTCGCGACTGGTCTGGTCCCAACCGGCCGGGCGATCTGTTGCGCTATGAGATCTCCGACAATCTCCCGCCAGTGAACCTGATTGAAACGCTCGCGTGTGCCAAATCCTGCACTGGCGAACCAGCCATCGATCTCGTACTAGCGAAACTGGATGATTCCTCAATCCTGATCAGCACCTGCGATCGCGGTCAGGCGGTGATCGATCGCCAATGCGATCAGGCCGGCCGCTGGCTGTACCGCTATCGCCCCGTCAGCAAGATCTGGAGCGACGATCGCGGCGGCGTCTTCTTCACCGCCACTGACCGGGCCGAGAACGATCCGTTACGGCTGATTCAGCACTTAGGTGCGTCGAGCCTTGGCAAATACTACGACGAACAGACTTGGCTGGCGCTGACAGCCGGGGCGATGTATCCCGACAGCGTGGTCGCGCTGACTCGGCACATGCTGTGGCAAGAGCCCCTGAAGGAGCGTGAGAAAGAGTACGCGCCAGACATCGTCGTAACCGCTCGACCCGGCTGGTACTTCGGTGTCGGCAGCACTCCTGGTACGAATCATGGCTATCCGCTCTATGACGCCATGCACGCCTCGTGGTTCGCGTCTGGTCCCGGCATCCGTCGCGGCGCCGTACTCGAAACCCCCACGCGCCTCGTAGACCTCACCCCGACCATTCTGGACATGATTGGCGCCGACGTACCGTTCGAGCATTTCGATGGCGTACCTCGTCGGCAGATTTACGAGACCGACCGCGATCACGAACTGCCGTTGCGCGGAGTCAGTTGGCACGAACTCGACCTCGGCGGCTGGGGTGAACTGAGTTATCAACCAATCGCGGATTCGGAGTTCAAACCGAAGAGTATCAACCGCCCCGAAAGCCCGTTGGACATGAGCAACGCGGTCTACAGTATCGCCGCCATCGCCGACACCAGCGTGTTCCGCATCTTTGATGATGTGATTTCACCGCTGACCGGCTCGTATGCAGAACCCGGCGTTGCCCAAACGAAAGCCGACAAGATCGACGCCAAGTTGCGACGCAGCCCTTCATCGGCGGCTAAAGACACCAGCACTGCGTTGAACATCCCCGAGGCCGCAGTCTCAGACTACACGATCACGTCATTCGGTAATATGCGCCGTATCAGCGGCGCCGTCGACTGGCTGCAAGGCCGCACGGACGCGATCGATCGCCACCTCGCCGGACCATTCGGCAAAGACCAGACCCACCCCAACAAGCTCGTGAACAAAGCCGTCGACGGCACCCAAAGCGGCTTCTGGGAAGGCTATCGTTTCGGCCAGCGAGTCATCGTCGAAGCCCTCGACGAAACCTTGTTGAATGGGTTCGAAAACACCGTTGACCGCTCCGTCAACAGCTTCCGCAAGATCCCCGCGGAGCGCCGAGTTGAACGGTCCGGCGAATAGCCACAGGCACGTCCAAACCGGATTCAGCTACTCTTTTTTAGGAAACAAAGCCTGGAACTCGGGTAGTTCACGGAGTGGCATGAGGTCCGAGTCCTGACGGACGTGGTCGAAGTTAGTGTAGCCAGCTGCGATAGCTTCCTTCAGGCACGCGAGTGATAACGCAAGCAGCTTCTCGCGCTCGACATCTCCTTCTGCCGAAGCCGCCTTGTCCTGCTTATAGGTCGAAGCTGCGAGGGCGTAAGCACACGCTGCATTGTAGAGACTCTCTTTGTCTTTCGGCTCCAGCTCTCTGAGCTTGGCGGCGGCTTGGGCGACATCCTGATAGCGGCCTCGCCTGGCCAGCAGCGTCGCGCGGAAGGAGAGGAACGTCGGTAGTGACTTCGGGTCCACTTGCAGCAGCAAGTCCCAGTCGCCGGTTACGAGCTTTGAGAGAACACAGGCTTCGATGCGTTTCTGGAGCAGCAACTTCTGACCTTGCGAAAGTTCGACGAGTTGCTGGTTCTCAATCATCTTGTCGAGCACCGCGATCCCGGCCTGAAACCGCTCGATCGCTGCGTCATAATGGCCGAGTTCAACCTGCACCTCGCCGAGCTTGTACTGGCTGACCATGACGTCGCGCTGCACGTCGGCATTACGCGGATCGGCTTCCGCCAATGCGCTGCGGATCTTCAGGCCCGCCCCGAAGCTTTGCACAGCCTCCGCGCTCCTCCCCAGCTTGATGAACACGTTGCCCAGCTTGTTGTGCGTCAACGAGAGATCGCGCTGCTTCTGCGCGTCGCGCGGATCAGCATCGGCCAGACCGCGAGTGATCTTCGCACTCTCTTCAAACAACTGGAGCGCCTCGCTCATCCTTTCGAGGGTGAGCAACACGTCGCCCAAACGCTCCAGCGAGATGGAAAGATCGCGTTGCTGCTGAATATCCGAAGGATCGGCAGCGACGAGTTCCCGGTTACGTCGTAACGCGTCCTCGAACTGCACGACCGCCTCTTTCGTCTTGCCGAGTGCCAGGCACACGTCGCCCAGCTTGCTGATGGAGACGAACAGGTCACGCTGTTTCTGCACGTCGCGGGGATCTGCTTGAGCCAGCGTGCGACGAATCTTGGCGGCATCCTCCAGTTGCGTCACCGCGTCATCGGTCCGACCGAGCATGAGAAACAGATCTCCCAGTCGATCGCAGGCCACCGCCAGATCACGCTGCTTTTGAGCGTCTCGCGGATCCGCCGTGGCTAGTTCGCGGCTGATCTTCAGGTCGGTTTCAAACTGCACCAGCGCATCGGCCTGGCGACCAAGTCTCAGGAAGACATCGCCCAGCTTGCTATGGGAGACGGCCAGATCCCGCTGCTTCTGCGTGTCACGCGGATCCGCTTGAGCCATCCCACGATTGAGCTGCAAGCTGTTTTCGTACTCCCGCAGGGCATCTCCCGTCCTGCCGAGTTTCAGAAACACAGTGCCGAGCCGATCATGGGAAGCCGCCACATCTCGCTGCCGCTGAACGTCACTGCGGTTGGCCTTCAGCAAGGTGTCTCGAACTTGAAAGCTGTCCTCAAACAATTTGACCGCTTCGTCCGTGCGTCCCAGTTTGAGCAGCACGTCGCCGAGCTTGCTGGACAAGATCGAAAGATCACGCTGCTTGTCAGCATCTTTGGGATCACTCTCAGCCAGCGAGCGACTGATCTTCAAGCCATCCTCGAAATGCTGGTGAGCCACATCCGTTCGCCCCAGCCTCAAGAAGACTTCGCCCAGCTTGCTGAAAGAGACGGAAAGATCTCGCTTCGCGTTCTCATCGTCGGGCGCCGCAGTCGCGAGTTGCTGACCAATCTCGTGGGCTCGTTCATAGAGACCTTTGGCGATCTCCACAGGCGAGTTTCCAACCTCTTTACCTGTGCGGTCGCCAGTCGCGTTGTCGAGAGCCGCGACGTCATGACTGCCCTGGCCGAGTATTAAAATTGTGTCCGCCAGATGAATCAGAGCAAACATGGTGTTGCGGTCGACGGCCGACTTCTCTGCAAACTGGCTGGAGACTTTTTTCAACTGCGGCAGCGCCGTCGACAGCAGTTGATTTCGGACCTCGGCACCACCCGCCACGTTTTCCAGGCTGTTCGTGAGATCGAAGATCACGGCGTTCAAGGTAGCCAGCGCCAGTTGGCTCTGTTCGCGGGCAATTTCGGCCCGCTCCGTCGCCAGCGTGGAGGCTTCACGTTCCTTCGTATTGGCGGCCTGAAGTTGCAGATTCTTCTCTGAGACTTCGGTGGCATGACGTGACGTGACAGCCGCCAGAACGCCCAGGCTGACAGATCCAATCAGCAGGGTCGCAGCCGTCGTCGCCACCAGCGTGCGATGGTTCTTCATCCAACGCTGCGCGCGAATGCTGAGCGGCTCGCGCAACACGGAAACCGGTTCATCGGCCAGGAAGCGCTGCACATCCGCCGCAAGGTCCTTAGCCGTCGCATAGCGCTGAGCCTTGGAATACGCCATCGCCTTTTCGCAAATCGCGTTCAGCACGACGTGCACGGACGGGTCTCGCTCTTTCGCAATAGGACTGGGCTCATCCGAAATCTGTTTCAGGTATGCATCAATGCGACTCGGCCGACCACTGCTCGGTGCAGCGCCGTTGGCGTTGGTCGTCTCCTTCAACTTATGAGGTGGCTCGCCAATCAGGATCTCAAAGAGGATCGCTCCCAAACCGTAGATATCGGTCTGAGCGTCCATTTGGTCGACTCGACCGCGAGCCTGTTCCGGAGCCATGTAGGGCAACGTACCCGGAGTCGCACCCGCGCGAGTCTGATCCGACGCCGCCTCTTCCGTCAGCACAACCGGCAGCGAGTCTTCATCCGCACTGCTCACCTGCTTCGCCAGTCCCCAGTCGAGCACGATCGCTTCGCCGTACTCGCCGAGGATGATGTTCTCAGGCTTGAGGTCGCGATGGATCACGCCGCGTGAGTGCGCATAAGCCAAGGCTTCACAGATCTTCACAAAGACGTTCAGCAACTTCGGCAACGACAGCGGGTCGAGCTGACCGACTTTTCGACGTTCATGATGGGCACGAATCGCTTTCGTAAGCGTTTCACCCTTTACCAGTTTCATGGTGTAAAACGGTCTGGCGCCGCGACTCACCTCGTACACCGGCACGATGTTCGGATGCTGCAACTGGCCAGTGATCTGCGCTTCTTTGATCAACCGCCGCATGGCCTGCTGTGACGCCGTAGACATGCCGGGTTTGACCTCTTTCAAGGCCACTTCGCGCACGAGTTCGTTGTCCCGCGCGAGCCAGACCTGACCCAATCCGCCTTTGCCGACTTCGCTCAACCATGTGTAACGAGTCTTGGGCAGAGCTGATTGCGGGAGTGTTTGACCTAGTGTCTCGATCCGTAGTGGGTTGCCTGAAGCGGGCATGCTCAGCGTCGCTTGAATGTCCGTGTCTTCAACATCCTTGAGAGCGTCGGAAACCTCGGCGCGCGTGGCTTCGTTCAATGTGGCAAGTGGATCGCTTTCGTGCTTCGCAAGTTTGCGATCAACAGCCTTCTCAACGAATGCCCGGTCTTCAATCGTCAGCCAGCCACGCTCAACCAGTGACTCAGCGAGCGGCTTCGATTTGTCTTCTGCCCAAGCTCGACACGCCTCCGTCAGTTGCGTGAGATCGATGAGTTCATTCTCAAACGCCAGGACGGCAAACAACAGATGACGCTCGGTGGACATATCGAATCTCGGCAGACCTCAGAGGGGCGAAGAGCCCTTCCGTGTCAGTTGGCTCTCTGCGGAGTGAGATTCAACGCCACTCCCGCTGATGTCTCAAGCATCTGGCCAAAAAGAAACAGGAAGCCCCGACAATTCGAGACTTCCTGTTCGCAATCTAATCATCACCAAACGCTTACTTGGCGTTCTTCACGAAGCGATAGATGCCCTTGCCATTCGGGGCAACGGCCATGAAGTACGCTTCGCCTTGCTCGTCCTCGCCGTAGGACAGAACTTGCACGTTCGGCGTGGGGAACTCACGGTTGGCGACGACTCGGCCCTTCGCTTCGTCGTACCACAGAGCCCACATCTTCATGCTGATGTAGTCCGCGTAGAGATACGCACCATCGAGCTCCGGCAGCTTCTTGCCGCGATAGACCGGACCACCGGTGATCGACTTACCGATGTCGTGATGGTACTCCCAGATGGGCTCGATCAGGTCGTCTCGCACGTCAACACCCTTTGGGCCGAACGGGTGCAACGATTCGCGGAGACTCCAGCCGTAGTTACCGCCGGCCTTGAAGATGTTGATTTCTTCAAACAGGTTCTGCCCGACTTCACCGCCCCAGAGTTGACCGGTCTTGCGATCGAACGACATGCGCCACACGTTGCGCAGGCCAACCGCCCACAGTTCAGGCAGCGCGCCTTCGGTCTTCACAAACGGGTTGTCTTTCGGAATCGCATAGTTCTTGCCGTTGGCTTTGTGATCCACGTCGATACGCAGAATCTTGCCGAGCAAGGTGCTCATCTTCTGACCATTCCCCATCGGGTCGCCACCCGAACCACCATCGCCGTGAGTGATGTAGAGGTACCCATCCGGGCCGAAGGCAATCGTGCCACCGTCATGGTTCCAGAACGGTCGATCGAAGCGAATCAACTGTTCCTCGGAAGCTGGATCGGCTTTCGTTGGATCGGTCTTGCTCATGCGGAAGCGCGAGACGACGTTGGTCATGTCCGCTTTGACGTCCGTGTAGAAGACGAAGAATTCGCCGTTCGTCTTGAACTTCGGATGGAAGGCCAGGCCGAGTAAGCCTTCCTCATTCATCTTGTCGCGATAGCGAATCTTTTCGCTGATATCGAGCAGCACCTTGGTCTCTTGCGGACCATCATCATTCTTGAAGACGTGAATCACGCCGTGCTGAGTCGGGACGACCACGCGGTTCGAACCATCACCAAAGTGAGTCAGCAGGATCGGACGCAGCGGATTCGGCAGGCCCGCATCGGTGACTGGTTCCCAACCAGTCCACTTGAGATTCGGGAACGCCACTTCCGTCTTGAACGGCAATGGCGAATCATCAACTTCCGCGCCGGGAATCGTTGTCGGGAATGCCGTCAGCGTGCCCGCCTTCATGTCCGGAATCAGGATGAAGCGACCGGATGGATCGAGGCAGCAGTCAGCAGCCTGCTGGAACTTGTCCGACAGCAACACAGACTTGTGGCCAGGACGCGCGATACCGGCGACTTTGCCAGTCTTCCACGACGTGATGAACAATCGCCCGAACTTGTCCCAGACGACGCCGTCACCACCGTCAAAGCCTTCGCCGATCTTCTCGGACGACCCGTTCGCCAGCTTGATGCGATAGAGGGCACCGCTGCCGAAGTCCGCCAGTAAGAGGTGCGAAGCACCATCCAGTGCGAGTCCATTCGGAGTATTCAGGCCCGGCAACGTCTTTTCGTTGACCACGGTTGTGGTCGCAGCGCTCTTCACTTCGATGCGATAGACCGCTCCACCGCCACCCTTGCCCATCACGTCGCCGGAGTCGCTGACAAACAGCGAACCGCCTTCGGGTTCGATGGCAATATCGTTAAGAAACAACGGCGCTGTCGGAAACTTGTCCGCAGCAACGAAGGTCGTGACCTTGCCGGCACCGTCTACCTTCAAGACCTTCGTCTTGTCCGTGACATAGAAGGCATCCTTAAACCAGACGATGCCCTTCGGATCATCCAGCCCCGTCGCGAACGGCGTCGCCTTGCCGTCAACAATCTTCGAAACCTGCCCGTCGCCGTCTTTGCCGAATTCGCCAATCTCGGTGACGAACATCTGATTGTCTCTGCCGAGGCAAACGGACTCAGGGTTCTTCATCCCCTCTACCAGCGGCTTGGGCAGGTCGGCTGCCAATGTCGGCAGCGTCAGCCCCAGCACACACGCACTCGTCAGTAATCGCATCTTCATAGTCACTCCCAGTTGACGAAAATGGTCCTGCAATTCGCAGGTCTCTATCGCTGTCTACGATCGTATCACGCAGCGATACAAGCTGTCGCCGCATCGCACATCCGAACTCAAGCGGGCACAGTGGAACAATGAACTCTCGGAAGCTCAACCGCTCGACCACATTGCGGAGAAATTCATCTCCGACCGGCTGTAGGACCGACAATCCTGTCCGTCGGAACGTTGACGGACAGGATTGTCGGTCCTACGTCTGCTGCGACTTCGTAAGCTGATTACCTGCCCGACAGCCACTACGACTCGCGTACGATGCGCATGCCGTAGAACGAGCGATGGACAAAGAACATCGACGTGGCCAGGAACATCACCGACAGCGTCGTGGTCAACCCTTCGCCATGTTGTTTAGTCAGCGAAACCGCCAACTCGACGGCGAGCAACCCGAACAGCGTGGTGAACTTGATGACCGGGTTCATCGCGACGGAGCTGGTGTCCTTGAACGGGTCGCCCACGGTATCGCCCACGACGGTCGCGTCGTGAAGTGCGCTACCCTTGCCGCGTCCCGAGTTCTTGTACTCAGGATCGGTCTCGACAATCTTCTTGGCGTTGTCCCAGGCACCGCCAGCATTGGCCATGAAGATGGCTTGGAAAAGACCGAAGAGCGCCGTCGAAAGCAGGTAGCCGATGAAGAAGAACGGTTCGTAGAAAGCGAAGGCGAGCGTCGCGAAGAACACACCCATAAAGATGTTGAACATGCCTTTCTGAGCGTACTGCGTGCAGATCGCCACGACTTTCTTGCTGTCTTCCACACTGGCCTTAGTGACGCCGTCCAGTTTGATGTTGGCCTTGATGAACTCGACAGCGCGATAGGCTCCAGTGGTCACGGCTTGCATCGACGCGCCGGTGAACCAGTAGATCACGGAACCGCCAGCAATCAGTCCCAGCAGGAACGGCGGGTGCATGAGGCTCAGCTTCTCGACGTTCTCGGTCAGTCCATGCGTGAGGGCGACGATGATCGAGAAGATCATGGTGGTTGCACCGACCACGGCGGTTCCAATCAGCACCGGCTTGGCAGTCGCCTTGAAGGTGTTGCCCGCGCCGTCGTTCTCTTCCAGAAACTCCTTGCCCTTTTCAAAGTTGGGTTTGAAGCCGAAGTCTCGCTCGATCTCCTGGCTGATGTTGGGCACTTCTTCGATCTGTGAGAGTTCATAAACGGACTGTGCATTGTCCGTCACAGGCCCATAGCTATCGACGGCGATCGTCACCGGGCCCATCCCCAAGAAGCCGAAAGCCACGAGACCAAACGCAAAGACGGCGGGCGCCAGCATCATCACGCTCTTGCCATCGGCACCGACTGGGAACGTGTTGGACACGTAGTAAGCAACGCCCATCAGGCCCATGATCGTCATGCCGAGCCAGTAGGCCGAGAAGTTACCGGCTACCAGTCCAGAGAGAATGTTGAGTGACGCGCCGCCTTGTTCAGAACTCGTGACGACTTCGTGCGTATGGGCGGACTCCACGCTGGTGAAGGCTTTCACCAGTTCGGGAATGATCGCCCCGGCGACGGTACCACACGTGATGATCGTCGAAAGCTTCCACCACATGCCGCTGTCGGCACCGCCGAGTTCGGGAATCAGGATGAAGCTCGCTGCGTAGGTCAGAACCACTGAAACGCCCGACGTGATGAACACGAGGCTGGTCAGCGGCTTCTCGAAGTTCATCTTGTCCGCATTGGCATAGGAACCCTTGGCCATGAAGTCGTTGATGAAGTACGAGCCAGCGGAAGCCAGGACCATGATGATGCGCATCATGAAAATCCAAACGAGCAACTGAACCTGATCTTGTTCGCTGGTGACCGCCAACAGAATGAACGAGATCAGTGCGACGCCAGTCACGCCGTACGTCTCAAATCCGTCAGCACTGGGACCAACGGAATCGCCTGCGTTGTCACCCACGCAATCCGCAATCACGCCTGGGTTACGCGCGTCGTCTTCCTTGATCTTGAAGACAATCTTCATGAGATCGCTGCCGATATCGGCGATCTTCGTAAAGATGCCGCCAGCAATGCGCAGTGCCGCGGCACCGAGCGATTCGCCAATCGCAAAGCCGATGAAGCAGGATCCGGCAAGGTCTCCCGGAATAAACAAGAGGATGCAGAGCATCAGCAGCAGTTCGACGGAAATCAGCAGCATGCCGATGCTGATACCCGCTTGCAGCGGAATGTCGTAACACGGGAAGGGCTTGCCGCGCAGGCTCGCAAAGGCGCAGCGCGAATTGGCAAACGTATTCACGCGGATGCCGAACCACGCGACCGAATAACTGCCCGCGATGCCAATCAAACTGAAAAGCAGAATGATCAGCACCTTGGTCGCTTCGAAGTGCTGCAGGTAACCAAAGTAGAAGACGATGATGGCCGCAATAAATGCTTCCAGGATCATCAAAAACTTGCCCTGCGTGATCAGGTATGTCTTGCAGGTCTCATAAATCAGCTCAGAGATGTCCAACATCGACTTGTGCACGGGCAAGTTCTGGAGTCGCTTATAGATAACCAGCCCAAAGCCAATGCCCAGCACGGACACCAGCAAGCCCGTAGCCAGCATGGCACGACCGTTGATCCCACCCAGGAAGGTTGCTTGCTCGAGATCCGGCAGCCTGAGGTTGGCCTCACCGCCCACATGCTCTTGAGCAAAGGCAGGTATAGGACTGCTGGACAGCAAGACCAGAGATAACGCGATGACGCCAATCGCTCGGCAGAGCGTAACCAATCGTCCTGATACCGCGCTGCGACTCCTGTCGCGCCAATCGAGTTCCATGATTCGAGTTCGTCCTGTTGAACGCTGGGCCGGGTTCCGAATGTCCTGATGTCCGATGATTCTTGAAAGATTCATCGTCGACTCTCGCCATCCACACCACCGCTGATGAAGGTTCGTCACTAACGCATCGACAGCGGAGCATGGAATTCGGAAGGTAGGGACCGTCGCCGGGTTACTCAACGATTCAGGGAACCCAATTACACAAATCGTGGATGTCGGCTGAACTGAGAACGCGCCGCGAAATTTGCCCTTGCCGAGTCGCTCATTTTCGTCTCAGCAACGAACCTCCGCAGTTCAGTTTTGCGGCTTCGCAGGCGCAGCCACGCTGGCGTTGTCAGAACTCCAGCGCAGAGGCGGAACGTCCAGCTTGCGAACGTACTGATCGCGGAACTGATTGAACTGCTTATTCGCTGCCTGCTGAGCAGCCATTGTGGCCGCACCAAATCGCAAAGCCTTCGACAGTTCTTGTTGCAGGCCCAAGTCCGTCAGGGTCTGTTTCAGCCCTTTGATCTGCGGATCATCTTCAATGCGGCGTTCGACGTCTGGTCGCGGTTGCGAGCCGTCTTCGACAATAGTCGACTGCCAGACCGACTCCCAGCGGTCATTCGGCATGCGGGCCAGCAAGCGTCCCGTGACAGTAACCCGGCCGCTCGCAACATCCAGTTCCAGCAGCGTCACGCGAACCGCCCGTTGCCCTTTCGCGACGGCAGCGTCGACCGCCTTCTGCAGCGCGGCGTTCGAGTTCGTCGTTTTGCGTGCGGGCTGCGATTCGCCCAGCAGCTCGCTCAATTGCGAACCTAACTGCTTTTCGAACAACTGCCCCAGCAACTGTGACAATTCGACCTGCTTCGCTCCTTCACCGGACTGGAACAGAGCGTCACCAAATCCCTGAAACTCCAGTCCCTCACCGTGCTGGTGTTCGAGAATCGCCCGCCGCGCCGCCCACTCGCGATCATCCTGCGGCAGAAGTGGCAATCGATCGGATAGATCGGCGACGTCATTCAGATTCACGCCTTTCGCCGTGAGTTCCTTCCGCAGTTCTTCCACCTGCTTCGTCTCAACACCCGCCAGACGTTCTCGCCAGGCAAGCATGGCCACGGCCCGGTTCTGCGGTGCTTGAGTGACCAGCGAGCGAACTCGAGCCTCTGGAAGCTCGACGATCACAAACTGCGGCGGCTCCGGCTGCTCGCCGTCTCCACGTGCGGCCTGCTGTGTTCGCCGCAGTTCGAGCTGCAAAAAGGCTCGCAGCGTGCCCGGTTCAGGCTGCTGGTCCAGCCAGCTTTTGAGCCGATTCTCGAACTGCTCGGCGGCCGCCTTACGTTGCCGTTCCTGCTCGGCAGTCGCCGTTTCAAACAGCTTGGGATGCTGTTTCTTCAGCCAGTCGCGCTGCAGCGCAACCTGCAATTGGCCGGAAGGAAGTCGTCCGAGAAACGCCCCGCGATACTGATCGCGAGTGTTCAGAGTCACGATGTCGACGGCGAAACGTTCCGGTCCGGCAGGTTTGTTCTGCCCGAACGTTACGGAAATGTTCGTCGTCAGGCTCAACAATGCGAGAAGCAATAGTCTTCTTGGATGCAACATAATAGGTCCCGGCTACAATCGAACGCCCTCTGGGCCAAACGCCTGCATCTTCTCTCTACACCTTCGGACGGCGCAACACATGGGAAAAGGCACTCACATCAAGTTGTTCGTGATGATGTTGCTGGAGTTCTTCATTTGGGGAGCATGGCTGCCACTGATCTTCGGTTACCTGCCAAGCCTCGGCTTCAGTGAAATTCAGCAGAGCCTGATCCTGAACGCGTTCCCATTCGCTGCCATCCTAGCGATGTTCTTCAGCAATCAGTTCGCTGATCGAAATTTTGCGGCTGAAAAGTTTCTCGCCTTCAGCCATCTGGTGGGGGGTCTCGCCATTCTCGGATGTGCGTTCACGACATCTTTCCCTGTGTTTTTCGCGCTGATGCTGGTGCACTGCGTGCTCTATGTGCCGACGATCTCGATCACGAACTCGATCGCCTTCACTAACATGAAAGATGCCACCAAGGAGTTCGGTATTGTCAGAATGGGTGGCACAATCGGCTGGATTTTGGCAGCTTGGCCGTTCACCTTCATTCTGGTCGACTGGGAGAAGGTCAAAGCCGCCAATCCTCAGGACGCAGTGGCATGGCTGGGTGCGGTCCTCGGAAATGGTTTGACCGGTGATGCGATGCAGGCAGGAACTCGCTGGACGTACATCGTCGCCGGGATCGCATCACTCGTGCTGGCCGTTTTCAGCCTGACGCTGCCGCACACTCCACCGAAGCCGGCCGCTCCAGGCGAAGGCGGATCAACCTGGATGCAGGCCTTCGGGCTGCTGTCAGTACCCTACATCTTCGTGCTGTGGCTGGTCACTTTCATTGACGCGTTCGTCCATAACTGTTTCTTCAACTGGACGGGCCAGTTCCTCGGCACACCTACCGCACAAGGCGGCGTCGGTATCCCTGGCAACTGGATTATGCCCATCATGAGTATCGGGCAGATCGCCGAAATCCTGACGATGTTTGTCCTCGGCTGGACGCTGAAGAATCTCGGCTGGCGTACCACGATGGTGTTTGGGATTCTCGGTCACGCGGCTCGCTTCGCAGTCTTTGCGTTCCTGCCGGAGTACCCGTGGCTCATCGTGACGGTGAACGTGCTGCACGGAGTCTGCTACGCATTCTTCTTCGCCACGGTTTACATCTTCGTGGACGAGTTTCTGCCGAAGGACATGCGGTCGAGTGCTCAAGGACTGTTCAACTTCATGATTCTGGGCGTGGGAGCGTTGGTCGCCAATTTTGCGTGCCCGCAAATTAAGGCCATGATGACGACCGAAGCTGGTACGGACTTCAAGACGCTGTTCTTGGTCCCCTGCGGCGCGGCAGTACTGGCCACGGTGGCATTGGCGGTCTTCTTCCATCCGCCACGCCAATCGGCAGCTGCAGCGGCCCCGGCGGCGCTGCCACACTAGTCCCTCGGGCAGGGTCGAGGTACGAGACCCACCGAAATGATGTAAGAAGGTGGGTTTCGCACCTCAGCCCACCTGACGGCATGAGCGATTTGCGGCGTTGCCGCGTTAGGTTTGAGTGATGGCTGGCAATTCGTTTGGACAACTCTTCCGCATCACCACTGCAGGAGAGAGTCACGGTCCGGGAAACGTGGTGATTATCGACGGAGTGCCGCCGGGCATTCCGCTGACAGTCGAAGATCTGATGGTCGACTTGAACCGTCGCCGTCCCGGACAAAGCAAGATCGTGACTCAGCGCGCAGAGTCGGACACTCCGGAGATTCTCTCGGGAGTCTTCGAAGGCAAGACAACGGGCACCGCTCTAGCCATCCTGATCCGGAACGAAGACCAGCGCAGCCGCGACTACGGCGACATCAAGGATAAGTATCGTCCGGGTCACGCGGACTTTGGCTTCGATGCCAAGTATGGCCTGCGCGATTATCGCGGCGGCGGACGTTCCAGTGCTCGCGAAACCGCTGCGCGCGTCGCGGCCGGGGTCGTTGCAAAGAAGATCATCGAAGACGCTTTCGGCGGGCGAGTGCTGGGCTATGTGACTCAAGTGGGTGAGATCAAAGCCACGATCGCCGATCCCGCGGCCATCACGCTGGACCAAGTCGAAAAGCTGCCAGACGGCGAACCAAACATCGTGCGTTGCCCGGACGCAGACGCCGCGGCGCGCATGGTGGAGTTGATCGAATCCGTCCGGAAGGACTGCGATTCAATCGGCGGCGTCGCGGAGATTGTGGCGACCGGAGTTCCTGCGGGACTCGGCGAACCCGTCTTCGACAAGATCAAAGCGGACCTGGCGAAGGCCCTTTTCAGCCTCCCCGCAGTTCTCGGAGTCGAATACGGAATCGGTTTCGGCTGTGCGACCTTGCGCGGCAGCCAGAACAACGACGTGTTCGTGCCCGCCTCGCCACAACCCGACAAGCCGGGGCGGTCGGACATCGGCACGTTGACTAACCGGCATGGCGGCATGCTGGGCGGCATTACTTCCGGCGAGCCGATCGTGCTGCGAGCGGCCGTGAAACCGACCAGCAGCCTGCCCCAGGAACAGCAGACGGTCACGTCCTCAGCCGAGCCGACCACCATCGTCACCAAAGGCCGACACGACCCGTGCTTACTGCCGCGTTTCATCCCGATGGCCGAGGCCATGGTTGCGATCGTCATCGCCGATCACTGGCAGCGTTGGAAGTCTCAGTGCCGCTGAGCATTCCGGCTGAAGGCTGCTGACGCAGACTCGTCTTCGCGAACTGAGCCTTCGCACATTATGGTTTCGCGTGATGTCAGGGATTCGACGTCTCACAATTCAACAATGCTGAACAAGGACGTTCGCAGTGGCCATTGTCGAACCAGGTAAGCTCGTTGATGCTGCTTCGCTCGCTCCGCGCCCGGCGAGCAGCGTGCGGCGTTTGCGAGTGCTTTCGGTCCTCAACAAGCTTGTCTGGGCAGGCCATGAGCAACGTCTGCACCAGCTCGCGGCAACGATCGATCGCGTGTATTTCGACCATCGAGTTCTCGTCATCACCGCCCCGCAGTTTGCGGATGAAGAGCAGGAACGCGGCACCGGTTCCATGCGACATGCCTTTGCTGAGATTGGTTTCCCCGTCGACGATCTGGGCGAGCCGCACACTGCAGAAGTTGGACGAGTCAATCTGCGTCGTGCAGTGACCGGCGTGAGCAGCATCGCCCGCGTGATTCGCAAACTCGTGTGTTACATTCGCGAGAATTCCATCGACGTCATCGACGCGCACCACACGTCCGCAGTTTTCGCCGCAGTGATCGCCGGACGCCTCACGAACGTGCCCGTCATCATCTCCGCCTATCACGTTGAACCATGGCGACCACTGGTGATGCGATTGCCGGGACAATTTGCGTTCGCCGGTGCAGCGGCCGTGATAACCGATTCGCTGGCCCGAGCCGACGATATCCGGAAGTGGATGTGGAAGCAGAACACTCCGATTGAAGTCATTCCGACGGGCGTCCCGAAGCCAATCGCCACCCGCTCCAAGGAGTCAGCGTTCGCCGCGTTGAATCTGCCCTTTCAACCGGGCGACAAGATCATTGGACAGGTTAGCGGCCGCATCCCCTGCAAAGGACACGACGTCCTGATCGACGCCGTTCCACAAGTGCTCGCCCAGCATCCAGACTGCCGCTTCGTCTGCATCGGATTCAGCCGCAACTATCTGGACTACGAACGACAACTCGAAGCCCGAGTCGCAGAACTGGGACTGCAGGATCGCATCGTGTTTCGAGCCTACCCTGGTCCGATCGGCGACGTCTGGCAGTTGTTTGATGTGCTGGTGCATCCGTCGAAGTTCGACTCGCTCCCGCTGTCGATCCTCGAAGGCATGGCTGTCGGCAAGCCAATGGTCTCAACGTCGGTGGGCGGCATTCCTGAAGTGATCCGCCACGAAGAAAACGGACTGCTCGTAAATCCCAATGATCCTGCGCAGCTCGCCGTGTCATTGAATCGACTGCTGGCTGACGGCTCATTGCAACAGAAGCTCGGTCGCGCAGCCCAGGCAGACTACGAATCTCACCTGACTCCAATGGTCATGTCTCGCGCGTTGGAGAAGGTCTATGAGCGAATCGCCGGCGGCGGGTAGTGGGCCCGCCGCGAGCTGACGTTGTCGCGGTCTAGTTGTCGCCCTGATGGCCTTTGAAGAGCTTGCGTTCAAGGCGCGGGATGTAGGGAGTCCAGGAGGCATCGGGGTTGAGGTCCTCGGAAATCGCCCGCGAGAACTCGTGCACCTTCGCGTCGAGGTTATCGAGGTGATGCACCACGATAGCCTCTGGAGTCATCGGTAAGCGCGAGCTGCCGTGTTCGTAGGTGCCATGATGGCTCAACACCATGTGCTTCAGACGCAGTTCGGTCTCGCGCGGAAACGGCTCATTGGTGAGTCGTTGATACTCCAGAATCTTCTCGGTGACCATTTCAACGCCAATGGACATGTGACCGAGCAACTGGCCTTCATCCGTGTAGGAGAACGCATTGTCGAAATCCATTTCGCGGACTTTGCCGATGTCGTGCAGGAAGATGCCGGCGAGCACGAGATCGAAGTTGACGGTGGGATAGAGGTCGCGAATGCGCAGGGCGACTTCCAGAATGTTGAGTACGTGCTCAACTAACCCGCCCGGATAGGCATGGTGGGCCTTGATCCCAGCTCCGGTGCGCTGCAGCTTCTGCACGAGCGCATCGTCAATGAGAAAGCACTCCATCAGCATGCGGATGGCCGGATCAGCGATGGACTGCAGGATCTCTCGCACGCGGCCGAGTAGCTTTTCGATGTCTTGCTTCGGCCGCAGTTCAAAGTCTTCCGGGTTCAGCGCTGCAGCGTCCGCGCGTTGCACGCCCGTCAGAATGAGCTGCAGGTTGGCCTGATAGAGCTGCACCTTGCCGCGCACCCGCACATAGTCGCCCGAATCAAAGTCCGCGCATTGATCTTCGCGGACATTCCACATCAAACCATTGATGGAGCCGCTGCGGTCGCGCAGAGTGGCGAGCAAATAAAGGTTCGCGTTGCGATTGGCTCGCAACTGCTTGTCCGACAATAAATAGGTTTCCTCGACCGGATCTCCGTCCTTGAGGTCTCCGACAAATTGCCTCGGCATGAAGTTTCTTTCTGGCTAACGACGCAGGAACTTGCGTCTCTGAGTGAGTCGAGGGTTGCAGACGGTCGCTTCAGAGGTTGCCATCAGGCACAGACAAACTCAGTCCTGCGAGGGCGGGAGCATCACGTTGCGCCGGAGTCATCGCAAGCGAATGGAAACATCCAGCAACCTCCTGACCTCTCTTCATCATCGGTAACTGTCCATGCGATCGTTTCGAGTGAGCCAGATTCCCGCCTACGTGCTCATCGGAATCGTGCGTCTGTACCAGATCTTTCTGAGTCCGATTTTCGGCCGACAATGCCGATTCTGGCCCACCTGCAGCCACTATTTCATTGGAGCAGTTGAGAAGTACGGGGCAGTTAAGGGAAGCTGGCGAGGGATCTTGCGCATCTGTCGCTGCCATCCGTGGCATCCGGGCGGCATTGATCCACCTTAACTTCAGGCTGTTGCGAGTCTTTTTTCGGTGCCGATATACTCGACCCGGACATCAGACATCACTTCACCGAGATTGACTGCTGCGGACGCAAAGAAAGAGGCTCGCCGTGCTCGTTCAAATGGAACTCTCGCGAATCATAATTTCCGAGATCAACGATCAGCAGGTGGTGTATCTCCGTGAGATTGATGGATCGCGGTCGTTTCCCATCCTGATTGGCATTTTTGAAGCCACCAGCATCAACCGCCGCCTGACGGCACCGCCGCCGCCGCGTCCGCTGACTCACGATCTGCTGAAACACACGATTGAGAGCCTCGGTGCCGAGCTGCAGGATGTCGTCGTCACCCGTATGGTAGACCACACCTACTTCGCGGCCCTTCGCGTTCGGACCCCAGACGGCGAGATCTTAGAGATCGACAGTCGCCCCAGCGACGCGATCGCATTAGCTGTCCATTACGACCCGGTGCGACCGATCTTCGTTGCAGAAGACATTTTAGATGCCGTTGCCTAGATCCATGAACGAAACCCAGCTTACTGGGTTTTCTCAACAGGACGACGTCTCTAGAATCCGGACACTTCCGAGCGGCAGGCAGGAGGAAAGCCGCTCATCAAAGCAGATCTAAACCGAATTAAAAACATTCGAGAAGGTACTGACATGGCCAAGAACAAACGAAAAATCACCCGCGCCAATCACGGGAAGCGTCCTTCCGGCGGGGGGCTACGCCGCAGGTTACGTGGCGGACGTCCTCGCACCTAATTTTAGGTACGGCAACGGAATCCGAGTTTACGAGCGGCATTCAGTCTGAATGCCGCTCGTTGCGTTTCAGGACTTGTCCTGTGAACGGCACTGAAATCGCTCGAATTCGAAAATCTGGGCAAGTTGCCCTCTTCAGAGAATTAGCCGTCGCGCGGCGGAAATCTTTGAGACTGTCGCAAAAACGCCCGCCGATTCTGCCAAATCTCGCCAGCCCGTAGCGGCGGCAGACTCTTGGCAAACGTGATGCGAGTCATGGGCCGTAATGACTTCTCAGACAACACTGTCGGAGGCTTGGCTCCAGTCTTCCGGGACTTCTCCTCAAGTCGATGAAAGACGTGGGTTGAACCATTCGCAGTTGTGACTGAGCCACGGATTGGGCCAGGCAGATGAGGTGTCTCAAAGACAACCGCGACGAAGACGAAACTGTCACTCATCTCACGCAGCACAATTGACTGACCTGTTTCAGCGTCCGTTGAAACGCGAAGCGGCAATCAATCAGGGCTGTGAATTGCGAGTCTAGGAATGACGCACTTCTTGGATCGGAAGGATCCCTTCGGCCACCGGATGGGCCTGTGGGTGCTGGTACTGATGGCTGCCGCATTGCCGCCGGCTATCTGGTCGCTGCGCGGTATTCATCTCAACAACGACATTCAGAACTGGGTTCCGGCTAACGACCCGAACGTTCTGACGTTGCACTGGTACCACGACAACTTTCCGTCCAGTGAAAGCATCCTGATGACGTGGGAGGGCAGCACGCTCAACGACCCGCGCATCAACTGGCTCGCCGACCGCCTGGAGGGCGTGCGCGATGAGCAAGGCGCGCGACACGGCGGCTTGAAGCATGTGGAACGCGTCCTGCGACCTCAACAACTGATTCGCCGGATCGAAGCTGAAGACATTTCGCAGAAAGAAGCGTTCAACCGATTGCAGGGAATCCTGATCGGTTCAGGACCGTTGAAGGTCAAACTGACGCCCGCCGGAGCTGCCGAGGGCGAAGCGACCATGCAGGCCCTCAGCAAAGAAATCAGTTCCAAGCTGAAGATGGAAGTGTCCGCGTTGCCAGCCTTCAAGGTATGGGAGCCGGATCGGCCACTCGAAGAATACAAGCTGGCAAAACACATCGTTGAACCTGTAGCGGAGGCTCCGTTCCCAACGATCCCCGCGCACGATGGCCAGTTGCGGTGGCGTGAGATGCAGCCTCGCGGAGAGATCACCGCGAATGTCAGAGAGATCGCGCGAGGTCTCAAGGACTCTCAAGGCAACCAACTGGTTGAGGAAACTTTCTTCGCTTCCGGGTCCCCCGTCGCGGTCGCGGTGGTGCTCAGCAAAGCGGGTGAGGCTGAAGTCACGGAGTCGCTTAAAGAGATTCGCGCGGTTTGCAGTGAAGTCGGCATCAACGCTGGCGATCTGCACATGGCAGGTCGGCCAGTAGCGAATTCGGAGTTGAATCAAGCTGTTAAACGCTCCGCCTGGAATCGTGCTTATCCAATTTGGAACCTACCGGGTCGGTCGGTGATTCTGTTCTCTGGAGCAGTCGGCATTGTGCTGGCCTTCTGGGCTCTGCGCAGCGTTCCGCTCACATGCTTCGTGCTGTTCACGTCGTATTACGTTGTGCTGATCACCGTTTCGCTGGTGCCCGCGACGGGCGGCAGTATGAACATGGTGTTGGTTGTCATGCCGACGCTGCTGTTCGTCACGACGTTGGAAACCAGCATCCACCTGGCAAACTACTGGCGATTCGCGGCTAAGACGGATTTACGCAGTGCCGTCGTGAACGCGGTGAAGATGGCGTCTGGCCCGACTTTTCTAGCGAGCTTCATGTCCGCGATCGGCCTCGCTTCGTTGATGACCAGCAGCCTGGTGCCGGTTTACGACTTTGGCATGTACTCCGCCGTGGGCTCGATGATTGCCTTCGTCGTGGTGCTCTACGGCCTGTCTTCAATGCTGGGTTACCTGCCGAAGCGGGCAGCTCACGGCGGCGAGGAAGAAGAGTCCAGCAAGACCTGGGAACGCATCGCGGGCTTCCTGGTCCGCAAGCACGGCGTTGTTTCCGCGACCTGCATCGCGACCGCTCTGACGTGTTCCGCCGGACTGCAATGGTTCCAGACCGAAACCAAGGCGATTCGTTATTTCCCCGAATCGTCGCATGTGGTTCAGGATTATCGCTTCATTGAAGAGAACATCGGCGGCGTGATCCCGATCGATATCGTGATTCGCTTCCCGAAGGAGATTCAAGCTTCGGAAGATGGCGATCTGCTGTTTGCGGATCGTCAGGAAATCGTCCGCCGAGTACAGCAGCGGCTGGTCGAGCGACACTCCGATATCAGCGGAGCGGTCTCACTGGCCACGTTCCGGCCGCAGTTGAGCACTGACGAATTGGAACTCCGCCGGACCAGCGGCTTGCAACGCCGGCTGGATCTAACGACTCAGCAGAAAGTCATTCAGGAAGGTTCCAGCGGCCGCAACTTTGTGAAGCGCGCGGAAGAGAACGTGGTGTTGGAGAAGAGCGGCGAAACGCTGAGTGCCGAAGGCGATGAACTGTGGCGCATCACGGCTCAGGTCAACATCATGACCAAGACCGACTATTCGATGCTCACCGCCGACATCAAGGAAATCATCGGCAGCGAAACGAAGGACGTCGGCAACGTCCGCTATGTCGTCACTGGCATGGTGCCGCTGTTCCTCGAAACTCAGCGGGCGATCCTGTCGAGCATGATCAGCAGCTTCTGGATCGCGTTCGTGACGATCTGGCTGACGATGGCCTTCGTGGTCCGCAATCCGCTCGCTGGGTTCATAGCGATGATCCCGAACGCGCTGCCGGTCAGTATCGTGTTTGGTCTCGTGTCGTGGTTTGGAATCGCGATTGATATCGGCACGATGATCACCGCGTCGGTGGCACTAGGTATCTCCGTGGATGGTTCCATTCATATGCTGGCCTGGTTCCAGGAAGCCGTGAAGCGAGGCCGCACGCGACGCGTCGCCGTCGTCGAAGCGCTGGGTCACTGCGGACCGGCCATGTGCCAGACTGGCTTCGTGGTTGGCTTCGGCCTGTTGGTCTTGGCCCCGGCTGAACTGACTCTGATCAGCCGATTTGGAATGCTCATGGCGGCGATGGTCGCGGCAGCACTCCTCGGAACGGTGATCTGGTTGCCTGCGTTGATGGGTGGCTGGCTGGGCACCGCCGTGATGCGTCAGACTGCCGTCGCCAAGCCGATGATCAGTTCGACGCCCGAACTCAAAGACGACGCGCCTGTGATCGCTGGCACGATTGCAGCGCAACCGCAATCTCAACAACCGGCCGAGAGCGAACCTGCGGCTGGCACCGCGCGTCCTCAATCGGTGCGAGAACCGCACTTCGTCAAATCATCCATCAATCCCCATGCGACTCATGTGGATCGAAGAGCTGAAGGCCAGAAATAGAGGTTGCCCATCGACGCGGAGATCAAAGACTTGCCACTGCGACTTGTGATGTTCGGCACCGGCGGCTTCGCACTGCCGACCTTCCGAGGTTTGTACGAAACACAGCACGAAGTTGTCGGGCTCGTGACGCAACCCGAACGAAGTGGACAGGGTCACCACGAACATCGAAATCCGCTGAAGGAATCAGCTCAGGAACGAGGAACTCCCGTCTTTCAGCCGGTGAAGGCCAATCTGCCAGATTCGATCGCCCGGTTGCGTGAGTTTCAGGCTGACCTGTTTGTGGTCGCGGCTTATGGGCAGATTCTGTCCGCAGAGCTGCTTGGCATTCCGCGACTCGGAGCAATCAACGTGCATGCGTCGCTGCTGCCGAAGTATCGCGGCGCGGCGCCGATTCAATTTGCGGTGATCAACGGAGAAACAGAAACCGGCATCACCATCTTCCAGATCGAACCGAAACTCGATGCCGGCCCGATCCTGGGTATCGAGAAGATCGCGATCGGCCCCAAGGAGACTTACGGCGAGTTGGAAGTTCGCCTGGCACAGCTGGCGGTGCCGCTCACTCAAAAGGTCGTTGATGCACTCGCCAACGGAACGGCTCAGCCGCTCGTTCAAGACGCCAGCCAGGTCACCAAGGCCGGGCGCTTGAAGAAAACGGATGGATTCGTGCCTTGGCACAAATCATCGTATCTGGTGAACGCTCACATTCGCGGCGTGCAACCGTGGCCAAAGCCTTCCGCCATCCTGCGGTTAAAGGACGGGCGAGAACTGCGACTCTTAATTCTCGAAGTCGAAGCCCGCGATCGCGCTCTCTCAGGTGATCCCGGCACGATTGAAGTCATCAATCGAAGCCAGATGTTTGTGAAGACCGGCGATGGCTGCGTTGAGATTCTCTCGCTGCAACCTGACGGCAAGCGCGCCATGTCCCCTGCTGATCTGCTCCGCGGACATCACATCCAAACCGGTGATTGCTTTCTCTCTGCTCCACTATCCTGAGACACGTATCCTCTCAGTGATCCATTGTCGCGAATGCGACGCGCTGATGAGCATTTCGCAAGTGAACCCGTCAGGGAAACTGCGTCACCTGCAACGAAATGTGGAACTGGACACTCTGCGACCGCGTCCAAAGCGGCCGTCAGTTGATGAATTTCACGCCCAATGCGGGCTGAATTCTCACGGAGATCCCGTCGTACGAAGTTGATACTCGCGGCCTGGGCTCAGGATTGCATGTCCTGATGGCCGGAAAAGCTTCACGACAAACCAGTGGATGGAATCGTTGCACCCAACTTGCGGCTTGGAGCCGTCGGGACATCGTTGTCTCGTGCAATACACCGTGACCGAATTCTGTGGGCGTGAACACATCTAGCGTGTCCGCAATCTGTCATTTGCGGGCCAGAGTTCGCTCACAGGAGTTTCGCCGTGCATCTCTCGTCTTGGATGAGTCGCTTTCAGAATCGCGTTCGTAAGTCCACCCGACTGCGTCGGCAAACTCAGGATCGCTCGCTCGAACAAATGGAATCCCGCACGCTGCTGACAGTCACCAGCGTATTGATCGGTACCGAGCTGACGGTCTTCGCTGATGCGAATGATGCCGTCGCTGTTCGACAAGGTGCCAACGGACGTGTCGAAGTCACGTCAAACAACGGTGTCGTCGTAAACAACGTGCCGTCCATTCAATCGAACGCCCTGACGAAGCTGACCATCAACGCTGGCGATGGCGACAACGCGATCAGCGTCAACACGATGACAGCCGCTCAATTCTCGGCACTGACCAGCATCATGATCAATGCTGGCAACGGAGTTGACACCATCACCGGGTCGGACAGCTTTGGAGAATCCATCAACGCCGGTGACGGCGCCGATATTATCATCAGCAATGGAGGTAACGACTCGATCGATGGCGGGAACGGCAACGACTCGATTACCAGCGGAGTGGGTAACGACCTCGTTAACTCCGGCGACGGTAATGACACCGTTGATGGCGGAGTCGGCAATGACAATATCAATGCAGGCGATGGTAATGACACTGTCATCGCGGGCGATGGCAATGATACCGTCGATGGTGGTCAGGGCGTTGATACTCTGAGCGGTGGTATCGGCAACGATTCGCTGCAGGGCAGTCAGGGCAACGACAGCATTCTCGGCGACGCTGGCGATGACACCGTTTTCGGCGGCTCTGAGGACGACACGATCAGCGGCGGCATCGGCAACGACCAGTTAAACGGTAATGCGGGCATCGACAGTATCCTCGGCGATGCAGGTAATGACGCGATCGTCGGCGGAGCGGGAACCAACATCCTCGCTGGTGGCGATGGCAGCGACACGATCACTGGCGACCTGGTGAGCGACACCATCACCGGTGACGCTGGCAATGACTTTGTTTACGGCGGTGCCGGTAACGACCTCGTGAATGGCGGCGATGGCGATGACTTCGTCTACGGCAATGCCGGCAACGATACGCTGATCGCAGGCTCGGGCGCCGACCGCCTGGATGGTGGAGCAGGCAACGACCGACTCGACTCGCGCAACGTGCAACTGTCCGTTGATAACGTGCAGATCCAGGAAGGTAACTCTGGCACGACAGTATTGACGTTCACGATCACCCTGTCGGGCGCATTGGAAGTCCCAGTCTCTGTGTCCTACGCCACCAGTTCGAACGGCACACAAACCGGCGGAACAGCCGCAGTGGGCGTTGACTACTCATTCGTCAGTGGCACCACGACCTTCGCCCCCGGCCAAGTCAGTCGCCAAGTCTCAGTGAACGTCGCTGGCGACACTGTTGCGGAAGCGGACGAAACCTTCTTCATCACGCTCTCGAACGCCGTGAACGCATCCATCTTCGATGGCTCCGGCGAGGGCCGCATTCTCAACGACGATAGTGCTGCGGCAGGCGGACTGACAGATACGGTCTATCCAGGCGGTGGAACTGTGACCGCCACGGGAGCCCACCTTCTTTCGACGGGCGCCGGTGACGCATCGGTGACGTTGGGCGTTGACGGATTTGGTTCGTTCGGCGGAGCTGTGGGAATCAACTCCACCGATGCAACCTACGACCCAATTGGAGCTACTGCGGGCGCGGATACCGTCTTTGCATCCGCAGTAGCACTCCGCGTCGGAGCCACTGGCAATCGCCAGTTCCTGACGGCGGGCAGCCTTGGTGGTTCCGGCAGTCTGGCGCGGCCGACAATCACCGGTACGGGAACAGACGCAACTAGCTCCTTCACTGCCAGCGGCCTGAACTTTACGTTGGCACAGTCCGTGGATCCGCTCAACGACAACACAGGAGCGCGAGCTGGTTCGCTACTGACGCAGACCTACGTCATCACGAATCCCACCGGAGCACCGATCAGCTTCGAGTTGGTGCGTTATGTTGACGGCGATCTCGGCTTCGACGGCTCCATCGCCGACGGCGGCGGGCGACTCATCACCGCAGCCAATGACGAACTGTTGTTTGAAACGGATGCTGGCGGTACCGGTGCAACCAGCACCACATTCGTGGGCATCTCGTCTATCGGCGGAACGATGGGGCCGACGAATCGCTATTCAATCAATCAGTTCTCAAGCCTGCGGAGCACGGTCTCCACGGGAGGGGCATTTAACAACGCCATCTTCAGCGACGTGAACGGCGACGGCTTCGTTGACGCGGGAAGCGAATTCGACGTTGAACTCGGATTGCGAAACACGTTCTTCTTGGCACCAGGCGCTAGCACAACCTACTCCACGCATACGCTGTGGGGTTCCGGATTGCCGAGTAGCGTCGGTACGACCCCACCAGCGCCTCCACCAGCACCTCCACCAGCACCTCCGGTGGGCAATGACAACGACACCATGCTCGGCAGCGATGGCAACGACATCGTCCTCGCTGGCGATGGCAGTGACAACATCAACGGTGGAATTGGCGACGACACCCTTGATGGTGGAGGCGGAGATGACTCCGTTCTTGGTGGTGCGGGTAACGACAGCGTCGGCGGCGGTGCGGGTGACGACACACTCGATGGCCAGGCGGGTAATGATACACTCGCCGGCGGCGATGATACCGACAACTACATATGGTTCGGCGCGAGTGCCGGAAATGATATCCTGGCGGACAACGTCGGGTTCCAGACCCTGACAGTGCAAGGCGATGCCACCGGTGAAACCTTTACGGTCAACCAGACCTCGTCCTTGCTGCGAATTAGCGAGACAGCAGGTTCGGTCACGGCGTCCATCACCACCAACAGTACAATCAGCAACGTCTTGATCAATGCCAGCACTGGTGATGACACCATCAATATCCAGTCGGTGAACAACGTCCAGCCACTGCTGCTGACGGTCAACGGTGGAGACGGGAATGATGTCGTCAACGGTAGCGGCGCCGTCCTGGGAAGCGTGCTGCTGCGAGTTAACGGCGGCAACGGTGACGATGTCATCACCGGCACGGAATCCGGCGAAATCCTGAGCGGTGACGCTGGAGCGGATTCAATCATCGGCAACGCCGGAAGCGATACGATCAACGGCAATGAAGGCCAGGACACGCTCCGCGGCGGAGACGGAAACGATTCCATCCTCGGCGGTGACAATGTCGATTCGATCTTCGGAGATGCGGGCACTGACTCTCTGTTTGGAGAAGCCGGCAATGACATCGTCGATGGCGGTACCCACAACGACCTGCTGGAAGGCGGCGACGGCGACGACAACCTGGTCGGCGATTCAGGAACGTCTAACTACGGTGACGACACGATTCGTGGCGGCAATGGCAACGACGTCCTGATTGGTGGAGCGGCGAACGACGCACTCGATGGCGGAGTCGGTAACGACTACATCAAGGGCAACTCTGGCCAGGATCTGATCAAGGGTGGCGATGGCGACGACACCATCTTCGGCGATGCCGGGCAGGATATCGTCAGCGGCGGGGATGGAAACGACATCCTTGACATGAGTATCCGCGAGCAGGTCACAGGCACCACGGCCCCCGGCGACATCGTCGATGGCGGTGACGGTAATGATACCATCACGGGCACAGCAGATCGCGACACGCTGATCGGTGGCGACGGTGACGATATTATCAACGCTGCGGCTGGTAACGACTACCTCTATGGCGGCGACGGCGACGACCTGCTGAACGGCGGCGGCTCGCAGGACTTTTTCAACGGCGGCCAAGGGACAAATTCATTCTCGTTCGATCCACCCGCCACGGCTGGCTATACGGAACGAGACGACCAAAACCTGGTGATCTCAGCTTCGGTGCTTCAGGCACTCGCCAGGCTGAACGGATTCTAAAATGGACACCGCGATGGTGCTCACATTGCCCACCTGACATGACGGCGATAGCAGTCATGAGAAGACTTGCAGTAAAGCCCGCCACTAGCGGGCTTTACCCATTTCGGCACAACCCAACCGATCAAAGCTCTGGTACCGGAGAACACGTTTCTTCAATGATCCGTGGTCGCCGAGGCGTGAATTCGCAAAGCCGTCGCACCTGTAACGGCTTTTCGCCTCGTGCCACCGATCGGATTTGCTCTCACGAGTGGATTGGAACGGATCGCTACGGTTCGCGCGAATTGGTCTGTTGCAGGGGTTCGTTTTTCTGAGTTCAGTTTTGAATCTGACGGTCTTCAGTGAGACACCGTGTATGAATCTTGTGGGCGTGTGGGCATGTTGCATTTCCGCAACATGTCGGTATGCCAGATCTGCCCGCAGGAGTTCTCGCCGTGCATCTCTCGTCCTGGATGAGCCGCTTTCAAAATCGCGTTCGTAAGTCCACCAAGCTTCGTCGACGAGCCCACGATCGCTCCATCGAACTGATGGAACAACGCACATTGCTCACAGTCACTGGGGTACTAATCGGCAGCGAGCTGTCGATCTTCGCGACAGCCAACGACGCCGTGACGGTGCGCCAAGGCGCAACCGGCAAGGTTGAAGTCGCCACTGGCTCCGGAGTGGTCAACACCATTCCATCGATCCAGTCTTCGGCGCTGACAAAACTGACCATCAATGCGGGCGACGGGGATAACGCCCTCAGTGTGAGCACGATGACCGGAGCACAGTTTCCTGTGCTCACCGGAATCGTGATCAATGGCGGAAACGGCGATGATACGATCACGGGCTCCGACAGCTTCGGAGAATCCATCAACGCGGGTGACGGTGCCGACGTTGTCGTGGGCAATGCTGGCAACGACTCGATCGACGGCGGGAACGGAAACGACTCCATTACTACCGGAGTTGGCAACGACGTCATCAATTCTGGCGATGGAAACGACACCGTCGACTCCGGCGTCGGCGACGACAATATCAATGCCGGGGACGGTAATGACAACGTCACTGCCGGAGACGGCAACGACACCATCGATGGAGGACAGGGCGCCGACATCGTAGCTGGCGGGCTCGGAAACGACTCCATCCTCGGCAGCCAAGGCATCGACACTCTCAACGGTGATACCGGGAACGATACGATCTTCGGCGGCTCAGAGAACGATTCAATCTCAGGCGGAACGGGCGACGATCAGCTCAACGGCAATGCCGGAACCGATACCATCCTCGGCGACGCTGGCAATGACGCAATAGTCGGCGGAGCAAGTGCCAACAGCCTGCTCGGCGGCGATGGCGATGACACCATCACAGGTGATCTGCTGAACGACACCATTAATGGCAACGATGGCAACGACAATATCTACGGCGGTGGCGGGAATGACCTCTTGGATGGCGGAGTAGGTGACGACTTCGTTTTTGGGAACGCCGGCAATGACACGCTTAACGGCGGGCTGGGGGCAGATGCGTTGAATGGAGGTGCAGGCGACGATGTTTTGTCTGATGCTGGAGCAGCTCCCGCAGCACTACCAACGCTCTCAATTTCGGGGGGTGGCACGGTGAGCGAAGGCAATACAGGTTCTACTAGCGTGCCATTTACGGTGACGCTTTCAGCACCATCTGCCTCGGCTATCACAGTCACGGTAGCAACGAGTGATGGCACTGCAACGTCAGCTGATTTTACTCCGGTCAACCAGGTCCTGACGTTCGCACCGGGACAGACATCGCAAACTTTCTCTGTCGCGGTAACGGCTGACCTGCTGGGAGAGCCGACCGAGACGTTCCTGGTAGGGTTGTCGAGCCCAACTAATGCGACGCTCTTGCAGCCAGAAGCATCCGTAACGATTACCAACGATGATGGCCCGACACTAAGGCTCTTGGGATCCAGCTTCGCAGGCACCCTCGTTCAAATCGATACGACAACCGCTGCTGCAACATCGCTGGGGCAGATTGGCCAGGGAGTCCAAGGCCTGTCAATTACTCCTACCGGTGTTCTCTATGCCACGCGACAGGCTTCCCCCCCCATCTTGATTCAAATCAGTCAAGGACCAATCGCTGCGACCGTTGTTGGTCCTTTGACGCCTGCACCTGCCAATTTCGTTGAAGGAGATTTAGCTTACGATCCAACGACGAACACGCTGTATGCGACGTTCACTGGAACCAGTCCGAACTTGCTTCAGATAAACCCAGCCACAGGCGCCACTGTAGACTTGGGTGATCTCTTGATTGGCGGCCAGGCGATTTCAACCTCTGTTAATGTTGATGCATTGGCATTCCGACAAGGTCAGCTTTACTTGGTGATTCCAGACGGCTTGACCGGTGCGAATGCGAGCTTTAATGATTCGCTGCTACTCCTCGACATCGCAACTCGACAACTGACTAATATTGGCCCGCTGGGATTTGACTTGCCCAACGGGGGCGCTGGCATGACTTACGACGCTGTTTCGGATTCCTTCTATCTGGTTGATGCAGAAAACTTCGGAACTCTCAGTAGTCGATTGTTCCGAGTGAATCCGACCACGGGAGCGGCAACCCTGATTGGTGACACTGGTGTCCCATTGCTGACGGGTCTCGCCTTTGGACCATCAATGCCACCTCCTCCGGTCACATTGTCAGTCTCGGACGCAACGGTCGTGGAAGGTAACACTGTCGGCAACTCGATTGCATTGACAGTCACGCTCTCAGCCGCTCAGCCAACGGCAGTTCAAGTCGATTTTACGACTCAAGCAAACTCTGCGCTGGTCGGCCTCGATTATGCGACATCCTCTGGAACATTGACGTTTGCGCCAGGGCAAGTTTCTCAAACGATTATTGTTCCAATTGTTTCCGACGCCACTCCGGAGTTGGCCGAAACATTCACCGTCCGATTGAGCAACTCGGTTGGGGCTCAAATCATCGACGCAGTAGGAATTGCTACGATCAATGACGATGATCTCGATGTTTCACCGAACACTCTACTTGGCGGAACCGGCAACGATACAATCACCGGCGGGGCTGGCGACGACATCATCAATGGCAATGAAGACAATGACGTTATCGATGGTCGTGTAGGGAATGACTCAATCGTCGGCGGCACCGGAAATGACAATCTCCAAGGTGGATCTGGTGACGATACTCTCGATGGCCAGGCAGGAAACGACACGCTGGCCGGCGGCAACGACTCGGACACCTACGTTTGGTCTGGAACGAGCGCGGGCAACGATCTTCTCGCGGACAACGTCGGCGTGCAGACCCTGATTGTTCAAGGCGATGCCGCCGGCGAAGCGTTCACCGTCGGACAGACAACTTCGGTCCTGAGAGTCAGTGAGACATCCGGCGCCACAACCGCCACGCTCACGGCCAATAAC
>JAKFWA010000078.1 GCA_021732995.1 Planctomycetaceae bacterium | reverse complement strand
CCCCCAGCCCCTCTCCCCGCAACGCGGGGCTAGGGGAGCGAGTATGTTATTGGATCGGGCTTCCCATCAATCAACGCGGCGCGGGATGCCGGCGAGTTCGCCGAGGCATCGGAGAATTCGCATTCCGCGTCCCGAACTCAGACTTGGAGGAACACTAACCATGTTGCGAAATCTTTGGTCGGCATTGCTGCTGACAGTTTGCGTGAGTTCGATCGCTCAGGCGGATGTGAAACTGCAACCGGGATCGGACACGGTGACCGTCACGGTCGATGGCAAGGCCTTCTGCGATTTCCATTTCGGCAACGAACTGCCGAAGCCCTACATGTGGCCGGTGCGCGGAGCGGATGAAACCATCCTCACGCGGCCCATCATCAAGAATGCCAAAGAGGGCGACCATCCGCACCACAAGGGCATCTGGGTGGCCGTGGATGAAGTGGCTGGAATCAAGTTCTGGGCTGAGCAGGGCAAGATTGCCACGCGGTCAGTGGACATGATCAAAGCCGAAGGTAAAGAAGGCAACCCCGCTCAGTTCAAGGTTGTGAATGACTGGGTCGGCAAGGACGGCAAACCGGTCGTCACCGAAACCACGTTCGTCAGCATCTTCGACAACCGCCTGATTGCTTATGACATCAACTTCACGGCGGGAGGTTCGGACCCGGTGCCGTTTGGTGACACCAAGGAAGGTCTGTTCGGCTTCCGCATGGTGGACACGATGCGTGAAAAGCAGGGCGGCAAAGTCACCAACGCCGAAGGGTTGAAAGGCACCAAGGACTGCTGGGGCAAGCCTTCCGAATGGGTGGACTATGTGGGCGAGGTGGAAGGCAAGAGCTTCGGAGTGGCGCTCTTCGACCATCCCAAGAACTTCCGCCCGTCGCGGTATCACGTGCGCGACTACGGCCTGTTCTCAGTCAGTCCATTTGGCGAGAAGGCCTACACCAACGGCCAGCAACCCGAAGCGATGGATATTCTAGCCCCCGGCAAAGCGCTCCGTTTGCGCTACGCCGCGTTCATCCACGCCGGAGACGCGCCGGTGGATGAAATCCGCACGGCCTACAAGAACTATGTGAAGTCCGGCAACTGATACGCATCTGATACGCATCGCAGGAAAGAACTGTGCGACGCAGTTTGGGAGGGCGAGGCTCCTGCCGAGCCGTCTCAAACTGCGGCTGCGGCTCGGCAGGAGCCTCGCCCTCCCGACGCAGGTTAGAGTGCGGCTCTTTAAATAACTGATTGATCGGATCGGTATCAGAAGGAACGAAGGACCAAATGCAGGACCCAGCGGAATTGAGCGTGGCGGAAGTCATTCGGCAGCGGCGGACAGTGCATCTTTTCAAGCCTGAGGTGCCGCCGCGAGATCTCATCCTGGAAGCGATCGATGTGGCACGCTGGGCTCCCAATCATCGTGTGACGGAGCCGTGGCGTTTTCATCTACTCGGAACGCAAACGGCGGCGCAGGTTGTGGACCTCAACGCGCGGCTCATCGCGGCGAAGAGTGGTCCCGATGCAGCGGCGGCCAAGCGTCAGCAATGGAGTCAGGTGCCCGGCTGGATGATTGTCACCAGCGCCCGCAGCAACGATTCCATGCTGGAAACCGAAGACTACGCGGCGACGTGTTGTGCGATTCAGAACTTGACGTTGTTTCTGTGGTCGCACGGGGTCGGCGTGAAGTGGACGACCGGGAATGTCACTCGTCACGACGAGTTCTTTCAGATCCTCAACATGGCTCCGGCGGAGAATCGTGTCGTCGGCATGTTGTGGTACGGTTACCCCGCTGAGGTTCCGACCCAGTCACGCAAGCCCGTGGCCGAGATCGTGCAAGAGTTGCCGTGATGCCCTTTCAAATCATTCGTTAATCACACAGGACTTTGTCGATGAGCATGCCAGAAGTTGGTTCCACAGCCCCGGCTTTCAATCTGCCCGCCTATCCCGAAGGCAAGATCAAGCTCAGCCAGTTCAAGGGTGAGAAGAACGTCGTGCTCTACTTTTATCCGCGCGACAACACGCCGGGCTGCACGACTGAAGCCTGCGACTTCCGTGACAACATCGCTCGCATCCAGAGCGCCGACACCGTGGTGCTGGGCATCAGCACCGACGACGTCAAATCGCATGAGAAGTTTGCGACCAAGTTTGAACTGCCCTTCCCGCTGCTCGCCGATGAAGACCATTCGATCTGCGAGAAGTACGGCGTGTGGGTCGAGAAGAACATGTACGGCAAAGTCTCGATGGGCGTGCAGCGAGCCACCTTCCTGATCGACAAGCAGGGCAAGATTGCCCGCGCGTGGCCGAAGGTGAAAGTCGATGGCCATGTGACCGAGGTTGCCGAGGCTGTGGCCGCGCTGTGAGTGTATGTCTTGAATGCGAGATCTCATGGACACGCTGAGCGAGGAGCAATTTCGTCGCAATGAACTCTCTCGCTCGGCCTGGGATCTGTATCAACCGCACCGCGAGCGCGTCACTCAACTGCTGCTGCAGATGGCTCCTGCAGGAAAGTCGTCGGAGCTGTGCATCCTCGGTGCTGGCAACTGCAACGACGTGGACCTCAATCGCCTGCTGGAAGTCGTAGGGCGTATCCACCTGGTCGATCTTGATGCGAACTCGCTGCGAGGCGGGTTGGCGGCGCAACAACTCGGCGATGACTCGCACATCGAGTTGCACGGAGATGTCGACCTCACAGGAACGTTCACGGAACTGGCTCAACTGTCGCCGTCGTCAACAATCGAAACGGTGGCGGATCTCGCGACCAGATTGCCGCAGTTGACGCCGTTCGAACTGCCGGGCCGGTGCGATGTAGTGGCCTCGATTGGTCTGCTCTCACAACTGGTGGAACTGGCCGCGAAGTGCGTTGGCACAGCGCATGCCGGGTTTCTGCGACTCACTCAAGCCTTGCGAACTCAACACTTCCGGCAGTTGTTTGAACTCACGAAGGCTGGCGGACAGGTGCTGCTGATCAGCGAAATTGTTTCATCCGATACGGCTCCCGAGATCCTCAGTGTTCCGGAGTCACAACTGGCGGCGCTGACCACACGACTCATCAACGCGAACAATTTCTTCTCCGGTCTGAATCCCGGCATCCTGTTGCAGTCTTTGCAGACGGATGAACGTATCGCGCCGCAACTGCAGTCGCTGCAAATTGCTGATCCGTGGCTGTGGCCGTTCGTCGCCCGCACCTATGTGTGTTGTGCGATCATGGCCCGAAGCAACGGTTGAGCAACCTTGTAAGGAATAAGGGGCGAAGCTGGGTTCGTCCCCCCTCTTCCGGCCTGATGGCCACCTTCTCCCCTTGCGAAGGGGGAGAAGGATTTGTGCGCCGCTCCATTTTCAGCATCCGGTTATGCCGCTCGCGGGTGACCGTGACTGTGAATCCGTGCGAACGGGATTTGCTAGAGGTGCCGAGAAGTCACGTTGTGGCGCGGCGCCATGAGAGTCCGGGCAAAGTTGGCCGGCCCGACAGCCTCAAACTTCACCCATTTCGCCAGTTCGCCGGTGTTTCGCTAAAGCGACAATCTTGTCAGGTCTGGTTAATCGATTCGTTCGGCACAGATCGGGAGGTCCTGCTTAGATTTGCTGACCGGCCTTTTGCTCAAGGGCCATACTGAGGGCCATAATTCCATCAGGAGTGGAGGTACGCGCAAAGGAGTGCACGAAGCCTTGCGGCTCGGTACGGAGCTATTCAGCAGCCGCGCTTCAATTGTCATTACCGCTTGAGTTCGCGGGGATTCGAACGACTCAAGCTTCATTCACACTCCGAGTCCGCGAGGGAGACCGCTCATGAGAAAACTGTTCGCTTCATTGGCTGCTTGCGTCGCTGCATCGGTAGCGGCTTCAGCCGAGGCGGGCGGGTACTGCGGCGTTGGGAGCTATAACTGTTGCCCAACGGTCGCCTGTCAACCCACCTCTTGCTACACGACTTGTAAAGTCGAACGTCAGGTCTGCAAGAAGACCGTGATGGAAACCGTCTGGGAGCCACAGGAAGTGGCTTGCGAGAAGACGGTCTTCGAAACGGTCTGGGATACTCGTGAAGTGCAATGCTCGAAGACCGTTCGCGAGACGGCCTATCGTGAGTGCAACTACGAAGTTCAACGTCCCGTCTATGAAACGAGCTGGCGCGAAGAAGCCTACACCGTCTGCAAGCCGGTCTGGGAGACTTCCGAGCGTGAGTGTCAGCGCACGGTCTGCCGTCCTGTCTGGGAAACCTGCGAACGCGAAGTGCGTCGCACGGTTTGCAAGCAGGTCTGGGATACCGTCGAACGCGAATGCCGCCGCACGGTCTGCCGTCCGGTTGAAGAAATCGTCGAGCGCGAAGTCTGCAAGACCGAGTGGAAGCCAGTCACGACCTGCAAGAAGGTCTGCGAAGATCATGGCCAGTGGGTCACTCGCGAAGTCTGCTATCCCGGTCTGCCGCTGCTGGCTCTCAAGTGCGATCCGTGTGCTGGCATCCCGATGCTGACACTGGTTCAAGGTCCTGGCTTCAAGGGTTGCAAGAAGTCGTGGTGCCCGAACCTCGTCGAGCGCGAAGTCGCCTGCACGACGTACCAGCCTGAAATCGTGCGCTGCAAGGTGCAGGAGAAGGTTGTCCGCTACGAACGTGAAGAGATCATCGAGAAGATCCCAACGAAGGTCTGCCGCATCGAGACCTCGGAAGTCTGCGAGAAGGTTCCGCACCGCGTCTGCAAAATGGTGCAGGAAGTGGTGACCGAGAAGGTTCCTGTTCGCACCTGCCGTATGGTGCAAGAGCAATGCGTCCGCAAGATTCCGGTTCGCACCTGCCGCATGGTGACCGAAGTCTGCTCACGCAAGGTTCCGTACTGTGTTGAGCGTCAAGTGCCGTACACCTTCACGGAGCGAGTTGCTCGCTGTGTGGAGAAGAAGGTGCCCGTGACCTATCAACGCATGGTCTGCAAGCAAGTTGCACGCGAAGTGGAATACGAAGTTTGCCGTCTGGTTCCGACGACCGTCTGCCAGAACCTCGGCAGTTGCTCAACCGGCACCTGCGCCACAGGCACCTGCGGAACGCCAGCCGATGCTGGTGCTCGCGAGAGCCTGAAGGTTGCTCCGACCCCGGATGCTCAAGTCCCATCTCTGCCGCCAGCAGAGCCCAAGGCTGAGGAAAAGGTTCCGAGCGCCGAGCCAGTTCTTCCTAAGTCTGGCGACGCCTAATCCGTCGGATTGTTGAATGACAACGAACGCCCGGCCCTGAGCAATCAGTGCCGGGCGTTTTTCTTTTGTACCGGGTATGCCGCGCGTGCCGTGAATTCCGGCTGAAAAGCGATGCCAGCAACCGGACCTGATCTTTCAGGCTGCGGAAGTCTTGATAGATTCGAGCTGCCCTTGAATCCCGGAGTCACCGATATGTTCCGCCGCTCGACCGTCATCACCGCCCTGTTTCTGGTTGCCAGCAGCCTGCTGATTTCGAACTCTCAGGCTGAACCGTGGTCAACGCGAGGTTTTGTGTTTGGCGAAGTGAGCACCACCGACGAACGCTTCGGTTTCATCGACATGGGCTTTGCCCATCGGGTTAACGACTTTCAGACCGTGGCCATCTTCCGCGCGCGGAACCGGGTCTATCACCCGATCGGCGTGGTAAAGCTTGAACGAGTGGACGCCACGAAATCCCTATTTGCCAATTCAAAACTGGCCCCGATCCGGACCGGAGATCTGGTGGTGGCTCTGGAAAAGGACCTGGTCCCCATCACCACCGGCGACAGTGTGGAAGAGTCCTTCGTCCGCACAAACATTGTGACGCGCGGACAGCGCAATGGTTACGACTCAGGCATCGGCAGTCAGGTTGCCGGCGCGTTTCGCACTCAAAGCCATGAACTGCGCGCTCTGCGGAGTGCCAATTGGAACGAGTCTTTTGGCCGCATCACGGTTGAGAAGCAGAAGGTCGAGACCGATCCCAAACGCGCGCTGACGCTGCAGTTGGAACTCTTCAAGAAGGACGCGCTGAATAATCCCAAGAGCTTTGCAACCGCCAGCAATGCGTGGCGGCGAGTGTTGGAATGGCTCAGCCCCCAAGCGGACCTCGCACAAGCGCGCGCGACTGTCGATTCGAGCCGCATCCTGCGGGCCGCCCGCGCCTTCCGCCCGGAGTACGACGACGAAGCCGCTCAGTTCTTCGCGATTCTGATCTCGAAAGCCACCAGTTCCAGTGTGGGACCTCTTGAGGCCTATTTGAAAGTCTCGTTCCTGCATTCGCAGTTCGGCAATCTGCTGGATGACGATCGCCTGATTAAGGACATCGCCACGTACATCCAGGAAGTCAACGGCGCCCCCGCCGAGGGCGGTATGTAGTACCGATCGCGTCAAGCAATTGCGCGGCGGATTGACATTCAAAGTAGCAGGCACATTCCATGTGCCGTCCGCAGAACTCGGCAGGTTAGTTTTTCGGGCCACCTGATGAAGGGCGGACAATCCTATCCGCCAACTGCCGGCAAATTGTGAGGCACGTTTCCAAAGTGCCTGAAAACAAGCACGATAAAACCGTGCTCCACAAAAAGGCCACGGCACTCGGAGAGTGCCTGCTACGGCTCAGACCTTACGCGCAATTATTTCCTGAAATCCGTATCAGCGGCGTGCCCGCGTATCAATTCACTACTTCGAGGTGACTGGCTGCACGTGTGCCAGCAATTTCTCAATGATTTGCTCGGTGGTGATACCGTCCGCTTCAGCTCGGTAGTTGATCAGAATGCGATGCCGCAGCACGGGGCGAGCCACCGCGCGAATGTCGTCGAGGCTGACATGCGAATGGCCGTTGAGCAGAGCTCGGGCTTTAGCACCCAGCACGAGAAACTGGCCTGCCCGCAGTCCGGCTCCCCAGCTCACCCATTCATTGACGAAGTCCGGCGTGCCGGCTTGATGCGGTCGCGACACGGCCGCCAGACGAACGGAATAACGCACGACGTCCTCGGCAATGGGCACCGAGCGGACGAGTTCGCGGAACTTCAGCAGGTCCTCGCCCGAATACAGTGCGTTGATCGCTTCCGGAACGACGGACGTGGTCCGTGTCACGACCGCAACTTCGTCGTCTTCGGGCAGATAGTCGATGACCACATTGAACATGAACCGGTCGAGTTGAGCTTCCGGCAGCGGATACGTGCCTTCCATTTCAATCGGGTTCTGAGTCGCCAGCACGAAGAACGGTTCATCCAGCTTGCAGCGTTTGCCCGCTGCCGTGACCTGATGCTCCTGCATGGCTTCCAGCATGGCCGCCTGTGTCTTGGGCGGCGTGCGGTTGATTTCGTCGGCAAGGATCACGTTGGCGAAGATCGGACCCGGTACGAACACCATCCGACGGCGACCCGCTTCGTCCGTTTCCAGAATTTCGGTGCCGGTGATGTCGGCGGGCATCAGGTCGGGAGTGAACTGGATACGCTGAAACTTGAGATGGAACAGATCCGCGACGGACTTCACCAGCAAGGTCTTGGCCAGCCCCGGAGCGCCGGTGATGAGGCAATGACCGCCCGCAAACAGTGCCAGCAGAAGCTGCTCGATCGCTTCGTTCTGGCCGACGATGGCTTTGCTGAGTTCGGCCATGATGGCGCCGCGCGCCGCACGGATCTGTTGAATGAGGCGCAGTTCGTCGTCGACTTCGGTGTTCTCAAGCATGTGCGGTCCTTCTCGGATGTGTCACAGCCGGTACGTCACGAGCACTGTCAGCGCGGCTACTCTAAAAGCTGTTTCAAACGCGGTCGAGCAGCCGACAACACTGGCTCGCAATTGATCCAGCAGTTCGTCAGCTCTTCAGTTCGCAGGCAACTGATGCGTGCGGACGCGGTGAAGCGTTCAGCAGCGGCACCGTGACACCCAGTAACTCAGCTTCGCCTTGAGGCTCCCAGATCGTCACGTCGGAGGTCGCGGGGATGAGCACCGTCTCACCGCGCTGGAAGCGACGTTGATAACTCGTGCCGCGTTGCTTGAGGCAGACGGAACCAGCCAGCACCGTCCAGACGGAAAGCTGATCGGACCAGGGCATCTCGAACGTCGCTCGGCTGCGGAAGCGTTCCAAACTGAAATACTCGCAATCGACGAGACGCTCAGAGCACGGCGAAGACTGATTCAGCGCGCGTGCTCGGCGGCGCAGGGGATTGACCGGCCCCAGGGACCAGTCAATCGCGGTCAGGGCTTCTTCGACATGCAGTTCACGCGGGCGACCATCCAGGCCGACGCGGTTCCAGTCGAACAGCCGCCAGGTGATGTCGCTCGTCTGCTGCACTTCGACCAGTAGCACGCCATTCGCGATCGCGTGCACAGTTCCCGGCTGCACCAGAATGCAGTCGCCGGATTGCGGCACGAACGAATGCAGGCAGTCCACCACCGTGCCCGCGTCGAGATGTTTTCGCAGGCTGTGTGCAGTGACTTCAGGCTTCAGTCCAGCGTAGACACGGCCGGTTGGAGCGACGTCCATCACCACCCACGCTTCCGCCTTGCCGGATTCTTGCGGTCCCGCACGGCTCGCCAGAGCATCATCGGGATGCACCTGCACGGACAGCGGTTGCTCGCAATCCAGCAGCTTGATGAGCAGCGGAAAGTCGGCGTCAGCGGCGGCTTCGTTGGCGGTCCACTCGACGGCATGCTCGCGCCAGAGGTCGGTCAACAGGCTGCCCGCCCACGGTCCTTCGGCCACCCGGCTGAAGTGATGGCGATGAGCACTCAGGTCCCAGCATTCCCCATAAAGATCCGCTGATGGCAGATCGCGGCCAAGGTCCACGAAGCGACGACCACCCCACGGCTGGGGTCGGTAGTAAGGCTCGAAGACAAGAGGCGGCATGGAGTTCACTCAGGATGACTAACGAGGCACTGTGCCCTTCAGGTTAGTTATCTGAGCGGATCGGAGTGAGCCTAAGCCAGACGTGTTCGGAGAATCTTGCAAACTCCCGCGTGTCAAACCCATACGAACTGCCACGCGAGCCTGTTTTTGCGGCGGAGATCACTCCGCCGGACGTTCCACCACCATGCGGTAGCCAATGCCGCGAACCGTGCAGATGACGTCGGCTGCCGGGCCCAGCTTGGCTCGCAGCGCCCGCACGTGCACGTCAATGGTCCGTTCAAGAGCGTTGGCATCCTCGCCGCGGGCCTGATCCAGCAACTCCAGGCGCGAATAGGTGCGTCCCGGCTGGCGGGCCAGCGTGAACAGCAGCTTGAACTCGGTCGGGGTCAGAGCCAATTCGCCGCCGTTGAGCTTCGCCGTATGGTTGAGCCGATCAATTTCGAGCCCGTGCACGGCGACGACGTCCTGCTTACTGGAGTCTGTCGTCGGACGACGCAACAACGCCTTGATGCGGCTGATCAGCGGCTTCACCTTGAACGGCTTGGCCACGTAGTCGTCGGCTCCCATGTTGAAGCCGACAATCTCGTCCACTTCTTCGCTCTTTGCCGTGAGCATCAGCACGCGGATGTTTCGTGTTTTGGGATCTCCACGCAGTTGGCGGCAGATGGTCAGGCCGTCAATAACGGGCAGCATCAGGTCCAGCACCACCAGATCCGGCAACGCCGTTTGAGCCTTCAAGAGTCCCTGCTGTCCGTCGGTCGCGCTGAGAACTTCATAGCCCTCAGCCTGCAGGTTGTACGTCAAAATGTCCTGTAAGGCGTGCTCGTCTTCGATCACCAGAATGCGTTGCTTCGACATAGTCTCAGGTCTTCGAGGAAGGTTTCTGACCAGGTCCACGAGGCAGCGTCTTAACAATTCACCGTGTGGGAATTGTTAAGATCGCCGAAGCAATTTCTGAGGGAGCGATGAGCGATTCTGGCTCAATTTGTCTTTTACAGACAGATTTGAAACTTAGAGACACAGATAGCACGGAGCTGGTTCGCGGGCGCGAGCGGCGGATTTGAGATCATTCGTACTCCACTTGGAGGAACTCAGCTCCTCAGACTGTCAGACATGAAACGGCGATCTCGCTTCGCGATCTCCCTGTCTGACTGTCTCCAAGTCTGAAAGTCTAGAACTCTCCAACCGACGCATTTCTCCGTGACCTCTGTTCCTCTGTGTTTCAAGTCCGAGAGACCTACTTGGGCATAATCCCGCGGGTCAGTTCGTCTTCCCATTCGTCGAGCAGCGGCCAGTCGACGGCGCAGGTGCCGAAGTCGGCCATGTGCTGGTAGCGGTCCAGTCTCGCGATGGCTTCGTCGAGCAGCTTGTTGTTCTTGCGGAAGGCCGGGCCGTGGCTGGGCAGCAGCCATTCGACGTTACTGGCTCGAATGCGTTTCAGAGACTCGATGAACGCCGGGATGTCCGACCCGTGATGGGCATCGATGTTACCCACGCAGCCATCGCGGTAGATGTTGTCCGCGCTGAAGAGCAGGTTGCCGAGCCGGAACGAGAGCTGGCCGCCGGTGTGGCCGGGCGTGTTCCAGACTTCGAGTTCTTTGGAACCGAGCTTCAGCTTGTCGCCTTCGTTGATGGTGCGTTCGAGCAGAATCGGCGGCATGTCGATGGAGATGCCCTGCGCCGAAATCTCGGCGAAGGTGACGATGCGATCGCCTTCCTTCAGTAGCTTCTGCGTTTCGGGATGACCGACGGTTTCAGCGGAAGGCAGCAGTTCCTTGGCGCGCTTCAGGCCCTGGCTGTGGTCCACATCCGCGTGCGTGGCGACCAGATAACGGCAGTTCGCCAATGAAAAATCCATCTTGCGGATCAGGTCGATCAGCTCGTTGACGGTCTCTTCATAGCCAATGTCGATGAGCATCCAGTCTGGCCCGTCGTAGACCAGATAGACGCAACAGCCCAGCCGTTTGCGGGCCTGAAAATTCAATTCAATAACGTGCGGGAAGAACTCGTGACGTGTAATCATAGTGAGCTATTTGCTGTTGCGCAGAAAGTAGGGTCGGCTGATCGGTTTGACCTGGCGACGAAAGACTTTGTCGCCGCAGGTGGCATACAGGATGTCAAACTTCGGCCCGCCAAAGACCAGATTGGAGAGCGGTTTTTTCGGTTCCGGCTTCAGAATGGTCCCGCCCAGTCGCCCGGTCGGATCGAACATCTGAATGCCCGCCGCCGTCGCGACGTAGAGACGGTATTCATCATCGACCTTCATACCGTCTGACCCCGGCTTATCGCGACCGGCCGGAATCTGCAGCGGTCGATAATACGGAGCCTGATTGGACAGGCTGCCATCGGCTTCGACTCGGAAGGTCCACAAATGCGGCTTGTCACCGTCAGTGACGACGAGCGTTTCTTCCTTCGGCCAGAGAATCACGCCATTCGGACGGAAGCCTTCGGCGACGACGCGTTTTTCACCCTTGCCGTCGATGAACCAGACGCGCTGTCCCGGCGGATCGGTGAAGTAGATGGTTCCCTTCGATGTGACGACCAGATCGTTCGAGTTCACGTCCTCGGCCAGCGTGTCGAAGGAACCATCAGGCTTGTAGGCGACGATCTTCTTCTCGCCGTTGCGACAGCCGTAAAGCCGCCCGTCAGCTCCGAACATCAGGCCATTGGTCTTGGCCGAGTTCTCCACGAAGACGCCGACATTGCCCGCGAGGTCAATCTTGTAGATGCGGTCGTTGGGGATATCGGTGAAGAACACGTTGCCCGCGGCATCGACGGCGGGGCCTTCGGTAAACCCATAGCCTTCGCCGACGAGTTCCCAGCCTTTGCCATCGACCAGGACTTGCGTAATGGGCATGTCTTGAGCCATGAGGCTCGATGTCATGCCAAGCGTCATGAGCACCGCGGCAACCAAGTGCTTCATCGGGCGAATCCTCGCGGGTCTGGTTGAATCAGGTCCAAGCGCGCAGAATCTACCGCCAGAATTGCCCCGAACCCAGCAAGAGCGCACCGGATTCGATGATCAGCTCACTGGCGAGACTGAATCTCGAAATGAGCACCTCAGTCTTCGCCTCAATTGAGACAGACTGCGACGGCGCTCATTGCCGGTTAGCCAGTGCAGCGCGGTCAACCGCTTTCGGGAGCTATTTCCGCAGGAACACAGCCCAGACGATGCCGCCGAGAATCAGCACTCCGACGACCGCCGAAATGATCTTCAGTCTCAATTCGGACGCCTTATCCTGCTGGCGACGCTGTTTCAGGCGATCAGACAGGGGATCAGGCTGCTGCACGAACATGGCGGCATCAATCGCATCTCCAGCGCGAGCAGCCACGAGCGGGTCGGCAACGGGCCGCACCGGTACTTCGGCATCGGACGGCTGTGAAGCAGGGTGATCCTCGTCCTCTTCTTCCTCTTCCTCAGCACCATCCGGCGGCGGTTCGTCTTCGCCGGCTTCAAAGTCTTCCGCCTGCGCGACGACAGGCTCATCGTCATCGCTGTAGAGCTGTTCGAGCGACGCACCCTCGTCGCCCTTGCCAGCCAGGACCTTGACGTAATCGTCGCCTTCTTCGTCTTCGTCGACCAGCAGGTGTTCCTGCTTGGACAGATCTTCGCCGAGATGCCTTTGAATTTCGTCGACCAGTTCGCCCATCGTCTGGAAACGATCAGCCGGTCGCTTGGCCAGCATCTTCTTGAAGACGTCACCAATCCATTGCGGAACGTCCGGCCGCTTCTTGCACAGGTCCGGAATCGGTGAACTCACATGGGCCATCAGCGTATGGGCCATGGTCTCGCCGGAGTACGGTGCCTTGCCGCGCAGCAGGAAGTACATCGTGCAGCCCAGCGAATACAGATCGGAACGCACGTCGGACTTGCGGGCGTCTTCAATCTGTTCGGGAGCCATGAACCGCGCGGTGCCCAGCATCTGGCCGGGGATCGTCAGGCGCTGTTCTTCGTCTTCTTCGTCTTCGCCTTCAACGTGCGCGAGGCCCATATCCAGAATCTTCAAGCGGCCTTTACGATCTCGCATGAAGTTGGATGGCTTGATATCGCGGTGAATGATGCCTTTGGAGTGGGCATATTCGAGACCTCGAGCGGCCTGCAGCACGCTGCTGATGGCCTCATCCACCGAGAGATGCTGCTTGCGCTTCACGCGATCCAGCAGGTTCTCGCCGTCGACGAACTCCATCACGAGATAACGGATGCGGTTGATTTTGCCGGCTTCGTAGGCCCGGACGATGTTCGGATGCTTGAGCCGCGCAACGGCTTTGGCTTCTTTCTTGAAGCGTTCCACCAGCCGCTTGTTCTTGACGGCATCAGCGGACAGCACCTTCAACGCGACCATCTTGCCGGTCGGCTTATGGCGGGCCTTGAAGACCTGACCCATGCCGCCGGAACCGATCTTCTCCAGGACGATATATTCGCCGAAGACGAGGTTGCTCGTTTTGCCCTGCAAAACAGCGGCGGCCTGCAGTTTGGTGAGATGATTCTGCCGAACCAGTTCCTTGGCGAAGTCTTCCGCCGTGCGCACCACTCCCGAGCCCGACAGATTCTGATGAATCGTCGTCAGCTCATCAGCCGACATGAGTCCGCTTTCGCTGAGCGTCGTGAGGAGCTCGGGAATAGTGAGGCTCATAGGTGAAGATTCATCCTGACGCGGGAATCAACGGCAGAAAACAACAAAGCGCGAGTCACCTTCAAGAAGTGTCGCGTCGAGATTAATCAGGTTTTTTGCGAGGGTCGAGGCGTTTTCCCCATGTAAAGCGGTTCGGTAAGATTTTGAGCGCGTTATCTCCGAACTATGGGAATGGTTTACCTGATCCATCAGTAATGTGAAGTCGGTCAGGTCGTTCTGGCAGGTTATGCGGGCTCGATGAGGACATCGAGCGTGGCCCACACATGAACATAAGAGCCCTGGCAGCGCCGAGGTGCGAGACCGGAGCCGCTGTCCGGGCGAAGCTCCTGCAGAGGTGAGGTCCTGAACTGCGCTAATCAGCAGCAATCGGCGATAAGGCTAATTTGAAGAAGATGCCTTCATTGGTCGTGAGTGTCCAGATGAGGCTCTGAATCACTTGGCCCGCGCATTCCTTCGACGACAGAGAACGCCTCTCGTCGCTCTGCCGCCCGGAGAGAATGCATCAGTGGCGATAGTTGGCCGAAGTCGCTAACCAGTGGATGGAATTAATCAACTTCCCCATGCTATGCCCCCATAGCGAGAACGGCAGTCCAGCCACTCAGCATTTTGATGTGAGCCATTCTTGAGGTATTTTTCTAACCTCTATGGTGACAATGCATTAGACCGTTGATCATAGAAACTCCTCAGGCTCATAACCGCTCCTTTTCTTCCCTCAAGGTTCTATCGGAATACTGATGTCCGCCAGCGTGTTGCCATCGCCAAAACTATGCAGTCCTTCGGCGCTGTCACATCAGCGTTGGTATCGATTTTATGCCATGTTCTCGGATGACTTCGCAGCTCAGGTCGTCGAGAAAGCTAAGCTCCCTGCCTCTTCACTGATTCTGGACCCATGGCTGGGCGTGGGAACGACGACGTCGGCTGCAATCAATGCAGGTCATCGGGCAGCCGGTATAGACGTGAACCCCGCTATGGTTGTCGTGGCTCGAGGCCGTCTAGCAAATCGAACTTCCATCGCTTCAGAAGTTGAACGCGTTGCCAAGCATGTTACGAAGCATGGAAGACTCCTACTTGACTCCGAAGACCCCCTCTATGCGTGGTTTGAGCCAGAACCGGCGTCCGCCTTTCGACGATGGGAACGTGCTATTCGCGGACGAAGAACCATCGAACAACTCACCGATCTTGACTGCTTCATGCTGACGGCCATTTTTGACGCGGCTGTGCGGCTCGGCAGTCGATTCCGCACTAAGAATCCAACGTGGTTGAGGTCACCTGAGGTTACTGAACGCATTCAGGCTACCCCCGAAGAGATCTCGTTACTCATAAGCCAGGTCGCCCAGGAACGAATCACCCTCTGCAAAGATCGACCAAACGCGGCAGCCGCGGATCTTCAGGTCGGCACTGCAGCAAATCTGCCTGTGCCCTCCGAGAGCATAGATTTCGTGCTCACATCCCCTCCCTATTGCACGCGAATTGACTATGCAATAGGGACACGCCTTGAACTCGCTGTTCTTGGCATTGGCTCTCTCAGTCTTCGCAAATTACGAGACATCACAACGGGAACCAGCACCATTCGCAAAGAATCAATTCTGGAGCAAGCATCTTGGGGCAGCGAATGTCTTACATTCCTATCGAGTGTCAGCGAGCACTTCAGCAAAGCGTCGAAATCGTATTACTACAAGACATACCTTCAGTATTTCAGCGATCTGTTCTTGTCGATAGGTGAGATAGGCAGGTGTCTGAAAAGCGGCGGCCAGGCGGTAATTGTCGTACAAGACTCCTATTACAAAGGAATTCACACAAACCTGGCAAAGATCGTTACGGAGTTTGGTGCTTTCCATCATTGGGATCTTTTAGAGTCGCACGATTACGAGGCATCTCGAAACATTCGTCGCGTTAACACAAAAAGCAGAAAATACCGAGAGGATACGAACGCATTGGAAACAGTGCTGTGGTTCTCCAAAAAGGGGTAGCGAGATATGCCGACCACGCAGCAGTGCACTCACGATGAGCTCTATCTAGCGATCGAGCGGGAACGCAAGCGAGCATTTTCGCGATCGTTGGATATGTCATTTAACGAGCTCGCGGACATGTGCGAGCAAGGTGAGCTAAACATCTCGCTTGAGTATCAGCGAATTTTTCGGTGGTCAGAAGAAAAATGTTCACGTTTTATCGAGTCAATTGCATTGGAAATGCCAGTGCCTCCAATCTACGCGATTGAGGTTAAGGATGGCTGCCTTGAATTGATTGATGGCCTGCAACGCTTGTCGACGTACCTCTATCTACGCGGTGAGCTGGATCTGCCAGATCGGGACCCACCCATCAGGAGGGGCAAGGACTTTCTTCTCCTTGAGGGCTGCGACATCGTCCCTGAGTTGAACGGATTCACTTTCGAGGATCTTCCGACGTCCCTTAAATATCGAATTCGAAGAGCCACCCTCCGAGTGGAAATTGTTCGGCGAGAGAGCAACCCCAGATTTGCTTACTACATGTTTAAGAGGCTTAACACCGGAGGGGAAAGCCTGAGCGAGCAGGAAATCCGAAACTGCTCCATCAGAATTCTTGGATCAGAGTTTAATGATTTTATATTTAAACTAAGCAAGAATCAGTACTTCCAGAAATGCATCCAAGACATTACCGATGAGTATCGCAAGACAATGGGAGAGCAAGAGTTGGTGCTTCGCTTTTTTGCGTTCAAGAATAATCTTGCGGAATTCGTACATAACATCGATCCATTCTTGACAGACTACATGGAGCGAGTCAGCGATCGCGAGGCAACGAATCACATCGAGTTCAATTACGCGAAAGAAGAGTGTATATTTTCCGATGCTTTTCATGTCATATCCCGAACGCTCGAAACTAAAGCCTTCTGCCGCTGGGCAAATAATCGCTACTCAGGTGGTTTCTCCAAGGGCCACTTCGAGGCATTTTCACTGGGAGTTGCGAAAGTTATCGACTCTTTGGGCGTATCGGTTGAGCACCTGAGCGACGCACAGTTGCGAGCGATTGAGGCTGCAATGGAGACTGCCAAGAAAAATCCTGAATTAACAAAACTGACTGTAGGCGGCGGAAAGAACTTCAAGAGCTTGTACGAAAAGAAAATTGAGCTCGTTGCCAGTGCGATTAGGGCTGCGTTATGACAAGCGAGGACTTTCTCGCTGAGCTCGAGCGCGAGTGGGAATGGCGTACCGACGAGATTCGCCATCTCAAGAACCTGATCGGGACAGAACCAGTAGAGGTGCGGCGGAACGACTTTCGTAAGGCGCTGGTGGTTCTTCTCTACTCACATTTTGAGGGTTTTTGTGTACTCGCACTGCAGCATTATCGCGATGCAGTGAATATGGCAGGCCTGAGCTGCAGGAGCGCAATTCCCGCGATTGTTGCTGGTGCGTGGGATAAGGTTTTCTCGGCAATGCAGTCTGGAGACGCGAAGTGTAAGATATTTGCTAATGCTTTGCCGGATGATGCTAATCTACATACGCGTTGGAGGCGGCGCCACTTCGTGGAAGAGGTCGATCGCCTGAATGCAATACCTGTTGTTGTTCCAGAGGACACTATTGATTCAGAATCAAATCTGAAGGTTTCGGTGCTGAAGAGAAACCTGTTCCTGCTTGGTCTTGAGCATAGTTTTGTTGACGCACACAGCGGATCAATCCAGCGTTTGCTAACACTTCGAAACGGCGTGGCTCACGGCACTCACCGAAACGGCATTCAAGAGCCGGAGTATGTTGTTGTCGAAGATGCTGTCAACAACGTTTGCGAGCAACTCATTGTCTACTTAGACGACGCTTTTCGCAATCAGCGTTTTCGGAAGATTCCTCTCAATATCAACATGATCGGCCCCCTTTAGTAGAGTCGCAGGGTGGCATCTATTGCCGGTACTCGGGCTACCGGCGTGCCATAGCCACAGAAAGCTGCATTTCATCTCGTGCCGCTTGAGAGGTGGGTCACCCGGACACCCTCGGGCGCAAGCAAGTTGTTCAGGCAACTCCGGATCATTGCGAGTAGATTTGGTTGGGCTATCTCACTGGACCGAGGGATCTACATGATGACAACGACGATCTTACCTCGCATAGTTGCCCTGCTACTCATCGCTGTTCTCTGCGTGCAGACTGTCTTCGCTGATGAATCCAAGCCCGGAAAGCCGGAATCGAAGTTCGAGTTCAGCACCAAGTTGATTGAGCAATCACGCTCGGCTGCGGCTGCGGAACTTGTGAAAGTCGTTGACCCGAAACAGCGTCCGCCGACATTGCTGACTGGAATTGCCGGGCTTGCCGAACCGAAGGTAGACCTCGACTCCCCCGAATCGGTCTGTCAGGCAGTCGAGCGTGCGATCAACGTCCTGTCCAATCCAAATGGCGATTACAACGAGCGCCGGCGGCACATCATGCTGCTGGCCAGAGTGCCGACACCAGAGGCGTTCGATTTTCTAATTGCTCAATTACAATCGCCCTCCGTTTCCAATCGCCGCCTCGCAGTCAATGCGGTTTGCTATGCCAGTCGGTGGGGAACACCTTTGCTGGTTGGGATGCTCGACGATGCGGCATTTCTGGAAACCAACGTCGTTGCAACCCAACGCTATGCCGAACGGACAGAGCGTCAGAAAATGCCTGATGAGCACTTCGTGCATCGAATGCTCAAAGACCATCTGATGATGCTCGGCATTCGAGGGAAAACAATTAACGTCGCACAATCCCAGCAGCGCGTTCCCGTAACGGAGGACATTGTTCAAGCAAAGGAGTGGTGGTCCAAACATGGTGACAATTACCTGGCCGGTCGGGATGTTCCAAATCTCGTCCTGACTACGCATCGTTTTCAAATCGGAAAATAGAACCAACGCCACGACCCAACTGGCGGTCAGTCCGTGAATTGAATGCGTTTCGACATCCGTAGTCGGTGACTCCGGCTGCCCTTATTCGGGCCAGCGGAGTGGCGAAGCCAGAGGACGTTGCCATGTCGGTGGTGATCAAGGTTCTGCTCATGAGAAGCCCGTCGGCAAAGTTCCTGTTGACTAACCCGACCCAACTTAAAGAAGGCACTTCATCATGGACTTTGAGCGGCTCGTCCGAGTGGTGCTTGAGGGGTATGCATTGGATCCGCGCGGGTTGCACGGCGTGGCTCATTGGGCACGCGTTTTTGAAAATGGTTGCAGGCTCTGCGATGAAATGAAGGTCAGCCGCGATGTCATTACGTTATTCGCCGTATTTCACGACTCGCGGCGTGCGAATGAAGGCCATGATCCAGAACATGGATCGCGCGGGGCTTTGCTGGCGGAGCAGTTTCGCGGTCAGCAATTTGATATTAGTGATGCTGATTTCGAGCGTTTGCAGTTTGCCTGCACTTGGCACACCAGTAAGAAGTATCACGACGACACCATCATCCAGTGTTGCTGGGATGCCGATCGACTCGATCTGGGACGCGTCGGAGTGGTTCCCGATCGGCGATTCTTGAATACGTCGGCTGCGAAGCAAAAAGGAATTCTCGACTGGGCCTACGGTCGCGGTGCGATGCACGTCGTCCCGACCTGGATTCAGCATCTCGTTGATGACCAATCTTTGCCTGGTCGGAACAATGACGGCTCGCGTTGATTTGTGGTCGTATGACGACGAGCTGTGCGTGAGGCAAGAGCCGTAAGATGCTGGGGATTGTTCGGGCCACTCGCGATTGTAGTTGTGTTGGACAGGTCTCGTCGGTCCTGTGTTCCCAATGTGTCGATATAGCAAAACAGGATTCGGCGACGGAGGGCGTACGACTCATGTATCCACGGAACAGCCCACTGACGGACGAAGCCATCGCCAATTTGCTGGGGTTGGCTGAGCTGCGGATCGGCCGTCATTCACCGGAGAGTGAAAATCCTGCGGGTGATGGTGACTTCTGGATTCAGTCCATCTGGCGAGCACGCGTCCTTCCGGCCTTTGACGCTGACGCCTTCCTGGCAGTTGTGACCTGCGCCAAGCCGTGGCAGGGGCTGCGGACCCGCGACCGGGGCTTTGGGCACGATCCGCTCGACTCCTTGGCCGCCCCTTGGCTCATCCCGTGATTGGTTGGCGGAAAGCAGTACTTTCGCTGCAGGGGCAGCCGACCGTCATTGAATTGCCGAACGACCCTGACGCTGACGCGTTGCGACGGGTGGATCTGTTTGAGACGTACGAGCACGGTTCTATGGATGGCATCTCTTATTCGATTGATATCGAAACGTGGAGCGCCAGGGCTCGTCTCACCTTCGGCAACCCGGAAGTGCCCAGCCTTCGGCGCCTGGCCAGATCGCTGCTGGCGGTCGGACAGGAGGTTGGTCGTATTTCTGGCATTGGGCGGGTTAACGAGTACGTCAAGGTGTGGTCGCGGTACGAAGAGTAGACGAGTCATCCCGAAAGGAAGCCGGTGGATTGTGGGGCTCGGTGGTTCGGTTTTTGAAGGCGGCGTGTCAGTCTGGAGCGATTAGCCAGCACAAGAACCGTGCCGCTTCTAACGCGATTGCGGAGCGGCGCTTGCTGGGACCGGGGGGCATTGTTAGTTTGCTGGGGAGCCTCGACGCGCGCGTCTGAAAGGCTCGAAATTCGATTGCCAGCCGTTCCATGACGAGGACGTTCATGGGTTATCCTGAGTTCGCTGAATGAGGCCGCAGGTGCTGTTCTGCTCAGCCATGGAGGCGGCCGTCGGCGAAAGAGTCTTCCCGTTCCTGGTAAATTCGTCCCGCGTCGCCTGATTACAACGAACTGTTTGATTCAGGGCCTTTGTAAGGCTGTCTCCACCGATATTTCGCCATTCTGGTCGCCTCGCGACGCCAACGTTTGCTGCCTGGTAGCCAACTTCGAAAGGGCTTTGCATGTCAGTCTCGGGTTCGTTCGCCAAACGCCGCTCGCTGTTCGCCATCCTCTGTACGGTCTTGATGGTACTGGGAACGTGGACCCTGACTGGCAATAGCTACGCCCAGGAAGAGAACGCTGCGGCACCGGCGGCGGCTGAACAACCGGCTGCGGCGGCACCGGCTGCGGCGGGTGGTGAAGCCAACGTGCACACCGTGAACGAGGGATTCGGTGCGAAGCTGTGGTGGGTGGTTCACACCTCGGGTGCGATCGGCTTGTTCCTGTTCGTGCTGTCGATCTACTTCGTGTCGCTGGTGTTCAAATTCTTCATGACGATGAAGATTGATGTCGCGATGCCGCCAGCACTTGTTCAGCAGTGCGATGAACTGATCGCCAAGAAAGACTTCATGGGTCTTTTCAATCTCGTTAAGAGCGATACGTCACTGTTCAGCAAGATGCTCTCAACGGGGATTAACGAACTGCAAAACGGCCTGTCCGAGGCTCGTGAGACCATGGAAGGCATCGGCGAAGTCGCTCACACGAATTATGAGAAGCAGATCGCGATTCTCGCTGTGCTGGGATCGCTGGGTCCCATGATCGGACTGCTCGGCACGCTGAAGGGTATGATCGCCAGCTTCTCGGTCATCGCGATGAGCGATACGCAGTTGAAGGCGAGTGAAGTCGCTGGCGGTATTTCGGAAGCCCTGCTGCTGACGTTCGAGGGCGTGTTGCTGGCAGTGCCCGCAATCTTCTTCTTCTCGTTCTTCAAGAACCGCGTGGCTGAGATTTCGGTCAACACTCTGACCAAGGCAGATGATTACCTGCGTCACTTCGCTCACGCGGCCCGTAAGAAGGCACCGGCTCCCGCTCCTGCGGCCGCCCCTGCTGCTCCTCAGCCGCCGAAGGCCTAGTTCCCAACCTGCTGAACCTGCAGCGATCGACTGGAAAACCCGCGTCGGTCATTGCAGCGGAAGATCTCAAAGGCTGTCTAACACCTCAGTGAGGCTCTGATATGTCAGGTGGCGGTGGCGATGAATCGGAAGCGGATCTCACGCCGATGCTGGATCTCGTGTTTCAGCTCATCACATTCTTCATGCTGGTGATCGACTTCAAAGGTAAGGCGCTCGACCTGAGTCTGCGCCTGCCCGTGGTGGGTTCCGCGCGGCCGGTGGATACGAAGGGCACGGAATCCTTCCTGATTCTGAATATCGATTCGAAGGGACGTCTGCTGGCTTACGGTTTGGAAAAGGACGTGGTTTCCTACATCCACGCCGAGGCGAACACGGTTCGCAACAAGAACCCGGACCTGGCGGAAGGTGCCGAACTGCCGGTAACGGTCGTCATTCGCTCGGACGTGGCCACCCCATTCTCGATGCTCAACAAGGTGATCACGGCGTGCCAGGACAATGGTTTCCGCAAATATGCCCTGCGAGCCAAGGACAAGTAATCGATGCGTCGTAATAAGAAGAAGGCGGATGACAACGTCAAACTGAATCTGGCCGCGATGCTCGACATGGCGTTCCAGTTGCTGACGTTCTTCATCCTCACGTTCCGCACACCGCCTCAGGAAGGCCAGGTGACTCTGCGCCTGCCGAAGCCGGATGCCATCAAGACGGCTCCCAGCGGCGAAAAAGCGGGCAGCGATACGTCCAACACCGCTCCCCCGGAAGGACTGGAAACCCTGACGGTCTCGATCTTGTCCACTGCGAATGGCAGCATTGAAACGATGGCTGTCGGCGAGGGCGGCGTAAACAGCATCCCACTGCTGGAAGCAAGGCTGAATGCCGTGCTGGCCGACCCCACCACTCCTTTTCAACAGATTATCATTCAAGTTGGGTCCAAGCTGCGATATGAGGAGTTGATGAAAGTCGTCGATGTCTGCACGAGGCAGACTTTGCCGGATCCAGACAACCCCAGTAACCGCATCAAGTTAACCAAACTCAGCTTCGTCGAACTGCCTGACGCCGCAGAGTAGTTTTCCCAGTTTCTTTCTCGTGTGAGTGCGTCGATCTGACGTATCGAGTTTCTATGGCTCGGTTTCGCAAACGTATTCGCCCCTCGGGCTTTCGAGTGTCAGACCTGATGCGTCTGATGTCGATGGTGGGGATGTTGTGCGTTGTGGCCCTGGTCATCTTCCGCGCCCGCGACGCTTCAATGTGGCGGTGGGTTATCAGCGACTCGCAACCGAGCAACGGACCTCCTGCGCAGTTTATGGCGAGCCTGCCTGCGCAACAGTCTTCTCTGCCAGCACCGCAGGAGCCCAATGCTCCCGCCAAGCCGGCTGAGAAGCCGAAGTCCGCACCATCAACGAGCTCTCAGCCGACACCACTCACTGCCCAAAGCATTGAGGAACCAGCTAAGGCTGAAGCTGCCCCTGCCCAGGCAGCAGACGCAGACAAGACGTCAGCGACCGTTCAGGCGACCGCAGAAACCCCCGAGCAGACCGGCGAAGAGAAGCCGGTGGCTGCCGCCGATGAGCAGGTCAGCACACCTCCGTCGAAGACGCAGGCATCGCACTTGAATCCGATCGAATGGGAGCAGGCGCAATACGAGTTCCAGCTCATTCAGGACAAAACGCCCGTAGAAAACTTCGACATGCCCGCCTACTGGCGCATATTGAACTGGGTGAAGAGCCAGAGCGGCTCGGAGCTGGCCGCACGATCCGATCGCGACGCGACCTTTACGGACTTCGTGCAGAGGCCGAATCAGATGCGCGGCAAACTGGTGCGGCTGAAGCTGCACATGCTCCGTTCAAAGCGGTACGAAGTTGGCACGAATCCCTACGGCTTCAAGTGGCTGTACGAGGTCTGGGGCTACACCAATGACTCCAACCCGTACCCCTACGTGATCGTGTTTGCGGACTGGCCGCAGGGTATGCCGCTGGGCAACAACCTCGCCGAAGAAGCGACGGTCGACGCCTACTTCCTCAAGCAGTTGAAGTACGAAGCTCACGACAGCAAGCTTCGCATCTCGCCGCTGATGCTGGGGCGATTGGTCTGGCACCCGAATCCGTTGCGTCAGGCTCGTGAGGGTTCCACTGCCGCGAACGATATCTGGAGTATGATGCTGGTCGGCGGTGGACTCGGTATCGCGTTCCTGGGATATCTGGTCTTCCGCATCGTGGCGGGTAAGCCGAACGTCCCCGTCGCACCTGCGTTGACGAGCACAACATCAACATTTCCGGAAGGCTGGGGAGAGGACGGAACTGACAGTTCCAACGACGTCCCGGCATTTCTACGAAGCGAATCTCAAGCGTCTGCTGACGGGTTCATAGAGGAGAGTGGCCGTGAACAAGCCGGCTGAACAATTCAAAGTGCGGAAGATCCCGAGCATTGGCGATATCAAGACACGCGCCCAAGTCTGGTGGGCGTCGGACTCGCGATATATGGCCATCAGCATGACGGGGCACGCGCTAATTCTGCTGATCATCGCCTTCATTCCGATGGCGAACCCGGAACTGCTCAAGCAGGAAGCACCCGCGTTTGAAGCCAAGGTCGATCAGGCTGTGGTGGAGCCCAGCTTTGAACAATTTGAACTGGGCGAGCCGCCGCTGGATCCGACCGAACTGAGTACTGAATCGCTGACGATCATGGAACCCGTCGCGATGGAAGCTCAGACCGAGGAAATCAACAACGACAATCCAGTCTTCGAAACTCGTGGCGGCGGCGCGTCGGCTGACTCGAAATCGATGAGCATTGGCGGCTTCGGCGGCTTTGACATCGACGCGATTGGCTCCGGCCCGGCAGTCCGTGGCGGTGGCGGCACAGGTGCCGGCTTCGGCAGCGGCGGTCCTGGCGCTGGCGGTTTTGGTGGCTCAGGCTTCGGCGGTCGCGGCGAAGGCATGCGTAAAGCGATGCTGGCCAGTGGCGGCGGTACGGCTCAGACCGAGAAGGCCGTACAAGGTGGCTTGGTGTGGTTCTCGCGTCACCAGAATCCGGACGGAAGCTGGAGTCTCAACAAACACTATTGCAAGGACCGCGTCTGCACCTGCGGTGGCGAAGGCGACCTGCAGCAGAACGCCGCGGCGACGGCCTTTGCGCTGCTGCCCTTCCTCGCGGCCAATCAGACTCATGAATCGGAAGGTCCCTTCAAACTCACCGTTGATCGCGGTCTCGGCTATCTCGTGAAGAACCAGAAGCCCACTGGCGACCTGTCGGCTGGCGGCGCTCAGGTCATGTACACCCACGGACTGGCGGCGATCGCGATGTGCGAAGCGTTTGGTCTCACGAAGGACAAACGCCTGCTCGGTCCAGCACAACTGGCCATCAACTTCATTCAGAACGCTCAAGACAAGGAGACCGGCGGCTGGTGGTACAGCCCCGGCCAGAAGGGTGGCGATACGTCAGTCTTCGGCTGGCAGTTGATGGCCTTGAAGAGCGCTCAGATGTCTGGTTTGACAGTTAACCCGGCCACGCTGGCGGGTGCTCAGAAGTGGCTAAAGTCCGTCTCGAAGGGTCAAAAGGGCGGCCTGTTCTCCTACACGCCTGCCTCGGGTGCTACTCCCACGATGTCGTCCGTCGGCTTGCTAGCCACGCAGTATCTGGGAGCCCAGCGTAACGATCCGCGCGTCATCGAAGGGATGAACTACTTCCTCACCCAGATGCCGAATCCGAAGGCCCGCAACTGTTACTACTGGTATTACGCGACGCAGGTCATGCACAACCTGCCGGGCCCCGAATGGGATCGCTGGAACCGCGAAATGCGCCGCGTACTGATTGAAAGCCAGGTCAAAGATGGCTGTGCGGTTGGCAGTTGGGATCCCAACCAGCCGACTCCAGACCCGCACGGCAAGACCGGCGGTCGAGTGATGGTCACCGCCATCGCTACGCTGACTCTGGAAGTCTACTACCGCTATCTGCCGCTGTATCAGCTCGACCCCGAAGCCACAGCTTCGAAGTAAGTCGCAGTCAGACGGCCTGCCGCGCCCGGAGACCAACCGTCGAGACCAGCTAATGTCGAATGCGCAGGCTCACAGGGGAACCGTGATCGCTCGCCCTACCTGCCGTGCGTAACGCGGGCTCGGGTGGAGCGGCTCAGTCATCCAGCCTGAGTGCTTTCGATGAGACTCACACGCACCCGTGATCTCAATGAGAGCCGCTACGACCTGACAATGCTGTCTGCTGGATCGCAGTATCAATTCAGCGCGTCTCCGAGTGGCGCAGGTCCGCCTGCGAGAGAACGCGCGGGATTGGGAGTTGCGTTACTCCGCCCGCGGCGTCGACGTTCAGGTTCTAAGAAGTCACCGATTCACGTTTGCAAATGAGAAAACCCTGCCCCTACGATGCATCCTGCATCTCACGTGAGGCTGCCTGGTCCTTGCTATCGAACCACGTGAGTTGAAGTGATGGAGCGCTGCGTTGGTGTCCGGCCAAGGGCACCGATGCGTCCCCTTGAACGTCACTTGTCCCGTTTTCTCAACCGACTTTCGCTTGGTGAAAGTCAGGTTATTCAGGCAGTTCGCGGCAGTTTCGGTCGCCCGGCTCACGGTGCGCGCTGAACTGCACAATCTCCGTAGGTGACTCAGTCATGCGAATCTCTTCGTGGTTGGCCAATTGGACAAACCGTTTGCCGCGTCGCGCTTCGGCTCGCCGGGCCTTTTCTCAAGGCGAACAACTGGAAGTCCGACAGTTGTTGACCACAACCGCGGTTGTCACTGACGTCGGTGCGGAACGCACCATGACGATCAACGTGGTGAACGAAGGCAACGACGCAATCCGAGTTCGTTTAAGCGGCCTGAATATTCGCGTCGAAGCGGCGACGTCGGGGCAGGCCTATCAGACGGTTTCCATCGGAAATGGTTCCGGAACAACGCTCAGCAATGTGGCGGCGTCTTCAATCCGGAATCTGGTGATCAACGCCGGTGGCGGGACGAACACGGTCGACCTCTCCGCAATGACCCGTGCCGGTTTCGGTGGACTGGCATCCCTGCAGATCAACGCAGGTGACGGACCGGACACCATCAACGGGACGCTGGACATCGCGTCGAAAATCTTCGGCGGCGATGGCAATGATACCATCCTGCTGGGATCGGGCGCGGATACGGTCTCCGGCGGCAACGGTGACGACTCGATCGACTCGGGATCCGGTAACGACTCTGTCACTGGCGACGACGGCCGCGACATCATCGTGACCGGATTGGGTAATGATACCGCGTCCGGCGGAAACGGAATTGATGATATCAACGCGGGCGGCGGCAATGACTCGCTGCTGGGTGGATCGAGCAACGATAATCTGACCGGCGGCGATGGCAATGACACCATCAGCGGCGAACTGGGTAACGATTCGATTTCCGGCGGAAATGGCGTTGATTCAATCCTTGCGGGCGGCGGCAATGATACCGTCGATGGCGGCGATGGTGATGACACCGTCAGTGGCGAAGCTGGTGATGACTCGATCTTCGGCTCGACGGGCAATGACTCGCTGGACGGAGCAGCCGACAACGACACCGTGAACGGTGGCGGCGGCAATGATCTCGTCTTCGGATCCGAAGGTCGGGACCTGGTCCGCGGCGGCGATGGGAAGGACGCTCTGGATGGCGGCGCGGACAACGACGTTGTCTTCGGCGAGGCGGGTGATGATACCGCAGGCGGTGGTACCGGCGATGACACCGTCATTGGCGGAACCGGCTTCGATATCCTGAGCGGCGGCGAAGGTAACGACCGCGTCGATTCGCGACCAACTCTGGTTTCGATTAACAATATCAGCGTTCTGGAAGGTAATACTGGTTCCAAAACGGCCATCTTCACCGTGACTGTCACGGGCCCGGTGGTTGACCCCGTGAACGTCAGCTATTCAGTCCGGCAAGGCAGTGCGCAACCGGACCTCGACTTCGTGCAGTCATCCGGCCAGATCACGTTTGCTGCTGGCGATACGACAAAGACAATCCCGGTAACGATTCTTTCCGACGTGCTCGACGAATCGAGCGAGGAGATCTTCTTCCTCGACCTGTCTCAGGCGAGCAACGCCACACTGCTGGACAACATCGGCGAGGGGCGTATCGTGGACGATGACCCGACTCCCGCCGGACAGACGGAACCCTCTGCGCCGCCAACGTCAGCTCCGAATCCGGTGGCGACGCGCGGCATCGAAGACGACATTCTGAACGGCAACGATGGCAATGACACCCTGCTGGCGGGTCAGAGCGATGACACTCTGGACGGCGGCGCTGGACTGGATTCGCTGCGTGGCGGACTGGGCGACGACTCCATCGTCGGCGGTACCGAGAACGACACGCTGAATGGCGAAGACGGCGACGACTCGCTGAATGGCAGCAGTGGTAACGATGTGCTGGATGGCGGTCTCGACGACGACATCGTCGTCTGGAACGGAGCCGGTTCTGGTGCGGATCGAGTCACGAACGTGGGTGGCGCCGACCTCGTCACGATCAATTTCACCGACGGTGATAACGTAATTTCCGTTTCGGCCAGTGGCAGCGATGTGAAGATCACCGAAGGAACGGACTCGTTGATCGTCAATGGTTCCGTCCCGCAGGTAGCCGTCAACGCGAATGACGGAAATGATACAATCACCGTGACGACGATCAGTGGTGCTGGCGGCACACTTCTCTCGCTCAATGGCGGCGATGGAAATGATACCATCAATGCAGTCAACGCTTCGATTTCCGGGTATCAGGTGCTGCTCAACGGCGGCGGGGACAACGACACGATTACCGGTTCCCGTTCAGGTGACATCATCGATGGCGGTGATGGTAACGATATGCTCACCGACGACCTGGGTGACGACTTCGTGATCGGCGGTGAAGGCAACGATACTATCACCACTGGCACGGGCCGCGACCGGGTGATCTCCGGCGGCGGTGACGACACGGTCAATAGCGGCGTCGGCAACGACTCCATTGATGCCGGTGACGGCGCCGATTCAATCGACGGACTTGATGGCGATGATACGATCAACGGCGGTTCGGGCGATGACCTGATCATCGGAGGCTATGGAAACGACGCGGTCTTCGGTGAAACGGGTATTGACAATATCCTCGGCGCCGCAGGCAATGACACTCTGGATGGCGGTTCGGGCGGCGATCGTATCCGTGGTCACGCTGGTAACGATTTCATCACCGGCCGCGACGGCGACGACACTATTATCGGCGATGACGGCGACGATTCGATCTCGGGCGGCAACGGCAATGACCGCGTGGACGGCGGGAACGGCAACAACCTGGTCGATCTCGGCGACGGTAACGACTACTTCGTCGGCGGGATGGGCAACGACACCGCGATCGGTGGCGACGGTGACGACTCGCTGATTGGCGGCGGCGGTAACGACCTGCTGCTGGGCGGCGATGGTATCGATATCGTGACCGGCAACGGCGGCACCGACACGGTGGCTGGCGGTGAAGACCCGGGCGATCTAGTCTTCGGCGCTGTCAACGAGATCAACGAGTCGTTCGTGCTGTCGGCAACGCTGCTGGCGAAACTGAACGCTCTGACTCAGTAACTTCGCGTTATGGATCACAGGGAGGCTCGTGAATGGTGTCCCCGCAGGTGGAATCAGGAAGATCGAGCGCATGAGCCGCGGGGATCCCGGGATCGAGCGAAGTTCGCTGCTGCGCACGTCGCTCGTCGTCACGCTGGTTTCGGTCGTCGGTGCCTGGCTCGGCGCGGAACTGACCGATGTCGATTTGGCGTCCCGCTTGCGACCTTCTTCCGATGCGTTGCTGCTGGGGTTGCTGCTCGCCGCGCCGCTCGTCGTCATGTTGCTCGTACTGAAGCAGATTCGCTGGCGGCCGATCAGACGCCTGTTTGAAGTCGTGCACGAGATACTCGGTCCCGCCCTCTCGGAATGCACCACGCTGGAACTGGTGGCCGTCTCGCTGGGAGCTGGCGTCAGCGAAGAACTGGTGTTTCGCGGACTGTTGGCGGAGTGGTCGCGCGGTCTGGGCGTTCCGGGCATGCTCATTGTGCCGAATCTGCTGTTCGGTCTGCTGCACGCGGTGACCTTCACGTATGCCGTCTTTGCGTTTGGTATCGGTTTATACTTCAGTGCTGTCCTGTACCTCGTACCAAATGCCGACCTGACGTCTCTCATGGCGGCGCATGCGATCTATGATCTAGTTTGTTTCGTCTTCCTGAGACGCAGCGCGCGGGAAATCCCGCAGGATCTGGAATCTTGACCGGGCGAGAGCACCTCGTCTGGCCAGCGGAATCCGCGCCCCGCGACCTGCTCGAAGACTGAGTTTCTATTTGACGCTCGTCGAAAATCGCCGATAGATTGGTTCTGCGGGTCCGTCAGCTAGAATTGCTGAGAGTCGGAACAGATGTCCGTCCGAGCCGATTAAGGAATCAAATGATGCCGCGCTTACGCCGCAAGGGTTTTACGCTGATCGAGCTTCTGGTCGTGATTGCCATCATCGCCGTGCTGGTGGCGCTGCTGCTGCCCGCCGTGCAGCAGGCGCGTGAAGCGGCTCGCCGCAACCAGTGCCTGAACCATCTGAAGCAGATCGGGCTCGCACTGGCCAACTACTCCACTTCGCATGGTGCGTATCCGCCAGGTGAGATTGCGCGATTGTCGCTCACGATCACTTCGCCCGATGCGAACAATCAGCAGGTCCACACCACCGACCCCACCGAGGCGACGGTGATCAACAGCCCCGGCAGCCACGGCTCAAGCTGGATGGTGATGATCCTGCCGCAGCTGGAACAGGGCGACGTGTATAAAGCCTGGAATTTTAACTTTAACGTGCACATGAATGGCGATCCGACCTACGTGAATCCGCCCGGAGTCTATCCGCCAATTCGTGATATTCCGGGTTTCTACTGCCCGACACGCCGCAGCGATATGGCGCCCCTGACGTATCCCTATTTGAAGCGAGTTGATACCACCTGGACGCGAGGCGGCAACGACTACGGAGGATGCATCGGCAGAGGTACCGGCTGGGATGTAACCTCACGTGCCAGCTACAACCTGACTCCGGACGAGATCCGCAACGTCGGACCGTTGTACCTGGTTGGGCCGCAGCCTCTGTATATGGGCGCGTTCTATCCCAACAGCGCGACCCGCGAGCGGGATATCGCGGACGGAATGAGCAACACGCTGGTTGTGGGTGAACTTCAGCGACCCAAGCTTCAGCCAGTGACGCCGCAGGCGACATACAGCGACGGCTGGGCCTGGGGTGGCATCGCGACATCCTTCAGTACCAAGAACGGCATCAACAAGCAGTTCTTTGACTCTGCCGGAAGCGACCATACCGGCGGCATTGCGAACTTCCTGTTCGGCGATGGCTCGACTCGTTCTCTGACAGAGAACATTGATATCAACGCGTATTATCGTCTCAGCACAATCGCCGAAGGCGTTCCGCTGCCTGCTGGCTTCAGCCTGCAGAACTAATTGCCGGTGCTGTTTGAATGATTATCGAAGACTCTGACGCCTTCATCGGTGTCAGAGTCTTTTTTGATAAGAGTTACCGTCTGACGCGAGGACGAGTATGACGATCCGTGTGAAGTGCGACGGTTGTGGCTCCGTCCTCAAAATCAAAGACGAACTCGCGGGGAAGGAAGGCTCGTGTCCCAAATGCAAGGCGGAGTTCAAAATCCCCGCCGCAGAGGCTGGATCCGCCTCGGCGGCTAAGGAAGCGCCTGCGGCCAGCGAAACCAGTGAGCCCTCGGAAGAGGACGACATCTTCGGCAAGGACTTCTTCAAGATGTCCGAGGTGCCGACGAAGCCCAAATACGCAGCGCCCAAGTTTGATGACGAGCCCGTGAAGGAGCCTGCCAAAAAGCCCGTCGCGGAAACGAAGAAGTCGGAGCCGGAACCCGAACGCTCCAATACGAAAGACGCTGCGGCTGACATCGCCAGTAAATTGCTGGCGAAGACTGGCAAGAAGAACAAATCGCAGGAGCAGATTCAGGCCGAAATCAAGGCCGAAGAAGACAACCAGAAGGTTGACCTGACGGAAGTGAAGTACCTGATCACGCACAAGATCCTGCCGCTCGCCCTGGGGACGATTGCGTTGGTCTTTGGACTGTATTGGATCTCGTCATCAATGATCGGCGACAAGGCGAAGCATCCGGATCTTGGCATCGTAACCGGTGTGGTCACACTGGATGGCAAGTTTGTCCCCAACGCCGACGTGCGCTTCACGCCCGTGTCCGGATCGGGTCCGAATCAGTCTGTCTCGTGGTCTCAGTCGTATGGGACAACCGACGCCCAGGGAGCCTATTCGCTTTCCTATACCAAAGACCTGCGAGGCGGCGTCATCGGGCCCAATAAGGTTCAGGTCTTCATTCTGGGACGCCCCTTCGATAAGGATGTCGAAGTTAAATCCGGCACGAATGATATTCCTCTGGCCTTTCAGAGTAACTGATCGTTCACGCTTATGATCCGCCATAACTATTGCAGAACGCAGTTGCGACTGCTGAGTCGCCGGTCGTTGATACTCGCACTTTTGGGATCTGGAGTTGCGCTCAGTGGCTCGGGCTGTGGTCAGGGACCGAAGCCAATCGAGACCGGCACGGACGCTCTGTTGCGGGCTGAGCGGAAGGCGATCGAACGCTTGACCGAATCGGGCTGCAAAGTCATCGAGACGGAAGATGAACTGGTCGGCAGCAACGGGATTATGGTCACGCTGTTTCCGGAGCACCTGAAGCCGGACGGCCATCTGGATCCGGATATCCTGCGAGAATTGCGCGATCTGCGAAAGTGCTTTTTGATTGTGGACGGTACGCCGGTCTCAGCAGCGGGATTCAGCGAACTTCGCACATTGAATAATCTCCTGTTACTCAGTTCACAATTTACTAATATAGGTGAGCGCGAGCTGGAACAAATCGAGGGTATCGTCAGTCTGCGTCTGCTGCGGCTCAGCCGCACAAAAGTTTCCGACGACGGTCTGCGTCATATCGAGCGTCTGCCGGAACTGGTGATGCTGTACCTGAGTCACAACGCCATCACAGATCAGGGCATCGAACACGTTGTCCAGTTGCACCGCCTGAAAGCTCTCCAACTGTCCGGAACCCGCATCGGCGACCCTTCCGTTGTCAGGCTCTCTGAACTGACGGACCTGGAGTACCTCGGTCTGGACAAAACGCAGGTCACCGATGCCAGCCTGTCCTATCTTGGACGTCTGAAGAAGTTGAAGTACTTGAATCTCAGCGGCACCAAGATTACCCACGAAGGCCTGCAGAAGCTCAAGACTGCTCTGCCAAACTGCAAGATCGTGCAGGACGTACTGCTTGAGGCATAGCGTCTACTAGCGAGTTCAATCGACAGAGGGACAAGCCGTGATGTCCTCAATCGGCAGGAGCCGCGACAGGTAGATAGCTGACGGAGAGGAGCTCTCGAAGCTGCGGGTTGCTCGCTGGACGGCGTTCATCCTCGTGCCGTCGGTGTACATGATCGCCTACTTCTTCCTTGTTGTTCGCGAGCAGGGCTTCGTCTGGAGGGTGGGGCCCGCCAACTCCGTTGTGTTTCCGAGTTATCGAATTTGCTATCAGGCATGTAAGGTGATTTTCTGCCCTGCTGAGTATATTGACATCCAATATCTCCGTCGGTCCTACTGGACGCCGGACGGATCCGTGAGTTGATTCAAGGCTGCAGTCGCTGATGCCGCCTGTCGTGCTCACGTGCCGCTGAGTTCGCCTGACACTGACTCTGTGGTATGAGAACAAGCCGGGCGGTCAACGGAGTCAGCCCCGAAAACAAACGAGAGGCATTGCCATGCGGAAGACTGCACCGTTCATCCTGATTGCGTGTCTGGTAATACCGTGCTTCGCGGCTGAAGAAGTCGCTGCGTTGTTCCGGTTCAAAACTTACGGCTTCTCCATTAGCCCTCTGGAGGAAACGTCGGATGTGCCCGCTCACGTGGCGGTCACGATGTTCCTGCCTCCGAGTGAATCCTTCGCTCCCAATGTGAATGTGTTGATCCAGCGCGATCCCGGGACTGTCGCCAAGCACGTGGAAGCCACGAAGAAACAACTGGAAGCTCTGAAGTTCACCATGCTGAGTGAGAAAGTCGAAGAGCGGGTTTACCGCTTTGAGTACACCGGAAATCTGCAGGGCGCGAAACTGCACTATTACGGAAAGTCCGAGTTCGCGCGCGGAAAAGTATATGTGGTAACAGGCACCGCCAAGGATTCTCAGTGGGAAGCCGTCGGGGACAAGCTCAAGAAGTGCGTCGACAGCTTTAAAGTGGATTAGCAGGAGACACACCATCATCCGGCAATTGCTCTGCTACGGCACCGCGCGATTCCAACTGTCCACAGCGTTGGAAGACGCGACTTTGCAGTGGGGTAGCTGTGCTGCAATGAGTGTTGATATTTCTCCGGTCAGACACACGTCCGGGACGAGGCTGTCGTGCGCGGTCAGTACCAGATAGCTTGACAGCATTGCCTCCCAACTGACGAAGCCGCCGCGAGTATCAATCCGTGCGACGTCATCTTCGAACAGGCCAGTGAGCAGCACCAGCAGCGGAGCGGCGGGTTGAGACACTGCGGGCAATGCGTCGTCGTTGTCACGCGGTTGCCGGAAGAGGGCATCAGCCGGGTTCGGCGGAACCAGCGAATCACCGTGCAGCTCAAAGGCCGTGCTGCGCAATTCCGTCCGCGAGCGCAGCCAGTTGAGCAAGCCACGCACGTCGCTGAGTTGTTCTCCCAGCAGCGTGCCGCCCAGCATGAGTTCCGTCGCGGAACTGCTCGTCGCGCCGCTGCGCCGACCACGACTGTCGCTCAAACGCGATTCACCGATACCGCGCGGGTCAAGTACGCAGACGACTCGACCGGCTTTCAGCCAGTTGGCGATGTCGGCGGCTCGTTCCTTCCAGAAGACGTGCTTGCCCCTGGAGCAAACGGCTATCACGGTCGGACCATCGATCTTCCGAGGTATGGCGACGCAGGCCGGCACGCGCAGATCGTCCGACGTCGTCAGCATCCAGCGTTCAACGGTGATGTCTCCCTCAACTTGAACGCTCCGACGTTCGGTTGCCTTCAACTGCGGCGCGACGGTCGCTCCTAGACGCTGGGTCCAGCGCCGGCGCAATTCCTGTCGGAATTCGGCCGGCGCAAGTTTGGCCTGCAAAGCGTTCACTTCAGCGAACTGCCGCCCGGCGATCCCGCGGACCTGTTGCGCCAGCGTTTGTGGTTGCAATTCGCGCCGCAGGTCATCGGTCCAACACCGTAGTTGCTCAGCCGGCAGGCGCTGGCGGTATTCGTCTTCGGGCTTAACCTCGACATAAGACCAATCCCGGAGCGCAGTGTGTATCAACGCCCGTTGCACGCGGCCAATGTGAGTGCAATGGGTATCATCCGCCGATTGACCGGTCACCATGCCGGAACCGTGAGTAAACGCCAGCGCAGCCGGTTGATCATACCAGCGATACAACGTTTGCAGCCGCTTCCACACCGGGTCGCGGGCTTCGTCCCAGCGGAACTCATGCGCGTAGATCAATCGCCGCGGAGCAATTCCACCGACAATTACCCACGGTAAAAATCCATCGCGGGCAGAGTTCCTCAAATTGCGCGTTGATTCCCAACTGCCGCCACCTGCGTAGTTGAAAGAGTTTTCAGCATCAGCGGGCAACGGATAGCGCGTTTCCGGCTGTGGCCCTCCAAAGTTGAACGGCACCACGACCTCGAAGCGATCGTCGAGCGCCCCGGCGACGGCCGCCGGATCTCCACCGCCCGCGACCGATCCCAGCAAGAACAGGTGCTGAGGTCCGCCGAGCTTGTGTTGTGCGAGCACGTCCGCACAACGCATGAGGTCCCAGGCCATCCAACCTGCCAGGCTCTCGCCGACCAGTTGCAACTGGATCGCATTATCATAGCGAAAGTAATAATCCGCATGGCCGACTCGGTAAGGCTTCGAGTAATCCGCCGCCGTCGCGAAAGGATGCTGACGCCGCTCACCGTGCCCCACCTGATCGGGCACCAGCACCAGGCAACCGGCGCGAGCCCATGTCATCCCCATGTCCTGCAATTCGCCGTGTTCTTTTGGAGTGTGATGTGCGTGACAGATAACGAACCCCGGCGCCGGCGGGCAGGGCTTGTCCGGTCGGTAGAGATTGGCTGATACCCACCACCCGGGCCGCGACTCGAACAAGATGTTGTCGACCTTGAAGCCATCGCCCTCGACGGTGCTGGAGACGACGACTCGTATCTGCCGCGGAGCGTCCGGCCAACGCCCCAGCGAGACTTTGAGCGCATCGAGTTTCTCACGACGCAGCCGCTTCCAGCCGTCCAACGATTGAATTGACTTCCACTCGGCGGAACTCTGACGATTCGCGGCCTGCAGTCGTTGCCACTGCTGCTCACGCACCTGATTCAACAACGCCTGACGCTCCTCGTTGCTGGCGACAGTAGTATCAATCACCCGCAGCCCAACCGCGTCAACTTCAGCGTTTGCGAATTGCGCAATCAGAGTGAGCATCCAGCCGGTCAGCAACAATCGAGTATCACGAAGCATGAACTGCAACCTTTCTGTTCGACTCTCGCGCGAACATCATCGCTACTCCTGCGGGAGCTTGTTCCTCGTTTGAGGAAGGCTCAAATTGATGCTGTGTCGGTTGCCATTAAGCTGATCGTAATACGCCCCGAAGGTGCCCACACTCCAGATAGTCGCCTCAGTAACTGATCGCCGATAGCGTAAGGCGGCTATCAGCCTGTTGAAAAAGCTGCGTCTCTCAAGGACTGAGACTGAATCAAATGGGACAGACTGAAGTGTTCCCACTCCGGTGCTGAGCGACGGCCGTTAAGAATCGACCGCAGGGTGAATGAGAGCGCGACTCTGAGGTCCTCACACCACAAACGCAAACGCTGGACGAACGCAAACGCTCGCG
>JAKFWA010000001.1 GCA_021732995.1 Planctomycetaceae bacterium | reverse complement strand
TTATCGACCGATTGGCAGCTTCGCGCGCTTCATCGGAATCCGCGACTACGGGCTCCTCGGGTTTGGCCAGGAAGAGTTGATAACCCAAAAACGCCGAGACGCTGACGCCGAGCAGGACCGCGATAGCAACTACCCAACCGGGAATGGCGGAAGTCGGTGCCGTCCGAGGAGTCGGTGGCGCAAGCTCGATGGCGTTTGGATCGAACTCGGCCGGAGCCTGATTCAGGAATGCGAGAGGATTTTCTTCCGCCTCTTGTTGAGCTTGAGCAGCCTCGATCTTTTCCCGCAGTTGGGCGTCGTAAGCTTTCTTCTTCTTCGGGTTCAGCAGGCAAACTCGCGCGGCGGCGACTTCATTCAAAAGCTTCTGCGAAAGTGCGATCTGCTTGCCGGAAGCACACTGCTGCAGGTAGGCCGACTGACGATTGGCCGCCGAGTCAATGACGTCGGCATCGTCCTCAAACAATGCCACTCCGAGCAGCCGATAGTGATTCGGCGGCTGTTCGTTGGGGGGAATTCCCAGCCACTTGTGATAGCCATCAAACTGAGACATCTTGTGCGAGCTTCATGTGAGGTCTGCGAACAAGCTTCATGTGGTGGAAGGATAGACCGTATTGCTATTTGGCGGGAAGAAGCTGGATTCGTTCTCACGTCAAAAACGGTAAGTCGCGGGAACATTCGACCCGGTTGTCGGTCGGTGTTGCAAAGGCGTCATCGCCGTTAGGTTGGTTGCGGGGGATCGACTGCCAGCCGGAGTAGATGATGTTCAAACCGACGATGCGTTATCAACTGACGTTTGAAGGATCGTGGCCCACCGCCGTGACGTTTCTTGAATCTTCGCGGTCTCTGGTGGCGGGCAATCAGTCGGGGCAGATTTTCGTCTGGGAGTTGCCTGACACGCCGCCGGTAACTGAATCGTCGGGCTCATCGAAGCCTGCCAGGAAGCGCGACGCACCGAATGTGAATCCAGCTCGCTGCCTGGAGGGGCATAGCAACGCGATCTCGCGACTGATCTACGACAAGTCGCGGAAACAACTGATTTCAGCAAGCTTCGACCGCTCGATTTGCCTGTGGTTGCTGGAAGCAGAGGCCAGCGGCGAAGTTGAAGTTGTGCTGGATGAGCAGACTCGGCGCGATGACGCGAAGCGATCACGCAAAGACGACGTGCTGTCGCAACCCGGTTTGAAGGTGGCGAAGTACGAGCCCGCGCACACGTTGCAGGAGCACTCTGACTGGATTCATTCGCTGGCGATGTCGAGCGATGGCAAGCGGCTTGTGAGCGGTGACGCCGCAGCCGGAGTCGTCATTTGGGACGCTGAAACACGGCAGCCCACTGCGAAGTGGAAAGGGCATCCGTGGAACTGGATTGTCGCGACGGCATTCGCTCCGGACGGACAATCGGTGCTTGTCTCTGAGTTCCGTTACAAACGCGACGACTTCGACATTCCGTGCGCCGGCTTCAAGCTTTGGAGCATCGACGGCACGGAAAAGCTCGACATCTTGAAAACGCAGTTTCCGAAGTTGAACCCGTTAGATCACTCGTACGGTGGCGGGCAGGTCTGGCGTGGCTGGACGAAGGACGGGCTGGTCGCGCTCGCGTTTTCTCCCGACGGAAAAATCATTGCAGCGGGGCAGGGCGGTGAAACCGACACGGGCAAAGTGCACTTGATCGATGCTGAGACCGGCAAACTGATTCGTGATGTGGCGAGCCATCAGTACGGCATCACCGATGTCGCTTTTTCGCGCGACGGTCAGTTGCTGTATTCGGCAGGTCGTGACACGTGCGTTCGCGTGTGGCAGGTCAGCGACGGCAAGGAGGTCGCCGTGATCGGAATACCGCGCGGCGGGCAATTCAAGGACTGGATTTCGTCATTCTCGCTGTCACCTGACGAAAAATGGCTGGCGGCGGCAGATATCTCAGGGCACATCGCCGTATGGCAGATCGCGGAGTAGAGCAGCAAATGGCTCGTCTTGCTGGTGGGGTGTTTATTGGCCGAGATCGCTCCAACTGAGATTGAACCGCGCGAGGTACTTACGAAGTCGATCTGCGTCGTTCGGTTGTGCCTTCGCCTTCCGGGATTCGGCGAAGAGTTGACGTCCTGCATCTGAGAGAGAGCGACTTTTTTGGCACACCTCGAGGACTGCTTCCAGTTGCACGCGATCGAAGAGGTCCAACTCCGCCGCAGCCTTTTCGCCGAGCAACTCTTCGATGAGCGAGTTCGCATTGCGATGACCTGCATGAGGTGACCTTCTCTCGGCTGAGTTCCACGCAGTCCGCAGGCGGGTGATCTCACCATCGACCACATCCGGAGTGATGCGGCCTTGCGGAGCCAGCGTCGCCATCCGCACGATCGCCGCGTTGAGGTCGCGGAAGTTAGCCTTCCATTCCGCGGAGTCTGATGTCGCAAACTTCAGAAACCGCTCGCGGGCTTCCTTATTGAAGGTCACTCGGTTGCCGGTCGCGGCGGTCAGTTCATCCAGTTCAAACTGCAGGTTCGGTTCGATGTCCTCGGGGCGATGCTTCAGGCCGGGCAGATCGAAGGTCCAGAGGTTAATGCGCGCCAGCAGGTCTTCGCGGAATGAGCCGTCAGCGACCGCTGCTCGCAGATCGCGGTTAGTTCCGGCGATGAGCTGAAAATCGCTCGTGACGTCCTTGTCTGCGCCGACCGGCATGAAGCGTTTCTCTTCGAGCGCCCGCAGCAGCATCGCTTGCTCGTCGATGCCCAGTTCGCCGATCTCGTCGAGGAAGAGCATGCCCTGATGGGCTGCTTTCAAGACTCCCTGGCGGTCAGTCGTTGCGCCTGTGAAACTTCCCTTCACGTGCCCGAAGAGGGCCGACATCGCCTGATCGCCGCGCAGAACGGCGCAGTTCAGTTCGACGAATTGCCCGGCAATCTTCTGCCGCAACTTTTTCATTTCGAAGATGCGTCGGGCGAGCTTCGACTTGCCCGCACCGGTCGGCCCCATCAGCAACATCGGAGCGCGGCTCTGCTGAGCCACATGTTCGATCTCGTCGATCAGGCGATTGAACTGCGCGTTGCGCGTCTCAATGCCGCTCTTCAGGAACGACACCCCTTCCGATCGCTCACGCTCAAATCGCTGAGCCAGCCGGTCGTACTGCGACAGGTCGAGGTCGATGATCCGATACTCGCCCTTCGTCACGTCATAGTTCTGTTCGACCGGCGGTGGCGAGCCTCCCAGCCGCCTTCGCTCTGCAGCGCTCGGCTTCTTCTGCCTGGAGGGAGCCTGATGAGGACTCTTCCGGGGCGGTGACGTTTGCAGCAGCCGACCGGGAATGTGTCGCGACTCCGTGAGCAGAAAGAGGCAGATTTGCTGCACGTGGCTGCCGGTCGACATGTGGATCAGCCAGTCCTCCCGTTCGGCGTTGATGTCCAGACCGCGCGCGAAGTCATGCAGCGAGCCATACACTTCTTCAAAATCCCAGGGGTCTTTCAGATCGACCAGATGCGTGCGCACCTCGGTCTGGGGTGACACGGACTGGATGTCGTCGACAACCTGTCCCAGCAGTTCGGCATGTGGCGTCTGGTAGATCAGCTCGTAGCGGTCGATGAGCAGGTCTTCGTGCTGACACACCGCGACTGAAGGCCGCCAGCGGTCCCAGCGCTTCGGCCCAAACCCCGCGTCTATCGTCGATCCCAGTAAGCCGATCGCAACATGCTTACGCTTGGCCAATTTCAACATCCTCCGTCGCAATAACGCGCGACTTACTGCGTTCAGCGGCAATGCTGCTCATTGTGATAACGCCGCGTCATGACCGACTTATCATTTCGGATTATTGCATATCCTATGAGATAATCTACAGAGGCGATTCGAGACGGGAGAAATGATGAGGCTCGGACTAGTTCGAAAATTCTTTGCCTTGGCCCAGAACGGGTTACATCGAATCCGTGTCATTCGTTTGCCTGTGTGGAACAGCCGCTGCTTTAAGGCTGATCGTTAGCAAAACACGGCCACCGCACTGAAGGAGTTGCAGACATGGCAAGCAAGACTTTGTTTCAGACGATCGTTGGCATGCTTCAGCCGAAGACGGATGCCGTCAACGAGGCTGGCGGTACGGCTTATCAATTCAGCTATAAGCACGCGTTGGCTCAGTTTGCGGCGACGGGTTGCTTGAACTCGACTTTCTACGCGTCCGACGAGCAGCAACTGCAGAACATTCTGCAGCTGTGCCAGACGGTTGAGCCGGAGTTCATTGCCCGCACGGCGTTGTACGCTCGCGAGCGTGGCTACATGAAAGACCTGCCTGCGTTGCTGTGTGCGGTCTTGTCCGTGAAGTCACCGGGCTTGATGGCTGAGATCTTCGATCGCGTCATCGACTCGCCGAAGATGCTTCGTAACTTCGTGCAGATCATGCGTTCGGGAGTCGTGGGCCGAAAAAGCCTGGGCTCATTGCCGAAGCGGATGATTCTACAATGGCTCGAAGCACGCACGGACGAGCAACTCTTCCACGGCTCGGTGGGTAACTCACCGTCGTTGGCGGACATCATCAAGATGGTGCACCCGAAACCGCGCGACGAACAGCGTCGGGCGTTGCTGGGCTACCTGATTGGCCGCGATGTCGATCAGGCAGCACTTCCAGCGGTCGTGCAGCAGTTCGAGGTCTTCAAGGGCGTCGTCGGCAAAGAGAGCGGTTTGAACGAGACGCCTCCCGACGTACCGTTCCAGATGCTGACTGCGTTGCCGCTGACCAGTGGTCAATGGAAGCAGATCGCCCGGAACGCGTCGTGGCAGACGACTCGCATGAACTTGAACACGTTTGCTCGACACGGAGTTCTTGACGATGGCCAGTTGGCTGCGGACATCGCCTCACGGCTGCGCAATGAGCAACTCATCGAGAAAGCTAAGGCGTTTCCTTACCAGTTGATGGTGGCCTACCTCAACACGGGTGAGAACGTGCCGCTGGTGATTCGCGAGGCGTTGCAGGATGCGATGGAGACGGCGATTCGCAACGTGCCGCAGGTGGCTGGGAAGGTTTACGTCTTCCCGGACGTCTCGGGTTCGATGCAGTCTGCTGTTACCGGTCAGCGTCAGGGCTCAACTTCCAAGGTTCGCTGTATCGATGTGGCGGCTTTGGTCGCCGCCGCGATGCTGCGCAAGAACCCGACGGCGGAAGTGATTCCGTTCTCGGACAATGTTGTGAAGTGCCAGCTCAATCCACGTGACTCAGTGATGACGAACGCTCACAAGCTGGCGTCACTGCCCAGCGGCGGTACGAGCTGTTCGGCTCCCCTGCGGTTCCTGAACAGCCAGAACGCCTCTGGTGATCTGGTGATTTATGTATCGGACAACGAGTCCTGGATGGATTCTTCCCGCGTGCAGTACTTTGGTAGTCGCGCGACGGAGACCATGGCCGAATGGGCCAAGTTCAAGACTCGGAACCCGAAAGCGAAGCTAGTCTGCATCGACATCCAGCCTTACGGGACGACTCAGGCCAAAGAGCAGCGCGACGTGACGAATGTCGGCGGCTTCAGCGACCAGGTCTTCTCGCTGATCGCGGATGTCGCAGCCGGTAACGCGACGGAAAATCACTGGGTGAAGGTGATTGAGAGTGTGACGTTGTAGAGAATTGTGATGACTTCGATCCCCCCCCTTAATCCCCTCTTGTGAAGGGGGGAAACCTGACAGGCGACGTCGATGACGACTGCGATCTCATACGAAGGTCCACAAATCTCCCCCCTTCACAAGGGGGGATTAAAGGGGGGATCGTTGTTACTATACTCTCGACAACTCACGACGTCCGATCACTGAGAACGACAATGACCGAGTTCTTCAACCGCTCCGAGCAAACCGAGCGTCGGCGAGAACTGAGAAATCAGCCGGCGCCGGCTGAGGTATTACTTTGGAGCGTGTTGAAGGGCCGTCAGATCTGTGGCGTAAAGTTTCGACGGCAGTTTGGAGTCGGGGCTTATATCCTGGACTTCTACTGCCCATCGTTGAGATTGTGCGTTGAGTTGGATGGGGATAGTCATTTCCAACCAACTGCCAGAGCGAAGGACGCGGTTCGAGATCAGTTTCTTGAGCGGAATGGCATCTGTGTTGTCAGGTTTTTGAATGTCGACGTTTACGAGAACCTCGAAGGCGTCTGCGAAGCGATTGCCAGAGCTGCTCGCGAGCAACAGGCGAACATGGATATTGGACTCCAGTCGCGCCGGAAGATCCGCGGGACTGGGAATAGCGTGCGCGACTTGCGAAGGCAGGAAGCTGACGGTGCTGAGGATGTTGGCTAGGGTTGCTTTGGCGAGCATGGTTGAGATGAACCCCCCTCAATCCCCCCTTGCGAAGGGGGGGAGCTGCGTCGGCACTCCGTCCCTTTTGATAACAGAATATTGATTACACGATTAGCGAATGCTTGTGAAACTACATGTGGATCCGGATGTGGCGGGTTCGAATCCCGTCTTCAGCCGCAAGGCTGGAGTAGCTCAGTTGGATAGAGCACCGGAAGTGCGAAAGCACTGTGTTTCACTCACCTCGTCGCTGCTTGTTTTTCAATCGTTCAATTCTTGATCTCGTTTGCTAAACACGAGCAGCGAATGCTAGTGAAACTACATTCAATCCAGAGGTTGTGGGTTCAAGTTCCACCTTCGGCCGCGAGGCTGAAGTAGTTCAATTGGTTAGAACGCTGGACGTGCGAAAGCACGGTTTGTTTCACTCTTCTCGTCGCTGTCCGTTTGAAGACGCCTTTCTTGGTAACCAGCCGAAGGTGTCGGCATATCCTTCTGAGGTGTGACATGATCTTTACATCACAGGAACTCGACCGCGTGCTTACTTTGCATGAGAAGTCATACGGGATGTTTCGCTGGCTGAAAGACGCGGTGAGCGCGGGAACTGTGACCTTTGATGCCATCCATCAGTCCACAGATTCGACGGATGCCGCCTTGGAGTGGTTGCAACGCTTTCGGGATTCGTTGCCCAGTTCGATTCTGGATGGGCTCACAGACATGCGTGCTTTCGCGAACTTGTTGATTTCCTATCTGGCGACGTCGTTCGAGCTGAAAGCAGCGCCGAAATTGACAAGAGCGCGACGCCAATGCTGCTGCGGTTGGTGTAGCTGGGGAACGCGATTGGATTACGTGGTTCCCCGGACACCGTCACGAAATGACTATCACACTGCGGAAGATCTGAAACGGGTTTATCTGAAGCAGTTCGTGGCGGAACTGAGCGTCGAGATCCCTACGGAGCAGCGAAAATTGTTCGCACGCAACGAATCCTTGTCTTTTGAACTGGCTCATCTGGCGTATGTGCGCGAGCTGGTTCGGCGTACAGAATTCGCGAGTCAGGGAGCGGGTGTGCTGGCGTTGTGGCGCACAATCGCCTGGACGAATAGTAATCCCATTCCCAATTTCCGGCTGATGCCAGTTCGAGTTCTGGACGCACAATTCATAGTCGAGGCAGTCGTAAAGCAGGCAGCCGCGGCCTGATGTCACGAGCGTATTTGTAACGAATGCCGGTGGAACTACATCCTTTCCACGGACGAAGAGTGGGTTCGAATCCCGCCGCCCCGAATCAATCAGTTTTCCGGGGCGAAGTGTAATGGGGCACGCGTTGCATGTTTCATCAATTTCGTCGCTACGAATCTGAACTTTGAAGGTGCTCGGCGTGTCGGTAAGGACGGTTTACACATGAGCCTGATCGCGACAAATGCGCGTGGAACTACAAGTTATGGGTTCGAGTCCCGTCAGCTCCATTCTTTGAGTTCTTCTCGCTGAGAAGAATCAGCACCGAGCTGTAGCTCAACTGGTAGAGCAGTGTTTCACCGATCTCGTTGTTGCGACGGATCCTGATTTTCTCGTACCGAAACGCGCCTGCAGGAGCCAATAGTTGCTCAGATCGAATGCCTGTGGGACTACAGCCAATCTACCTGGTCGATAAGTGTCTCGCGGAATCTCGTCGGTCTGAGCAACTCGTGGCTCACTGAAACTATCAAGTCGAATGCTGTCGTGACTACATCTGATAAATGTGCTTGTCACAAACAAAAACTCGTCGGCTTGGTAACTGGATCTGTTGCGCTACAAATGCTGACGAGAATACATTTGTGCTTGCGGGTTCGAATCTTGCCGCCCGCTCTTAAGGCGGGCGGCATTCTCTTCGCTTCTCGTTGTTGCGTGGCAGGTATCAAAATCAAGGCAAACGAGCGGCAAATGCAGGTGTGACTACATGGTCAGAGCGCTCGCGCAAGCGAGAGGTCCCGGGTTCAAGTCTCGGTGGTTTGGCAACAAACTATAGCTCAGGAAACTGTCTCGCCGATTCTCGTTGCCCTCGTGCGTACAACTGCGATGAATGCCTGTGGAACTACAGATTTCTAATCTCGGGGTCGTGGGTTCGAATCCCACCAGCCCTACCTCAAGCGCAGCGAAGCTGAGTTTGAGGCGGGGCTGTAGCTCAGTCTGGTAGAGCACGACGTTTCACAACTCTGGTCATCGCAGCTTGATTTACATTTCTTGCGATCCGATCGCACCGAGGTCAACATGACAGAGAGCCATGATCCGAATGCAATCGAGACTACATCTGGTAAATGTGCGCGTCTCGAAATCTTTTCGTCGGGTCTGGGATCTCTGATTCTCAAGTTGGTCTGGAGCGGCTATTTCTGAGCGCCTTCGAGTTTGAACTCGACGGGAGTAGAAGCCGGCGGCACGGTGAGTGTCAGCTTGGTCTGGTTCGGGTCGCTGTATTGCGCGCCGATGGTTTCAGTGGCGTCGGACTCGATCGGTGGAGTCGGATCGTTGGGCGGAGGCACCGAGCCGTCCTTCTTCTTGCGTAGACTGACGGTGACCTTGTATTCGCCGGGTGGCAAACCGGCTTCGCCGCGCGCGTGAGTGAATTTAAATTCTCCCTTGGAGTCACTGCGGGCGCCGCCGCCAAGTCCCATCGTGGCACCCGTAGGAATCGCGGACACATCAGCTTCCGCGAGGGGTTGGCCGTTCAACGTGACGATTCCCGACACCGGGGTAATTTTTAGATCAACTTTCTCGCCGCAGCCAGCCAAACTTACCAGAGAAATCACGCACAACATCAGGTGCAATTTCATTATTTCCGTATCCCGAATTGTCAAAGGTGCTGTCCAGGGTTGCTGGGTTGCGGGCCTATTCGTCGCCGATCGTGGTGCCGGACAGATCCGCCATCTTGGCGAGATTTGTGAGCAGGGTGAGATTCATATTCTCTGACAGGAAGCGCACGGAGCCGTCACCGAGTGTGAAGTGGGCACCCGCAGTATGCGAACTGCCAGCTTGTCCCCAGCTCCCCAGTCGCTCAGGTATTACTGGAACGCCGACAGCGTAGTACCAGCGGTTGATGCCCGTTGTCTCTACGTCGACTCCGGTCATTACCCAACCGCGATAGCCCCAAGAAGAAGTGCGGCCGTTGTAGACGTTAAGTGTCGTCTCTCCGACCATCAGTGTGTTGGACAGGCCATCGACCACTGAGCCCGGGCGGGTGCCGCTGTTTTCACCAAACATGCGTCGTTGATCAGTGGCCTGCACTGACCAGTTGTTGCAACTGAAGTCGCTGCGGGACGTGATGAAGTCGTAGTTGGTCTTGGCTCCGCCACCTCCAGTTGTAGTCCCATAGCAGGTGCCGACGCCCTGATTGGGGTCGCCTGCATCTGACGGGCAGAGGAACTGCGACTGCAACAAGTTGAGGGCGTTCGAGTGATTCGCCGGTGTACCGGCCAGCGTGCCCGCGGTGTTGCCAACCAGACTGCAGCAGCAACCGGTGTTGAGGCCCTGCATGGCGACGTTGAAGTCGAATTGGCTCGCCAGAGTTTCCTTGTCCATGTAAGTGAGCAGCAACGTCAGCCCGTTGAGATTGTGAATGCGGGGCGTACCCGGGTTTGAGGCGGAGACATTGCACCAGCCATATCCGATGCCTGCAGGCGGGAAGCGAGTGGTGGCACTTTCGTAATTGAGGATGGCCAGCCCCAACTGCTTCATGTTGTTGCGGCACTGTGTGCGTCGGGCAGATTCACGAGCCTGTTGGACTGCGGGCAGGAGCAGGGCAACCAGCACCGCGATAATCGCGATCACAACCAACAGTTCAATCAGAGTAAAGCCGCGCCGTAACATCCTCATGAGAAGGTTCCTCGTTGCTGTCTGGTAGGTGGTGTCTCGCGTGGTTCGGCGATTGGAGAATCGCGGGGGCGGTTTGATCAATCAGGCCAAGGACTACCTCTGGAGAGGCGATGCGATGACGGTCGGTCACTTACTGGCAAAATCGAAATTCACTTGAGGCGAGAAGCACCCAAACGGCGTCAGACCAGCGCGGCTTGCCGTTGGATTCTTCGATGAAAGCGATGAATCGTGCGGACTCTTCAGGGGTGGGGTAGCGGGTGAGAACAGTGAGATACAATCGTTCGACCCGGTTTGGCAAGGGGTGATCTACGGTGTTTAGCCAATCCGCCAGATTGCCCTTATTGGTGTCCGTGAGGCGGTTCAGCGGCCCATTGTTAAGAAACAGGTGCTCTGCCAAGCCGCCTTGGAAGTCGCCCGCTCCCGAATTCGGGGTGCCAAAGAACCGCAGGATGTAGCCGCCTTCGATGGGATGGAAGCGGTTCTGCTCGCTCTTTTGGGAACCTTTCTGTTTCGCAGCCTCAGCGTACCCGGTTGCAACACGCCAACTATCAACCAGCTCTTCTGCGGACAGCGGACGAGTGCGGCCATGCTCGAAGTGCCGAGGCGAAGGCTCACCTGATGCGCCGCGGGACGAGAGCTGATAGGTCTCGCTGTTGACGAGTTCCCGCATGAACCACTTCAAATCGAACTGATGAGCGATGAGTTCCTGCGCCAGCTTCTGCAACAGGTCTGGGTGCACCGGGGCGTTTGAGGGGCTCATGTTGTCGACGGGATGTACGAGGCCTCGGCCCAGGAACTGGGACCAGACGCGGTTCGCGATTGCTTTCGCGAAGAAGGGATTGTCTGGCCGCGTGATCCATTCAGCCAGTTGGTCCTTGCGAGAGAACAAAGGCTTAGTCGGCACCTTGTTCGCCTCAAACTTGACCTCTTTGAAACCCTCTGGCAGCGGGGGTTCCGTTAACGGGTCACCGAGTAGAAATCGCGGGCCGACGGGATCGCCTTTCTTGCCGGGCTGCTGGTCCTTGGCTGGTCCTGTGAAAAGAATGTCACCGCTGCTTTTCTCGGCGACGCTGAACATCGAGAGGTTGTCTTTTTTGCCGACCGTAACGACATCCAGCCGGGCCAGGAACGCAGCCATACCGTAGAATTCCACCTGCTTCCACGCTTCAAAGGGATGATCGTGGCAGCGGGCGCATTGCAGTTGCACGCCCAAGAAGGTTTGCGTGATGACCTCAGTCGCGTCCTCGGGCTGGTTGCGGTACTGCACGAAATACAGCGGCGGTCCCTGTTCGACACTGTTGCCGTCCGCTTTCAGCAGCTCGCGAACCCATTCATCGTACGGACGGTTCTGTTCGAAGTTCTTCGTGAGCCAGTTCTGAATGCCGGCGCGCTTGTCGGTCTCGTAACCGGGTGGATTTCGCGTAAAGAGAATCAGGTCCCAGATCTCCGCCTGATGCTTCGCGAAGCGTGGGTCGGCCAGCAGTGAATCGATCAAGCGCTCTCGTTTGTCGGCCGCTTGATCGTTCAAGAACGCAACTGTTTCCGAGTACTCAGGAATCACCCCGACCAGGTCGAGATAGATGCGTCGCAGGAACTCTGCATCCGTTGTTCGAGGAGCGGGTGTGAGTTTTTCGGCCTGCCAGAGGCTGCGGATGGCGACGTCGATCCTGTGACGAAGAGGCTCCTCGTCGGCCGCGTTGGAGCAGGATGAATAGCAGCAGAGCATCAAGGCCAGCAGTGCCGTACAGAGCCGGAGCATGAATTGGTCTTCCCGATCGCCGAAAGCAGAGTTATCAGGACCATAAGGTTCTCAACGACAACGGCAATTCTTTCAAGGGATTTGCGTTTCGGCGTGGCGAAGATCCGAATTGGTAGCTGTGCGTTATGTAGGTTGGAAATGGACGAGCGAGTGACGCGTTCGGACGAGCTGAGGCTCTGACCGACAGTTTTTGACATTTGGTTGCGGTTCCCGGAACGATAGCCGACACAATCACGTCGATAACCTGGAGGAGCTTGACATGTCATTGATGCTGGCGATGGCCTTGGTGATTGGAGTGAATCCGTCCGCGAATCTGGACGGTCTCAAATGTGATTCCGCGGTAACTGCGGCCCGTGAGATGGCTCCGGCCATGCAGACGGGAACGCTGCTGGTCACGAAGGGCGACTGTCTGGCGGTGCGAGTCTATACGCAAAGCCCGTTTACTCACGTAGCGGTCGTGGTCGTCCGCAATACCCGGCCGCTGGTTTATGAATCGACGAATGGTGTTGGCGTGCGGTGTCTGTCGCTCGATAAGTATCTGAGCACGCAGAATCAGCAAGAGGTGCACGTTTTTCAGCCGAAGACAACCCTGTCGGAATCGTCGAAGCAGAAGCTGGAGGTTTACCTCGACAGTCAGTTGGGACGGCCCTACGAGGTGCAGCATTTTCTGACAGGCGATGTCAGCACCGGCATGCATTGCTCGGAGTACGTGACCTGCGGGCTGATCCAGTCCGGGTTGCTGAAGGCCAAGCAACCGGCTCGCGTATCACCCGCCAGTCTGGTGCAAGGCATCACTCAGAGCGAAGTCTACTCAGCGAAACAGACGGTTCTCATCCAACCGCCCGCGTCTCAGCAAAGCCAGACTGCGACTTGGTACGGGCAACTCTGGGAAGATACCAGGAACTGCACGGCCAATTGCTATCAGCAGACGAAGGGATGTCTCTTCTGCAAGTGAGCCTACATCCGGTGACTATCAGTGTTGGGCTGGTGCTGTTTCCACCTCGTGGGCTTCTTGCTCGTGATCCTCTCGCTCATGAGGCGACTGCTCTTCTTCCGGCTCGTGGTGTGGTTCTTCGGGAGCCAGTACTGCCGGTCGCGCTTGAATAATTTCTGCGGCAGCTTTGCTACTCATTGAGATCCCCGGCTGCGGCAGGAATCCACCACCCAGGATCAGCAGGGCTAAGGTCAGCACGGCGATTTTTTCGGCTAAGCCAACATTCAGCGGGATGGAAGAGGCATGCTTTGATCCCGTGAACAACAAGAAGTAGGCCCGCACGATTGCGATGCCGTTCAAGGCCGCAGCAATGACCACTGCGGCACCGACGTGGGGGTAAACCTCGACCACACCGTCGATCAGGATCTCCGTTCCGACGAAGCCGATCGTTCCCGGAAAGCCGACGCTTCCTAAGCCCGTTAACAGGAAACAAACCGCCAGCAGGGGCACGTGTTCGTAAAGGCCGCGATATTGTGTCAACGTCACGTGTCCGAACCGCGACTCGACAGCTCGCAGCGTCAGGCCCAATCCGCCCAAGGCCAGCACCACGGATGCCCATACGCATAGGCCGCCGGTGAGCCCGATGTGGCTCACGCTTTCCAAGCCCACAAGCACCAGAGACGACTGACTGAGAAACAGATAGCTGAAGAAGCGCCGAACGTCGGTTTGAACGATGGCCATGCCGCCCGCGTAGACGGAGGTGAGCAATGATACCAATCCGATACTTTGCAAAACCCAGCCCGGCGCAATGGGTAATACCAAATGGACGATTGCGTAGGCTCCGGACAGTGGAGTAGTGAAGAGCAGGGCGGTGCCGAAGGTGGCGTTTTCGTAGAGGTCGGTCAGCCACACGTGAGTTGGTGCGACTCCGCTTCGAATGAGCACTGCCAGGAACAACGGCAGGATCGCGAACAGCGAATGCACCGGCGCTTTAGATTCGATGCACACGCACGCCCAGCCAAAGATCATCAGACCGACGAACGCGGCCATGTGGATGACGTAAACGCGAGTGGATTTGCCGCGGCTCTGGAGTTCAAAATAAGGCGGCAACGTGGCAAGCGTCAGGAGCCCGATCACGCCCCACTCATGCTGGCAGCAGAATGTCGCCAGCGAAAGCGACATGGAGACCATCGTCCACGCGAACGAGAAACGCCGAATTTTGGTTCGCAGAGTTGCGAGAGTAGTCAGTACGTACAGCAGCGATATCAGTGGGAGCAGAGGGGCAGTGACCGAGTCGATGGCAAACACATTGCGGCCAAACATTTCGCCGACAACATCCCAGTGATCATGAGCCAGCGGCACTCCAAGGCCGATGAAATCCTGCCAGGCGATAGTTGTACTCAGCAGCGACAGCGCGGCGAACGCGAGACTCCAGCGGCGGGCCGTTTCCGGTTGTCTCATACGCGAAACCAGAATCGCGCCGAGCAGCGGGAACAAGATGGCCAACTCGATGAGTGGCAGATGAAGTTCTGGAATAAGCAATTCAGGCATGGCCTTGGTGTCACTAATTGAGTCAGTATTCGCTCGCTACGGCTACGGCTACGGCTATGGATCGTCTTAGTCTTCCAGTGATGCGTCATCTCGCTTGTCGGTGGTTGCAGCAACGGAGCCTCTGAGCCAAGCGACGTAGCGGCGTTCGAGATCGTCACTCTTTTTGAAGAACCAGATCACCGGTCTGGCGATGTATTCGTCAAGCAGGATGTCGAGGTAACCACGTTCCAACGCGAACCGGTACGCCCATTCGCGAACGCCTGCAGACCGACTGGGGAGCTTTTTGCCAATAGCATTTTCGAGCGTGCGATAGTCCTGGAGCAGGGCAGGGGCTCGCAGGAATTGCAGGGTCCGCACGCAACCGTGTCCGAGAATATGAATTAGGGCGAGGTAGCGCAGTCCCAGCCCAATTTCCATAACAATCAATCCGACTTGCGTTAGCGATGCGTAACTCAATGCCGACTTAATGTCGGACTGCACACGCGCCGTGATGGCTGCGAAGACGGCGGTGATCAGCCCAATGACAATCACTGCGACGCGGAGTGCGGGCGATGCGTCGAGCAGAGGGCTGAAACGCAACAGCAGGAATGCTCCCAGGTGAACCGAAAGTGCTCCATAGAAAATTGCACTGGATGGCGTCGGGCCTTCCATCGCACGGGGTAGCCAGCTTGAGAAAGGTACCAGAGCCGACTTGCCAGCAGCGGCCAGCAGTAAGAGTGCACCAACCACGAACGTTGCGCCGGACTCAATATGGCTGACGCCTTCCGGCCAGGATGCGTTGCCGAGGAGTTGGTCGAAGTCACCGTGACCTCGCAAATGGTGCATGACGACGGCGGCCAGCAGCAGTGCGGCGTCTGAGACTCGATAAACGGCCCAGACTCGCAACCCGTTGCGAACTGGAGCAGGGCGTTCGTGAAAGAACGCAACCAGCAGAGCGGAGGATAAACCAACAAATTCCCAACCGGCGAACAGCGTCTCAATCGTGCCGGCGAGCGATGTTGTCACCATGCCCAGCACGAAAATTGCATAGGAGATATGAAAGCGGGTGAAGCCGGGCTCGCGATGCATGTAATTGGCCGCGAAGGCTCCAACTGTGCCGCAGAGCAGAAATGTAAGAATAACAAACGGGACTGACAGGCGGTCAAAAATGAACTTGATATGAAAGTGGTAGTGTGGAATGGAAACCCAGTCGCCGAGTTCAATGGGCACATGGCGCGTGCCGGTGATGAGCATGAGAGCCAGCATGACCAGAGCCGCGAGCAGCCCGGTGACAATGGCGAACTGAATGCAGCGCGTGAGCTTCCGTTCCGGCAGCGGCCGTCCGAATAACGAGGCAGCACCGACGACCAGCACCAGCAGGGCCGGAACGGCGACAACCAATGTGCCAAGGTAAGGAGCGATGGAATCCACAGTCTAACGTCCAATCATGCGTGAATGCTGAATCCGAGTAGATACTGACAACATCCGGATCTGCGAGCGGTTCATGCTCGTCGTTAGCTGCTCCTGATGGTCGCGAAGCCCAGGTGCTCGCGACATCCATGATACCAATCTGAAGACTTTGCTACTGCTGGCAGGTCTACGACGTCGGGATGGTAAGGCTCGTACTTGCCGTTCTTGTAATGCAGTATTTCGTTTGATTCCGGGTTAAGGATGGCGAGCTGTACCCACTCGTTGCGAATCAGCCGACCGACCACGGGATTGCGGTTCATGATCTTCTCCAGAATTTCCGGAGTGCTTTCGATCACAAACAGCAGTCGCACCGGTTCGTGGATCTCGACGCCTTGCCACGGCAGGCCGGTGCGCAAGTCGCTCGCGGCTCCATCCATCACGCCCAGCAGCGACGTGATGTTGTGCGGCAGTTTCGTCCCACTCCCCCAGCCCGGCGAATCGATGTACGAAAACATGTATTGCAGATTGATACCGGCACACACGAAAACAACCGGTCCGAGAATACGCGCGAGAATCGTTGCCTCCGCGTCATCAGTAGTCGGGTCGTACGAGTGCATGAAGCAGCGACGGTCCATGAACAAGCCACGGACTCGCGAGCGACGTCCCACAAAGCACAGTGCGTTCGTTGAGTTTCCAAATTCTGGACGGACTTGGGCGAGGTCTTCAGTGCGATCTTCAACGTGCAGTAGTGCGTCGCTCTGAGTGAGGTTGAGCGGCGCTGAGTAAAATCGGCGGCAGCGTTCGTGAGCATTTCGTTCGCAAGCCTGATCGAGCGTGTCCTTCGCTGCCTCAAACATCGGTCGGTGTGCTCGCGGCAAGAGATCGAGGTCGTAGAACGTCGTGGTATCATCGCCAGTATTATGCAAGCCACCCAGGAAATAGGTGGTTGCCGGGATAATAATATTCCGAGTTGCGAGCGCTTCGCGAACGCGTGGATCATTAAGCATCGCTGCTAATGCTCTGGCGTTGGGAGAACCGGCCATGCCCGTGCAGGCTCCGCAGTCATAAGCGGACTTGTGGGGGTTGTTCTGACACGCGGATCCGTGTCCAAAGAACATCACAATGGGTGCGAATCCCTGCGTCAGCCCGATATCTCGCAACACGCGCTCCCCGAAGTTGATCATTTCAGGCAAGCTGAAACCGAAGCCGCTGTCGGTTTGACTGGGCTTTTCGTCAAGGCGTTCCAGCCTCAGCCGAGTGACTGGTAGCGGCTTGACCAGGCTTTCCGCTTTGCGGCGAATACGGGCCGTGAGGCGCGGGAACAAGACGCGGGCGACCAGTGGCACCGAAGCGAAGACGCCGATGCTCGCGGAGAGCAATGCGCCCTTCAGAATGCTGCGCGACCCGACGTGCACCTGATGCTGGGCTGTCCCCAGAGCCTTGCGGGTTGCTGCGCGGCGGCCTTCTACCTGCGTCATCGAATACAGCGGTTCCTCGATGATCCAGTGCTGAGGTCGCACCACAATCGGGCACAGGGTGGAGAAGTGGGCATCCTCGACGCCGCGATAGTAAATTGGCACACAGTAAAAGCCGGGAGCAGCGAATGTTTCGACGCGCGGATTCGTTTCCTCGAGATGTCGCCGGAATGACTCTTCGCGAGCGTCGATGCAGAAGACCGCTTGAAATTGAACGTCCTCAACGCGCTTGGCCTGTTGGCGTGTCTGTACTGAGAATGCGTTGAGCGCTCGCTGGCGATAGTTTCTTTCAAACGCGATTTGAAACAGCCGCCGCCGCTCCAGTTCGCTGAAGGTCTCGAGTTCCCTTACGAGATCGCTGGTTTGTGCTGCGGACAAGCCGAACAGCACCGAGGGATACCATCCCATGAACTGCGAGACCTGAAACAGCAGGAAAGTTCTGGCTTCGATACGGTCTTCTGTGTGGTTCGGTTTGACCTGCGGCCTTGCTCCGTGCTGCCAGATTTCCTTCGCAACGCCGTGCCGACGAGCGATCGACTCCAGCGCGAATCGATCCAGAATTAATCGCACGGCCATGAACTCAATGAGAGTTCCGGCTGGTACCGGGATCGGTACTCGGTCCGAGCGAACTTCGTTCTGCCAGAGCAAGCCTGCCCAGCCGCGCAGAGCGAGCAGTGTTGTCGAGATGAAATCGGTCCAGTCGTCTTCGGTGACTCCCAGCAGTTGCAACGATTCCAGAATCGAGTCCAACGGCCCCAGACGTTGCTCGGCGATGCGGTCGAGTTCTTTGTCGAGTCCGCGCAACCACTCAGCGGGAGGTCCGCCTGACAGGCCATAGATCTTGATGAACGCGGCGAACAAACCTTCTTCGCGATGCGGAAGAACCCACTCGGCCAGCCCCTGATCGGTGAACGCCGCACATAAGCGAACAAGGACACTGCTGACGAGAACATCGCTGTCTTCGTTGGTCAGTTCCAGCAGGATATCGCGCGGGCGTCTAGGTGGACCGACAACCGGTGCCAGCGGAACGGTACTGGCGATTTGATGTGAGACGCGCCACAGGGTTTGCAGGCAGAACTCAGTCCAAACGTGATCTGGCCAGCGTTCGATCTGTCCCACGTCAAAACCATTGAAGACGTCATCGAACAGTGAGAACCTGGACGGGGCAGGGGGGCGTCCATCGCGGGATTTTGTCTCCGACCAGTGCGGCAGCACGTCTTGCAGAATCCAGCGACGTGTTCGATCGAGAGGTGCTTCACGCAGGCTGGGGGCAGCGTTGGGCAGGAATTTCTTAAGCGCGTCGGACTCGGCGATGAACCAGCGAAGTTCCGCGGCGGAAGCTGCGCGCAGCGGAAATTTCAGCATGGCGAGCCACAATTCGGAGCGCGTGCAAAGTCCGAGGATGTTTTGCTGAGCGTTTTCGCCGAGGTCCTCTTTGACCACTGCTTCCAGGTCTGCGTCAGTGATGCGACCTCGTTCATACTCCTGCTGAAATCTCGCCAGCGAGAGATAAGGCTCACAGCCAAAAAGCGGTCCGCCACGTTTGAGTGCTTCGTGGAACGGAAGGTCCTCGAGTGCCCGCAAAGTATTATCAAACACGTACGCTGTAATCGGGCCTTGGGAAGGCAGCAGATCTGCGGCCTTGATGATGATCTGCCGCAATCGTTCGAATTCGGACGGGCTCAGCGTTTCAGCAGAAGATGAAGTCACGACGAATGCCTCTGCAGGATGATCGTTGTCGGGAATGCGAGAGGCTCGCTCGATGAATCGGGCGAGCCCCTCTGCGATGATCGGCCTTGCAAAGCCGTTATTCGTCGATCATCGATCGTGGAGAGACATCTTTGAGAAGTCGCTTCGAAATGCTTTCGGCTGAATGCAGTCGGCGAGCGGCAAGGGGGTGACTCGAAACCGCATCCAGTTGATCGAGTCCCGAGATGGTGAGTTCGCACTTCGCCTGCAAAAGCTCCTCACGCAGGCGTTCCAGTTGTGCCATCACCGTGTGATCCACGAATCGAGCGCCGGAGAAGTCCAGAATCACCTGTGTCGAGCTGCCGAGTTCCACAATCTGCTTACGCAGCGCGAGCCAATTGCTGAACACTGCCGCGTCGGAAATATGAATCTGGGTCGCACCGTCAGCGGCCGTCTGCAGCTCAAACCTCGGCCGAAACAGCGACCGCATGGGAACTCCGTTGAGTACCTGAATCGCGATTTCCAAGGCGACTCCAATACCGATACCAACCAGCAAATCGGTCGCCAGGACCGCGACGATCGTGGTCACAAAGACGACGAACTGTTCCGGGCCCACGCGCCAGATGTGTAAGAACTCACGCGGGTGAGCCAGGCGAAAGCCGGTATAGATTAACATGGCTGCCAACGCGGCGAGTGGAATCTTATGAATGATGGCCGGGAGCAACGCGACCGCGACCAGCAGGCACAATCCGTGATACAGGTTGGCGAATCGCGTCTTTGCTCCATTGTCGATGTTGGCTCGACTGCGAACGATCTCGGAAATCATTGGCAAACCGCCAATGAACGCTGCGATGAGATTGCCCATGCCGATCGCAAGCAGGTCCCGGTCCGCGTCCATGCGGCGTTTCCAGGGGTCCAGCGATTCCACAGCCTTGGCGCTCAGCAGTGACTCCAATGTGCCGATGAGCGCGAACATCAGCACCCACTTCCACGCGATCGGATTATTCAGCGCGGCAAAGTCTGGAAATGTGACGGCGCCCAGCAGGTTGAAGGGCACATTGACCAAATGCTGCTCGCCAATCGTGAAGGTGTGACTGTTGAGCGAATATGTGTGCTCGTGGCTGAGGTCGAAATAGATTCCCAATGGCACTGCCAACAGGATGACGATCAACTGCCCTGGGATGAGTTTGACCCAGCGATGCTTGATGAGCGGCTTCAGAAACAGAATGAGCAAACTCGCCGCCCCAATGACAGCGATGTAGGGGTTCATGTTGTCCAGAGTCTCTGGAATGCGTCGGAGCAATTGCAGAGGTTCGCCGCTGGCTTTGAGCCCGACTGCGACAGGAATCTGCTTCGAGATGATGATGATGCCAATCGACGCCAGAAGTCCGTGAATGGCCGCCGTTGGAAAGAATTCGCTGAGGACACCAGCTCGTAGAAACGAGAAGACGATTTGCAGCATCGCCGCGGCAACTCCGACCGCGAGGACGCCGCGATAGGCTGCGAAGTCGGCGGCGGGATTGGCTCCGGCCGTGAACCCCAAGTCCGTTACACATCCCAGGACAATGACAATCAAGCCTGCTGCGGGACCTTTAATCGTCAGCTCTGAGTTGCTGATGAGTGAGCCGACGATGCCACCCACAATGGCAGTCATGACTCCGGCAATCGCCGGGAAGCCAGACGCGAGGGAGATAGCCAGACACAGGGGCAACGCAATCAGAAAGACAAGGAAGCCGGACAGGAAATCGGGGCGCCAGTAGCGTTTGAGGCCCTCAAGATTGCCGATAGGCATGGGGGAATCGCCTGATTCGAGGGCCGGGGCGGGGTGAGAGGCTGTCATGCGGTAGGTACTCCACGAGTAGCGGGTCACAAGTTGCTGAGGACTGACGTCGTCTGGCCACCCATCGCCGCGAAACTGGAATGATTTCGCGATTTTTTGGCAGGGCGGCGTGATCCGTGAAAATCTGGCAACATGCGCACTCAGGCGTGGATGAACTGGTGCAAGGTTCCTTGAGAGTGAGTTTGATTTCAGCTTTGTCGGAAGAGACCCAATGCGCCGAACGCATGTGCGATTGGGTCTTACGCAGAAGCTGCGGCGTCTTCAGTCACCCCGCGATGGAATCGGGTAGTGAGTTCGTCCCAGTCGATGATCAATCTGCCACCGGTGATGCGGTGTTGCTTTTCCCAGGCGCCCAGCAGATCAAGGCAGGCGTGGTCAATGTAGTCGAGCTTGGTGAAATCAACGTGCAGCTCTGTTGTCGGGGGGATGGCTTCCAGCACTGCTGCCAGGCGCGGCAAGGAGACAAAGGTAGCCGTACCTACAAGGTGGAGTATTGTTCGATCTCCGTTGGGCTGGTAATCGACCGAAACGATGAGTCGCGAGAAGACGTAAAAGAGTTTCAAGCCAGCCGCGACAATGCCTGCAACGACTCCCGTCAGCAGATCCGTTGTGACGATGGTTATGACGGTGATGAGGTAGATGAAGATCTCGCCTCGCCCCAACTGATAGAGCGACTTGATCATTTTGGGATTCACCAGCTTGTAGCCCGTAATCACCAGGATCGCAGCCAGGCTGGCTCGCGGAATTTCGCGCAGGGCGAATGGGATCACTAGAACGCATCCGAGCAGCCACATTCCGTGGAGAATTGTCGACAGCCGGGTCTTCGCGCCAGCTTCAACATTGGCGCTGCTTCGCACGATGACGCCAGTCATGGGGAGGGCGCCCAACAACCCGCAGATGAGATTGCCAACACCCTGTGCAGCCATCTCCCGGTCGTACTTGGTTCGTTCTCCCGAGTGCATGGCGTCCACTGCCGTGGCGCACAACAACGTCTCGGCTGATGCGATCAACGCCAGCGAAAACGCCGAAATCAGCAGCGATTTCCAACCCGCGAAGTTCTCCGGGATACCCGAGGTTGGCCACGTAATCGCGTCTGTGAGCGAGTCCGGAATGGCTACTTTCGTAATCGGGATTGACGCCGCGATTGTGACCACAGTGGTGACAATGACTGCAACCAGGGCAGGGGGGACGACATGCAAGGACTTCGGAGTGGAGGGCTTCCAAAGCAGGATGATGAGGATTGCGAGGAATCCGATTCTGGCTGCATCATCGGCTGTGCTAGCGCTACTGGGAATTATGCCTTCCATGAAGGAATGGGGCAGGGCCATCAGATTCGCCAGTCCGTTCGGGAGCGGCTTGTGGTCGAGCATGATCTGAAACTGGCTGGCCAGAATCAGAACGCCAATGCCGGCCAGCATGCCGTGAATGACTGCTGGCGAGACGGCGCGAAACCACTGCCCTAGCCGACAAAGGCCTCCAATCAACTGCATGAAGCCGCCCAGCGCCACGACAAGTCCCATGGATTGCCACCCGTGAGTGCTGACCAGTTGAGCGACCATCACGCTAAGGCCTGCTGCTGGTCCGCTGACCTGGAGCGGGCTTCCCCCGATAGCGCCGACCACGATGCCACCGACGATTCCCGTAATGATGCCAACGCTGGCGGCCTTGTCCTCGGGAGCCCCGGACGCGATCGCAATGCCCATGCAAAGCGGCAAAGCGACGAGAAAGACCACAATTGAAGCGAGAAAGTCCTTTCCGACCTTACTTGAGAGAGAAGTCGCTCTGGAATCGCCTAGTGTCGACTCGGAAGATGGACTGGAACGGCTTTGCATGTGCTGCTTTCGGACGCTGCGGAGGACGGACCATCCCGTGTTGGTCGATTGACGCAAGGGATGTTCCGTCTCGCTGACAAAACGTCAGTCCGGTAAAAAAACAGCAACAGAATGCGGCGACTCGCTCCTTGTTGGACTTAATGTGTTTGTATGTATTCTTTTGGATGCGTCTCTGCTGTTCTCCGCAGTGAGGGAAGAGCCCCGACGTAGAGACTTCACCCAGCCTGATGTGCCCATCAGGCTGGACAACTAAGTCGCGCCGGAATTGATGTCCGGGGTGACCTTCGGGCGATCCAGGAACTTGAAGAGCACTGCATAAAGAATTAACGCCGTCAGAACTCCGAAGAGAAAGTCTGTCAGCGGAACCATCACGGCCGTATAGAGCATCAGGCCAGCGTGAAAGTAGTTGTGCTGCCAGACTTCCCGAATTTCTGCGGGTTTGATCATGTTCGTGGCGACCCAGAACAGAATCCCGCCAATGCAGGCCATTGGAACCAGTTCCAGCCACGGAGCCAGGAAGATGGCCATGCCGATTTTTAACACGCCCTTGAAGTACCCTGCAAAAGGTGTGACGGCTCCAGCTTTAATGCTGGTGGCCGTTCGGGCCAGGGCTCCCGTGCACGGAAACCCATTCAGGAGCGGGGTGATGATTTGCACCAATCCTTGCCCCCAGAATTCCTTGTCTGGGTTAAAGGGGGTCTTCTTGTTGTTAGCCAGGCGATCGGCCATTGATGAACACAGCAGACTCTCCACGCCCGACACGAATACAATTGCCAGAACAAAGTAAAGCAAGTCCATGATCACTGTCGGTGTAATCGCCGGCAGGTGAGGGGGAGTGAAGACAAAGAAATCGGTTGGAATGCTGCCGTACTTATCAGACAGCAGGGTGATGTCGTGCTCTGAAAGCACCGTCGATGCCAACAGTGTGCAGAGACCCAGTGCCAGCAGCGGGGCCGGAATGAAGATTGAAATCTTGAGCAGATAACGCGTCATCAGGAACGTCAGCACTGCCAATCCGAACGCATAAATGTTGAATTCATGCAGGTATTGCCAGATCAGCTTGAGCTTTTGGAGTAACGGGCCGCGAATATCGGCGTCCAGTCCCAGAACTTCGCCCGCGTTGGACAACGCGATGGAGACGCCGATACCAACTGTGAAGCCGACGACGATTGAATTTGGAACCAGCTTGGCGAAGCGCCCCAGGCCTAACAGTCCCATCACCATCAGAATTATGCCGGCAATGATACTGCATAAGATCAGGAAACCGTGCGCTGTTGCCAAACTGCCACCGGCGTTCTCGCCATACTTGGCAATCAGTCCGCCGATGACCGGTATGAACGCCGCCGTCGGGCCGTAAACCTGATACTTAGACCCGCCCCAGGTTCTGCCTACGACGCATGCGATCGCACCGGCAATGATACCTTGTTCGGGGCGGAGTCCCATGGCGATGGCAAAACCCATGGCCATCGGAATTGCGGTCAGAGCGACAATCAGCCCGGCACTCAGATCTCGATAAAGGACTCGGAACCAATTATCACGAGTAAGGTCTTCAAATCGATTGTCCCAAATTGTCATAAAACTTCGGAAGCGATTCCACATCTCAGTCATCTGGCAGCGTCTCCTTACGATTCGCCGACGAAGTCACCGGCTGTGGTTGAGGTCAGTGTGCGACTGCCTTGGAATGTTCCACTCCGCGGCGAGTTTCTTCGGACCTGACCTCGACGGGTGCTGTGAGCCCGATGGCCTGGTCGGTGAAGAATTCAATTTGACCTGTAGTGATGTCGTACATCGCTCCGACTAAGGCGACTCGACCTTGTTCGATCAACTCGCGAATGGTGCGGCTTTGCTGTTGAATGGCTGACACCGCCAGCAGGACGTTGCACCGCGCGACTGCATTGACAAAGTCATCCTTCTGAGAAGTCGGCGCATCGTGCTCAGGGGCGGGTTGATCAGGATCGATTGAGAGTTGAATGTCATGCACGATCGGAGCGAGGTGCTGACAGCCGGTGGCCTCTTCGATACTCGTCGTGCAGCCCGATAGTTTGATTGCGGCTGAAACCGCTCCGCAGCGTGTGTGTCCCATCACCACCAGCAACTTCGCTCCCGCGACCGCGCAACCGTATTCCATGCTGCCCAATACCTTCGGACTGATCACATTTCCGGCGACACGTGCGTTGAAGATGTCGCCCAGGCCCAGATCGAAAATCATTTCCGCGGGTGAGCGGGAGTCGATGCAACTGAGAACCACCGCCAGAGGGTGTTGGCCATCCGCCGTGCCATGCAACTGACGGCTGAGATCACGGTTCAGGCGACGTCCCGTCTGGAATCGCAGGTTGCCTTCAATGAGGATGTCCAGCACCTGCCGCGATGTGAGCTGTCCTTGAACATCGCGTGTTGACCAGTCGTGATAATGAATTTCGTCGGGTAGATGATACCGCTCACGGAATCCGCGCAGGCTGACTTTGATATTCCGCACGGGCGCGGTGCGGTCTTTGTACTCTCGAATCACGCTCAGAATGTCGGGATCAATGTAGACGGTTTGCTGCGCGTCGAGCAGGACGTGTCCGCCACGAGGAACTGTATCCAGAGCGGACATGAGCGCCGGGCGGTTCAGGAAGCTGACCTGATTGGCCAGTTCGATGTGCTGCACTTCGTCGCCCAGATGCTTCTCGACGACATGATTGATCGGTCGCTTCAGATTGGCGAGCAGAATGAACGCGACGCTGAATCCAAGTCCGGCGAGTACGCCGACAAACAAGTCGGTCAACACAATGGCGATCACCGTGGCGACAAACGGCAGGAATTGATACCTGCCCTCGCTCCACATCTGACGAATGAGTACTGGTTTCGTCAGTTCGAGACCAACAACCAGCAGAATTGCGGCGAGACAGGAAATCGGGATGAGGTTCAACCAGCCTGGAACTAGCGCGACGACGGTGAGCAGCAGGATGCCATGAGTGATCGCCACTAATTTTGTCTGCCCGCCGGATTCCACATGCACGGCGCTGGGTACGACTACAGACGTGATTGGCAACCCTCCAATCAGCCCGACGACGACGTTGCCCACCCCTTGAGCGATGAGTTCATCATTCAGGGGGGAAGTCCGCTGATGGCGATCCAATTTGTCCATCGCCACTGTGTTCAACAGCGATTCCATGGACGCGACCACCGCGATTGTGACCGCAGCGGTGTAAATTGCCGGATTCGATAACTGGGAAAAGTTGGGGTGATTCCAGAAACTCCAGAAGCCGAGAAAGTCCTTGGCGACCGGTACGTTGACCAGGTGAGTCTCACCAATGGCCAGACTGCTGCCGGTGGCTCGGAAAATCAGATTGAGCACGATTCCGAACGCGATCACGATCAACGGCGCCGGAATCTTAATGGCTTTCAGCTTTTGCGAGTATTTCCAAGCCATCAGAATGGCTACCGACGTGATACCAATAATTGCGGAGCCCACCTGAAGGTCACCGACGATTGCGGCGATTTCCGACAGGGTGTTTTCATGGTCCGGTTGCGAGAACGACATCTCGCCTTCCGGGTCCGTATCATGCCCGAGAACGTGCGGGATCTGTTTGAGAACCAGAATCACGCCAATCGCCGCGAGCAGGCCGCGAATGACGCTATAGGGAAAGAAGCCGGCAATGGATCCCATCCGGACCACTCCCAGCAGCATCTGCAGCAGCCCGGCGATGACCACTGCCAGCAGGAAGGCTTCGAACGAGTGCAGTTGACCGACCATCCCGGCAATCAGGGCCGTCAGGCCTACTGCGGGGCCACTGACGCTCGTGTGCGACTTACTGACCAGGCCAACCAGCAGCCCTCCGACCACTCCTGAAATCAGTCCCGAAAATGGCGGAGCGTTCGACACCGCTGCGATACCGACACACAGGGGCGTCGCTACCAGGCAGACAACAACACCCGCCATAAGGTCGCTGGAAAGCGTTTTGCGAGAGAGGACTTGCGTATCTGACATGTAACCTCGTCACTCCGTTTGAGAGCCGGCAGCGGCAGCGTGAGTACGTTCCTTAGGAAGCGTCCAGTTGGTCAATGGGAACAGTTGTTTTAATTCTCTGAATTCGCAAATCCCTCGAACTTGGCCACCGCACGATCAAAAAACAACAACGCGGCTCCTGTGTCCGAGATCAGTCGTTTGGCCGTATTCCCGGATCGCAGGAGCCGCGTTGTTCGAGCAAGTGCCGTTGCGGGAGTTATTTGTCGCGTTGCTTCCGCATCAATGCGAGCACGGCGTTGTCGAGTTCTTTCAGGCCCTCGTCCGGTTTCACGGCGTAGTTGCCGACGTTGTAGTGCGTGATTTTTCCGTCCGGGCCAATCACCACCCACACGGGCAGCTTGGCGTTCAGACTGCGCGGATCGCCAAAACTCTTGAGGGCGGCTCCCGAATCCGTCGCGATCGGGTAGCTCAGATTCATGAAGTCGCGGAGCTTGCGGACCGAGCGAAGAGCAGGGGAGGCAGCCTCCGGCGTTGCGAATCCCTCGTTGATGGCGATGCCAACCACGTCGACATCGTACTTCATCCGACGCTGATAGATGTAGTCCAGATATCCAACCTGGCCGTAGGGCTCTTCGAGTGGTTCGCCTTTGTAGTCCCAGAAGTGCAAGACGGTGATGCGGCCCGCTTGAGACTTGTTGTCGATCGTTTTCTGGTTCAGCGTCTTCAGGGAGAACGCAGGCGCGGGCTGGCCGATCAGCTTTTTGGCCAGGCTGGCGATATCGTTCGAGCGTTGAGACTGAGCTGCGATGTCGCGGGAGATGGCTACAGCCAGGCTGTTAATCGGTGTGCCTTCAGATTCTTTCAGCAGCTTTGGCAGGGCGGCCTTGGTGGCGGCGATCTGGCCATCAGCCAGTTCCGCTTTGGTTTCACCGGCGGCGCGCTTCAGTTCTGACTGCAGATCGACCAGGGTCTGAATCGGTGCCATCACGCCGTCCAGGGCCTTGTCGTTGAGTGGTTTAACGGACGTCAGTTCAACCTTCAGCTGATACTCGTCGCCGCGGCCCATGAAGATGCGTTTCTGGGCCGATACCACAAGCGAGCCGTCGGCTTCCACGAACAGCGACTCGCGCCGTCCGAAGTTGTCGGTGGCTTCCACTCGCCAGCAGTCACGTTTGTTGACTGCTTCCTTCTTGCGGACTTCGTAGTTGAATTTGCCCGACGTCCAGGTCGCGTCGGCCTTCACTTTGCCGGCATGTTCAAAGAGAGGTTGAGGCAGTTCGACAGGCGTGTTGCTGCCGTCGTGGTTCTGCAGCACATGCAGCGGACGACCATCGGTGCGTTTGTTGTTGGCATCCAGCAGCAGGCGGCCGTAACGCTCGGGCCACGCCCAGTTGCCGCCGCCTTGCTCGTTGAGAATGTAGAAGCAGGAGCGTCCGCCTTCCGCCGGTCGCACGACAGCATACGCGTCAAACTGCTTGGCAACCGTCGAACCGCCTTGACGAGAGACCTGCGTCAACGTGCCGGTGTATTGCAACTCGACTGCCGGATGGCCGGCCAGCGAGCCTTCGGGGGCCGCGCCCACCAACGCCCATAAGATTCCGCATGTCGACAGAAGACTCACGCCGCTCTCCTTTGTTTGGCTTCGTGGAGCTGGTTGATGACGCGCCAGCCGAGCCGCACTGCAATGAGCCCTCGCGGCAACTGGCAAGACATGTCGCAGAGGATGATTTGCCCTGCTAGTCCGGCATCGTTGTGCAGGTTGGCTGTGGCTACAAGCGCGAGCCTTGTTGACACCCCAACTTCGCAAGCCGTAACTTGCATGGAAAGGTTTTCCGATTATCGGAGTTACGACGCATGACAACCTGGAAACGCACGACGCTTTGTTGTCTCGGCACCCTGCTCGCGGGGTTTGAGATGGTTGCCGCCGTCGCTCAAGACAACGCTAAACCGGTCGTCATTCAGCGGCGCCAGATCAGCCTGACGCCAGCCGACACTTACCGAGTTCCACTGCGACTGGAGCCGATTCGTAGCGTGACGATCTATGCGCCCTTTGATGCCACGGTGAAGTCCGTCGTCGAAAAACTGGAGGGCAGGGCGGTCGACCAGCAATTCGAACTGCTGAGGCTCGACAATCAGCGAGTTGACCTTGCGGCGAGGCGGGCAATTGCAGGGAAGACTGTCGCTGAGCAGGAGCTGCGGATGGCCCGTGCTAATAGCAACGCGGACAACCTGAAGTACGCTGAAGCCAAGCTGGCGTTTGCGGACGCAGAGGTCGCACTGGCGATTCTCGACCAGAGTGCAGCCAGTATTCGAGCCCCCTACGCGGGCAATGTTGTGCGCGTGTTAGTACAGGAAGGACAGCAGGTCCGAGCTGGCGAACCGCTGCTGACGTTTGCCGATGTGAAGAGGCTGAAGTGCCGCATTCCGGTCGATCGCGAAGTTGTCAAAGTGGGCACTGCGATCGACCTCGTTGTGGAAGCTCAGACTGTGAAGGCGACGGTCGAAACCGTGACGGTTCTGGACGCCGAGCACGACAAGCAGCGGGAATTGGCGGTTTCGGCGGCAACGGCCGTGGCGGTCATCGAGAACAACTTCGGCGAATGGCACTCGGGCCAGGTGGTTTACGGGCCGCTTTCTCCGACAGGTCCGGTGGCCAGTGTGCCACTGACAAGCATCAAAACGGGGCAATCGGGTGATCGAGTGCTGCCTGTGTTGCGCGAGGGGTTGGTGCGGTTGATTCCGGTCACTTTGCACGGTCAGGTCGGCAAGACTGCAGTACATGTCAGTGGGCAATTTACTGAGCGGGATGAGTTCGTGATCTCGTCCAGCACGGATCTGGCCGATGGCATGGCGGTGCGTCCGGCGGGTGCTGGAGTCGTCGCTGCAGCCAAGTCGGGGCCAACTGTTGGTGCTGCGAATCCGCCCGCGACGCCTCAGAAACCCGACGTTCCCAACGCTCCCAAAAAACCTGGCGCCGCAGGGTTCTAACTCAAATTCATCGAGGAGTTTTCTCATGGCAGATGCACCTGGGAAGCCCGAGCAAGATAAAAACAAGATCGACGACTACCTCATCATCAGCACTGTCGCGAGCGGCAAGCTGACGAAGATTCTGGAGGTCATGCATGAGCAGACGAATCAGAAACTCGCGATGAAGCTGCTGTTGTCCGAGGCCATGGACAACCAGGAAGAAAAAGATCTGCTGAAGCACGAGGCCAAGGTCGCGCAAAGCCTTGAGCACCCGATCCTGATCCGTTGCCACGGCTCCGTGATGCGCAAGACGGAGTGCTACATCCTTCTGGATCTCTTTAAGGCGATGAACGTCAAGCAGTTCATCAAAGCCGATCTCAAAGGCGTCCACATACGGTTCCGCAAGCTCGTGGAAGATGTCTGCAACGGATTGGGCCACATGCACGACAAAGGCTGGGTCCATAAGGACTTGAAGCCGGACAACATTCTCCTGAGCCGTTCGAACGAAGTCCGCATCATCGACTTCTCGCTCGCGGTGAAGAAGGCGTCGGGGTTGTCGGCGATGTTTGGCAGCAAGGGCGTGATCCGCGGGACGCGCAGCTACTTGGCGCCCGAGACCATTAAGAAAGAGGCATCAACACCGGCAACGGACATCTACAGCCTCGGTGTGACGTTCTATGAATGCCTCGCGGGCACCCTGCCGTTCAAGTCGGACAATCCACAAGATCTTTTGAAGAAACATCTTGCGACAATTCCGGCGCCACCTTCGTTCTACAACCACAATGTGTCGCCGGAGATGGATCGGGTCATTCTGAAGATGATGGCCAAGAAGCCAAAGGATCGCTACCAGACCTGTGGCGAACTGGCCGCCGACTTCCGGAACGTGCAGCCGTTTAAGGAAGAGGTCACAGAGGCGGCTCCAGCGACCGCCGAGCAGCAGGTGCAAGCGAATTCGGACGAGATTCAGGAGTTGTTCAACTCGCGTCTGGACAGCCGCAGCGATGCCAGATTGCGGTCCTTGATTCAGGGCAACCCGGAATTAATGGCCCGCTACGAAGCGGACAAGAAGCGGCGTGGGGAAGCTAAGGTTGCCAAGCAAAAGCAGTTGGAAGAGCTTGCCAAACGCGACGACCTGAAGAAGAGGGGGGATCGAAGCATTGCTAAGATCGCCTCTGATGCCGCCGATGCAGCGGCTGGGCGGCAGTCTGCTCCTGCTCCAGTTCCGGTGGCGCCCGCGCCGATGGTTGCGGGCATGCCGCAGCAAATGCCGGGCATGATGCCTCCCGGCATGATGCCGCCCGGCTATCACATGCCTCAGATGCCACAAATGATGCCCGGTTATGGGTTTCCGCCCGGTATGCAGCCGGGAATGCCGATGCAACCCGGCATGCCCATGCAGCCGGGGATGCCCGGTATGCCTCCGATGGGAATGCCTGGGTATCCGCAACAGATGCCGCCCGGTCAGATGGGCTACCCGCCGGGAATGATGCCGCCGCAGATGATGCCGCCCGGCTATCCTCAGCAACTGCCACCTGGAGCGGTTCGTCCTGGCCAGCCACCGGTTCCTCCGCAGCAGGCTCCGCGTCCCGCAGCCCGGCCAGCGCCGCCGCAACCGCAGCCCAAGTCGAGCGAAGAGAAGCTCGACTTCATGACAGACTTGCCTGAAGTCACGTAGGCGACGGAGTTTGAAACACGCGTCCGCTTCGTCGATCAAGGGGTGTTGCGCGCAAACTTCGGTAGGCGGCGGACGAATTTCCGGCAAGAATACTGCCGCTACGATCCTGAGACCTTGCGCGATCCGCTGATGCAGGATGAGCAGTCAGGTCTCCGGGACCGACAACTTCCGCACAATCGAGAGAGTTAACGCAGTATGGCCAAGTCCGACCAGCCTCGTAAGAAGAAGCCCGCAACGCCGCCATTGCCGTTCGAGAAGCCGATCTTCGATCTCGAGGCTCAATTGGCCCAACTCGAATCGCAGCTCGATCCGACTCAGACCGCTCAGGAAGCCATTCGCAACCTGCGTGTGGAGATCACTCGCAAGTCCAGGGAGATCTTCGGCATGCTCGACGCCTGGGAAACCGTTCTGGTCGCGCGGCATCCAGATCGGCCGCAGACGCTGGACTACCTGGAACTGGTGTTCGACGAGTTTGTGGAACTGCACGGCGACCGCGCTTACCGGGATGATCCCGCGATCCTGACCGGCTTCGGAAAGCTCGACGACGAAAAGGTTCTCTTCGTCGGTCAGCACAAAGGCCGCGACCTGCAGGAACGCACGACGCACAACTACGGCATGGCTCACCCCGAGGGCTATCGCAAGGCCATGCAGAAAATGGAAATGGCCGCGCGGTTTGGTCTGCCCATTATTTGCTTCATTGATACTCCCGGCGCTTATCCTGGTGTTGGTGCTGAGGAACGCGGTCAGGCTTACGCGATCGCGTACAGCCTGCGCGAGATGAGTCGTCTCAACACGCCGATCATTTGCGTGGTGATCGGCGAGGGCGGTTCCGGCGGCGCTTTGGGAATCGGCATGGGCGATCACATCTGCATGCTGCAGTTCTCTTACTACTCGGTGATCAGCCCCGAAGGTTGCGCCGGCATTCTTTGGAAGCACGTCCGTCATCGCGACGAAGCCGCCCGCGCGCTGCGGTTCACATCGAAAGATCTGCTCGGCTTCGGCGTCGTCGATGAAGTCATCTCAGAGCCTCTGGGTGGCGCTCACCGCGACCATCGTCAAATGGCCGCGACTCTGAAAGCGTCCTTGATCCGCGGCGTCCGAACGCTGCGAACGATCCCCAGAAACGAGATCGCCAACCGTCGCTACGACCGTCTCCGCCGCATCGGCGTTTTCGCCGAGTAATTGGCCCCAAACCTCTCCAAGACCTCAGAACAAGCCGTATTCAATCGATCTGTAACGTCCGATAATGTCTGTTATGTTGTAATTTGGGTGGTGAGGCCTTGCTGGTTTGGTGCTTGTTCTTCAGCATTTCTGGCGTTGTTTGCTGCCGGACTCTGCCGTCATCAGCGGTCACGCTGTGAATCAGCTTTGGGTGTTGGTAGCAGTCAGCCAACCTTTCCACAGTTGGGCATGTTCGAAGCATGCAAATCGAATCGCAGCACAGAGGCTCATATGTCATGGACCAGCGATCAAATCGAACTCGGCAAGCAACTCAACCTCGCCATTGAGCAAGGCGATACCGACTTGGTGCAGGGCATGTGCGCCGAGCACCCGTGGTTGGTGACGGACTTCGATTGGGATGGCTATCTCTGGGGGCTCAAAGTTGCAGCCAGTTATGGGCGCGTGGAAATGGTCGCCACCCTGCTTGCGCTTGGTTTTGGCGTCAATGCTGTCGATCCGCGCGATGGATCGTGTGCTCTCATGAGTGCGATTGACAGGGAGCGAGACCGCATTGTTGAAATGCTCTTGGCGGCCGGAGCTGATCCAAACCTGGGCCGATCGCTGATTGCCGCCCTGTCCATTCGCGATTCGGTGCGACGTCGACGCTATGTGGAGCAGCTCATCGCGCATGGCGTGGATGTGAATCAGATTTACGATCTCTACGGAGACATTGAGAAGGGCTTTACGGCCCTCGACTGGGCCAAAAGCGATGCCGAAATGGCCGCCTATCTTCGCCAACACGGAGCGAAGCACGTCGCAGAACTACGCGAGAAGCAGGCGCCTTGAAGCGATCCTGAGAGCAATGCTGTAAATGGTTCTAGATGGCTCGCACCCGGCGTCTTCAATCACGTTGGTTGTGCCGCCCTGTCAGGGGCAAATCAAACTCTCATCTTGATCCAGCCTTCGCCGAAGACGCGACTGCCGGCTTGTATCTCGAAACGCTCGCCTTCCACAAACTGTTCGGCCGGCAGTACGGGCGTCGTATAGCCGACTTCTACGAGGCAATCTTCATAGGTGACTCCGGGAAGCAATGGCTGACTATCCAAGGTCCAGGCTCGTGTGGCTGTGAGGAAGCCTGCATAGCCAAAGTTGAAAGAGAATCCCGAATCCAGCGGCCAACTAGGCCCGCCGAGTTCTTGGGGAAACAGCGAGAAGCAAACCGGTGGGCCCAAAGACATGACTGATCGTGCCCCGCATCCTTCTTGATCCTCAGAAATGTGACCTTCGACAAATGGTCCTTGCCGCACGCTGCGGCGCATCATCCCGTTGCAATGCAACCAATAGAATGTTGATCAGTAGCAACTGATATGGCAACGTCTTGTGGCTGTGCCACCCCGGTAGCCCGAAAGCGGGGCCACCCGCGAGGGTGAGACCATCAACCGCCCTACTTACGCCGCCGTGACAGCTCCCAGCTATCACACCGGAATCGTGCATATCATGCTGCTGGACGACGCCGTTCGCCCCGTCAGCAACGACATCGATCTCGCACTCTGGCGAGCCCTCGGCACAACAGCCGGCAGCGAACCCCAAACGCTCGAATGAGGGGCAGTTCAGGCGGCGTCGCATGGTGATAAGGCGCGATCCGAGCGGCGCGATGATGAGACTTCTTGCGGCTTCGCCGCCCCGGTAGCCATCAAGATGGCAACCGGGGCCACCCGCCCGTTTAGTTCAGTTGGCGTCGCCAGGCATCGTATTGATGAAGCTGACTCTGGGAGGCTCATGGGCTTCATCGTATAGCCTTTGTGCCAGCTCGAGTTGGCGTTGCTGCAACTCAGTCTGCACGCAAGTATTTTGATGGGCGCCAAATGCAATCATGCAGGCTGCGACACTGGCAGCCGTACAAATCACATTGTTTAGGCTGTTGGTACTCGGCGTTTCTTGCTGCGGCTGTTCCGACTTTCGACCGTAATTCGGCATCTGATGTTGCTCCGTGCGAACTATGCCTTGCGAGAATATTCTTGATCTCCCCATACGAACTCGCTCCAACTGCGTCTCGGATGTCCGTGGGCCTCATCGTACAGGTCAAGTGCCAACCGGAGTTGCTGTCTCTGTAGCTCAGTTTGCAGGCGAGCGTTTTCGTTGGATTGGTAGGTGAGAATGCACACGGCCAAGGCACATGCGGCGCTGAGGATCTGCGTCATTGAGCAAGTCAATAATGGATCAACTCGTGTTTGTGGCGTCGTGGAATCTGTGGTCAACAGTAGCCCTCCGTGCTTTGTGTGATAAGCGCGATCCCGACTTATGTGTTGGCAATTCCGTTGCCAACGGTCGTCGGCCCGTACCAGATCATCCGACCCGTGACAAATGCTAACGATTTGATGGCGGAATTCCAGCTTTTTTGGACTATCGCTCTGCTGGGGTCAGTGCCGAGGACGAGCCGGCAGGCTCTACAATATCCACATCACGCTGGGTGGCCTTGGTTGACTGCTTGCAAGTCTATCGGGGTTGCGGAGCGATAAGACGCAATTACAGCGGCGTGATCAGAGAACGTCGTGCGGCTTCGCCGCCCTGCTCTCGAAGGCGGGGCATGGACTCAATTTGGAGTCAGCGGTCAGGCTTTCTTTTCGGGTTCCTTGGGCGAGGCGGGGCGACGGGGGGGCGAAGACGTTGATGGCCTTCTTGACGTCACTGGCGTGTGGCGTGTTTCCGGGCGATCCGCCCTTCCGTGGTGACTCGTTGGTCTTGGTGGGATAGCCGCCTTTGTGGCCGTAGCTGGTCATGGGAGTCGCTCCTTGTTGATCGGCAATTTGGTCCTGTCACGGCGTTACGCTACGGGACGGTCACATTCTAAGGAGCGCGATTCTATCGTGCTGGCTTTCAGGCACGTTGAAAACGTGCCCCACGTTCTGACGGCGAAACTCACAACCACTCTGTGTGCCGTACGCCGAAGGGTCACGGCACATGGAATGTGCCTACTACTTTTCCAGCTTGTCACCGCCGCTGGCAACTTGCCGCACAGGTTTGGAACTCCTCAGGCACACTCCTTGGAAGTCGTATGTCGGAATGGATGTAGAGGTTCGTGCGATGGTGATGGTATAAGCGTCCGCCGGACTCACGATGCAGCGGATGGAATCAGCAACGTGCCACTCCTCAGGAGCAACAAGGATGTTTGCCTCAGCGCGACGATGTGGAGTGTCGATGCTGCTCATGATGAGCTGCGTGGGCAGCGGCTGTTCGATGAGTTCTTCCGGTTCACTCGCGGCGAGACCGGGATTCGTGATGCCGGCTGTCGGCGAGACCACCGAGACGGTGTTGCGCATCGGCGACACGTTTCCCAAGTTGTCTGCAACCGACCTTGATGGCAACGCGGTCACACTCGATGAACAGCTTTGGGGCGAGCGCTATACCCTGCTCGTCTTCTGGTCTACCTGGTGCGGGTTCTGCATGATGGAACTGCCGCACGAAGTAGAGCTCTCACGCCAATACGAGGCGCAGGGCCTGCGCGTGATCGGAGTGAACGCCGACGATTCGCCCGAGATCGCCAGGCAGGCCGTTCAGAAACACGATGTCCCGTGGCTCACGCTCTACGAAGGCCCCGATCAAACGATCTCGAAAACGCTGGGCATCAAAAAATGGCCCGAGCTGCTGCTGCTGGACTATCAAGGCCGAGTCGTGATGACCTCAG
>JAKFWA010000091.1 GCA_021732995.1 Planctomycetaceae bacterium | reverse complement strand
GGGGTGAGGGGCGAGATCAGACTGCCCTCGCGAGTTCTGACGACGCAGACACGCTGCGGGGGGAATCAGATTCAGATGCCGTTGCCAAGCAGTGCCCCTCACCCCCGGCCCCTCTTCCCGGTGGACCGGGGCGAAGGGGGCAAGATCAGCGACGAAAAGTTTCGTTGATTGTGGGGCTCGTGCTGTTCGCGGCGGCCAGCCTCGCGGGCATCGTGCCGGCGTTAAGTGCAGTGGGCGGCCAAGCCCCCGAAGACTCGTATACGGCGAGCTACATTCAGGTCTTCTATCGTCTGGCCCATCATCTCGACCCGATGCAGTTTCCGAAACGAGGGTATCTGGTCTACCTGCTCATGCTGGCTGTGGGCTGCTGGGTGGCCGGGCGACGGATTCCTCAGCGTGAGTATGCCTGGCTAAGAAGTTTCGTCATCGCAGCAGTGGGCATCGCGCTGGTGGGTTGGCTAGCCGGGTGGGGGCCGAGACCTCGGCCAGAAAAGATGCCACTCTTCGAACTGCGCATGACGATCCTGAAATTCTATCCGTTCCGTCTGGCTGATGCGGTGGTGCCGATCTTCTTTGTGCTGGCCTTTGCCAGTTGGTTTCAGGACCGCGTTCGCTGGCTGCGAAACCCGGCGAGGACTCAGCGACGGCTGACAGCAGCCGCGGCAGCGTTGATGCTGGGCACTCTGGCTTACGGCTTCGGAATTGGTTCAGCCCGCTACATGCCCGACGATCGCGAGGGCGACTGGCTGGATGTCTGTCAGTGGGTCAAAGCCAATACGCCGCCGGAATCACTCTTCATCACCCCGCGTGAGAGCTGGGCCTTCAAGTGGTATGCCCAGCGGGCCGAGTATGTAGCCTTCAAAGATTGTCCGCAGGATGCGAAGTCGCTCGTGACATGGAACAACCGCCTGCGCTGGCTGCTGGCCTGGGCGGGTACCGATCCCGAGCACGGTCGCTATACCACTGAGGAGGTGCGGAAGCTGCACAAGCACACCGAGGCTGAGTACTTCATCAGCCGCCGCCTGTCGGTGCTGGACGCGCCGGTGGTCTATGAGAATTCGACCTACACCGTGTACTCGATGACGCCAGTGTCCGCTGCGAAGTGAGCGAACCTCATCCTGGAGTGCTGAGGCCCAGACTCAGCCCTCCCTTGTTTGCGGAGCTCAGTCTGGCTGTAGCGCAGAACATGGCCGTCCAAACTTGCCTGCGTATGAAGGGTTGCGAGAACGCGAGCTTCACGGCTCAGGTTATTTGTCATTCCTGGCCGTAGTGCCGCGAAGAATGGAGGGCTCCGACTGGGCCGGAGCACTCCAAGATCTGGCCTACTGTCTGTCGAGGACTTTAGCGAGTTGCCGGAAGGCGGCTGGGTCCAGGGGAGCGTTGATATCAACTGGTTTCTTCGGAGCCGGAACGCTGCCCGTGATGCAATCGGTTGCGATGGCTCCGATGACCGTGCACTGGCCGCGTTGCAGATGCGTGACGGCGTTCTGCACCTGCTCGGCGTTCGAGTGGTGCGGGCGCCACACGAAGACGGCGTGTTCGGCTCGTTGAGCAATCACGATCGCCTGCGTGGAGTCGCTGAAGCTCGGAGAGTCGATCAACACGACATCGAACTCGCGACGAGCATCGACGAGCAGCAGGCGGAAAGCTTCGCTCGACAGATCAAGTTCAGAGCTGGCTTGGCCGCTCGGTAGAACATGCAGGCCGACGACGACCGTGGGTCGCGAAGCCGTCAGCAGATCCAGATCTTCACTGAGCACATCGACCAGTCCGATATCGTTACGCAGTCCGAACTGAGCATGCTGGACCGGGTTGGTGTAATCGGCATCAATGATCAGCACACGCTTGCCGGTTGCGGCGATAGCCAGGCCGAGGTTCGCAATCACGAACGAATTGCCATCGCCTCGCGCCGCACTGACGACTTGAATGGCAGTCGACGCAGCCGGCAGTTGAGCCAGCAGTGATTGAGCAGTCGCTTTAAACGCGATCGCTTCCGGCGAGTTCGCTCGGTGATGCACACACAGGGCCGAGTCTGCATCGCCACCAGCGGCAGGTACCAGTTGCGGAATGCTGCCGAGCGTTGTGAACGGAGTGGTCACAGCGGGTCGCACCGGAACCGCAGGCGCGGCTGTGGCGGCAGGAGCGACAGCGGTTGCCGCCTTAGTTGTGACTTGAGTCGTTGCCGTGCTGTTCTGTCGCCGGCGAAGTTCAAAGAGGCCAATCAGCCCGCAGGTCGCTCCCATGACCGCACCCAGTCCGGCTCCGTAGAGCTTGATCAGACGCTTGATCGAGAGCGTCGTGCGGATCGGCGAGATCGACTGCATTGCGTATTCGCGATTGTCTTTCTGCAGATCGACCTTGGCCGCCTGCTCGCGCACCACGTTCCACAGCGAGTTCATGCGATCAAGATCGTCATGAAAGTGACGATCCTGTTCGACATATCGCGAGAGCAGTCGGGCGTTATCAAACTCGACCGAGTACACGCGGCTGATCTCCATCTCGCGCCGCTGCACCACATCCAGTTGCTGCCGCAACGACGACACATACAGGCTGACCAGATCGGCCTTCGCCGCTCCGGGCACCGTGCCGGGTGCGCCGGGTACTCCCGGAGTTCCCGCCAGGGCCGTGGCTTCGGAAGGCAGCTTCAAGCCCTTCTGGCGGAACTGCCATTCAATCAAGGCGAGCTGTCGGCGAATGGTTTCAATCGCCGGCCATTCCGGTCCGTAGTTCAGGATCAACTGTTCCTGCTGCAGCTTCAGCGCGAGCCATTGCGATTCCAGGCTGCTGTTTTCTGGCCGCGCGGCATTGTTGGCCGCCAGCGGGTTGAGTGGATTCAACGCACCCGCCGCCGAGTTCACTCCAGCGCCCGCATCTTGCGGAGCACGCACGGTCGTATTGAAGAGTTGAATGCTCGCCGACAGTTCTTCGCGTGACTGGCCGTTCGCCAGACCGCTCTCAATGGACTGAATCTGCGACAGCAACTCGGACTTGCGGAGCAGCAGTTGCTGACGCTCCTTGTCGAGCACTTCCAGATTCTCCTGATGAATGTTCGACGCGGTACCGGTGCGTTCGCCGCCCGGTCCGCGAGTCTGCGATTTCAGGTGAATCGGAGCCGCCGCGCGGAACTCTTCGTACTCGCGTTCGGTCTTGTGAATCTGATCGCGCAACGAGCCGTTGGCTTCTGCAATGTGCTTCGTCAGTTCGGTGATGCGCTTGCGATGAATCTCGCCGAGAAACTCGTCGTAAGCCTCAATGATCGCATCGACGACTTTCTGAGCGTCCTGACGATTCGTCGCTTTGTAAGTGATGTCGAGCACGTTCAGAACCGAACTGTCCTGCCCGGCACTGCGTTGCACTTTCAAGCCCGCGACAATGTCTTCCACGACGTCCTTGGACTTGCGCATCGAAGGTAGTTCGTTGAGCCGACCGAGTTCGACCGCTTGCTCAACGATCAACGGACTCATAATGAGTGCGATGTGTTCGCCGCGTCCGCCCGCGTCGTGTGAATCGCCTTCACGCAACTGCACCGACGCCTTCTTTGAGACCAGGATCTTGCCGGTCGCGACGTACTCGGGGCCCATCTGCTGATAGACCAGATGGCCGGCGCCGACTCCCAGCAGCAGCCCGGCCGCCAGCAACACCTTGTGCCGCAGCGCGATCTGTACGTAGTCGATCTCTCCAGCGTCAGCGGAAGAGTTAGGGGCGGGAACTTGAGTCATGTTTCGATTCCAGACACATCTGAGCTACTCCCTCACTTGTCGTAGGACGGACAATCCTGTCCGCCTTCCAAGGCACGTTGGAAACGTACCCCACGATGCTGCGACGGACAGGATTGTCCGTCCTACAGCAGGCATCACAGCCTCGGAGCAAGACTACGGCGTGCAGACCGCCGCTTTGTTGAAACCTGCCTTGGCCGCGTAGTAGTCGATGGTTGGAGCCAGTCCCTCGCGCCAGCCGACTTTGACTTCGTATCCGAGTTCTCGCTTCGTTGCCGAGATGTCGGCCCAGGAATGCAGCACGTCCCCGGCTCGCGGTGCGGCGAAGATCGGGTTGAACGGCACGCCGAGCCTCTGACAAATCTCTTCGAGCAGCTCGCGAACGCTCAACGATTCGCCGCACGCCACGTTGTAGACTCGTCCGGAAACTCCCGGCGCATGAGCCGCGAGGTAATTGGCCTCAACGACGTTCTCAACGAATGTAAAATCGCGGGATTGAGACCCATCACCGAAGATGGTGGGCCGCTTGCCATTCACCAGAGCCGATACGAACAGCGGGATCACCGCTGAGTACGGGCTGGCTGGATCTTGCCGCGGTCCGAAGATGTTGAAGTAACGCAGGCGCACGGTCTCCAGACCCAGCGAGGCAGCGAAGGCTTCGCAGTAAAGTTCACCAGCCAGCTTCGCGGCGGCATACGGAGACAGCATCTGCGGCAGTTGTGATTCGCGTTTCGGCATTTCGGGATCGTTGCCGTAAGCACTGCTCGACCCGGCATAGACCAGTCGTCGTACGCCTTCGCGCACGCAGGCATCCAGCAGCGTGACGGTGCCGGTCGCGCAGGCTCGATGAGATTCCAGCGGGTGCTTCACACTCAGCGGCACCGAAGCCAGAGCCGCCTGATGGAAGACCACTTCCACGCCGCGTACGGCTTGAGCACACGCTCGCGTGTCGGACACATCGCCATGCAGGAACTCGACGTCGCCGCGTACATGAGCGAGGTTCTCACGGTTGCCGGTGCTGAGATTGTCCAGCACGCGCACCTGATGCCCTTCGTCCACCAGCCGCGTCACCAGATGCGAACCGATGAAACCAGCTCCGCCCGTCACAAGATATTTCGACACGATCAACGTCCTTCGTAATTCGCGTACCTCCAGGCGCGCAGTTCCCGCGCCTGTCTGACCGCCAAATCTAGCATCGACTTTAGAACGATGAGGCCGGGGACCTGACATTCCCGGCAATTCCTTATCAACTTACGCCTGTTCGCTCGCTGGCTTCGTGGTGTTCTTCGCTACGATGCTCATAACCGTTGCAATCGCTGCGCTGACGTTTCTCGTCACTGGTCTTTCAACCGTTGAGTGCTGCATGTACTTCGCCAACCCCTGGGGCCTGCTCGGCCTGCTCGCGCTGCCTGCGATTGTGGTCATTCATATGTACCACCGTCGTTTCCCGCCGGTGCTGGTGGCGGGGCTGCATCTATGGAGTTCCGAAGTCCGTCAGCCGACCGCCGGCCGCAAACGAGAACGTCCGCCGGTCACACCTTCACTTCTATTAGAACTGCTGGCCGCGCTATTGCTGTCACTCATCTTGAGCCAGCCGCGATTCGGAGAACTCGATCGCGTGCTGCACCTGATCGCGGTGCTGGATGGTTCCGCTTCGATGAGCGCCGTCGGTTCGCAGGGCGCTTCGTTTCGAGATATCGCCCTCGCCGAACTGCAGCGGCGCATGACGCAGGCACCGCGCGGCAGTGTGATCACCGTCATCGCGACGGGCCAACGTCCCGTGATGCTCGCAGGTCCGGCCGTCAGTTGGGATGACGCGCGGGAGCGGCTTGAGAACTGGGAGCCACGAGCCACGCATCATGAGTTCTCGACATCGCTCGACATGGCCGGGCAACTAGCCGCGACGTCTGGCAAAGTGCTGTTCCTCACCGACCACATGCCCAGCGAAAGCGACGTGGTTCCGGACAAAGCCGAGGTTCTGGCCATCGGAGAACCGCTCAACAACGTGGCTGTGATTGCCGCCAAATGGAGTCTCGATCCGAAGACTCTGGCCGGACGAGTGTTTGTGAGACTGGCCAATCGCGGTGCTCGCGCCGTGCCTGTGAAGGTGGTTGGCAAGGTCGGCGACAAGATCGTCTTTGAAGCTTCCGCTGAACTGGATTCCGGCGCCGAACGATCTTTCGAAACCGATGTGCCCGGAGGCCTCGGCAGTCTGCGAGTCACCGCTAACGCAGACAAAGATCCGTTGCTGATTGATAACTCGGTCGATTTGATCGAGCCCAAGTTACGATCGGTGAAGGTCTCAGTTGATCTGCCGCAGGAGCACGCGGCGAAGGATTCGATTCGGCGCATCATCCGAACTCTGCCGGATGTTTCATTGGTCTCGGGCCACGGTGCTGACCTGCAGATCGCTCCGGCCCAACCGTTGCCACCAGCCGATCCGCGTATGTGGTGGTTTGGCGTGGGGCCGATCGATCCCTCAGAAGCGGCTCGCGGTAAGGCGAAGGATCTGGTCGGACCTTATGTCATCGACAAGCGGCATCCGTTGATGGACGGAGTGTTGCTGAGCGGTGTGGTGTGGGCCGGCGTGCAACCGATGGACTACGCCGTCACGCCGCTGATCACGGCTGGCAACCAGATGCTCTTAGCGCGGCTCAATGGAACGCCCACGACCGCGTACATGGTGAACCTGGACTTGGCTAAGTCAAATATTGCAGAGAGTCCCGACTGGCCGATCCTGCTGAGTAACGTTGTCGAGCAACGTCGCGAGAACCTGCCGGGGCTGCGGCGCTGGAACTATCGCGTCAATGAGACCATGAGTTTTCGCTTCTTCGAAGGCACCGAAACGGAGGCCGCCGCCGCTCGCAAACTGACGCTGAAACATGGTTCCACCAGCAAGGAACTCGCCCGCACCGCAACTGTAGAACTGCCACTGCTGGATCAGACCGGCATTTACTCGTTGCACGATGGCGAACAGGAATTCGATCACTTCGCGGTCAACTTCTTCGACCTCGAGGAGTCCACGCTAAGTCGGCTGCGTTCCGGCCAGCGACAACCTCTCGAGGCTAATGAGACCTCAAGCTACGAAGTCGACATGTCGCTCACGTGGTTGATGCTGATCGGCATCCTGCTGATTCTCGCAGTGGCCTTCGCCGACTGGTACGTCCTGCGATCGAAGACCGCTTCGTAGCCGCGCCTGTAACCCGCCGCACAAGCATCATCTCGATGATGCGACATCGCTGACCGCTCTTGTGACCAGACACGAGTATCGCCACACGTGGTCATTCCCGCCGGCCACCAGGCTGCAGGAACCTCGCCGGATCGGTAAATGCTGTTGGCACAGAAGGTGCCTTACCTCGTGTTGCACGGCTTCGCTGCTCGCGAAATGCCGTGCGATTTCGAGGAAATTTCAGATGATTTGCGTAACTCCCAACAGTGGTCAACACCCGCACGAGCCGGTCAGGAAGGGCAGTTCCAAGCGCCTCAACAAGCGATTGCTAGCACGTTCCGTTTTGCTGTCGCTGGCCGCGTTTACGGGATTCTCACTCTTCGTGGGTGCGGTCGTTGTTCCTCATGAAATGGACCGGCTGATTCAGCCCGAGGCCGTTGCCATCCGCAATCTGATGGTGGACGAACAAGAGCAGTTTCTGCTCGCCTACTGCGCGTGCGTGCCGCGCAACAATGAGGCAGCCATTCACTATCAACTAAGCACGCAACGGCTGGACGAAGGGGAGTTGGATCCGGAAATCCTGCCGACCTTCGGAAAACCCGTGCGAGCCCATCCCATCGCGGGCGGCATGATCATCGCTGAGGCAAACGGAACCCTGCGCAGAATCTCTGGATCCGAATCGAAGAGCGAGACTATCGGAATCCACTCGATGGGGCGGATCTGGAAGATGACCTGCTCGTCCGATGAACACACTTTGTTGGTATGGGACTTCGGATACAGCGCGTGGGACCTCACCACGAACCAGAAATTGTGCGAACAGCCGAGCGATTTCCGGGTGGCAGTGCTCTCGCGAAACGGCAAGTCGATCTACTGCGACAAAGGCAACTTCATGATCGAGTTGGATCTGCTCACCGGCGCGTATCTGCGTCAATTGTCTCGCCCCGGTTTAATCGTCGAGGCGGCATTGAGTCCCGATGGTCGCCTGCTCGCAACGCTCGGTACGGATCGTCGAATCCAGGTCACGAATGTCGTTGACGGCACTTTGCAGTGGGAGCGGAATATCACCGGCAAGGCCTCAGCGAGTCGACTTTCAGCACCCCTGATTGTGCCCGTGTTGAAATTCAGCCCGGACGGTGAGCACATCCTGTGTGCTCATGAGATTGATGGCGCCAAGCATTGGGGCCTGAGCGTGTGGGGCACGCACGATGGCGAAATAGACATGGCTTTCGAAGCCCATGCGGGTCGCATCGTGGGTGCTCAATTCGCTGGTCCGCGCACCGTCTACACATGGGCTGAAGACTGCAAACTTCGCAAATGGCAACTGCGGTCATCAGACGCTCTGCTGGTAGCCGACTGGAATACCGAAAGCTGGAGGACTCAAGGTGACTAATCTCGCAATTCGCGTTGGACGAACACTACCGGCAAACTGGTCCATACTAGTGCCACAACTGTGTTACTGGTGCATGTGGCTGTTCATTGTCTTCGTGTCCGTGTGGGACAGCTTTCTGACGATCGTGTATCGCTCGGACATGCGGCGAGTGGAACTCAATCCGATTGGCCGCGCGCTCATTGAATTGAACAACGGCGAGGTCACGTATTTGTTGATTGCCAAGGGGGCGGGCACCATTCTGGTCGCGAGCATTCTGGCGGCGCTCTACGATTATGACCCGCGTAAGGCTTATGCGATCACTGCGCCAATTACCTGCTTCCAGTTGTGGTTACTGCTCTTCCTGTCCTGCTGCTGAAGTATCGAGTATCGATCCATCAACAGCGGACACGGTGGCCGAATGAGTCGCAAGCGGGCTGCTTAGTGCTGGTGACGATGCTCGCCGTGCTCGTGTCCGTGATGGATGTCGTGAGCGTGCTTGGGCTCGGCAAGTCCGATGGCATACGCGGTCACGACTCCCGCAACGAGTGCGATCGACAAGTTGACGCGATCATGCGCGTGAAACTGAATTTCCGGCAGGACGTCAACCAGCGCGATGCACAGGAACACTCCCGCTGACAGCCCGAGGGCCCAGCCGACGATTTCGGACTGGCCTGCAAAGTGACGGACACCGAAGAAGAACAAGAACGCTCCCAGCGGGCAGAGCAGTGAGTAAGTGATATTCACGAATCTCGGCCAGAAGCCCGACCAGCCAGTTGCCTTCATCAGCATGGTGATCGACAGAGAATCGAGCGGCTTGTGCAAGGCAACGGCCAGGAAAGTTCCCAGTCCCGCCCAGGCCGCCGCGCTGGGTTCGTCGTTCTCAGCGGCTACGCTGGCTCCCAGAGCGATGCCATCCATCACCGTGTGCAGACTCAGGCCGAAGAACAGCCCGACCCAGCCGAAGCGAGATTTCGGAGTTCCCGAGCCGCTGTGATCGTGATCATGACTGTGGTCGTGATGATCGTCGTGATCGTGCGTGTGGACTTCGTGATCGTGGTCGTGAGTGTGGCAATGGTCGTGAGCACACTCGCTGTGAGCACTCTCAGGCACGTCGTGCTGGTGAAAGTGGAAGCAGCGGACCAGGAACAGCATCACGAGGAGTCCGATAACAGTTGCCAGCACAGCGGGATCAACCGACTCCAGTTGCACGATGGAATGCGGCAGCAGATGCAGCAGTGCCACTCCCATCAGCAGGCCGCCGAGATAGCTCATCAGCAGTTGCATCCGGGTATGAGTCACCCGCAACAGCGACGGCAACCAGCCCCCGAGCAGTGACGAGCCGGTCACGAGCAGGCAGTAGATCAGAAGTACAACAAACGGCTGCATGAATCGCCTGCCCGGACGCGCGGAGTCAATAACAAGCACCTTTCGCCGAACGAAAGGTCACAATCGGGGCGGGATCGTAAGTGCGACTCGCGCCGACGCAAGCGCGTGAACCGAATGCGCCGCAACATAGCGGTCTTCACCAATGTGACAAACGCAGACGAATCAGGCCGCCCGAAGATGGCATGTCCGCCAGTTATCGCCGCAATGGAGCGGCCAACTGCTTTTCCCGTTAGAACCACATTTTTGCGTGAAAGGTCCATTCCGTTCGCGGTTTTGATCTGATTCCTTCAAACTGAGTTAGCTCACGAGCGATAACTCAGCCTGGACGACGGAAATCGGGTCGGAGAATACCACATGATTTCGGTGCGCGAACTGCGAGTGGACTATGGCGACTTTTGCGCTGTGCACGATCTCGACCTGGAAATCGCGGCGGGCGAAGTCTACGGCCTGATCGGCCCCAACGGCGCGGGCAAGACGTCTACATTCAAGGTGTTGGCCGGACTGCAAATGCCGACCTACGGCGACGTTTCGATCGCGGGTATCGACTTACGTGAAAAGCCGCGCGAGCTGGCCCAGGTGCTGGGCTTTATGCCAGATTTTCCGCCGGTCTATGACGACCTGCTGGTCTGGGAGTTCCTCGATCTGTTCGCGGCCAGTTACTTCATTCCCAAGCCGCGGCGCAATCCGGAGATCGATCGCCGCCTGACCGAAGTGGGGCTGATGGAGAAGCGGAACAACATGGTGGTGGAGCTGTCGCGAGGTATGCGGCAGAGACTCATGCTGGCCAAAACGCTGCTCCCCGAACCTCAGGTGTTGCTCCTCGACGAACCAGCCAGCGGCATGGATCCGCACGGTCGGGCTCAGATGAAGCAGGTGATCCGCGACTTCGCCGCTAACGGCGGCTCGGTGCTGATTTCATCACACATTCTGTCCGAGATGAATGAATTCTGTACGTCGATCGGCATCATGCAGCGCGGCCAGTTGGTGATCAGCGGGCGAGTTGATGAGATCGCTCAGCGCGTGATGGGCGAAGCGGTTCTGGAAGTTGAATTACTGGCAGGCGAGGAAACGTTCCTGCAATTGGTCAGTCGGCATCGGCATGTGGGAACTCCACAACGTAAGGGCCGCCAGTTCGATCTGCCCTTCTCTGGTGATGAGAATTCGGCGGCAGAATTACTGAGCCAGCTCATTCATGCTGGCGTGAGGATCTCAGCCTTCCATCGCCGCCGCGAATCACTGGAAGACGTCTTCCTGCAGATTGGAGCCAATCAAGTGTCGTAGCGAGGCACGACTTCGAACTCACCGCGTGAATAGCTCCATACCGACAGCAAACGCTAACCCCACTTCAACGCACATTGTCAGCACGGCTGGCAGTCGCGATTAAGCATCAAGGATTCGCACATGAGTACTCTGCTGTTTGATAACCCGATTCTGGTGAAGCATTGCCGAGCACGGCTGCGAAGACCGCAATCGGGTTATCTCATCTTTGTAACTCTGGTGTTAAGTGGCTGCGTGCTGTCGATGGGGCATTTCGCCGACGCCATCAAGCCGGGAGCCTGGTTCGTGCTCTTCTTCGCCCTTGAAGCCATGATCCTGACCTTCTACGGCATGTCGCAGGTCTCGGGCGCCGTCGCGAATGTCGCAGAGACAGGGATCCTGGACTTTCATCGAATCTCGCCGCTGCCGCCGCTGCACAACGCGATCGGATTCCTATTCGGGTCGGCCATTCGTGAGTATGCGATCGTCGCCGCCGTGATGCCGTTTACGTTGTTCTGCGCGCTCGCCGCCGACGACAGGCCGGGCTTGCTGGGCTTTTTGACAACGCATGTGGTGCTGTTTTCGTCTACGACGTTATTTCACCAGGTGGCGCTGTTGTCCGGTCTGATCTCCGGAAAATCGAAGAATCGAGGCGGAGCAGCCATCTTCATGTTCGTGATGGTGTATCTCACCGGAACTTCAGTGCTCGGCGCAGCCTCCATTTCGACGCTCGGTTTCCTAACGGCCGGTCCGGCGGTGGCAGAGGCCATGAACTGGCATCTGGGACCACGCGGCGCACCGATCGAAGCCGTCACGTTCTTCGGGCTCTCTCTGCCCTATGCGGTTCAAAGTCTGATTTACCAGTTCCCGGTGATCTGCTTTCTGATGATGCCCGCCGTGCGTCGCATGCGGTCCGCCGACGCGATGCTGTATTCCAAACCCGTCGCAACCGCCTTCCTCGTTACTCTGGCCGTGTTGAACTTTGGTGGACTCATCGGGCGTGAGAAAATCGAACTGGCTCTGATCGTGCCGATGTTGTGCTTTGCGAACTGCATCATGGGTGCGGTACTGATTGCGTGCATCACCCCTGATCGCGGCAAGTTTCGCAATCACCTCCGCCGGTCGTACAAGCAGAACATGCTGCGACCCTCACTGACCGCGGATGAAAGTTCAAGCCGATCCGTGGTCATCATGTTCGGTCTGGTAACCTACGGCGTTGCTCAAGCCGCGATGTCACTGAAGCCCGCCCCGCAAGGACAGCCGTTCGATTTCAATCTGTTGATACCGGTTGCCACAGCCGTCGCGACGATCTGGCATTACGGCTTCGCGTTGCAGTTCTTCCGACTCAAGCAGCCACGCAGTGCTAATTCCGCCACGGGAGTTTTCCTCTTTCTGTTCTGGTTACTGCCGCTGCTGGTGGGAGGATTAGTGACCACAGTCGATCATAAGATCGGTCGTTTGATCGTTGAGATTTCGCCGCTGGTCGGCATGGCAGTCGGCTCGATCACCAGTCTTGTAACGAGTGCCAGCCTGGCCGCGTTGTTCTTCATCGCGCTGTATCACGAGGAATCGAGTGAATGGCGCGAGGTGCAACTCAAAGCCCGCGAAGCTGCTGGAGAGGAGCTTTGATTCCGCAGCGTCAACCTATGAGTCGCCGAACTCGCTGTCCGCCCAGCGACTTTGCTCAAAGCTTTGATTCACGAAGATAGCTCCGACCGGCAGCAGCGAGATCAGCGCCATGGCAGTCACGAGCAACCAGCCGTCCGGTTCGAGATTCAAGGCGATGGCGAAGCAGTAGATAACTCCGAAGGCCAGCAGGAACAGGCCCCAGTTTACATAGATATTGCGATCACATGGTTGCGGCTGATTCGGGGCGATCTTCCAACCGCGCGGCAGCTTCTTGACTTGAAACGCGGCCTCAATGTCGGCGTGCGGGACATAATGAGCCAGCGAGATATTGATCTCGCTGGTGTCCACAATGGACGACATACCGTCCTCGCTGGCTCGCTCGGATGAGTCCACCTGCGCAGATTGCGTTCGCTCAATGGAGAGCGATAACGGCGGGCAGACATAGTCACGACACAACACAGCTTCGCCGATTTCAACTCGCCAGTAGAACTCGCCGAGCACGTATTCCACACGCGCGATAGCGTCCTGAAACAAGCGGAACGTTTGCTTGTCGTAAGTAGCCGTTGAGTGCAGATCGACGACATCCGCAGGCGATACCGGCTCGACGAAGCTCCAATGGCCATCACTGTTCACCAGCCAGCGGAACCCCACCAGCGGCTGATACAGCAGGTATTCGGTCCAGAGATACTTGATGTCGAACGTCACTGACCGCTGCACGAAGCCGATGACCGTGTATTTCGCTCCGAACATCTCTCCTTCCGTACCGAGCGGAATCAGCGGCTCCACGGTAGGCGTGAGCGTTGAGAGGTACTGCAGCTTGCCTTGATTGCAATCCAGCAAGGCAGCGCAATAGGGGCACGCGACACGCTGGGTCTGATCCGGAGCACACAGCGTCAACGGACCCGCGCACTGCGGGCAACTGACCTTAAGAGCAGAAATCTGTTGCTGCTTGCCTTCCGCAGGTGCCAGTTGAGACAGCCCCAGCGTATGCAGCGTGACCTCCCAGCCCAGATAAGCCTTGGGAAGTTCCTCGCTGTAATCGAACGTCGCAAAGCGCTCGCCTTCGGCATAGAGGTCCGCAAACCGAACCTCGGCATTGGGCGTCAGCGCATACGGAATTTCGCCTTCCGCGCCCGCAGCCTGCCCCGTACCAACTTCGGCCACGACAAAGTTGCCGAATGAAGTCGTCACACGCTCGCCTGCATGGAGCGATTCGATGGGCGGGAATGGTTGGCTGGACTGATCTTCTTCAAAGGTCAGGTAGAACCGACCTTGAGCTTCCGCGAGCCAGCCCCATTTGCCATTCGAGAACTGACAATACCACTCATCCCAGACGCCACCGGCAGAGTGCCTGTACTGTACGCGTCCGACGATGAAGTAGGGTTGATTGTGGAATCGGCCACGCACACCCAACTTGAGCGGTGATTGAGTATCGACGAGATCGGCAACTCGCCCGTGATCCTCTACGGCCTTGTCACCACGCGCGACAATCGTCTGGCAGTTGCTGCACACCGCGACCAGCGAGGTTCGACAGAGGAACTCGACAGGCGCGGCACACGCAGGGCAATTGGCAAGACGACGAGGCATCACGTCCCAAGTTTCTCGAGTCGGGTGGCGCTACTCTCAGCGGCGGCAGGCGTCTGAGGTTATTCTGTAGTCTTCAGGAGAGCAAAAGAACGCATCGCGGCAGTCCCGGCACCCGCGATCGCATGGCTGTGTCTCAGCATTCCGAGCCGGACGCGTCTGCGCCCGCCAGCATTAACCTGCGAGCGCCCTACTCGCCGCATATCCGGCACGGGTTCGCAGGCTTTCGTGATCGCTGAAGCTGTCGCGGCTGATACGAACATGGTCCCTCTTTGGTTGCTTTTCAACTCGCTGCTGGAGTTGCGATCGGGGCGTGTTTATATACGAGTGCAGGTCGCGCCCGATCGCGACGCTTATCGGTTGTTCGTGTGCCGGTTGCCAGGAGCAGTAAGATGCTTTCCCTCAAACGATTCTTCAGCGCTGCAGTGGTCTGCGGTCTAAGCTGCGGCCTGCTGGTCGCCGAAGCGAACGACACGTATGGCGATGCGGTCTCTGCGTACTACGCACGCGACTATGGGACTGCGACGACGTTGCTGAGCGACCTGATCGATCGTGACACGGGAGACCCGCGGGTCTACTACTTCCGAGGTCTGGCAGCCCACGCTCAAGGCAAGGCCGATGAAGCCAGGACTGATTTTCAAACTGGCGCGAAGCTGGAAGCTCAAGGCCACAGCCGCGTCGACGTCGGCAAGGCGATCGAACGCGTCCAGGGGCCGGTTCGTACCCAATTGGAAACGATCCGCCGCGATGCCAAGCAAGCAATGGCCAAGTCGGGCGGTTCGCATCTCAAAGAGAAAGCACTGAAAAGCGATCTCACGCTGGCAATGAACGATTATTTTGCCGGCCGCTTTACCGCAGCGAAGGCCAAACTGGATGTGATCGTCGAAGCTGACCTGCCCGATCCACGAGTTTACTACTTCCGCGGCCTGGTCGAACATGAACTCGGAAATGCCGCCGATGCTACGGCGGACTTCGATTACGCCGTTCAATTGGAAACCGCCCCTGAGAATCGCATTGATGTCGATCGTGCGCTGGCGCGGGTGCAGGGCAAGGCACGCGAAACCTTGGAAGCTCATCGCAGCGAGGCCGTTGCCAGCATTCGCGAAGAAGAGCGGGCGGCTCGGAAGGAGCTGGTGGCCTCGCTCGTCGAAGGACGTATCAACGGCGATCCGGCGTCAGTGGAATCTGGTCTGCCGACGTTCTCCAAGAACAGCGACGACACGACGACCCCGGCGGTAAAACCCCGAGCGGCTCGCCGAGTCACTGGCGGAGCAACACCGACTCGCGCTCCCACGCGTGTTCCGTCGACTCCCAGCGACGCATCGTCAACGGCACCATCCACAACTGCAGTCGCCAGTTCTCGCACGGGTCGCCCGCTGCAACTGACCTATCTGCCCAACACTACTCAGGTGGTGCTGTATGCCCGCGTGAGTGATCTGTGGAATGCGCCGCTGGTCGCACCGCTCAAACTGCAGCCGCAGGTTGTGCAAGGTCTGGACCAGATGAAAGCCGCAACGGGGCTGACTCCCGACGACGTGGAGTCGATCACGGCCGGCATTGATGTGGATTTCTCCACCATCAAGATTCCTGGCGCCCCGCCACCTCCGGGCGGAGCGGGCCAGACTCCGCCGCCACCTCCAGCCCCTCCAAAAGTTGACGGATTCACGGTTGTCGTGCGCACCAAGGTTGCGTTCAAAGCTGACGTTATCGAAGCGACCGGCAAGTTTGAGAAGATCGACCATCAGGGAAAGTCTTACTATCGCGCCACCGATTCCTCGGGCAAAGATCCCTGCGTCTACGTGGCTGATCCACAGACGCTGGTCCTTGCCGACGACGCAGCGATGAAGGCCGTGCTGGAACGTACTGACCTGAACGACGACGCCCTGGCTCGTTTCAAGTTCGTCGATGCGAACAAGCACTTCGTTCTCGCGATTGCTCCACAAGATCCGGCGTTCCTGAATCAGAAGCCACCTCAAGGCGCTCCTGGGATGGCGTTCTCCACACCCGGCATTCAGAAGCTGCAAAAGGTTCTGGAAGGCAAGCAACAAGCGGTCGCGATCAGTTTGCAACTGAGCCAGGGTGTGGACATTGAGTCCGCCTTGCTGGTCAGTGATGCGGCCACCGCGACAGAAGCCAGCAAGGCGTTTGGCGACGTGATGAAAGAAGTCACACCGATGCTTGAGTTATTCAAGGGCGGACTGCCTCCGAATGTGGGCACTGCCATCTCGAACATTGTCAAAGGCATCAAAGGCTCAGCGCGGAAAGACGTGTTCGTGGTTTCCATCAAGCTGAGCAGCGACATCATCAAGCAGCTTATGGAAGCCGCGGCTCAGATGCCCGGTGGTCCCGGTCTCCCCGGCGGTTTTCCTGGAATCCCGGGAGCCAATCCACCAGCGAACCCGAATCCAACGATGTAAGACCTGGCTATTGCGAAGACTCAACGGGCGATTCAGCTCGACGTTGCTCAAACGTCGGACTGAGTCGCCCGCACCTTTTTGAATGAAGCCTGGATATCCTCGCCCGCACCGTCAGCTACGTAAGAATGTCCTTCAGCACTCGACCTTCGTCTGTCGGGCCGATCAGACGATTGTTGAGACCCTGATACGGGAAGTTGAACAGGTACGGGTCGAAGCCGAGCACCTGCAGGATGGTGGCTTGCAGGTCGCGGATCGTGGTCTTGTTTTCGGTCGGGTAGTAACCGATGTCGTCGGTCTGTCCGTACGCGAGACCGCCTTTGATGCCGCCACCGGCCAGCCACATCGTGAAGGCGTGCGGATGGTGGTCACGGCCGATCAGTCCCGGCTTCAACTCGCTGCGGACGTTGTTCTGCATCATCGGCGTGCGCCCGAACTCGCCACCCCAGACGATCAGCGTGCTGTCCAGCAGTCCGCGCTGCTTGAGGTCCTTGATGAGTGCCGCAATCGCACGGTCGCTGTAGCGGCACTTGATCGGCAAGGTCTCATCGCAGGATTCGCCGGGGGATGATCCGTGATGATCCCAACCCCAATCGTAGATCTGCACGAATCGCACGCCACGTTCAACCAGCCGACGAGCCAGCAGGACGTTGTTGGCGAATGTTGGATCATCGCCCTTGTAAAGCTGCCGCGGATCATCGGCCGATTCCGCAGGCGACACGTAGCCGGGTTGAGCTCCATACATCTCCAGAATGTGCTTGGGCTCTTTGGAGATATCCATCACATCGGGCACAGAGACCTGCATGCGGAACGCGAGTTCGTACTGAGCAATCCGCGTCAGCGTCTCCGCATCGCCGACCTGCTTGAGCTGCAGTTCGTTCAAATCACGCATGGCGTCGAGCGTCTTGCGGCGTACATCACGCGACATGCCTTGCGGATTGGAGAGAAACAGCACCGGATCGCCGTCCGTGCGACACTGCACTCCCTGATAAACGGAAGGCAGAAAGCCACTGCCCCAGACGCTCTTGCCGGCATCCGGTTGTTTCCCGCCCGAGCACAGCACAACAAAACCGGGCAGGTCCTGATTCTCACTGCCCAGCCCGTAAGTCGCCCACGAACCCATGCTGGGATTGCCCAGCCGAGCCTGCCCCGTGTGAATGAAGAGTTGCGCTGGCGCGTGATTGAACTGCTCAGTCGTCATCGCCCGCAGGATGCATGCGTTATCGCACACGCTGGCAAAGTGTGGCAGCAGTTCGCTGATCCACTGACCGGCCTGTCCATGCTGCTGAAACTTGAACAACGGACCGAGCATTTTCGGGACGCCGCGAATGAAGGCGAATCGCTTGCCTTCAAGATACTCCTTCGGACATTCCTGCCCGTGAAACTTGCCGAGCGTCGGCTTGTTCTCAAACAGTTCCAGTTGCGACGGCGAGCCCGCCATGTGCAGGTAGATCACCGCCTTGGCCTTGGCGTCCCGCATCGGTTTTTTGACAGCGAGCGGTCCGGTCGCTGCAGAAGGCGCTGGAGCGACGGTATCGCTACCAGAACTTTCGCGCGACAGCAGGGACTGCAGAGCGAAGGCTCCAATCCCCGCGCCGGCCTGGCCGAAGAAGTGCCGCCGCGTGGTCGCCTGAACTTGCTGAAGGTAGAAGGGATCAATCGTCATGGCAGAACCTGTATCAGTACCGCAAGGAAGGCGGATCGGAAGACGGATGATTGAGGTTGCTTACGGCTTCGTGACGGTCTCATCCAGGTTGAACAAGATGTTGCCGAAGACCGCCCAGGCAGCCTGCTCGGCCAACGGGAGTTCTTTCGATACGGCGAGGTTGCCCGATTCGAGCACCTTCTTTGCGGACGCTTCGTCGGCAGCGTACTCCGCAGTCAAATCTTTCAAGACTGCTTCACAGCGCGCGATCTCGGCGTCGGAAGGTCGGCGAGACAGCAGCAATCGATACGCATGTTTGATGCGGTCCTGATTCGTGGCACCGCCTTCTTTGAGAACACGCTGACCGAACGCTCCGGCGGCTTCGAAGAAGGCGGGGTCGTTCAGAGTCACCAGCGCCGCCAGTGGCGTGTTCGTCCGGATGCGACGGATCACACACACCTCGCCGCTGCCGGCATCGAAGGTTGTCATCGACGGATACGGACTGGTGCGACGGGTGAAGGTGTAGAGACCTCGACGATAGCGGTCCTCACCAGGACTCGTTTCCCACTTGAGGCTGCTGTACGCGGCCTTCCACAACCCGGCTGGCTGCGGCGGCATGACCGACGGGCCATACATCTTGGCTGACAGCAATCCAGACACCGCCAGTGCCTGATCCCGAATCACTTCTGCGGAGAGTCGAAACCTCGGCCCCGTGGCATACAACGCCGCGTGTCGATCCTGATCTGGCCCCGAGGTTTCGGAACTGCGTCGATAAGCCGCCGACATCACGATGGTCTTGAGCGTCTTCTTGATCGACCAATGGTGCGTGTCGCGGAACTCGGTGGCGAGCCAATCCAAAAGTTCGGGATGTGTGGGCACCGAGCCTTGAGCACCGAAGTCCTCCTCGGTTTCAACGAGGCCGTTGCCGAAGAGTCGCGACCACAAGCGATTCGCCATGACTCGAGCCGTCAGCGGATTGCCTGACGATGTCAGCCAGCGCGCCACGCCAACGCGATTCTGCGGAGCGTCCTCAGGCAACGTGCCGAACGCGGCGAGGACTGCAGGTTCGACGGTGTCGCCCAGTTCGAGGAAGTTGCCGCGCTGGTGAATGCGGGTTGCTCGACGTTTGCCTTGAGCCAGTTCACGAAAGATTGGCGTCTTCGGAATCTGCTGCTGCACAGCTTTGATCTCAGCCTCGCTCGCTGTGATGGCCTTCTGCAGCGGAGTGAAGGCGGCATCCTGAGCGCGGTAGGCTGCATCTAGTTTGCGCTGCTGGTCGATCGATCGTTTGTCGGAAGGCGCCGCGGCAATCTGACTGAGCGTCTGCAGTTCGGGACGCAGGGCTTTCGGATCCGCATCTGTCGCAGAGATGCGGAAGTGGCCGAGTTGCAGCTTCGGGTAGTTCTGCGTCATGCGCACGGTGAGCTTGATGCTCTCACCGTCGGCAGCGGTCAGTGGTTCCGCGAGGTCGAAGATCGCGACGTGCGGCTTGCTCTTTTCCGGTGAGACTGCCCAACCGGTTTCACCATTGCCATCAATGGCCTTCGCGACTTCCCAACCGCCTTGAGAGAAATCAGCGCGAGCGTTGGTCAGCTTGAGCGGTGTCTCGGAGCCTTCACGGAGCACGGTGAGTTCTGAGACGACAAAGTTGTTGTCATCTCGATGTCTTCCGGGGCCTTGTTGAGGTAACGAGGCGTGCGTGAGCGCGTCCAGGCGAATCGCCGTGATCTTCTTCAGGGTCGAGGTCAGCACGAGCGTGTAGACGTCGGTGTCGGGATGCTTGCCGGAAGCGAGCACCGCGCCATCGGGTTGCACCGTCAGCGTTGCGTCCTGATCTGACTTGGCGGATTCCGGCTTGAAGAATTGCCAGACGTGCTGGCTGGCGAGACTCGTCTCCCAAGCGCGCTGCTTGGCAGTTTGTTCCTCAGTGAGCGGTTTCCAGAACTGGTCGCGCTGTTGCTTCAGTTTCAACTCGATCGCTGCAATTTGTTCCTTCTGAGCCGTCGTGGGAATTGCCAACGTGGGCGAATCATCGGAGCGGTCGTTGTCCTCGGTCTGGTTGAAGAGGGCATAGAAGCGGTAGTAGTCCGCCTGCGAGATCGGGTCGTACTTGTGCGTATGGCAATTCGCGCAACCCATTGTCAGTCCCATCCACACTTGAATGGTCGTGTTGATGCGGTCCTTTACTGCGGCGGCTCGGAACTCTTCGTCGTCCGTGCCGCCTTCATCATTGGTCATCGTGTTGCGATGAAAGGCAGTTGCGAGAATCCGTTGCTCGGTCGCGTTCGGCAGCAGGTCACCCGCCAACTGCTCGAGAGTGAATTGGTCAAACGGCATATCCGAGTTGAACGCATCGATCACCCAGTCACGGTATCGCCAGATCTGCCGCGGCTGGTCCTTTTCATATCCCTTTGTGTCCGCGTACCGCGCCAAATCCAGCCACATGCGAGCCCAGTGTTCGCCGAATCGCGGCGAAGCAAGCAAGCGGTCAACCACTTTCTCATAGGCTGCGTCTGACTTGTCCGCGAAGAACGCGTCTTGTTCTGCCGGTGATGGCGGCAAGCCGGTCAGGTCGAGTGATATTCGTCGCAGCAGTGTCTGCGGTTGAGCTTCGCCAGCAGGCTTCAGTCCGGCAGCATCCAGCCGCGTTTGAATGAACGCGTCAATCGGGGCGACTGGAGGTTTGCCATTCGACGCTGGCAACTTCGCTGCAGGAACCGCAGGTCTCACCAATGGCTTGAACGACCAGTGCTGGTCGTATTTCGCTCCCGCCTTGATCCAGCGGGTCAATGTCTCACGTTGAGATTCCGTCAGCTTATGCCCGGTCTTCGGCGGGGGCATGACGAGGTCGGGATTCTTCGACAGGATGCGCTCAATCAGGCTGCTTGCTTCCGGCTTACCCGGCACAACGGCTCGCGAGCCATCGTGATCCGCATAAGCCCCATCCTGAGTATCCAACCGCAATTCAGCCTGCCGAGCTTTGTCATCCGGTCCATGACAGGCGAAGCAGTTCGCACTCAAGATCGGCCGCACGTCGCGAGAAAAGTCAACTTCGTCCGCAGCGTTGGCTGAGGCCATACCGCCAATCAGCAACAGAGCCGTTGAGACGCAGACAGATTTCATACCAGTCCTCATAAGACACCGCAGTGCGCTATCTAAAGCGTCGGAACGTCTTGCTTCGCGTTCCAAAGCAGAGCCAGACAGCCGAGGCCGTAGAAGGTGTATTCCACATCGGCCTCGACGTCCCAACTGGCGGCTCGAAAACCGCCGGTGGGGAATTCTAGCCATTCGGTCAGGAAACGTTCGATGGTCAGGTCGCTGATCAGGTTCAGCAGGCCGAGATCCTGCACCGTCAGCAGGCCAGTGAAGGTCGACAGCGCGTCCGGAAAGGGGATGCGCGTGTTGGCCTGAAAGCCGCCTTCCGAGGTCCAGGTCAGCCGCAGGAAGTCAGCGACATCGCGACGCAGTTCGTCATCCAGGCCGCCGAGAATCGAGAGCATCGCGACCGCTGCGGCGGTTGGATTGGTGCCGCTGTTTTTCATGGGACCGATCTCGACGAAGCCGCCATCGTCGCGCTGTCGATCATAGATGAACTGTACTAGAGCGTTCTTGCGCGGCACTTCGCCGCCCAGCAATTCGTAGGTCAACGCAATCAGGAAGGAGTGATACGTGCTACCCGAAGCTCCTTCTGCGGACTTCGCATAGCCGCCGTCTTTGGTGCGGATGGCTTCCAGCTTCGCGGCCATCTGCTGCGGCCAATCTGATGGCTCGTTGGCGAGGATGTCCTCACCGCCGAAGGCTTGCACGGCGAGTGCCGTGTTCAGCCAGTTCATGAGGTCAATAACACCTAGCGTATGCCAGTCGAACCGCTTAAGGAATCGGCCGACGGACTCGCAGTCGTTTGTGTTCAGACCTCCCAGCATCGCCAGTCCACGCACGGCAAAGCTGGTGTAGTAGAGGTCCGAATCACCCTCGCGACCGCCATAGCCTCCGTCTGCGTGCTGCTTCGAATGGATGAAGTTGCGGTGCCTCACCCGTCGGGCCTCGTCCATCGGAGCGAGACCCTCGGTGAGCCGCTGAGCCAGTCGCAACAGATACGGATCGCGTTGAGATGCAGACACGATGACCTTCGCAAGAAACCGCCTAGCGCTGCACGCGTCCCGAGCCGCCGCCGGCCATCAAGGCTTCAATCTCGGCGCGAGTGGCATAATTGAAATCACCCTTGATGGTGTGCTTCAGGCAACTGGCCGCGACCGCATAACGCAAGGCTTTGGAAGGTTCACTCAGTTCCGGGGTGTTGAGAGCGAAGATCAAACCACCAGCGAATGAATCACCTGCACCGACGCGATCGACGATATCGGTGATCTCATAGGGCGAGTATTGGCCGTTGGCATCGAGCGGTGCGAAGTGAGCCTTGCTGGTTGCGGCGTCGTAGAGCATCGCCCCCCAGTTATTGTGACTCGCCGAAATACTCTCCCGCAGAGTGATCGCCACCGTTTTCACGTTCGGATACTTGGCGACGATCTGATGCGCCACATTCACATAGCCTGCCGTGTTGATGTGACCTGCCTCGACGTTCGACGAGGGGTCAGAGATTCCCAACGTCATCTCGGCGTCTTCTTCGTTGGCGATCAGGACGTCGATGTGTTCGACCAGCTCACCCATGACACGTCGAGCCAGGTCAACCGGCTTCGTCGGCGAATCCCAGTTCCAGAGCTTCTTGCGGAAGTTGAGATCGCAGGACACGGTCAGCCCGGCGGTCTTCGCTGCCTGAACCGCCGCCAACGCCGAAATCGCCGCCGAGCGGCTGATTGCAGGCGTGATGCCGGTAATGTGGAACCAGTTGGCCCCTTCGAAAGCGGCCTTCCACTGATACTGGTCAGGACCGGCGAGCGAAATAGACGAACCGTCACGGTCGTAGATCACCGTGCCGCCGCGTTGGCTGGCACCAGTTTCGACGAAGTAGATCCCGAAGCGACCGTGTTTGGATCGGCGAACTAGCGACGAATCAACCCCCAGCTTGCCGAGTTCCTGAATCAGACAGTCGGTGATGGGATTGTCCGGAACAGAAGTCATGTAGGCCGCTTTGCCGCCTTGAAATGCGACGGACACGGCGACGTTGAGTTCACCGCCGCCAAAAGTGGCTTCCAGACGACCGGGCAAAACCTGGCGCACCCGCAGGAACTCCTCGGGACACAATCGCAACATCACTTCGCCAAACGTGACCACTCGCATTCGTTGTTCCTCGTTGAAGTCCGGCCATCGCAGGCGCTGTCTGAATCAGCCTGCCGATCCGTAGCGCTTGTCATCCACAACCGGAACGATCGATATAGCAGCCCGAGCCGCGGATCGCATCTGAGGGCCGTACTGTTCAATTCGCGGGCAGGACAGCCAGGTCGAAGCGTGAGCCTCATCGACCCGCAGTAGGCAATCTTCACCCAAAGGTGAGCAGTCGTCAGAAGCGTCAAAGTCAGCGAAGACGCTAGTGGTCGGTTGGCGGCAAATTGCCGCGAATTTGTCCGACGCAGAACCCCGAGAATCGGACCAGATTCGCCGACCGCTGCGGACTCCGTGCGTTTGCAGGATGAGACAGACGTGTTGCAATGTGATTCACGCCCTGCAGTCCGATGACCGATGACCTCAGCAGAGTTGTCTACTGTCGAGCGCTACTAACACCGGTCTCAGCATGGTTGGATCTGCCTATCGTCCCTCTGTGTCCGCTGATCGGCGTGCCTCCAGTTCTCTGGACTGGCTGCTGACGCAGTGCCAAGGCTTCTCCGACGCCACCGGCTGGAAACTGGCATTTCGAGGTCTTGAGCCCGATCAATCCCGGCCACAGTCGCAACTGGACTGGTCCTGGTACTCGGACGTTTCCGACGTCCAGCAGCGGCTGGGAACACTCTTTCTGACCGAGCCTGAATTTCCGAAGAGCGCTGTCACGCATACCTGTGCTTTGCAGTTGGCGGACCTCTTCGCCGAGCAGGTGAATCGCTACTTGCGAGCCTGCTCTCAGGTTCAGCAGCAGACCTACGAAATTGGAGCGCTCGTCAACCCAGACAGCGTCGCGGACGGCGACCAGTTTGGATTCCGCCTGAAGTCCCTGCTGCGTGCCAGCGTCACTCTGACCAACTATCGCAATGCTGCGTTGTTCCTGCTGAACGCCGGTGGCAACGGTGTCCGCTTGAGATTCACACACCACATTCAGCACGCGGCTCTACCGTCTCCGGACCGATCATTCAGTGCCTTGCCGCCAGATCTCGAAGCCCTGCAGAAAGGCCAGTGCCTCGTTCATCGGGGGGACGATCGCGACACAGAATGGCTGCCGCGCGATGCGACCATCGGCGTGTGCGTTCCGGTCATGAACGAGTCCGGCCCGGTCGGCACGTTGTGGCTCTATGACCGTCGACACCACGAACCCGAGGCTCGCGAAATCGCTCTGATGCGCGGCTTCGGCCGTCAGGTGGCCGATGCGTTCGAGCGACTTGTCCTGTTGCGTGATTCAGCGACCAAGGAACGGCTGACTCGCGAACTTGATGTCGTCGCTAATGCGGTCGCGGAGTGCCTCAGCACGACGACGTCACGTCCCGGCTGCGATATTGCGATTCGCTGCTGCTGCCATCACGAAGTCGGCGGCGACTTGTGCGAAGTGATCCCGATCGACACTCATCGCACGCTGTTCGTTGTGGGTGACGCTTCCGGAGACAGCATCCCGGCCGCTGTGGTGATGACGTCTATGCGTGGCGCATTGCATGCCCTCCTGTCAGAACACGGCGAGGACTTGCCACCGCTGAATCAGATGATTGAGGTGTTGAATCAAGCGGTTGTTCGAGTGACCGCCACTCAACAGTTCATGAGCTGCGTGTTCGGAATTCTCGACGATCGCACCAACACGTTCGTCTATTCCAACGCAGGGCATCCGCCGCCGATCTTCGCCCGGAAAGGCGAAACTCAGGTGCTGCGTTCGCTGGGGATGGTGATGGGTGTGATCGATTCCGCGAGCTATGGAATCGATACCGTTCAGTTGCAGGCGGATGACGTGCTGATCCTCTTCAGCGATGGCATTCTGGAAGCTCGCGACGCCCACCAGAAAATGTTTCGCAACGACGGCGTGATCGGGGCGCTGCACCGTGCGAGCAGTGACACCGCTCAAGCCATTCTGGACAGCATCTGGGCGGCGTTCGAGGAACACACCGGCGGCGCGAATCACGACGACCGAACACTCCTCGTTGTCCGTGCGACGTGACCGCAACTCGCCTGCGGCGGGAGTTTCAGTCGGCGGCACGGGCTGCGTTTCTGTCATCAATCCTTGGAATTCCGTGATTGCTCAAACTGGCGGCTGTTGCGTTGACGGATATGCTCCCGCAGCAACTGGCTGGTGACTGACGGCGCGGCGATATCCCTCACCATAGAGACCTGCGACATGTCGAACGGCAGCAAAGAGCGAATCCTCATCCTGGGAGGCGGTTTCGCCGGTGTTTATACGGCGATGTATCTCGAGCAGATGATGAACCCCTACGAGCGGGATCACGTCGAGATCAGTATTGTCGCGAACGACAACTATATTGTTTTTCAGCCGCTGCTCCCCGAGGTGATTTCGGGCACCATTGAGACCTTGCACGTCATCAGTCCGATCCGTCGACTGGCCAAGCGGTCGCATCTGCATACGCGCCGCGTCGAAGAAATCGATATCGAGAAGAAGCAGGTCAAACTCGCGCCGGGCTATCTGCCGAAGGCGACCGTGCTGGAGTTCGACCATCTGGTGATTGGTCTGGGAACGCGATTGAACTATTCGCTCGTGCCCGGCATGAAAGAGCACGCGATACCGTTCAAGTACCTTGCTGACGCATTGCAACTGCGTAATCAGGCCGTGCGCATGCTGGAAGAGGCCGACAATGAAACCAACCCGGAAGAGCGTAAGAAACTGTTGACCTTCATCGTCGGCGGTGGCGGATTCTCGGGCGTGGAGTGCATCGCTGAGCTGAACGACTTTCTAACCAGCGCTGTGAAGGCCTATCGAAACCTGAAGAAGACCGATATTCGCTGCGTGCTGCTGCAGAGTGCCGAACGCATCCTGCCTGAACTGGGTAACGACCTTGCGGACTACGCACAGAAGATTCTGGAGAAACGCGGAGTTGATATTCGCCTCAACACGCGGCTGAAGGCGGTTTCTGCGGATGGCGTGATCATCGAACAGAAGGGTGCCGGTAAGTCCGAGTTCGTTCCTGGACGCACGGTGGTAGCTACGGTGCCGGCCGCGCCGCATCCACTGATCACCAAGCTTCCGTTGCCTCAGGACAAAGGCCGCATCAAGGTTGATGAACATCTGGCCGTACCCGGCTTCCCGGGAATCTGGTCCGTCGGCGATTGCGCGGCGGTGCCCCAGAAAGACGGTGTGATCTCGCCGCCAACGGCACAGCATGCCTTGCGCCAGGCTCAGACTTGCGCGACGAACATCCTGGCGACGATTCGTAACTGGCCGCTGCAGCCGTTTCTCTTCACGGGACTCGGCAAGCTGGCCTCATTGGGGCAGCGTTCGGCGGTGGCCGAAGTCTTCGGTATCAAATTTCACGGCATTATCGCGTGGCTATTCTGGCGCACGGTCTACTTGTCAAAGTTCCCCGGTTTCGACCGCAAGCTGCGCATCGCGATGGACTGGACGCTCGACATACTCCTGCCGCGCGACATTACTCAGGTGCGAATCCAGCAGCCAGAAGCCGTCGGGCAGGAACACTTCCACGCCGGCCAGATCGTCTTCGATCAGGGCGACTTTGGTAACAAGCTGTATGTCGTGGTGAAGGGCGAAGTGGAAATCCTCAAGAACGGCAACGTGCTGGCAACTCTCGGTCAGGGACAGATCTTCGGCGAAATCGCCCTCGTTTCGGACATCGCCCGAACTGCGACCGTGCGAGCCAAGACCGATACAGATCTGATCGCCGTCTCACGACTGGCGTTCCAGAAACTGGTCGCCAACCTGCCCGGCGTGCGCTCCTCCATCGAAGAAACCATGCGCAAGCACGGCGTCGACTTCACGCAGCTCGACGTACCGGTCGACGAGTACTAACTCCCTCCCGGTCGCACTGTTCGTTGCGACGGCATCTTCCGGTCCGAGTGCCCTTCCGTCTGATGTCCTCAGGCTCGGTCTGTGCTCTCGCTATCAGCCCGCGCGATAGGCACGCGGGATGGCACCGCTTAACCTGCGTCGCGCTCGGTTCATTCCAGATTCTCAGGGACTCAACGTGACAATCATTCGGCCCGGCGCGCACAAGCTTGATCTCGACACTCCTTCGCTTTGCATTGATCTGGACATCATGCAGGCCAACATCGAGTCCATGGCGGAATTCATCCAATCACGCGGCAAGGACTGGCGGCCCCATGCGAAGTGTCACAAGACACCGGCCATCGCCTGGAAGCAGCTCGAAGCCGGAGCGATCGGCGTCACGGTCGCCAAAGTGTCTGAAGCCGAGGTCATGGCTCAGGCAGGCATTCAAGACATTCTGATTGCGAACATGGTCGTCGGGCAGACGAAATGGGAACGCGTCGCTGCTCTCTGTCAGTGGGCGGACCCGATCGTGGCCGTGGATCATTACGCTCAGGCGGAACCGCTCGCCAAGATCTGTCGGCAGCATGGCGTCCAGTGTCGCGTCATTCTGGAAGTGGACATCGGGTTGAACCGAGTCGGCGTACAGCCGGGTATCGCGGCGCTGGAACTGGCTCATGGCGTTTCGCGACTCGAAGGTCTAAGCCTCTGCGGCATCATGGGCTATGAAGGCCACCTGCTGCGAATCGAAGATCCCGACGAGAAGGCGCAGAAGATCGAGAGCGCGATGAAGATGCTCACCAGTTGCCGTGATATGTTCGATCGAGACAAGCTGGATTGCCACATCGTCAGCGCCGGTGGTACCGGCTCGTACCAGTTCACCTCCGACTGCGAAGGCATCACCGAACTGCAGGCCGGAGGTGGGATCTTCGCCGATCCGATGTATCAGGATTGGTGCGGCGTCACGGGGCTGAATTACTCCCTGACCTGTCTGGCAACTGTGGTCAGTCGTCCAGCTCTGGACCGGGCCATTTTGGACTGCGGTCGAAAATCCCAGAATCCAGACATCTACAAGCCGCTGGTGAAGGGTTATCCAGACGCCGAGGTCACTCAGACGAGTGCCGAACACTGCGCACTGAAGCTCAACGGCGAGTCACGCAATCTGAAGATTGGCGACAAGATTGAACTGATAGTGGGCTATGCGGACTTTACCAGCATCCTGCATGAGAACTTCTACGGCTTCCGCGGCGACCGGCTGGAAGTGATCTGGCCGATTCAGGGACGCGGCAAGATTCAGTGAAATGTTTGCGGTCGTCCGCCTGAAAAATTACCGACGTGCGGGTTGGAGCATAAGGGCGGATTGACCCCTGCGGGCAGGACTGCTACAAGGTGCGGCGTAAATGGTCTGCGAAGACGGGCCGAATGTTGTTTCGCGTTAGGAAATAGTAGGACTTTGCAAGATGGGACGCGTCGAACGAGATCGGGAAATCGCCCGCCGTCGGAGCCGCAGGGCAAAGCTGAAGAAGTTGCGCGCCAAGTATCAGGCCGCGACGACTCAGGCAGATAAGGATGCGATCTTCGCGAAAGCGCAGAAGGTCAGCCCGTTCGTCGAGTTTGAGCCCGCCACCGCTAGTTAGTTCGCGGTCGAGCGAATCGCTTCATACTGAATAAGCTGGGATCACGCGGTGGTTCCGGCTTATTTTCGTGCGCAGACAGCAAATCGAGGCTGCGACGCCGCAGCCTCGATTCTTGAATGGAGTCGAACATGGAACCCGCTGATCGTCCCTCGGAAGACTCTGCCGGTGGATCTGGTGAAGCTCGTTCGCTGAACTTCATCGAACAGATCGTCGAGCGCGATCTGGCTGCCGGAAAGAACGGCGGCCGAGTCCATACGCGCTTCCCGCCCGAGCCGAACGGCTATCTGCACCTCGGCCATGCGAAGTCGATCTGCCTGAACTTCGGCCTGGCGTTGAAGTACGGCGGCAAGTGCAACCTGCGGTTCGACGATACCAATCCGACCAAGGAAGACGTCGAGTACGTCGATTCCATCAAGGAAGACGTACGCTGGCTGGGCTTCGACTGGGAAGACCGGCTGTTCTACGCGTCTGACTTCTTCGAGAACCTGTATCAGTTCGCCGAGAAGCTGATTCAGGACGGCAAGGCGTACATCGATGAGCAGAATCTCGAACAGATTCGGCAGCAGCGCGGCAACCTGACAGAGCCCGGCAAAAACAGTCCGCATCGTGATCGGCCGAAGGAAGAGACGCTGGATCTGTTCCGTCGCATGCGCGCGGGCGAGTTCCCGGATGGAAAGATGGTGTTGCGCGCGAAGGTCGACATGGCCTCGCCCAACATGAACATGCGGGACCCGATCCTGTACCGCATCCGTCATGCGACCCATCATCGTACGGGCGACGCGTGGTGCATCTACCCGATGTATGACTGGACTCACGGGCAGAACGATTCACTGGAAGGCATCACGCACTCCATCTGCACGCTGGAGTTCGAGAACCATCGGCCGCTCTATGACTGGTTCATCGATCAGCTCGACATTCATCATCCACAGCAGATTGAATTCGCGAGGCTGAACCTCAGCTACACCATGATGAGCAAGCGCAAGCTGCTCGAACTGGTGGAGCAGAAGATGGTTTCCGGCTGGGATGATCCGCGCATGCCGACGATCTGCGGCATCCGTCGTCGCGGCTATACCCCGGAATCGCTGCGGGCGTTCTGCGAGCGTATCGGCGTCGCGAAGTTCAACAGCCTTGTCGATATGGAATGGCTCGAGCAGGCCATTCGCGAAGACCTCAACAAGCGGGCTCCGCGCGTCATGGGCGTGCTAAAGCCGCTGAAGGTAATCATCGAGAATTATCCTGAAGGTCAGGTTGATCAGCTCGAAGCGATCAACAACCCAGAGGACGAGAGCTTCGGCACGCGGCAAGTACCGTTCTCGCGCGAGATCTACATCGAAGCATCTGACTTCATGCTCGATCCGCCGAAGAAGTATTTCCGTTTGGCCCCCGGTCGCGAAGTACGGTTGCGGTATGCTTACTTCATTAAGTGTACCGGCTACGAACAGAACGCAGCGGGCGAGATCACTGCCGTGAAGGCAGAGTACGACCCGGCGACGCGCGGCGGCAACGCTCCGGATGGCCGCAAGGTGCAGGGCACGATTCACTGGGTCTCCGCTCAGCATGCACTCGATGTGGAAGTCCGGCTCTACGATCGCCTCTTCATGCTGGAAAACGCTGGCGATATTCCCGAGGGCGAGGACTGGAAGAAATACATCAACCCGAATTCGCTGGAAGTGCTGCCGGCCTGCAAGGTCGAACCCGTGCTGGCGACGTCCGCCGTCGGTGCGAAGTACCAGTTTGAACGCAACGGCTACTTCTGCATCGACCGCGACTCAACCGCCGAGAAGCTGGTCATCAATCGCACTGTGACACTCAAAGACACTTGGGCGAAGGTGCAGAGCAAGGGCGACAAGTAGCTTCGTAGAACGACAATCCTGTCCGTCGCAGCGGTGGATGACAAGATTGTCTGCACCACATCGTTCTGCCTTCTGCAAATTATGCAGGGCTGAAGCGGGCTTCAGCACTCCAGGACCAGCAGAATTCTTCGGAACGCGCGGGTGTTGTGCTGATCGAGGTCCTACTTCCGTACCGAGCCGCGCATGCCGATGCGGTGGTTCAAGTAGTGGGACAGGACGGCATCAAGATGCTCGCTGGTGCGGATGGTTTGATAGTCGATGCTGCTGCGCGAACAGAAGCGACGCAGCTCGGCGAGGTACGCCTGCATGGCCGCCTGATAGCCCTCACGCAACGAACGCGGATCGCAGACCAGATCGCCGGAGGCTTCGAGTCCTTCGAACTTAGTGGTTCCGGAGTAATCGAAGTCGAGTTCCTGATCGTCGAGGATGTGGAACAACAGCACGTCGTGACCGCGAAACCGCAGCAGGTTCAGTCCCTTGAACAGACCGGGACGCGGCACGAACAGGTCGGAGATCAACACGATCATGCCGCGGCGTGATTGTTCGTCGGCCACTTGTTTCAAGATCTCAAAGATGTCCGTCTTCGCTGCCGGTTCCTGAGCAGCGAGGGCCGCCAGCATCGTATTGAGATGTGTCTGCTGGCTGCGATGTTCGATGCGGCTGCGGATCGCGTCATCGAACGTCACCAGCCCCACCGAGTCTGATTGTCTCAACAACAAATACGACAACGCGGCAGACAACGTGCAGGCGTATTCGTACTTCGACAGCTTGCCCGAACAGAACTGCATGGATTCGCTGAGGTCCACCACCAGCGTGGTCCGCAGATTGGTGTCTTCCTGGTACTGCTTGATGTAGAAGCGGTCGGTCTTGGACCACGCCTTCCAGTCGATGCGGCGAATGTCGTCGCCGGCTACGTATTCGCGATGCTGCAGGAACTCGATCGACTGCCCGAAGTACGGGCTGCGGTGCATGCCCGACAGAAAGCCTTCGACGACCTGCCGCGCCTGCACTTCCAGTCGCGAAATGCGGGAGATCTCTTCGGGCTTCAGAAACTTGCGGAAGTTCTTGCTCACCAGCACGCTCCGGTCAGTCAGCTTAGAACAACGGATAGATGAACGGTGCGACGACGGAACTGCTCAACAAGATCAGCAGACCCACCAGCAACAGCACGACGATGATCGGCGTCAACCACCACTTCTTGCTCTCGCGCAGGAACTCGATGAACTCAGCAATCAGCCCCGGCTGAGCTTCCTGAGCGGCCTGTTCGAAGCTGACGTTCGGCTTGTCGGACGGTGGAGTTTCTGTCTTTGGCAGTGGATCGGACATCACGCGAACTCAAGTGCGACGAGAAGTGGACGCGGCCAGTACCCGGAAGGTCTTGCCGTATGCTGAAGGTCTACACGAAGCTGCGACCTCGCGATAGATACGCCCAACGAACTCGCCCATATTCAGCAGCAAGGATGGAAATGAAGATCGAACACGTGGCTCTCAACGTCCCGGAACCAGTCGCTATGGCCAGGTGGTACATCGACCATCTGGGCTTCACGCTGAAACGCAGCTTTGACACCGCCCCGTGGGGCCAGTTCATCGCCGACGACAGCGGTACCGTGATGATTGAACTCTACAACAACGCGGCAGCGCCAATTCCGGACTATGCCGCGATGGCCACGTTCACGCTGCATCTGGCGCTGGTCTCAGCCGATGTCGACACCGACGTGCGCCGCCTGACCGCTGCGGGAGGAACTCTGGTCGGCACCGTTCAACACAACCCCGGCGGCGATTCCATGGCCTTCGTCCGCGACCCCTGGGGCTTCACCCTGCAACTCGTCAAACGCGCGGTGCCGATGTTCTGAGCTAAACCACCGCAGCACTCCTATCATGTGCCGATGCGTTGTTCTGAACAGGTTCGACCGTAAGACGCTCCCAATTCGACGGGCAGACTGATGCCCCCTTTGAGCCACAGCGGCAGCGTTGGCAGCGGCTGGCCAATCGAAAGGGGCTGCTGCCATACATCGAGGTTCAACGCCTCACTTCTGCTCACGGCTCGGTAGGCAACTGCGTAGAGGTCAGCATGCAACGGAACTGATGGCGGTGACTGCAGACGAGCGAGCAGGTCTTCGTGCAGATTCGCGCGGCGATCCGTGACGACGTCCACGATGACCAGCCCCACTCCTTGCTGCAGCAGCGCCGCGCACTTTGAAACAAAGGCATCTCGCGACAGCGCCCGGTCTTTGTTGGCCGGACTCACGAGTTCGATCGCACCAGCCAGTACGGGGCCGCCCTCCTTCGCGAAGATCAGCACTTCTGCCGCATCAGCGATAATCGTCAGCGGCAGCGTCTGCGTGGGCGCAGGCACTTCCCATTTCGGTTCTTCACCGGAAGTCGCGTCTGCTTCTTCGAAGGCTGCCACATCGATCTCAATACCAAACTGCACATTGGGCTCAGCGAAGTAGCCCTCTGGCAGGTGCTCATTCAGCGCCGACGCGATGTAAGTGGACCAGGCGTTGTGGAACGCATGCCAGTGCCGACGCTCACTGAGCGGCGGACGGAAATGATCCAGCAGCATCTGGCCTTCCGCCGGTTGCCCGAGTGGATCTATGCGCGCCGCAAGCATGATGTACCCCTCTTGTCCTTAGCTGCGCACCACGGTTTCGTGCAAGTTGAGGATGACTCGGGCGATGTTGGTCCAGGTGGCGAGTTCAGTCGGGTTCATGCCGCCGGGCATCGGGGCGATGCCGACTTTCAGCACGGCTTCCGCGGCCTTCGGATCGGCGGCGTACTGAGCTGCCAGTTTCTCGGCGAGTTTGGAGAGTTGCTCGGTCTCCTGCGGACGAGGGTCGCGAGCGAGAGCCTGACGGAAGGCATACTTCAGCCGGGCGGATGAATCCGCTCCACCGGACTGCACGATGTGCGTTGCGAAGGCTCGAGCAGCTTCGACGTAGCTGGGGTCGTTCAACAGCACCAGAGCCTGCTGAGGAATGTTGGACCGCGGACGGTCGGCAGCACATTCCTCGCGCGTGGGTGAGTCGAACGCCAGCATGCTGGGATGCGGGAACGAACGCTGCCACCACGTGTACATGCCGCGTCGATACTGGCTCTCGCCGGCATCGGCCTGCCAGGAGCGAGTGGGGAAGTTCAGATTCTCCCAATAGCCGTCCGGTTGATACGGCTTCACGCTCGGCCCGCCGATCTTCGGAACCAGCAAACCGCTGATCGACAGTGCGTTGTCGCGGACCAGTTCAGCATCAATGCGGTAGCGGCTTTGTCGAGCCAGTTCGCGATTATCAGGATCGCGCGTCAGCAGTTCTTTCGACGCGGTGGAAACCTGCTTGTAGGTCTGAGTGTTGACCATCAGACGCACCATGTGCTTCACGTTCCAGCCGCTCTCGACGAATTCAATCGCCAGCCAGTCGAGCAGCTCCGGATTCACGGGCGGCTCGCCTTGAGCCCCGAAATCGTCCGACGTTTTGGAAAGTCCCATACCGTAGAACTGCTTCCACAGGCGATTCACGAACACTCGCGCCGTGAGCGGATTCTCGCGCGACACGACCCAGTTCGCGAGATCCAGACGATTCAGTCGCTTCCCTTCCGGCGCGGCGGCTTTCGCTCCCGCCAGATACACCGGCAGAGCAGGCTGAACCAGTGGTCCGCTGTCGTCCATCCAGTTGCCGCGCGGCAGAATGCGGACGTTGCGCGGCGTCTGCATCGAGATCGAAATCAGGGTTTTCGGAAAAGCGTTCTCGAAGTCTGTCGCGGCCTTGCGAGCGGCGTCGCGCTGATTGCGAAGATCAGCGAGTTCGGGGGTTACGGTCTTGAAGAGCGCCATCAGCCGGTCGTTCTGAGCCGGCTGGCGCTTGTCTGCGGGCACGGCCAGCAGATCGGCCAGTTCTTTAGTTGGTGCACTGGCTCCGAGCGGTGCTTGCAACGCTTCCGGCTTCGAGGTCGTCGAAATACGGAACTTGCCCAGCGTGTGGCTGCCGTTGCCGAGATTCTGCTTCAGCTCAATCTGCAGAGCTTCACCAACATCGACTTGAATGGGTTCAGCCAAAGTCAGCAGCAGCGTCTGCGGTTGACCGGTGCCGGGCAGAATCGCCCAGCCCCATTGTGCGCCGTTGGCATCACCGTCGATGGCCGAAGCTGCGGTCCAAGCTTTGTTGGGATTGCCTTCCGCGTGACTGGCTTGTTCGATGGAGGCTCGCGCGGCGCTGAATTTCAGGTCTTGAGTCTTACCATCAGCCCGACGTACCTGAGCGAGCACTTCCGTGATCACGAAGTTGCCGTTGCCCGCCCGGCCCGGACCTTGACCCGGCAATGAAGGATCCGGCAACGCTTCGATGCGCAGTCCGACAACGCCCTTCAACTCGCCGGTGAGGTCGAGCTTGTAGCTGTCTTTGTCCGGCTTCGGCCCGCTGACGAGGATCGCGTTGTCAGCCTGCACGGCCAGCTTGGCCTTGCCGGTTGATTCGAGCTTGCTCGGCTTATGTTGAGTCCAGTGCGCTTCCTGACTGGCCGCTTGAGACTGCTGCTCCTGCCACTTCGCGAACGCTTCCGCCAGTTGTGGTTGAGGTCCATTGAACTGAGCTTCCAGCGCCGACGCTGCCGCTTGCAACTTCTTCAGCTCTTCGGCTTGCTCCTTCGTCGGTACAGGCATACCGGGTTCGCGGCCACCGATGATGGCTTCCTGAATGTCCGCGAAGAAGGCACCCAGCGAATAGAAGTCGCGCTGCGTGCTGGGATCAAACTTGTGATCGTGACACTGAGCGCACCCGATCGTCTGGCCGAGCCACACCGTGCTGACGGCTCGCACCCGGTCCGTGAGATAGCGGGCTTCATAATCCTTCGCCTGAGCGCCGCCCTCTTCGGTGGTCAGCAGCAGGCGGTTGAATCCCGAAGCGACTTTCTGTTCGACCGTGCTGTTCGGCAGCAGGTCGCCCGCCAGTTGCTCAACGGTGAACTGGTTGAACGGCTGATTCTCGTTGAAGGCCTTGATGACCCAGTCACGGTAAGGGAAGACGTTACGCGGCGTGTCCGAGTGGTAACCAATCGTGTCGGCGAAGCGGACCACATCCAGCCAGCCGATTGCCATACGCTCGCCATAGTGGGGTGACGCCAGCAGTTTCTCGACGTACTTCTGATACGCCTCGGGCGACTGATCCGCGGCGAACGCATCAACCTCTTCAGGTTTGGGCGGCAGGCCGATCAGGTCAAAACTCAAGCGACGCGCCAACGTGCGGCGGTCGGCTTCCGGGGACGGCGTGAGGCCAATCTTCTTTAGACGCTGCTGGACCAGTTTATCGATCGCGTTGGTGCCCGGCGCCACGGTCGGCTTCTTCGGAGCTTCATACGCCCAGTGGCCCTGATACTCAGCCCCCGAGGCAATCCACTTCTTCAGCAATTCCTTCTGAGCAGCCGTCAGCCGCTTGGGGGAATCCGCGGGCGGCATCATCTGCTCGGGGTCGTTGCTGAAGATGCGATCAATGAGGTGGCTCATCTCCGGCTTGCCCGGTGCAATCGCTTTGACTTTCAGGGCGTCTTCACGCACGTCCAACCGCAGATCGCCCTTGCGATGATTGGCATCGGGGCCGTGGCAGGCGAAGCAGTTGTCAGACAGGATCGGACGGATGTCGCGATTGAAACTGATCTCTTGGGCGACTGCCGGTGTCGCAGCCGAGGCGACGCAGATGCCAAACGCGAATGTCTTCAGATTCAGAGTCATGCGCATGATTTGAATCCTGGATCCGGGGTGGGATGCTGAGGATGGAAATCGTCCGGTAGCCAGACGCAGTCAAGGAGTCCTAAGTCTGACCGGACGATGCAGAGTTGCAAAGCAACTTAACCTGCATCAGGCGTTCGCCGTCTGGGGCATCGTCCTCATACGGATCGCGGAAACTAGTGTAGTGAGTCACGCAGATGGGGAATTATCCAAGGCGGCTTTGGCGCGGCGGACTTTTTGCAGGATCGCTTCGGCAGGCTTGGTCCAGATCAGCGGTTGGGGATTTTCGTTGCACGCCGCCAC
>JAKFWA010000109.1 GCA_021732995.1 Planctomycetaceae bacterium | reverse complement strand
TGAGCCTGCAGTCAACGGCAACGGACTTGCGGCGAGGTCCGTTGTGCGAGCGGCAAGCTTTTCGGGCGGAGTGCCTGACGACGGTGCCCGCAGGGTGGACTCTGGATGAAATCGCCGCCGCGCCGCTGGTCTTTCAAACCGCTTGGCAGGCGCTGGTCCTGCATGGCGACATTACCAGCCAGTCGGCCGTCGTAGTAACCGGCGCGAGTGGCGGCGTCGGGCTGGCCGCGGTGCAACTTGCTCGCGGGTTAGGAGCCAGGGTCGTTGCGCTGTCGCGCTCGGAAGAGAAGCAGGCACGACTCAAGGCACTGGGCGTCGAGCACGTATTCTCGCCTGACAGCAGCGATCTTAAGTCGCAGGTCTTCCAGGCCATTGGCAAGAAGGGCGCTGATGTCATTGTTGATACCGTTGGCGGCAAGCTGTTGACGACCGCGGTGCATCTGCTGGGCGAGCGCGGTCGAGTCAGCGTGCTCGGAGTACTGGGTGGCATTGACGCTCCGCTGCCGATTCCTGCCTTTATGTTCAAGCGTGCGAGCCTGCACGGCATTCTGGTGACCGGCGCCACCCCCGCCGAGTCACAAGCCGAGTGGCGGCAGATTGTGGATGTACTCAATAAGTCCGGTCAGCGTCCGCAGGTGGATTCACGGTTCCCGCTGGATCAATACAAAGCCGCTTTCGATCGCTTGCAGGCCAGCCCCTTCGGCAAGGTGGTGGTCAACGTGCGGAACTGACTGACGCTGCAGGAGACGTCACGAACGCGAGTTCCTTTCTGATCTGATCAAATATCGACTAGAGTAGGGCGCTTTGAGTTTGTGTACACAAATAGGCTCGGTTGCACGTTCCCGGAGGTCATGATGAGTCAGAGAACGCGTCGCGGTTTTACTGTTGTCGAACTGCTCACCGTCATCGTGATCGTTACGGTGTTGATGGCGGTCTTGTTGCCGGCAATTCAACAGTCGCGGGCTGTTGATCGTCGCGTCGATTGCAGAAAGCAACTGAAGCAGATTGGGCTCGCGCTGCTCAATTATGAAGAGACCCATCGGGTATTTCCTCCGGGGTTTGTTTGCAACGGCACTCAAGCGAAGGATGTGGGAGGGTTTGCATGGTCTTTATCCCTCCTTCCGTTTCTCGATCACCCGCCGCTCTACAAGAGATTCGACACCAATCGCAACGTCACAGATCCTAAGAACTTGATCTTCACCGTCACAGTTTTGCCGGAGTGGCGATGTCCTGACGAAAGTGGTCCGGTGCAGGCAGAACTGGCCGATGGTTCCGTATGGGGAACCACCAACTACGTGGGGAACTTCGGTGTCGGCTTGCCTAAATGGATCACGAACGAAGGCGACAACACTGCTGCCAGGAAGGTGCATGGCATGTTTGGGCATAACTCAAAGGTGCGCCTTCGCGACGTCCGAGACGGCGTGAGCAATGTTTGCATAGTCGGCGAGCGTCGCTTGCCGTCGGCGGCTGTGGATTGGAAAGCGGGCTCGGTCAGCGGGCCCTTCGCTTCATTGTGGGCAGGTGACCCAGAGGTCAAGAAGTCTGAAGCGCAGGCGATTCTCGGTAGCGCCGCGTTGGAAAGTGCCACCGGGTTCTATGCCGTCACCGGACCGCTTTGTGAAGGAACCTGGAAAGGTGACAAGTTCGAAACTGCCAACCGAGCCTGCTCTACTGAAGGCGCCGGCGCAAACGCGAATCCTATCCTTCCCAACAAGAAGCCTGGGCCGAATGGTGGTGAGCTGCGCGGAGACATTTCGCTGGGCTATAGCAGCGCTCATCCCGGTGGCGTGCAAATCCTGATGGGTGACGGCAGTGCCCGCTTCGTGAGCGACTCCATCGACCTTGTAACTTGGATCAATCTCGCTCGCCGAGCGGACGGGCTCAGGCTGGCTGAGTTTTAACGCGAACGCTCGCAGGCATGACGCGAACCGGGATTATTTGGTCTCTGGCTTTGTTCCCGGCTCTGGCCACTCAAGCGGGAACTCCCAGTCGATGCTCATCACGTGGTCTCGTTCAAGTCGAGATATGTCAGCTCCCTGACGAGCATTGCACCAGGTCTTGCCAGTTCGGAGATCCATCATGAAGTAAACGATCTCTCCCGAACTCAGTTTGCATTCTTCATGCACTAAAAAATGTCGTCCGAGCAAGAGGAACTTCGACGAATCTCTGGACCAGACGATCCGCTCCGTACCAACAGGCCGTCCCTCATCGGGTGACTCGAATACCACTTTCGACGCGCCGTCTGCCTGGCCAGCATCTTGCAGTAGAACTCTAAAATTGCGATCAAGCTGAAAGAAGAGCAGTACCACATCTTCCACGACGACACTTTTCGTTTCGTCGGGCGATAGGCGCGCTGCCGTAACGCTCCAGTGTTTGAGGGAACAGCCGACCGTCTGAAGTAGATATCCGAGGCAGATACCTGCCAGCAGAATTCCGATGACACGACGGAAACGCATGACCTGTCACTCGATCCGAAATCTTCCTTGAGCTGCTGCAACTTCCCTCATCCTGCCGCCCTGGCCGGTGAGTGTGAGCAACCCGAGGCTCGTGGCAACGATATCATTCTCGATCGCTTCGTTGCCGCGCCAACTGCCGTTCGGGTTCTGGAGTTTCAGGAGCTTGGGCACACTCGCCGCTTGCCAATCCACCTCGCCGAACTTTTCGACACCGCTGAGATGGCCAGCCCGCTCCAGGCAGTGGTACGCATAGAGCGGCGTCGAAGTCGGCTTCCACTCGGAGACGACTTTCTCCAGATACTTTGCAGGAGCCTGCATGGCTGCCTCGCGGGCTTTGGCGTCGTCGTCATTCGGCAAATAGCGATGAGCCGTCGCCAGACCGGCGACGCCGGCCAGGGTCATGGTGACGGTGGGAGGCGCTCCCTGAGAGTAAGCCCATAGTCCCGTCGGGGTCCGATTCTTCATCCAGTACTCGCTGAGGCGTTGCCAGGTCTGCTGCTTGACGTCGAACCCGGCTTCTTTGGCCGCGTGCAAACCGAGAACCGCGAAGCGCGTGCACGAACCATCGCCGCGACCGCCGTGCTGCAGACCGTAGCTCCAGCCGCCCGTCGAAGGACCAGCGGCGACCTGAGCTTGCTCCAGCCACGCCACATTGCGACGAATCAAGTCGGCATGGTCCTGTGGGGAGGCCAGACAGAATGCGATCGTCTGCAATGCGACCGTGTAGGTTTGGGATGGCTCCACCTTCCGCAGACGAACCAGCGCCTTCTGAATCTCGGCCTCGTCCGCCTTCACACCGGATTGCAGCAGTGCCACGGTGCTTAACGCCGTCACGCCGTTTTCAAAAGTCTCCGGTCCCTTCCAACTTCCGTCGGCTTCCTGCTGGTCCTTCAAGTAGGCGACAGCACGCGCAATAGCATCAGCAGGCTTTGCGGCTTCCGGTGCCGCCTGAACGCGTTCATCCACCTTGGCTTTGACTGGCGTCGGCAACCAGAGCGGTGCATTCCAGCGAGTCCGCACGCCGAATTCGTTGGGGTAGTAGCTCAGGAAGTCAGGTCGTATCACCGACACCACTTCCACACCGACGACATAGGGCACAGTGACTCGGCCAGCGGGTTGTGAGGACGCCCGGAATGCTCTCAGCACCACGGCGTATCGCCCTGCCGGCAGTGACTCCAGTAGAAACCTTCCGTCCGCGCCGCACGTTCCGGCGGCGATGATTTCGCGCTGAGCTTCAAAGTCATAAGCCGAATCTGGATCGCCGGTGTTCAGGATCTTTGTGTCGACCGGATGCACCGTAAGAAACGCGCCCGTCACGCCCGCGTCACTCAGCTTCGCCCACTGCCCTTTGACTGGCGTGACCGATTCCGCCTTGCGGACGAACTCAACGTTCGCGACGGACTGCGGCTTGACCGCAATCGCCTGCCGATTGCAGTCGATGGATTTCTCAAACGAGCCTGTGTTCAGCGTTAAGCGCCTCACGACTTCGTAATGTCCCGCTGGCAGTTCGAAAGCTGCAATTGTCTCAGCCTGCCGAACAGTTTTCACGATCGGCTGACCATTACCCCTGAGCGGCTTGAAGACAACCTCCGCTTGAGCGGGACCACCCGGCATTTCATAGCGAACAGAAACGCGACCGATTCCGGCCGGGATCGCTTCCAGTGCATTATCAGGTTCGGCTGTCTCAGATTGCACGAAGAGCGGCAGCGATCCGCTGCGCAGGTCGAGCGAGATGTCCGGTGTTTTCGACACAGCCAGACTGGTCGCGAAGCGGTACTTCCCGCCGTCAGTCACCAGAATGGAATCCACTCGAGGCAGCTTGGCCCATTCCGCGTTGCTTCGTTCTTTCGGTTGTTCGATGAGTTGGAAGTCAGCGGTTGCGAGGACGAGCACCTCGCCGGGTTCCAACCGTTGGGTGCGGCGATCCTTGGTCGGCTCGTGTCCCTCGGACCAGGCGACACCCCCTTTGAGCCGTCGATTCTGCAGTGGGCCATTGTCGTCATACGAGACCACAGAGTGAGCAATCGGCAGCAGTGCGACCGGCTTGTTTTCGCCGACCACGGAATAAGTCACCGAAGCTGGTTCGGTCAGTACGTTGCGGATCAGGTACTCGGCTTTGACGACATCGTTCAACTTCCATTCCCAGTTTGCCGCATCACCAAGTTCCTTCGGGCGAGCGAGGGGTCTGGTGTATCTCAAACCCGCCTGTAGTCCCTGCACCGGCACGCCCCAGCGAGTATCAGCACTCCCTTGAAAAACAACTGGCTGAGGTGAGGCCGCTTCGGCAGCAAGCAGGTCGGCAACTACGTCGAAGCCCAGTGGCAAATCAGACGGCATCTGAGTCCAGCCGGGTGCGGTAGCAGTGCGCTGCCGTTCTGGTTGAGCAGCATCACTCCAAGCGAACTGATCGTACGACTCCACCTGGTAGCGCCCCGGCAGCAGTCCATCGGTCTTGAGTGTGAACTCAGAACCTGCGATGGGCATATCCGCGCCGGGTGGCAATTCGATTTCGGCCATCGCTGTCGCAGCACCGAGGTGTCGCAGTGTGATCCGATCACCCGCATGAATCTTCACCTGAGGATCGCCTGACGCAGCAAACTTCAGCGTTCTGTGCAGCACCTCATTGGTGACATTGCGGGCGCGGTGACGGAACTTGACGGGGCGGCCGGGCGTCGCAGTGTCATTCAGCGAGACACGCTCAAGTCCGATCTGGATGCCATCGACCGGTTGCGCCCAGCGCACCAGCGTTTCGCGTTTCAGTGCGTCCAACGTCTCGGGTGTGGTCGAATTCGACAACGACAGGTTCTTCTCTTCCGCCAACCAGAGCTTGATCTGAGCCAACCGCACACGTTCCATCGCCAGCTGCGATTCGAGCTGATCAGTCACCTTGCCCTCTTGGACAAGCTGATCGCGTTGAGTGACCAGCTTGGCGATGTCGGCCACTTTCTGTTTCCAAGCTTGCTGGTGCTTGGCAGCAGCTTCAGGGTCTGCGACACGCACGGTCTTCGGTTGTGGAACAGCAGGACGCGCGACTGCTGCACCCTTTGGTCCGGCATCAATCCACATCGTCAGATAACAGGTTGCCTTATGCAGCGGTGTTTGCAGTTGGACGGACCAATAGCCTGCATTGAGGCCAGTCAGGTCCAACGGCACATCGCACAGCGGTAGTTGAATTGTTTCAAAGGCCGGAATCGTGAGCTCCGTCGGCTTCGCATCGGCGGCAGGTTCGAGCGTCACTTTGAGTTCTCGAACTTTGACCTCACGACGTTGCTTCCAATCGCCACCGGGTAAGGTGAGGGTCACAGGACGATCGGTGCTGTTCCGCAGTTGCAGAATGATCTTCGCCTGAGTTGGAACGCCTGCTTCAACGGTGAACTCATTGCTGACATCGGACCAGGTTGCCAGCAGGGACAGTTCAGGGCGACCGAGTGCGTCTTTCATGAAGTCGTCGCGATGCGGCATCAACTTCTCGAAGGGAAAATTCAGCGCGAGTGGCTCGGCGGGTTGCTCCGCCTTCACGGTGACTTCAACGCTCTTGTTGAGATACCCCGAGCGTTCGTGCCAGACGCGCAACTGATGCTTGCCGGGCGGAAGGTCTTTGATCTCGAATCTTCCCTCTGCATCAGTCACCGCGGCAAACGGATGGTCAAGCAGCAGCAGCCAGGCTCGCTTGCCGGGTTGAATGTCACTGCGAACTTCGATGGGGAAATTCTCAGGCTGAGTGAGACAGGCCGCCGGTACCGCGAGAGACTCCCCTTTGGGGACCATCATGTTGAACGGATTGTTCTTGACGGGATTCGAATGAAAGTTGTCGATTGCCGGGTTGTTCTTTGAAGACAGCATCAGTTGCTGGCCAGCTCGCACGAATTGTAGGCGCGGGGCGAAGCGGTCCGCTTCGGCACTGATCGTCGCGGGCTCTTTCGGAACGGCGGTTGGTTTCCAGCCTGGGGGAGCCTTCGGCAGATAGACAACTGCATCCACCAATTCACCACGCGGCCCAACGGTGAGCGACTCATCGCGCGACTTACGAGGATCATACTTCGCCGGATTCTTGGCTCGGTCGGCTTCAAACTTCGCGACCATCTCGTCCGGAGGATCCTTCATCCTCCACGGATAGTTCAGCGAGCGATCATAAACCGGAATCGGCGGCAGCTTGGGAATTCGGCCTTCGATCTTGATCTGCCCGCGAATCACTCCCTCTTGAGACGCTGGTCGATCTGCATTTGGCTTCGGAACTGGCGTCGCAGTGCCATTGGCATTGGGCAGTGAGTTCCCCCTCTGAGCGACCTCAGCTTCCACCTGCTGGACTGCCTTCGTGACCGCAAGTTCCAGCCTCGCTACTTCGCTTTGAGGTACCGTTCCGGGCAAACGCTGATTCGCATCCTGAGCGATTTGAAGTTCCTTCAGAGCGGACTCCACGGCCTTGGCACGCGAGCGAGAATCGACTTCCGCTCGCGCGTTCGACGTCGCGATGTTCATTTCGAAGGTCTTGATATCATCCGCCAGCCGTCTCAGCTCGGTTGCGGGTACTGAGCCCGGTTGCTTCTGATTGGCTTCAACCGCGATCTCAAGCTGCGTCTTGCGCCACGCCAACAATGTCGGCAAGAGCTTGGCGCGCAGCTCGTGCAACTTCTTCGTGTACTCAGGAGTAACCGGCTGTTCCACTGGCTCGGCGGCTTCATGCAGAGTGGTTTCGTACTCGGCACGAAACGCATCGAGCTTCAGTTCAAGCTCCTTCATAGCGAGCGGCGTGACCGTGCCGGGCTGCTGAGTGTTGGCTCGTTGCGCGTCTTCGAGCTCCTTTGTCACACGTTCAAGCCCGAGTTGCACAGACTTCACGCGAGCGAGAGCACTTGCAGCACGTTCCAGCTTCGCCACTTCGCTTTGAGGCACAGTACCGGGCAAACGCTGATTCGCGTCCAGCGCGACCTGAAATTCCTTCAGAGCGACTTCCAACGATTTTTCGAGAGAGCGAGCATCGGCAGCCACTTGACCTTTCAGCCGTGCGAGATCCTTTTCGAGCTGTTCAATCTGCGTGCGCAATCGTTGTACCTCAGCATCGGGCACTGAACTCGGCTGCTTTTGGTTCGCGTCAATCGCGATCTCCAGCAGCGTCTTGTTCAGCGCCAGGAAGGTCTGCACGCGTTTGATCAACAAGTCGTTCGACTTCTTCGAGAACTCCGGAGTGATCGGCTGACCGGTAACTTGCGAGGCTTCGTGCAACACGAGATCGAGTTCAGCGCGAGTTGCATCCACCGTCTGCTGCAGCTTCTTCAGTGGCAGCGGCGCAACCGAGCCGGGATTCTTCAAATTCGACCGCTGAGCGTCTTCGAGTTCCTTCGTCGCGTTCTCATAAGCAAGCTGCGTGTAGCGTTCGCGAGGCGGACCTTTGACGGTTTCCAGCGGTGGCAAACGATGCTTCTCAGCAATGTCGCGCACGCTGACGAAGACACGCTTGCCGTCCCAGACGAAGCCGAGTTGCTCAAAGCCGTTCAGCAGAACTTCCAGCGCATCACCCAGCGGCAGGTCCGTGACTTCGAACGTGGCCGGCATGTTTCGGGTGAAGCCGTGAGTCTTCAGGCCTTCGCCGTCGAGCTGGAACTCCACCTTCGCTGCGTCGCAGAGACTCTGCAGAGCTTGGTGCAGTGGCATGCGCTGAGCCTTGAGTGTCACCTTGCGTTGCAGCGGCTCGGGGTATTCATCGAGCCACACTTTGAGATCCGCTTTTCCCAGTGCCACGGTTTTGACCACTCGCCGTTCATGCCCGATGGCATCGACTTCGAATGTGTAGTGGCCCACTTCCAGGTTCTCTAACCGGAAGCCGCCATCGTCCTGAGAAACTGTCTTCGGCATCGCGCCGGGCGAGCGGACGGTCGCCGCAAAGTTGTTCGGATCGGGGTGCCGGAGCAGAGCCTCGATCTTAGCTGCTTTGACGGGTTGGCCTTTGTCGTTGACGACACGGCCGACGATCCAATCAGGCTGGTTCAGAACAACATCAATGGTGGTCGGCTGGTCCACTGCGGCTGAGAAATCGAACTTTCGGCTGGCATATCCCGCCGCTTTGACTCGCATCTCGTAGCTGCCCTTGGGCAGCGACGAAAAATCGAAGGCGCCCTTTGCATCGGTCTTCAAGGTCCGAGTCCCCTTGTGGTCGGGATACACCGTCAGACCACCGTAGCCGCCGCGACTCAGCTTCAATCTAGGCTGCAACTCAATGGCCACATCCGCCAGTGGCAGGTTGCGACCATCGACCACTCGCCCCTTGATCTCTGTCTTCTGCGGAGACTTCGCCGCGAGGTCCAGCCACGCGGCCTTCGCTGCCTGGCCGATCTCATCCGAAAGCGGTTCATCCAGTTTGAGAATGGGAACGTCAGTTGCGCCCGCAGCCTTAACCAGTTCGGCGATCTGCTCGGTGAACTTGTTGGGATCGACGATGGGATGAATCTTGCGCTGATCGCGCTTGTGATCGACGATGGGATGAATCTTGCGCTGATCGCGCTTGTGATCGACGAAGATGGCCGTAGGCATACCACGCACTCCGAGCAGTTCTCGCAGCGTCTCCTTCCGCCAAGGGTTCGTTTCCGGAGGCGGTACATCGACCACCGACGGGAACGGCAGCTTGAGCGACTTCAAGATCGTCGCACCGTCTTCAGTCTTCGCCGCATCTTGGACCGCTACGATCTTCAGGCCGAAGTGTGCGTACTCATCGTGCAATCGCTTCGCTGCCACCAGAGCTTTGACGCTGCGTTGCTCCCACGGAGCCCAGAACACAAACAGGAAGACGTGACCTTCGAGAAACTGCGGCGTCTGCCCGGGCTTCAGTTTCTGGAGAGTGGGCTTTCCCCAGGGAAGTATGGAAAACTCATGCACGAGCTTCTCGAGTTGCTCGGTGCTCGGCGTCGATTCACGTGGTTCCTTGATGTTTGACCGCAGGCTACTCAGTGGTAGCAACGACACCTTCGGCCAGTCGTGCTTCTCCTTGAGGATCGGCTCCAGATCGCTCCACCAGGGATCGTTGAAGTAACCCACGCCGCGCGTCAGATCATCAATCGCGATGCCGAATGGAGTCTTGATGGTCGGGTGCGCGAAGCCAGCGAGTCGTTCAGCTTCGGTTGGCCACGCTGAAGCCTCCGCAGCGCCGAGCTTCAGTTCTTTGATCTTGAAATCGTATTGCCACGCGACGCCACGCCGGCCTTCCTTCGACCACGTGTAACTGCCGCGTTGAATCGTTTGCGGAGCCCACACGCCCGGATGCACTTCGACGAGATCTGAGAGCTTGCAGTCCCATGCGAGTTGATCATTGAAGAACTGCTGCAGTTCGAGTGCGAGATAACTGCGGCTCGGACATACGAACGCCGACCAACGCCACTTACCGTCGCTCTCGACGACGCGTTCCACGCGATAGCCATCCAGCCCGTTCAGTTGAGCTGGCTCGACCTTCACATCGGGTTTGCGAAGCACGCCAAGTACCGACTCCAGTCCGCCGTTCGTCGGATTCCAGAACAAGTTTGAGGGCTCATAGGTCCGCGCTGCCGCGTTCGGGGCACCAATCACCAGCGAATTGCCATCGCGATCAAAGTCATACAGCCTCTCACCATCAAAACCGGTGGTCCACTGATCGGAACTGGTTTCTGGTCTGCCGGAGTTCGGTAGCTCGCTGTCGTAGTCAACTCGCCACTGCTTGCCATCGTTCCGCCAGGCGATCTTGCCCGTCGTCTTCACGAGCGGCTGATCCTTCTTGCCGGAGATCCACGAATTGTCCGTGAGTCTCTCGAAGTCGACCCGCATGCGACCGACAGACAAAGCAGCTGCGGCCTCTTGCATCTTCGTGGCCAGCGTCTTGCCATCGAGCGGTTCGACCTTCGCGACGGCGTCCAGAGCTGTGTCTACGACCGCTGATTCTGTCGTCTCGTTTGTTGATGCCTCGGCTGCAGTCAGTGGTGAGTTTGCATCCGTCGAGTTCGGCGTCTCGGCGGGTGAGGACCTGAGTCCGGCCATCAACGCCGCCAGCACGACAACTGCGATCAACCCAACGCCCCAGCCGGAGCGATCTTCAACGGCGCGGGGCGGTGTGACCAGCCGGCGAACTCGACCGAGTAACGAACCGCCATCGGCGGACAGCGCAAGCTTAATGCGCGGACCGCGAAGTTCTTCCAGAGCGACCAGCGCTCGCGCATACGACACTTCGTCACCGCAAACCTGCACGGCCAGATCATCGCAGCAGTGTTCGCGTTCAATGCGAATCCGGTGTGACAGCCACCACACGGCGGGGTGATAGAACAGCAGCGTCTCGATCACTGTCTGCAGCAGATTGATGAGATAATCGTTGCGGCGAATGTGGGCCAGTTCATGCGCGAGCAACGCTTCGATCTGCTCCGCGCTCAAACCTGTCAGTGCGGTCGCTGGCAACAGAATCACCGGTTTCAACCAGCCGATCACGGTCGGCACTTCCACCAGAGCTGACTCCACGAGCCGCACGGGTCGCGACACCTTCAGCCGTTCAATCAATCGCAGCAGGACAGCTTGCAACGTGTCGTCCGCGAGTTGCTGACCGCGGTGCTTGAGCTTCTGCACGCGGCACCAACCAACGAACATTCGCAGCGACAGCAACAGTACTCCCGCGAGCCAGGCGTTGACGATCCACGTCAGGTGCGATTCGCACAAGGCTCGAGCCGCATTCAATAACGTCGTTTCAGCCGCTGGTTCGAGCGGCGTTGCTGCGGTTTCCGACAGGAAGCCGTTGGTATCAGGCTCAGCAGATGCCACATCAACAGCATCCACAGGCAGCGCGCTGATCGCGGGCGATTGATCAAGCGCAGCCGTCGCGTCAAACGCAGACATCGCGTTGATAGATTCGGCTTGAGGCGAACCTTCGGCGTGAGTCGCCATCGGCGCGGTGGTGTTGTGGCCGATATGCCAGACGGTCGTCATCACAGGAGCAACTCCCATGAGCGCCAGCGCCGCAACCGCGACCAGATAGCGGGCATGAGAGGAACTGCGGCGCATTGCAATCAGCACACCTGCTGCGAGTGCTCCCAGCGCGGCTCCCTGCCACACAAAGTGCAGCAACGACCAACCCAGTCCGTCGATCAGGGCTTCCGGTATTTCAATAGAATTCAGCATGAGCAGGACTCCGTAACTCGACTCGGAACGTGCCAGTGCGTTTGCGGTTCTATTTGGCTTTCTTGTCGAGTTCGTCGAGCAGACTGCGGATCTCGGCGAGTTCGGCTTTCGACGCCCGTTGGGAAGACAGGGCCTGCATTACGAGTTGTTGAGCAGACCCGCCAAAGGCTCGCTCCAGCAAGTCACTGACAAGCTGTCGCTGAGTGGTCTCGGCCGTCGCGACAGCTTCATAGACGTGAGTTCGCGAAGACTCATCCCGCGCGACGAGCCCCTTCTCCGTCATGATTTGCATGAGCTTCAGCGCGGTCGTGTATCCCGTACCGCGTTCGTTCTGCAGGTGCTCAGTCACCTCGCGAACCGTGCTCGGCCCGCGTTCCCAGAGCACTCGCAAGATCGCCAGCTCCGCCTCGGTGGGTTTCGGGAGATCACCTTTCACCATGAATCCGTCCTTCGTCGTTGTGGACGGCTCTCGCATGAATCAGCGCGGGGTTAATCCTATCCAAGCGAAGGCCGAAGCGGATTGTACGAACCGCTTCGTAGAAGTCAACGAAGACTTTCGTAGATCTGGGCGCAGCATCGCGAACCGAAAACTCACGTTGAAATGCCAGCCGCGACGCTGCTGAAGTGTCGTCTGGGCTGTGATGAGCCGCCCGCTCAGATTCAGCGGTCCAGAAACGAAAACAACCGACGGCGGAGTTCTCTCCAGACCGCGTGCCCCCTATTGCGACTCGGTCCTTTAAGTTTCTCGCGCCGTCGGTCGAAATCTGCTTCTTCCGACGTTCGGGTTTTCCACGAAGTTCCTCAACTGGTCCGGACGGGCGTGTTTACCGTCGAGTTTTCCATCATCCCGAGGCGCTGCATCTTTTTGTAGAGCCCGACTCGGCTGATGCCCAAGGCTCGCGCGGTCTTCGTGCGGTTGTTGCCGTTAGCTCGCAGGGCCTCTTCCAGCATCTCGCGTTCGCTTTGAGCGACTCGCTGGGCCAGGGTGAAGGACGAGTCCGTTTTGTTGCCGTTCTGTCCTGAGAACTGGGACCGGATCAACGTGTGTGACAGGTCGCAGACGTTCAACTCACTGTTCTGGCAGAACAACACTGCCCGGCGCATGTGGTTCTTCATCTCGCGCAGATTGCCCGGCCAGGGATAATTCCTTAAGGCTTCCAGGAACTCACGGTGCACGCGGTTGATGACGATGCTGTGCTCCTGGCACAGTTCTTTGACGAACTGGATCGCCAGAAACGCGACATCCAGCGGCCGTTCCCGCAGTGCGGGCAGCCGAAACTCGAGCACATTAAGACGATAGTAAAGGTCCGAGCGGAAGCGGCCGCTTTCGGTGAGTTCCTTGAGGTTCACGTTCGACGCAACGATCAGGCGAGCGTTGGACTTGCGCGGTTCCGTCGAGCCGACCATTTCGTATTCGCCGGTTTCGATGACCTTCAGCAGCTTGGTCTGCTGCTTCATGTCGAGCACGTCAATTTCGTCGAGCAGCAGTGTTCCGTGGCCGGCAGCTTCAAAGCGGCCGATCTTCGTGCGGTCGGCTCCAGTGAACGCGCCGCGGGTGTGACCGAACAATTCGCTCTCGATCAGGTCGGCAGGTAGAGCACCGCAGGCAAGATGCTGGAATTGGCGATTCTTTCGCAGCGACATCTCATGTACGAGCCGGGCAAGGGTCGTCTTGCCGGTTCCAGTTTCACCCACCAGCAAGACTGTCACGTCCCGGCTGGCGACCCGAATCAGGTCATCCACAACTGGGAAGAATTCTGGCGTGTATGTGGCGACGTGAACCTCACCAAACTCGACATGACGCGAGTCGCAGAGCGGGCGAATAGCTTTCGTTTCGTGAAACCATTCACTGTTGGCTCTCAGGGCGTCCGCGATGTTGTCCTGATCGACGTTGATGTGACGTGTCGACAGCAGGTCCAGTTCAGCGGCGCTGAACATCGGCAGATGGGCCGAGCCGAGCGAGAAGAGGTCCAAGGCGGGGATGGCTCGCTTGGCGAGCGAGTGAATCAGGGCCTCGACGGGCTTGGTAACATGCTCAGGTCGGGTATCCAGCAGCAACTGCGGACGACTCTGACGTCGCAGCAGGTCCAACGCCTGTTCCGGTTCGCTCATCAGGACCGAGCAGGAGAACTCGTCCTGCAAGGTTTGCCTGACGATACTGGAGAGCGCGGCGTCAGGGCTTACAAGTACCAGATCTTGAGACATTCCGAGGCCAACTCCAACGAGGCTGGAAGGGCGTTCTCGTTCGCTAGTTCAACGGAGCGAACAGGACGTTTCGTAAACTTGGAAAGCATCAGCTTGGCGAACGCTAACGTTGGTTAACGCAGCTTGGTCGCAATCAAAAAAGCTGCCGCAACGCTTAAGAAATCCATTCCCGAAGTGTTGGCTGTCTCCACCTGTTACCAGGGAAGTCGCTCTGTACTCTTAGATGTATCCGTTGGATAACAGAGTTCCCGACATACCTCGCTCACCTGCCAATCTGCGGCACGGAAGCTGTTTCCATCGGTCGTCTCTGTTGCAGACAGTTAACAGACCGCAGGATTCTATCAACGCCTTATCCTTGGTCTACACCGTTTATCTATGTTCTCCAAAATAACAAAAGACGCTAATAAGTCCTGAACGCGGGTCTTTGTTCAGGAACCATGTTTGGGAGGAATGGCGTTTGCGTGCACTTTTAGCGCCAACTCTGCGCGATAACTGCGCGCAAACTTGGAGGCAGTGTCGAAGCACCGCCGGACTGAGGATGCAAACGTGCGGGCCACATGATTGATTCATGCTTCAGACTTACACATTACTACTTGTCGACGACCAGAACCGACTGTCGACCGCCAGCCTGAATTCGTTGCTGCAAAGACTGAGTGGCAACGAATTTGTTGGTTCGATTGTGGTCGTGACGGCGGCGAAATCGCTGACCTTTGAAGGTGGACTGAGTCACTCGGTTCCGCTGCGGGTCGTCGTTGCGCAGACTCCTGAGTGGAGCCCGGCAGAACCCTTCGACCACTGCCCGCCGCTGCAGGATCTGCAACAGGATCGCGTGATCCAATTAACGGCCGGCGAACTCGAGGGGCTGGCAGATGACGCGCTCCGTGCCCGAATCTCGGATCTGGTCACCGAGGTACAAGCTGGCTCCGAATCCTCTGGTGCGGACGCCGAGGTGCCACCGCTGAAGTGGTTCGCCGAGCGCTTGAAATGGAAGCCGCTCGAAGTCTTCGGTCTGGTTCCGCCGGATCGGACTGGCGAAGTGTGGATCACTCCTCCAGGCTCGTCTTTTCCCAGTCGCATCTGGCAGGGCAACGACCGGAACTCGGTGCTCTTGCGGAATGCCTTCGTGGGCGTCTGTCTGATTGTGATCGGGACCGCGACGCTCGGACTGTTCCTGCCTTCGAAATCCGTCGCGGTAGCAGCGAACGATGGCAAGGTTATTCCGACGCCGATTGAAACCGAGATTCCCGCCGCAAGCAGCCAACTTGTCAGCAATCCGAGTAGCGCTCCGGCGAACAAACCCGCTGTTGCTCCCGTTCAGAAGCCGCCCAAGCCACCCGTTCCTCCAATTCCTGCCAGTTCCATCAAGACGATCGACTGGCCGAGAGTCAAACTGGATCTCGCCCCCGAGGCGATCGATCGACGCTTGAGGGATTCGGCTGCCTACCTCGCGTCCGATGAACTGGAAGGTCGCGGCGTCCGGACTCAGGGGCTCGATCTGGCGGCGGACTATCTCGCCAGCGAGTTCAAAGCTGCTGGATTGAAGACCGACCTCGTGCATGGGCAACCGTTCCAGGAGTTTGAACTCTACGCCATCGGTCGCGAGCGCGTCGTTCAGGACCTGCAGGTTCGGATTGGTGATGACCGGCACGAACTGGTGCTCGACAACGACTTCTCCTCATTAATGGCCGCAGCCTCGAGCACGCCGTTCAATCTCGAACTGGTCTTCGTCGGCTACGGCCTCACGCTGCCGGATGGTAAATACGACGACTATGCCGGGCTCGATGTCGAGGGCAAGGCGGTCATCGTACTCAGAAACCTGCCCCCGCATCTGGCCAAGAACCCGTCATTTAGCCAGCAGGCCTTCTTGAGGACCAAAGTCAACAACGCGGTTGAACGTCGAGCGGCGGCGATCATCTTCTGCAGTGACGCGGCGAGTTTGCGCGCGGGCAGTCAGGATGGTGAGCCGCTTGTTGATTCGCTCTTGAGAATTGATCTCGCGACTGATCAGATCGATCCGCTGATCCCGATTGTGCACTGTCACCGAGCGGCACTAGCCAAAGCGGCTGAGGACTCGGGTTTCGATCTCGATGGCGCCGAGGCACAGATTACGAAGACATCCACTCCCCAGAGTAGGGTGTTAGGCAAGACCTTGTTATACGGTCGCTGTTCGCAGGCGCGCGTCGGACGCAAACTAAAGAACGTGCTGGCCTCAATTGCGGGCGAGGGTGAGAAAGCCGAGCAGACAATCGTCGTCGGGGCGCACTACGACCACTTGGGACGCGGTGGCTACGGGTCGTTGTCTTTCAGTGGTGAGCGTGAGATCCACAACGGCGCGGACGACAATGCTTCTGGCACGGCGGTGCTGCTGGAAGTCGCCCGGCAGTTGCGGGCTCGCAATAAGCCGCTGGCGCGTCGCGTCCTGTTTGCCGGCTTCAGTGGAGAAGAGCTGGGGCTGGTCGGAAGCAAGCGTTACGTGAAAGAGCCGATTGTGCCGCTCGGCAAGACCGTGGCCATGTTGAACCTCGACATGGTCGGACGGCTGCGCGAGGGTAAGCTCACTGTTTATGGCAGCGAAACGTCTCCTTCCTGGCCGAAGCTGCTGGATGAAGTTCAGGCTGGCAAAGTCTTTAGTATGTCTCGTCGGGCAGGCGGATTTGGTCCCAGCGACCACGCTTCGTTCTATGAGAAGGGAATTCCGGTGCTCCACTTCTTCACCGGCTTCCATCCGCAGTATCACCGGCCGGGAGATGACGCGGAACTGCTCAACATTGAAGGCATGCGACAGATTACCGACCTGGTCGTGGAACTGGTTGTGGCACTCGCTGACCCCGAGATGCAGCCGGCACATCGCGCTCAGACGGAGTCTTTGCTCACTGATGCCTCTCCGGGTTTCCTGGACGATATTATGGTGGGCAAGCCGGGGCGTCGCCCCAGTTTGCTGGGAGTGGTACTCGCTCCGGCGGGCTCGGGCCCAGGGCTGATCATCGAAAGAACCCTGCCCAATTCGATTGCGCAGAAGTCCGGTCTCCGAGTGGGTGATCTGGTCCGCGAAGTAGATGGCAAGTCGATCAAAACGTCCGACGAAATGGCCGCGATTGTCCGTGGCAAGAAGCTTAACGATGAACTCAAACTGCTCATCGAGCGCAACGGCGTGAAGCTCGAAGTCAAGGTGAAGTTCTGAGAGAGTGACTCATGCGAACTTCATCCGGCTTGCTCGGAGTGGTGTGGGGGACGGCGATTCTGCTGGCCGCCGTGACGGCGTTCCTGGCGCGAGTCGGCGATTCGCCTTATGAGCCGCATGCGAGCGATCAGCCGCAGAAGTTCGCTCAAGAAAAGCAGGCTCTGCCACCCGACGTAGAGCCATCGCAGAAGCGTCAACCGGTTGCCGACGATGAGTTCAAAAGCCCGCTGCTTCGTGGGCTGAGGCAGTCCATTCTTGAGTCCGAAGCGTTCGACAAAGCAGAACTGTCCGACTCGCTGTTGGACCAGTTGCGGGACGCGGATCATCTGCTGGCGAACATTCGCGCCGAGAACATGGCTGCGTTGCGGCATGCGAATCGTCAAGTTCGAGTGGGTGCCTCGCGGCGTTCACCGAACATCGTGCTGATCTCCGTCGATCGACTCGGCTGGGCAGACCTGGGAGCCTTCGGCCAGCAGACGATCAAGACACCTCACCTGGATCGCCTGGCGCGCGAGGGTATCAAGCTCACTCGCTTTTACGCTGGCGGCGCTGACCTGAAAGCGGCACGCTGGTGCCTGCATACAGGCCGGGCGGCATCGCGAGTTCCCGCCGCGCGTGTTGACAAGTTCCGGCTGCGGGAAGAGCAGTCAACGCTGGCCGAAGCTTTGTGGGAGTCGGGCTATGTGACGTCCTTCTTCGGACTGTGGGAGAACTCGGATCGTCCATCGGCTCACGGTTATGAAAACTGGAGTGGCTTCCTTAAGCAGACCGAGTTGAAGAGCGGCTTCCCGGAAGTCATTCATGTCGACAGCGCGGAACTCAAGATTGTTGATAACGCCAACAACAAGCATGTGCATTCAGCGGAACGGCTGCTGATCGGCGAACTGTCCGCGTGGCTGGGACAGGCGGCACGACAGAAGCGTCAATTCTTCGCCCATGTGGCGATCGCTGCATTTCCAGAAACCAGCCCGAGCGACACATCGGCTGCGGCATACCGCGGGAGCGTCGAGGCTGCTGATGCAACGATTGGCAAAGTGCTGCAAGAACTGGATGACCTCAATCTGACCTCGAACACCTGCGTGATCGCTCTGGCCGAGACTGGTCCGTCACGCCTTTGGCAAGCGGCCGCTGCGGAGCTGCGCAGCACGGGACCACTGCAACTCGCCGAGCACGGTCTGGCTGAGGGTAACCTGCGAGTACCGGCCATCATTCGCTGGCCCGGTCGAATTCGCAGCGAAACAGAAACGACCGAGTTACTTGGTGCCTGGGACCTGTTGCCCACGTGCTGTGAAGTTGCGGCTGCGATGCGTCAGCCAGGCAGGCTCGACGGTGTTTCGATGTCCGCCGCTCTGACCGGAGGCAAGCAGACGCGCCGCTCCGGCCTGCTCTACTGGGAGCACGGTCAAAGCGACATCGGGCAGGCCGTGCGATTTGACACCTGGAAGGGTGTTCGAGCTGCCGGCAACCGCACAATGATGCTGTTCGACGTCGAACTCGATCCCGCTGAAAAGACCGATCGAGCCGCCGAATCTCCCGACGTCATCAAACGCATGATCGTGAAGCAATAGGCCGCGTGGTCTCTCTTTCGCACCCCGCAACTACTTCTTGCCGAACGAGTCTTGAGCGTACTTGTTGAATGCTCCTTGAGCTTTGTTGCCGTCTCCGGGGTAGCCCGCGTGCTGGACCATCCACACGGTCACCAGTCCACGTTGCGGATCGACGCTCAAGTTCGTGGCATACGCACCGCCGTGTCCGCACTGGCCAGCTACCGGAACGTCGGGATTGGCTTTCTTGCTCGTCGACCAGCCGAGACCATAACCGTGCTCACCCTGCCCCTTGTTGAGCAGATCGCCTGTCTGCGTTGAGGTCATCAACCGCACTGATGACTCAGACAACACACGCTTGCCGTTATAGATGCCGCCGTTGAGCACCATCTGCCCGAACGCAGCCATATCGGCTGCCGTCGAGAAGTATCCACCGCCCGGTGAAACACAGCGACCGGGACCGTCCAGCGGATAGGTCAACTGCGTCACCACGGTTTCTTCGAGATCGTTCTTCGCCGCGTTGGGCTTATAAGACTTTGCCAGCCGCTGCAGTTGCTCTTTGTTAGGCCAGAACGTGGTGTCGGTCATCCCTAGCGGCTTGAAAAGTCGTTCTTCCACGAATTTCTCAAACGGCATGCCGCTGATGACTTCCACAACTCGCCCGGCCACGCCGATACCCGCGTTGCTGTAGAGGTATTTGGTGCCCGGCTCAGATTTGAGCGGCGTCTTGGCGTAGATGTCCGTCGCTTCCTTCAGTGTCAGCAGATCGATCTTCGGCTCTGATCGTGACAGAAAAGGCAGACCGCTGGTGTGCGACAACACGTCCTTGATGGTGATCGTGCGACTGGGCTTCTTGAACGTGAGGCGTTCCGCAGCTTCGTCCTCGATCATCGTCTGCTTGGCGAATTCCGGCAGATATTTTTCAACCGGATCATCAATCGTCAGCTTGCCGTCATCGACTAGCACCATCACCGCAGCGCCAGTGATCGGTTTGGACATCGATGCGATCCAGAACAGGCTGTTGACCTCCATCGGCTTCTTCGCCGCAATGTCCGCGTAACCAACGGCCTCGGTGCTCAAGACCTTGTCTCTGGATGCCACCACCGTCACGGCCCCGGCGAGCGAATGACTTTCCACAAACGGTTGCAGCACCGGCTTCACACTCGGCTCGGCGGCTCGAGCAACAGTGCCTGCAACGCTCTGGCTGCAGATCACCAACAGACACAACACAGCACTGCGTGGAAGTCGCATGGTTGAACTCTCTTCAAGGCTGAATCGTTGGGATACCGCTTCTTTACGAGCGACATCATCAAGTCGGTGCTACGGCAGGTTGTTTAGCTCGCGCTTCGTCTTGATGCGAGCATCAGTGGTCTGGAGAGTTCACCAGGGCGAAGACGACTGGCTGCGATCGTTACTCGCCCCCGACCGTTCTTAAGTGTGGTTCTGGTCCTGGAGTGCTCCGGCTTGACGGAGCCCTCCATTCTTTGCGGCGCGGCAGTTGCACATGGCCCACGACCTCAGTCGTGAAGCGCGCGTTCTTGAGAACTTCATCCGCACGCAGGTGGACGGCTACGTTCTTCTCTACCGTCAGACTGGCCTCCGCAAACCGATGGAGGGCTGAGTCAAGCCTCGGCATTCCAGGGTGGAAGACTGCGGTCACGCGGCGCGCTGCATGGGCTCAGCCACTGGCTGAGTGACGGCGACTCCACGTTGCTGAAGTTCGTTCGCTTGTTGTTCGAACTTGCGGTAGTCGCGGAAGCCCGGTGAGTAAAACAGCCGGCTGGTACCCTGCGGAGCGGGTTCAGTCGCGACGTTTTGAAAGTCGCCGCGCTGCTCGTGAATCCAACTGGTAAGCAGTTCGGCACCGTGAAAGGCAGACTTGGCGAGCAGCGTCAGCAGGTTGTCGGTGGCCGGTTCGAAGTCGAATCGCGCCTGACCCAGAATCCCGCCGGTATCGATCCCGCGATCAACGATGTGCAACGTGACTCCGATGTTGGCCCAGTCCTGCTGCATGACAGCCCAGAACTGGCCGTGCGAGCCGCGATACAGCGGCGTAATGCCTGCGTGCACGTTGACGAATCGCGGAGCGGCCGCCAGCACCTTGTCGCGAATGATCTCGGTGCCGAGCACTACCACCAGCTCCGGTTTGATCTCGTGCAACAGTTCGACGACCGCGAGGTCATTGATTGAGCTGACTTGCAGCGAGCGCGGCGCGGAAGGTTCACTGGCCGCGCGGACTTGCCGGTACTCCTCACACTGCTCAGCCCGTTTTTTCAGACTCAGCTTTGTGTAGAGTCCGAGCAGCAGGCGATCGGCCAGGTAGGTCCAGCCGAGCTTCTTGCTGCGCTTCCAGATCTGCTTGAAGGACTTCGTGCGCGACGGCACTTGGCGCACGATAGCCTGCAAATCGACCTGCGGTGCGAGCTGGCTGAGGATGTAACGAGAACTCATCGAACCACCCATCAGCACGATGACGCGCGCGGGTGAAGGAGTCGGCCCAGTGCAGGTTGCGTCCGTGTTCCAGGTCATCGGCGATGTGCTCCATCGTTTTAATTTCAAGCTTCCCGGCGTCACGCAGCCGGGCCGCTTCTTCACAGATCTGCTGAAACGCCGCGAGGATTGGCGCGGGCTCGGGCAGAAAGTTGTGCGGGTGGGTATAGAGACTGAAGATGCGCTGCGACTTCGCCGCCGCACGCAGGCCCTTGATGGCTTTGCTCACCAATCGCTCTTGCGACAGGAAGCGAGTGAGCCCGGCATGGCCTGAGAAGAACATGCCGTAAGGCAACTCCCACATCCCGGCGACGCGACGAGCTCGACCAACATACGGAGGCAGTCCGCAAGACTCGTCAATGAATCTCATGGCCCGTACCGCCTGCCGCACCATCTCACTCGGCCAGTTCTTCAATCGGACGGCAGCGCGTTGATACCACTCGGTGTTCGTGCTGCGGAAGCAGCGATGTCCGGTTTCGCGCAGCAGGTCCAGATGACCGACCTGATTGCGGGGAAAGATGATCGAACGGATCTCACGACCCCAGCTCGCACCCATCGCGCGGACGAGATCGAATTCCACTTCGGCCACTTCCGGAGTGCAGGCGTCCTCGCCGATGACCACGTGCGAGAACGTGTGGCTGGCGAGTTCCTGATACGCCGGGCACTGCACGATCTGTTCGACGAGGTCCGGCGCATAGAAGCGGGCAGCTCGCGGATCGTTCCAATGGGGAATGCCGTCGTACCAGTTGCCTTCGAACCACGCAGGCTGCGGCGCTGGCAGTGTCAGAGGGAAGCGACCACCGGGGCAGTCCTCACGGCGGAGCATCAGATGTCCGACGGTCGCCCATGTTGCCGAGATGCCATGTCGCGTGAACATGTCGAGCAGCGCAGGCACGACCTCGCGCACACGTTCGACACCGGCGGCATGGTTGGGATCGCTTGATCGCCGCGTGCCCCAAGCCATCTCAAAGTCGAAGCTGATCGACAGCACTCCGGCTGCCATGTGGAATCCTTTCCGAACTCTGGGCCATCAAATCAATCTGACGGCCCAGTGGCCCCATCGAACTCAGGACTTCCGGAGTAACCTCAACGTGCGCGTCGGACGATCAATCGCAAGCGACAGATCAAGTTGAAAACCTGCGGTCTTCGGCTTGCCGTTAGCTGCGAAATGCCCGCAGCGCACAAAATGTCCCCCGGAAAAGGGAATACTCGGACGAATTCTCGAAATCGGTCAAGACGTCCTGCGGTTTTCTTCCGGCCGCGATTCGCGCACAGTGATGATGTTTGTGGTCGACGGCCCAACAACGCTCAGTGAAAGGACATGCAATGACGACTCTCAAAAAGATTCTGATCCTCACTGGCGACTTCGTGGAAGACTACGAAGTCATGGTTCCGTTTCAGGCGCTGCAGATGCTGGGACATACAGTGGACGTCGTTTGCCCCAACAAGAAGTCTGGAGAGCAGATCCGCACCGCCGTGCACGACTTCGAAGGCGATCAGACTTACAGCGAGAAACCCGGCCACAACTTCACTCTGAACGCCACGTTCGATGAAGTGCTGCCAACGCACTACGACGCCTTGCTGGTGCCAGGCGGTCGGGCTCCGGAGTACATCCGGCTCAACGAGCATGTGCTGCAGATGGTGCGGCACTTCGATTCTGCTCAGAAGCCGATCGCGGCGATCTGCCACGGCGTCCAGTTGCTGGCTGCGGCTGGAATCTTGAAAGGCAGAGAATGCACCGCGTATCCGGCGTGCTGGCCTGAGATCCGGATGGCGGGCGGCATCTATATGGAGACATCCATCGATGGCGCCTTCGTCGATCGCAATCTGGTGACAGCACCGGCCTGGCCCGCTCACCCCAAGTGGCTTGCCGAATTTCTCAAGGTGTTGAACGCGCCAGCGAACTAGCGAACCGCACGAACCGGAATAGCAGGGTAGACAATGCTGTCCGCCGCCCGACAAGCTCATCCGCCCCGCCTGGGATTTCATCCGGACGTTCCCTGCTATTCCTCCGCGGCGAAGTTTGATGCTTAATACAACTGCCCGAAATCGACGGCTTCGAAGGCGTTGCGGATGTGTTCGATTTGCGGAGGCTGTTTGTCTTCGGGCCAGACGACGCTGATGACGTCGAAGCGGGAGCGGCGGCCGAGCAGGCGGTGGCGTTTGAGGAAGGCGAGCGCGGCTTTGGTGCTGTGTTCGCGCTTGGTCTGGTCGACTCGTTCCAGCGGCGTGCCTTTCGCATCGGAACGCCGCGTCTTCACTTCGATGAAGACGATCGTTTCGCCGTCCGTGGCGATCAGGTCGATCTCGCCCCAGCGAGTGTTGAACTGCCGGGCGATGACTCGAAAGCCCTGCTGCTTGAGATACTTCTCGGCGGCGCGTTCGCCTGCGGTTCCGAACAGACGCCGCCAGAAGCCGTTCATTGCGCCGTCTCCTGCCGATCGAACATCTTTGACACGTGAGCAGCATCCGGCGGCGATGTCAGCAAGCTGCCGAAGATCCCACCGGCCGTCGATGCCGCCAGTCCCCAGAGGATCGGGTCGACACCCATCCAATAGAACGGCCGCACGGAGCTTTTCGGTCCCATCATCGGGTCTGGCAGCAGGAATCCCGAGACATAGAATGCGATCAAGGTGCCGCCGCCAGCGAGCATCGCGGCGGCACAGCCGGTCGCGGTCGCTCGCCGCCAGTACGCCGCCATCAGGGCCGGGACGACGAATGTCACCGCGCCGCCGCTGCCGCTGAACACGACGAATACCTGCAGGTACTCGACGGGCTTGATGTTCATCGCCACCGCAAAGATCCCGACGCTGATCATCGCGATGTAGGTCAATCGCTTGATCTCGTGAGGTCCAGCCTGCGGGTTGATGAACCGCTGATAGATGTCGCGCACCAGTCCGGACGCGATCACCACCAGATAGCCGCTGACGGTCGCCATCACCGCGCCGAAGGGAGCGGTCAGCACCAGTCCGGCGAGGAGCGATCCACCGGGCAATTTGTCAGTCAGCTTCAGCGTCAGCCGCGGGATGATCTCGTCTGTCTTTTCGAGGTCCGGAATCAGCGCCCGGCCGCAAATGCAGATCATGATCAACGGGATGTAGATCAGCAGGTTGTAACCGCCGAGCAGAAAGATCGACTTGCGGATGTGCTCAGTGCTTTTGGAGGCCATCACCCGCACAACGCTGGCGGGCGAACCAAAGCCCGCAAAGACCCACACGCAGAAGAATGAAATTGCCAGTCCCAGCGGCAGAAACTCGCGACCGTCTTTGGAATAACCCGGTCCGAACGCAAAGGCTTCGCCCGTCTGCTGCACTGCGGCGAGGGTCGCGGCCTCGACACCATTCGCTGCCGGGATGGCCAGTACCAGCAGAATCGTGACGCCGAACAGCATCATCACGCTCTGAAACAGGTCAGTCCAAACCGCAGCCAGGAAGCCACCAATCAGCGTGTAGCCCACCACGGTCAGAGCAAAGATCCCGAGCCCGAAGAAGTAGAGCCAGTCGGTTGGTTCGGCGGCCGCGAGGATCTTGTTGCCGCTTACGTCGAACTCTCCCGGAACCAGCAACTTAGTAAGCTGTGCTTTCAGCTCACCCTTGTCTGCAAAGGCTTCACCGACCAACGGCTGTAGCTTGCTGACCGTTGTCTCGGGGACGCCCGCCTTCCTCAACCCCATGAGTGAATCCGCACCGAGTCGGAACTGGCCCGAATCCTCGCTGAGGGCCAGAGTTCCTGAGCCCGGCCAGGCAATTTTCATGATCAGGGCACCAGCTTTGAACTGGGCGATCATCATCGACGTCATGAACGTGAGGACGAAGACCAGAGCGATCAAGCCCACCCGCGGACTTTGGAACCGTTCGCGGAACAAGTCGGGGACCGTGACAGCATTGGTGCGTCGCGAGAGCTGAGCCATGCGTTTGCCCACGACCGCGAAGCCGGTCAATGGGACGATCATGTAGCCCGAGATCCACAGTGCGACGATCCAGCCGTGCGAATAGACCATCGACGGAAAGCCCATGAAGGTTCCGCCGCTTTGCACAGTGGCCGTCAGAGCGAGAGCCCAGGCTCCCAGTCCGCGATTGCCCAGGAAGTAGCCTTTGACGAAGGCTCCCTTGCGCACCACGCGCTGTGCGACCGTGCCCAGCCAGACTGATGCCGCGATCAGCAGCACCAGCATGAAGAGCGTTCCGTAACCTGCGTTAGGCATCTGGTGCTCCTTCCGTGGTCAGGCTGGCGCCGACGGGAGCATCGCCCGGCAAGTCGTCATCGTCTTCCAGTTCAACTCCAAGGTCCGCGTCCTTCATCACGAAGAACGCGAATGTGGACCCCAGCACGAAGCAGGTCAGCCAGGGGACGACGATGCCCCAGAACACCCAGTCGGGAAACGCAATGCCGAAGAAGAGACGTACGAACTTCGGCTCTTGCGTCCCGGTTCCATAGCCCATGCGATAGCACGTGGTGATGGTGTAACTGAGTGCGATGGCCACCATGCTTAATACCACCACGGCCTCCCGCCGCGACGAACTGACGACCGGGTCTTCCTCTGTCGACGACATGCGTTGTTCTCCGCAGGTGAATCATCTGGCTGACGCACTCTAGTGGACGATCCGAACTCGAATACCAAGTAGCCTGAATCCGGAATCAGAGCCGTAGCATGGACGCCCCGTCCATGCTACGGGTTGTTGATGCCTCGTCAGACTCCGCTCGTTAACAGAAGCCATCTCTTAACGTCCCACAAGAAAGAGGATCAGAACTCGCGACCAGATTTCAACGACTGCGGACCTGTTCGTCACCTCGGTCGCACCAATCTTTAGCGCTGAAGTTGGCAGACCAGTGGTGAACCACAGATTTCCGCGCTGCCGGGTTCCCCACTAAACTCATCAGTCTCACACTTGAGGTGCGCTGTGCTGGTGTTCCAGATCACTCGGAGATTTTCATGGATGGACTCGGCGCCAATCCGCTCGGCATTCTGACTTTCATTGTCGCGCCCGCGATTCTGACCAACGCGTCGTCAATCATGTCGTTGGGAACCGCCAATCGCTTTGCCCGCGCCATCGATCGAGCCCGCGAACTATCCGCACAGGTAGAAGGCAAGGAAGAGGACGCCAGCCCCGAGATCGCCTTGAGACTTCGTCAACTGGCCAGTGCCGAACGCCGCGCGCTGTTTCTCGTGCGTGCCCTGACCGCGTTCTACACGTCGGTTGGTTGCTTCGCGGCGGCAGCGCTGATCTCTCTGCTGGGCGCCGTGTTCTTCGCGACGGGGTACCAAACGCTGAACCGCCCCCTTCTGATTGCGGCCCTGTGCGCCGGCGCGTTGGGTGTGGGAGGCCTTGTCACAGGTTCTGGTCTGCTCGTCTGGGAAACGCGCATGGCCCTGCGCATCCTCAGCGACGAAATGGACCATCAACTGAAACGCGAAACCTGCAAGTCCGGCAGCCATACGGCCAAACCGGGCTCGTGACGATCAAACCTGAGTTCGGGATCGGCATCAGAGTCATCACGAGGCTCTGCCGAGCAATCATGTGATGTGTTCGTATTACTTGCCGATGAATGCCGGCTTCGGCTTCAGATGCTTGTCCAGAAACTCCAGCACGAGCGGCCGCAGATCCTGTTGTTTGGGCTGCAAATGGAACGTGTGCGGCGCGTCTTTGACGAGGATCAGTTGATGCTGCACACCAACTCGCTGCAGCGCGTCGGCCAGAATTTCTGATTGCTCAACGGGGACAGTCTTATCCGCCGTGCCATGCAGAATCAGGAACGGCGGGTCTTGAGCATCCACATGCGTGATCGGCGACGCGAGCTTGTAGAGTTCCGGAGCGGCGTCCCGCGACTTGCCCAGCATCAGCTTCGCGTTGGAGCTGTCGCGAACCTCGCCGGCTCCGTACATCGGGATCGCACATTGCACTCGACACGAGTGTTCGCCATAGGGCTCCTTCGGATCCAGACCGTCGGCCGGTCCGGTCAATGCCAGCAACGATGTCAGGTGACCTCCGGCTGAACCGCCAATCACGCCAATGTGGTCCGCATCAATCTGCAACCGAACCGCGTTGGCTCGCAACCACCGCACCGCCGTCTTGCAGTCATGAATGTTCTGGGGCCACGAAGACTTTTCTTCGGTGGCCAGCAGGTAGTCGATACTCATGCCGACGTAGCCGTGAGCGGCGATCGTCGTCCCGATGTTGATCTCGCGGGCAGCATCCCTCTTGCCACCAGTCCAGCCCCCGCCGTGAATGATCACGACCGCTGGCGATCGCACGTCAGCCGAACGATTCGGCGGCATATACAAGTCCGCCTTCTCGGTCCGACCTTCCGGCAGGTAGCTCACGTTCTTCTGGATGACGACCTTGTCGGTGCCTTTTTCCTCTGCGGCGAGGGCTTGAGATGCCCTCAGCTCAAGCGTCCAGCAGCTCAGAATGATCAGACAGCAACGGACCCAATCACAGCGTTTCATCCTCGGCCCCTTTTGCGGATTTCCTCAATAATTCGGACAAGGTTCAAGCCCGTGCAAGGACGTATCTAGACGATACTCGCTCCGCGATTCAGACGACACGATTCGAGGGGTTCAACGCCGCTGCGGAATGGGTAAGCCCCGGGCGTAGCTACCAACAGTCGAGCCGATTGCTGTAGGCGCTGCATTGCCCACTAAAAGCGAACAGGCCTCGCGTTCGATCTGAGCGCGAGGCCTGCTGGTGAATTCATCTCTGCGAACTGACGCCTATTGCACGGCTTCGACTTCCAGCTCGTTCACGATCTTACGCACGCCGGGCTCGAATCGCGCCATGTTCTCGGCGAGACGCCGGGCTTCTGGTGTGGGCACTTTGCCGCTGAGCGTCAAAACTCCCTCGACAGTCGTCGAGGCGGCGACACCCTTCAACTCGGGTCGGGACAGGCCACGGCTCACAGGTCGCGTAGCCACGTTCTGCATCCTTGTGCCAACGCTTTCGGTGACTTGTTCAGGAGCTCGCATCGGCGGCTTGAAGCCCAGCGACAGCGAGGGCTGAATCGTGCCCTGCTGCTGTTGTTGGTTTCCGAAGTTGAACTGATTGAAATTACCAAACTGCCCAAACGCACTGCGTCCGCCGCCCAGAGCGTTGCGGGTGGCGTTACGGCCAATCTGGTTCTGCAGAGCGTTACCAAACTGGTTCTGCTGGTTGCCGAACATGCTCTGCTGATTGTTTCCGAACGCGCCCTGATTCGTCCCCATGGCATTGTTGTTCGTCATGCCGGTGGTGTTCGTACCGGTGTTGCTCTGCATCTGGCCGTTCGCGTTGAGGTTGCTCAGACGGCTGTTCTGCGAGTTGGAATTGCTCAGGCGCGTCGTATTGCCGAAGCCCGAGTTGTTGCCCGACATCCCGCTGTTCGACGTGCCAGTGTTGCCGAACCCGCTTTGTCCAAACCCCGTGTTTCCGGAGCCAGTGTTTCCAAATCCGCTATTCGCATTGCCGAAACTGTTCGCGGCCTGCTGGAGAGCACCATACGGGTTGGCATTGGAGTTTCCGGTCGTGCCTCGATTCTGCTGTGCGAACGCAGACTGACTCAAGCAGCTCAGGCCCAAACCCAGGAAACCAATCAGCATCCAATGGCGTGACATGACTCGCCTCCCCTCGAACTCAGCAACCCAACCGAACAATCGTCGGAATGTCCTAACGGTATATCATCGGCTGAGCCACCGTCCCAGTGCATTCATCCTGAAATGCGAACGCCTCGCGCGGAAATTCCCGGCGAGGCGTGTTGATTGCAGCGGCTGGAGACTGGAGGTCGACCGTCTCAGCGGGTCCAGGCCGATCGTTTCAGCGGAGTTTTTCGGGTGCGGCCAATGTGGCTCGGTGGCACGTAACGGTCGAGGCGGCGTTCAACGGCACTGCTCGTCGGAACTGGCTCGGTGCTGGCGACTTTGCGACAGGTCGCCACCTGCGTCATCGAGGTCAAGCTGATGAATGTAAGAGTCCCAAGCAGCCCCACCTGCAGTGTGAAGAGGTCCAGTCCGGCGGGCAAATCACGTCCCATGTAGAGGCTCAGCACGACCGTCGCGAGCGACAGTATGAAGAGTTGTGCAAAGGACTTACGCGCTTGATTCGGAACGGAGTTCATGCGGGACCTCGGCTGGGTTACGAGTGAGAAGGCTCGGTCCGGCAACCCTAGGTCGGGAACTCTCGCGAGCAAGATTCTGGAGGCAATCTCGCCCAAACTGACAGATCCGCATGACGTGACTGTTTGACTTTAGGGGTTAAGTGAGGTTTGCCGATAGTAACGATCACAGAGCGTTTTCCGGTCGGGAAACACTCTGCGCGGCGGTCAGTTGCAGAGAGCGGATGTTCTCAGGGATGAGGCATTCGTGCGTGGGCTGGCAACCGGTCAATCGGGCGACTGGAGGGATTTCAGGCGTCTGAACCACGTAGACCGAATCGGCGTGCTTCATCTTCGCACCGGGACATGGAGGTCCTAACGGCATGACAATGTCATTCAAACCACGTTGGCCCTTGGCTTCAGCGGTGTTGCTTGGACTGGGCTCGTCCTGGGTACTGCCGTCCGATGCGTTATTTGGCCCTGATGTGGCACGTGCTCAAAGCCTGCCGGGCTTCCTGAAACGCGACAAAGATAAAGCGGACAAAGCCGCCAGCAATGATGCCGCGAAGAAGCCCCAGTCTTCCGCACGCGTGCAGACCGGCGCGAAGCCACTTGGCGCGCTTCCGGAGAAGCAAGAGCCCGAGATCAAGCTGAACTTCTCGGCTCAGAACTGGGACGTTGTTCTCAAGAAGGTCGCCGATGACTGCGGATCAACGCTGGTGATGGACCGCGTTCCCAAAGGCCGCTTCACTCGCACCGAATTCACTAAGAAATACACTCGCGAAGAAGCCCTGCGCATTCTCAACCGCGAGTTGGAAAGTCAGGACTTCCGCGTTGTCGAGCAGGGCAACTTCCTGGTGGTGATGTACTTGCCGAACACTCGCCCCGATTATCGCCGTCATCAGATCGCTCCCGAAGCCACTGAGCCCGCTCAGAAGACTCCGCAAGGTGCTCCGGTCGCCGGAGTCGCACGGACGGGAACGGGAAATCGCGTGCAGCAGGCCGGTGGCCAACGCCCGGTACAAGGTCCGGCGCGAGATAGCGGAATCCGTACCGCCAACTTCCAAGGCGACGATGCTCCGGCCGTGAAGAACGCCGCCGAAACAACTCCAGTGAAGAGCTACAAGCCCAAGCGCGTGACTTCGGAAGCTATTGCCAAGTCGCTGCTCGCCTCATTCAACAGCCAGGCCAAAGTGCTGGAGAATGCCATTGATGGCCTGCCTGGCTTGCGCATCTACAAGCTGTCCGGTAATCCGAACGCGCCGCGTGAAGTGTGGTTTACGCTGGGCGTTGACACCGGGAACAATGAACTGTTTGTGGAAGCCTCCGGTGAAGAGGTCGAGCGCATCGTGCGACTGGTGCAACGATTCGACGCACCGCCGCTGAACGACGGCGAGGTGACCAAGATCGTCACCACGACCAAGAATCCCGCCACGGTTGTCAAGAACGTCAATACGGCTGTCGCCAAGATGATCGCGCAGAATGATGGCCAGCCGAACGAGGCGAAGACGGAAACCAATCGCAAAGACGCCGACGGCAACCCACTACCGAGTACCGTTGCCGGAGTCCGCGGCGAAGTCACCGTCGAGGTCATGGAGAACGGAATCATCATCCTGAAAGGCAATCAGGCGGATGTGGATGCCGTGTTAGCAGTCATTGAGGAGATTGAAAAACTCAGCGCCACCACTGCTCCGAATGTGCACGTGCAAACCCTGAAGCACGTCGATGGTGTCGCACTCGCGGAACTGCTGACTTCCGTTTATGACAAGCTTAAGGAAGCTCGCGGTTCTCGCAGCGATCAGGAAGGGACGATCAGCATCATTGGCGTGGTACGTCCCAACGCTGTACTCGTCGTCGCCTCGGACCGCGACCTGGGTTCGGTAACGGACTTGATTACGGAACTCGATAAGCCGGTGCCTCCACAGGCAGCGTTCGCGGTGTTCTCGCTGGAACATGCCATCGCGTCGCAAGTCGAGTTGATGTTGACAGACTTCTACACGAAGACCGGCAACATCACCGAACGCGGCGGACTGGGCACGAAGATTCGGATCGTCGCTGATGTGCGCACGAATCAGGTCATCGTGTTCGCTCAACCCAGCGACTTGCGTGAGATCTCGAAGCTCGTCACGAAACTGGACCGCAGCGAATCCGGTGCAGTGAGTCAGGTGCAGTTCTTCAACCTGAACCACTCCGTTGCGGATGATATGGCTCAGACGTTGAACCTGATCTTCCAGAGCGTCTTGAACCCGGCTCAGCTCGGACAAGGCCAGCTCGGTCAGCAGGTGCTGGGGATCGGCGGCGGCAACTCTTCGGCACAACTGAAGGAAGTGCGGTCCTCGATTCTCGAATACCTCGGCACAAACGGCACCGAACAGCGCAAGTATCGTTCGGGCATTCTCGCAGACATCCGTGTCAGTGGAGACAACCGCTCGAACACGCTGATTGTCACAGCGCCGCGTGAAAGCATGGAACTCATTCAGTCGTTGATTGAACGGCTGGATCGACCGACCTCAAACGCAGCCGAAATCAAACACTTCTCGCTGCGAAACGCCGACGCCAGTTCCGTCGTCACGCTGCTGAATCAACTGTTCAACGGACAGCAGCAGCAGGGCGGTGGCGGCGGTGGTCTGAACAACCAGAACAACCAGCAACCGCTGGGAATCCAGTTGGCCGCCGCTCAGGATGCGTCGAGCGTCGTGCCGCTGCGGTTCTCGGGCGACGTCCGCACCAACAGCGTGGTCGCGATTGGTACGGCCGAGGCTCTGGAAGTCGTCGAAGCGTTGATGCTGCGACTGGACGAAGGCGAAGTCCGTGAGCGCAAGATGAAAGTGTTCCGTCTCAAGAACACCGAATCGCCGATTGTCGCGCAAGCCATTCAGCAGTTCATGACTTCACAAGTTCAGTTGTTGCAACAACAGACCGGCGGTCAGCAGGGCGGTGGACTGATCAGCGCGTTTGAACTGATTGAGAAGCAGATCATCGTGCAGTCAGAACAGAGCACGAACTCGATCCTGATCAGTGCGAGTCCGCGCTACTACGAAGAGATCGTGAAGATGATCGAGTCGCTCGACGAGAACCTGCCGCAGGTCATCATTCAAGCTCTGCTGGTCGAAGTGACGCTCGACAACACCGATGAATTCGGCGTCGAACTGGGCTTCCAGGATCCCATCCTGTTCAACCGCAGCGCGGTGGCCAACGGCGTACTGTCGCCCGGCTTCGGATTCAACTCGGCGACGATCGGAAACTCGATCGGCCAAGTACCGACACGACCGGACGCGCATCCGGCTGGTGTGGGTGCTCAGGGCCTCGGTAACCTCGGCGTTGGTCGTACCAATGCCGACGGTCTGGGCTTCGGCGGTCTGGTGCTGTCGGCTGGCTCGGACTCGGTCAGCGTGCTGCTGCGAGCCCTGGCTTACAACCGCAAGCTGGAAATCCTCAGCCGCCCGCAGATCCGCACGCTGCACAACCAAATTGGCTATATCAACGTCGGCCAGCAGATTCCGATTGTGACTGGCACTCAGTCCAACGGCACGACCGGATTCTTCTCGCCGCAGATTTCTCAACAGCAGGTCGGTATCACCCTGGAAGTCATTCCGAAGGTCGGTCCTGACGGCAAGATTCAGATGCAGTTGCAGGCCATCAAGACGATCATCAACGGCTCCGTGGCCATCGTCGGCGCGAGTGCCGGGCAAGCGGAAATCCGCTCGCCGATCATCGACGGCACAACGGCTCGCGCCACCATCACGGTCAGCGATTCGGAAACCATCGTGCTCGGCGGTTTGATCACGAAGACCAACGACACGCTGGAACGCAAGGTGCCGTGGCTGGGCGATCTGCCCGTCGTCGGTACCGCGTTCCGCTACGACAAGTCCGTCCAGCAGCGTAAAGAGCTGCTGATCTTCCTGACGCCGCACGTGATCAAGAACAGTGCGGACAACGAGATGATCAAGCAGATCGAGGCTTGTCGCCTGCACTGGACGGAATGCGAAGCGGAAGAGGTTCACGGGCCGATCTTCGGCGTGCCTGCCGAACTCATGGACCCGGTTGTCGCACCCAACCACTTCGACAGTTTGTCCGAGCCCGTTGCACCGGTGACGCCAGTCACACCGACTCCGCCGCGACCGGTTATTCCCAATCCGCCCGCTCCGGCAGGCGAAGGTGCTCCGATGACACGTCGCACGCGTGATACGGGAGTTCGTCAGGTGTCTCATCAGGAACCTCCACGCACCAATCAACGAGCTGCTGCTCAACCCCGCAAACGGGAAGAGTAACTGGCGGGGTCGCGGTGTCTGGTCTGGATCAATCGACTGTTGAAATTGCGGGATCAATCACATGGCGAGTCGCTGTCGCATATCGTTCGTACTGCTGGCTGCCTGCATGCTGCTGACGTCCGCAGGCTGTTCGTCGTTGACCGCTCAACGCACGAATTTCCAGGCCGCGACACCGCAGAACCCGGCAGTCAGATGCCTGTGTCTGTGGGAACCGGCGGAAGGTCCGGGACCGAACGGCGCACAGTGTCGAGGCTTCGCGGGACAAGTCTTCTTCTTTGGCCAGGGCGACATTCCCCTCACGGTGGACGGCGACGTTAAAGTGTATGTCTTCGACGACACTGGTTCATCGGAAGACCAGACGAAGCCGGTGCACCAGGTGAATCTTACCGGCTTCGAAATGCGCAATAGGTTGTCTAAAACTCAATTTGGTCCGGCCTACAACCTGTTCGTGCCGTGCCCGACTGCGGACTATCACGAAACGAATTGCGCGTTGCGGCTCAAACTGCAGCGTCCCGATGGCAGCCATCTGTTTTCGGACATGACCAACGTCAAACTCGCGGGCACCCCGCGTGCTCAGCAAGAGTCACAGCCACAAGAGCCGTTCACTCCCGGAAATCCACGGCGTGATGAACGCGTGGCGAAACTCGCCGAGGAACCGAGCTTGCGTTCGACGACCATCGGCATGGAACGCAACGGCCAGATGTTCCGCACCGCACCGGACCGGTTGCGCCATATCCAGATCGGTCCCGTCGAGGACCCGTCTGAAGCCGAGCTGCGAGCCACCGAGATCGAAGAACTCGAACAGAAGCTGCAACGCCTGCGAGCTAACGGCGACATCCGCCATATCGGCCATCAGCAGGGCGAGTAATTCACGCGACGACTACTGCATCGTCACGCACGGGCCTGTTGCTGTCTCGACGTCTCGCAAGTCCGGCGACATGTCGTTTCAACTCGGATGAACCATTCGACTGGCTTACTCGTCAGCCACCGAACGCTCGCTGCCGGAGTTCTCGCCTTCCCTGACGCACCCTGCGGTTCCGTCAAGCCACATGATCCGCCGCGACTGCACCCATACGCGCGGCGAATCTGTGGCATCCGTATCACACCTTCTGGGCCAGGCGGGAGGCGAGACGTTGCAGAGCTGGGCTGACGTCGTCGGGACGCAGGTGGACGTTCAGCAGACTGAAGGTGTTTTCGTTCGCGATCGCGGTCGTCAGGGCGCGGTCGAGCTCCTCGTTCGTGCGGACCTCAAGCCCTAGACCTCCGCCTAGCACGGCGGGCAGGCAGTGGTAGTTCCAGCAGGGAATGTCGTTGAACGGACCTTCCTGAATGAAACGTTCGGTCGTGTAGCCGTGATTATTAAGCACGATGACGATCGGGTTGAAGCCGTGGCGTAGAATCGTCGACAGCTCCATGCCGGTCATCTGAAACGCGCCATCACCCACCAGCACAATCGGGCGTCGCTTGTGATTGGCAACCTGAGCTCCCAGCGCCGCCGGAATCGCAAAGCCCATTGATGTATAGTATGCAGGACTGATGAATTCGGTGTGACGATGAATGCAGAGGTCGCCTGACGCGAACAGTGAATCGCCAACGTCCGCGACGACCGTGAAGTTCTGATCCAGCACGTCGTTGATCTGCTGGAACAAGTAGCGGATCGTGACCGGATCTTTGGGCTTCACCTCCACAAACGGCATCTCTGGCCGTTCGATGACTGGAGCATCCGCCTGCAGTTTCATCGGTTGCTTGAGCAACCCCTTAATGAAGTCAGTCAGCAGCACGTCGTGGAAGAAGTGGTGCTTGATTCGCAGTTGCTCGCTGGTCACATAGATGCAGCGGGACGGATCCAGATTGGCGGTGTAGATGCCGAGGTTGATGTCCGTCATGAAGGTCCCCAGCAGCATCACGCAGTCGCTGCTTTCGACGTACTTGCGCACGGATTCTCGCCCCATCGCGCCTTCGTAAACGCCGAGGTACAGCGGATGCGTCTCGCTGACGACTGACTTGCCCAGTAACGTCGCGCACAACGGGATCTGATGCTTCTCCGCGAACTTCACGACTTCGCGTTGCAGGCCGAAGCGGTGCATTTCGATGCCCGCGATGATGACCGGCTGCTTCGCCTTTTGAATCTGCTCGGCGGCTTCGTCGAGCGACTCCTTCAGAGCCTGCTTATCACTGACCGGCGGATCGACGACGGGGTTGTGCTCGAACGGCGAACGAGCCTGCACGCGGTCGCGCGGCAGTTCCAGATACACCGGCCGCTTGTACCTCGCGGCGGCTTCGAAGCAGCGATCGATCTCGCGAAACGCGGTGGCGGGGTCGTCCAGCAAGGCGGCGCGCACGGTGATCTTTTCGAAGACGTCGCGCTGAGTATTGAAGTCTCGTACCTTGTGATGCAGTAGCGGATCATGCCGCCGCTCAGCCATGCCGGGAGCACCGCTGATGACAATCACCGGCGACTTTTCCGCAAAGGCACCGGCGATGGGATTGCAGACGCTGAGGCCGCCAACGCAATAGGTGACGCAGACTGCTCCCATACCATTGACGCGGGCGTAGCCGTCCGCCGCATAACCTGCGCAGGCTTCGTTGGTCGTTCCGATGACCCGAATCGGGCTCTCGCTCAGCATCCCGTAGAACTGCAGCACGAAGTCACCCGGGATGCCGAAGACATCCTTGACCCCGTAGTCCTGCAGCCGCTGAATCAGGTAGCTGCCGATGGTGGGACCTGCTGCGGGAGCTTTGGAATTACGCTTCGCTGCTGCTTTCTTCGCCGCCATGGTCGTAAGCCTTTCATCTCCGGGATGTTCCGCCCGGTCTACTATACGCTGATGACCGCAAATGACTGGAGGCCAACGTCTCAGGTCGGCGAACCGCAGAATCGCAACTCATCCAAGTTCTGGTATCTGGGCACTCGACAACGCGCCAACTCGGTGTAACCTGACGCTCAGTACGCCTGTTTGAGCGGGAGGCTGTGATGCGCGACGCCTGGAGAGATGACGCTGACGACGATACGGACCGCTGGTCCGAACGTTCTGAGTTTGACAACGATCTGGATGACTCGCGCGACGACACATGGGCCGAGGATTCGGTCGACGAAACCGACCTGCGTGAATGCCCGATGTGCGGTTGCGACGTCTATGCCGATGCTGAGCAATGTCCGCTGTGCGGCGAATGGTTTACGCGGAATCACACAGTCTGGGACGGCCGCCCCCTGTGGTTCGTGATGCTGGCCATGGCGGGAATCGCGGCTGTGATCCTGTCGATGTTCATGTTCGCGCTCTAGCCGGGGCTCACTCATGACGATGGAAAAGCAGCGACCTGCGACTCACCCGTGGTTGCTGCTCGCTCTGCTTCTGACCTCATTGATAGTGGCAGTTGGGTACATTCCCTTTCGCCCGGCGATGCCACGGTCGCTTGTCCGGCAGATACAGACCGGCATGACC
>JAKFWA010000123.1 GCA_021732995.1 Planctomycetaceae bacterium | reverse complement strand
CCCCGACCCCTCTCCCCGGATTACCGGGGCGAGGGGAGTTTGATTGATGGAGGATGTTGAATCTGGTTGTCATCCCGAGTGTTAGTGCTCGTGCCCGGCATGGCCTCCGCCTTTGGACTCCTGGCCTCCATGACTGTGAGAGTGGCCACCGCAGCAGCCCTCGCCGAAGCTGGATTTCAGTAACTCAGCGCGGAATGACGCACTGCCTTTCGTCGCGATGACTTCGCCGGGCAGCACTCCGGCCAGCAGTTCGACGTGAGTGTCGTTAGCTGCACCGACTCGCACCTGTCGTGCGTAGAAGACCTTGGGAGCATTACCCTTCAGGAAACCTTTGTCGCGCACAAAGACGATCTGGCAATCGCCGTCGGACTGCAGCGCTTCGATCGGCACCGTGACAGCCTTGGGCTCTTCACGCAGAATGATCTGACCCGAACCGAAGCCGTTGGCTTTCAGTTTGCGATCTTCATTGGCAAGCACCGCTCGCACCTTCAAAGTCCGTGTCTGATCGTCAACCGCTGGGCTGATGAATGTGATGCGGCCTTCGATCTCCTTCTTGCTGCCATCTGGTTTGAACAGCACCTTCTGGTTCGGTGACAACAACGCTGAATCTTCCTGCCGCACGTGCAACGTCAGCCACATCTGATCAAGATCGGCCAGTGTCAACAGCACCTTCTCCGGTTGCACAACTTCGCCAGCGACGACATCCATCTCGACGATGATTCCATCTTGCGGCGCAATGATGGGAATCAAGTTCATCGTCATCGTGCGAGACTGTCCCAACTCCTCGCAGAGTTCATTGGGAATGCCCAGGCACTGCAGAGTGCGAGTCAGACGCGACGCGTCCAGCCCCGAGAGTCCGTCGGGCAGCTTGAATCCCATATTTACGAGCGCCTGCTGCGCCGAAACGATCGCGATCTGCGCTTCTTCCAGAGCGGATTCTGCTTCTCGCACCTGCCGTTCAGGAACAATGCCCGTGCTGTTCTTCAGGCTGTCATAGGTCTTCTTGCGAAGCTGCCAGTGCACGATCGAACGACTGAGTTCCGACTTCGCCTTGCCGACTTCAGCGGCGTCCACGAGTGCCAGCACATCGCCCGCTTTGATCTCTTCGCCCAGTTGCTTGAAGACTTTCCAGACCGACCCGGCCGAACGCGTCGAAAGGTGTGCTAACTGCTTCTGGTCGTAGCCCAACTCCCCGTTGACTCGCAGCGATTCGAGCATGGGCCGTTCGGAAACGACATCAACGTCAACGCCCATTTTGTCGAAGGCTTCAACGGACTCGAACTGAATGAGTCGCAGGAACTTCTTGCAACGACTGTTGTTCTCGGTGCGGTCCATGAGGTTAATGGCCGCGACAGTGTCATATTGCGGCAACTTTACGGTAGCCGCTTGCGCAAGTTCCGTATGGTGCGTGGGGCACTCATAGACGCCGTGCTCTTTGCACCAGCGCGGGACCTTGCAGTAGGGCGTCTTTTCCTTGTTGCATTCGACGCAGATCTTTTCGGGTACGTTGTGTGACGAGCACCACTCTTCGCCCTTCTCGGCGGAGGCTGTCGTCGCGGCCCTCAGCTCCGTGGATTTCGGGAGCTTCCAACCCCAGTGATGCCCGAACCAGGCGACGCTGCCCAACAGGCCCAGCGTGACAATCGTCGGGACGGTGTTCAGCGCAGAGACGAACCAGCTTCGCCGTGCGGGCATTGGCGCGGCTGATGGAGCCGGTGAGGTTTCAGGCACAGCGGGTGATTGAAGAGCGGTCATGATGAAGTCCTGCAGCCACATGAGATGCCATTGCGCGCAACAACATCCGTCGGGAGTGCGGCGGAAGAAACCAGGTCTAAGTGAGCCAGTTTCAGGGAGGGATCAGGACATCGCGGAGTCGAACTGCTGCCGCGAACGTAGAGGCGCAATAAGGCGACTCACACGCGCAGCACCGTCATGGCTACGACCGGCAGATGAGGAGATTGGCAAGGTCTCAACGACCAGTGTCGGAGGTCAACTTGCCCTGCAGGGCTGACGAACTCTGCTGTTAGGGAATGATGAGGCAACTCGGCCCACACCATTCGCAGGGATTCAACAACTGAGGTCCGTTCGACTACTGAGCAAGGAGCCTCGATCGGCGAGTGCTCGCAGTCGCAGTCGTCCGTTAGTGCGACTTCAGTCGGGGCGTCGCCTTCCTCAACTGCCTGGCCCTGCGCTGAGCAACAGCCATCGTGGTGAGGACTTGCGACGTGCTCAGCGGCGGCAACTTCGGATTCCTCGGCGTGACAGAAGCAACTCTGCCCGAAGAATTCGAACGACTCATGACCGTCAGCTCCCACGCAACGCACGACACACACCGTCAACACCAGGTTGATGGCATGAGCCAAAAGCATCGCGAAAATGGAAACTGAACGACACATGGCAGTCCTGATACCTCCGCCAGACTTATCGGCAATCCCGACGCCAAAGTTCCATCACATCAGAGGAATCACAAAATTCACTGCAGGTACGTTAACAAGGTTTACCAGGACTGTCCCGCAGGAACTTTGCCGGGGCGATTCGCCTCGGAAAGCCGCCATCTCGGTGAACCGATCCTGCGACTCAGTCATTGGTTGGCGAGTTCTGGGGAGCAAGTTGCTGAGTGATTCCGCTCATCAGACCGCTCGCCGCAGCCCGACGCTTGCACTTCATTCAAACGATCGTCAGTTGTTTTGACTGTCTACCGTTCGCCGGAAGCCCTCAGGTCTCCGATCGAGCAAACATTGAGTTACGCATCTTTGTGTCGTCGTGATGGCGCTGGCATGAAAACCGTCCGAAGTTCTACGGAACTGCGGCGACGGACTTAGGGGATTGCGATGGTCTCTCAGGATTTGGTTGAGCAATTTCAACGCGATGGTTGTGTCGTCGCGCGACTTCATTCCGCTGGATGAACTGGCGGGCGTCTCGGAAGAAGCGAACCGGGTCTTCGGACTCCGCGACTTGATCGATCAGCGAAACATCCGTTGTCGCTGGTCGAACCATTACGAGACCGGCGAACGCCGGTTCGACTGCTTCGATCCGATCATCGATTTGAGTTCCCCGATCGAGCAGTTTGTCCGCCAGAAGCGACTCGCGGATCTCGTGACGGCGCTCTACGGCGAAACCGCGTGCCTGTTCAAGGACAAGCTGATCTACAAGCCGCCGGGTGCGACGGGCTACGCGCTGCATCAAGACTACATTTCCTGGAAGTCGTTTCCTCGCAGCTTCGTCACGATGATCATTCCGCTGGATGCATCGACCGATGAGAACGGGGCCACTGAGGTCTTCCCGGGTTACCACACGCAAGGCTGCCTGTCGCAGGAAGACGGCGAGTACCATGAACTCCCGCAGTCGGCGGTTGATGAGTCGCGCGGTGTGCGATTGTGTTTGAATCAAGGCGACGTCGCCGTGTTTCACGGCATGTTGCCGCATCGGTCTGCACCGAATAAGTCAACGACCTGGCGGCGGCAGCTCTATCTGAGCTTCAACGCGGTCTCCGACGGTGGTGAGCAGCGAGATGCTCACTATCGTGAGTTCCGCGGCTGGCTGACTCGCAAGTATGCCGACTACGGAAAGACCGACACCTACTACAAATAGTTGGGACGCCATGATGTCTGCTGTCATCGCACCGCCAAGCATCGACATGCCAGGCAACGGCAACGACACCGGCTGCAACTTCAGAATCTACGCTCGAACTGGTTCGCTAACCGAACAGCGTCAGCAGCGGCTCGCCCGTTGAGAGCGGGCGGGTAAACCCGTCGCGGCCGAGTCGTTGGTCCAGCGGAATCCCGAGCGAATGGAAGATGGTCGCGCCGAGGTCCTGCGGACGCACGGGCTTGTCTTTAACGTAGGCCGCGTGCGCGTCGGACTCTCCATAGATGGCTCCGCCGCGAATACCGCCGCCAGCGAGAATCGCTGAGAAGCAGGTCGGCCAATGCTGACGGCCAGGATTCGCTCCGGGCGCATTGATACGCGGAGTGCGACCGAACTCGCCGAGAACGACCACCAGCGTGCTTTCGAGCAGGCTGCGGTCGTGCAGATCGGTGAGCAGCGCCGAGAGGGCTTCGTCCAACTTCGGCATGCACCAGCCCATTCCGTATGAGCCGTTGCCGAACGCGCTTCCCATCCCCATTTCGCCGCCGTGCATGTCCCAACTGGAACTGGGGGCGCCACCGCCGCCTTCGGGAGCCGTGCCAGTCCAGCCATTAACCGTCACAAAGCCGACGCCTGCTTCGACAAGTCGCCGTGCGAGCAGCAGGTTCTGTCCCAACGGGTGCATGCCGTAACGCTCGCGAATGCGCGGCGACTCACGCTCCAGCTCGAACGGTGCGCGACCTTCGGCCCCGCTGGTCAGTTCAAAGGCACGACGATGAATGTCGTCCCAATCTTTCGTGGCACGCTGGTCTTCGCGGACTCGGACGGATGGACCGAGGTCATCCAACAAGCGGCGGCGATCAAGCATGCGATTGGCTACGACTGCGGCTTGCAGTTCATCCGGAGCCTTGAATGTCGGCATCGCGGGGTGATTCGCAGCCGATCCCACGAACAACGGGCTGTGAGCGGCTCCCAGATGCCCGCCGGTCCCAATGTTGGGGGCACAGAAGACCGGATCGCCGACGCACTTGATGAGCCACACATAAGGTGCGATCGCACGATCGCTCGGCCGGACCTTGGCGAGGATCGATCCCATATACGGAGCATCTGTTGGTGCTCCCGCCTGACCGCTCAGGCAATGGTGCATCGCATCGAAGTGATTGCTGATGTTGCCGACATGAGTCATCGAGCGAATCAGCGTGAAGTGCTGAGTGAGCTGCGCGAGCCGAGGTTGCAGTTCGGAAATCTGCATGCCGGGCACTGCTGTAGCGATCGGCTGGTAAGGGCCACGAATCCCGTCCGGAGCATTAGGCTTTAAGTCCCATGTGTCCAATTGACTGGGGCCACCGCACAGCAGGATGAAGATGCAGGACTTCTCGCCCGCGCCGCGTCCGAGCCCGCGTTTCTCATCGACGCCCGCTGCCACCATGCCTGGCATCCCGAGCGGCAAGGCTCCGATTCCAGCCGCCTGCAGCAACTGCCGGCGAGAAACCGCATCAAATACAGACCGCTGTGACTCAATTGGGCGACTCATCGACGTTCTCCCGCGAACGAGTGCAGTTGCAACCAGCAATTGATGACGCCTCTGGTAGCTGACGATTCACAAAGCTACTTCGGCTGCGGCGAGCGAGCAATCTTAGTGTCGGCTTTACGAACTCAGCAGCACTCCTGCAAAAGGCCCGCGCGGCAAAGCCCGTTGAACAATCAACGATCTGCGTGACTCACTCCGCCGGCGCAGTTGGCGGCGTAGTTGAAACGCTCCCGGCAGACGGTTCGGGTGAAGTCTCGACGGTCGCCTCTCGTGGGTAGAGTGGTTCGTCGCGAATATCGACAACCGCACTCAGCGGAGTGCCATCGTCGCTTTGCCGCATCAGGAAGTAGATCACCGTAACGGCCGTAAAGAAGAAACTCGGACCGAACGCCGCGATCAGCGACAGGCAGGCGTTCGAGAAGCTCCCGAGAAACAAATGAGATTGCAGGCCTTCTGGCGTTGCGAGCTGCGAACTCCACTTGAACAAGAACATGAGTAGTTCGACACCCGCGACCAAAGCGGTCCGACCAACCAGGAAGAGTCCTGTTCCGAAGGCCGTTAATCCCACTGCGTGCCAGGGGCGGTCCCACAGGAAGCCGAAGGAGCGGCTCAGTCCGTCGAAGCCGTCACTGTCTTCGGTGCTGATCGTCGCAATCATTAGTGGCCAGCCCAGTCCGAGTCCGAGCAGCAGCAGGGTCATGAGATAGCTCAACGCCAAGTTCACGACCAATAGAAAACGCAGGACTCCGAAACCCGTCAGGTTTTGTTCCGCCGCCACGACCAATCCCAGCAGCGCATTCACTGCGGCCAGGCATCCGATTCCGGTCAGCGGCAGCAGGGGCGCGATCAGCCACGACAACCCTTGCCGGAATGAGAATTTCAAGGCGTAAACGACTCCGCGACGCTCGTGCCGTGCAAACTGAAGCGCCGCCAGCCGACAGATCGCACCGCCCACAAGTCCCCAAACCAGCAGTGTCCACAACAGAACCGTCCACTCATACGCGAGCTCAGGCCAAGTGTGATTCTGGTGCAGCAGCGCAGTGAGGCTGCCATAGAACGAATTCAACGGCAGATACTCGATGATCCTCTCGTCGAGCGTCACATCCCTGGTAGAGAGAATCGTTTCCAGGTGATAGACCTTGCGTGTTGATAACGCGGCGCGAGTAGAGTGACTCTTCTCAAGGAGTGGCGAGAGCTCCAGATTTCCCCAGAGAACTTCGGAAGTGTCCGGTTCACAACCCAGAATTCTCAGTGTGTGCAGTCCGGACAGGATCGCGGCCCATCCCACCATACTCAGCAACAGCATCCGCAATTGCATGGCAATCGGCACCGCGCGCAGCAGATGCAACCACGGCAAGAAGGCATAGATGTCGCGTCGAAGTTGCACCGCCGGGGGCTGGTTAGATGACTGCGGTGCGGACTCGTTGGTCATGCTTGATTCCTGACTCACTTCCTCGAACAGCCTTATATGCGACAACGCCAGCGGAACGTGGCGGAGTGCGGTTGGCGCGACGCGTGGAAAAACGAAAAAGCCAGACTCCGTAGACACCAGTCTGAAGGTCATTCAGTGGTCGCAGAGTCTGGCGATTCTCAAATCATTTCAACAAGGACAGCGGTGGCGCACAACGCAAGGCGTCGGAACTCACCGCAGCCAGTCGGGATGTCGGCTAGGGAGTTCCGTCGAGGACCACGATCACCGTGTCTGAAGACACAGTTTCGCCGAGCGATTCGGAACTGACCTCGGCTCGAATCTTGGCTTTTCCAGGAGCCCGTCCACGCAGCAGGATCTGAAAATCAGCGGAAGCTCGTTCGCCAAGCTCAGGAATCGGATGGAACGTCAGCAGTTTGCCGGTGCCCTTGCCTGCTTCCAGTGGACCATGACGCACGGGCGACTTGGCCTGCACGAATTCGACTTCGGGTGGCAAGGCGAGTGCCAGGCTGACATTGGCGTCTGGCCCCGTTCCGCGATTGCGGATCGTGACATCCACCGTGAACGTGTCACCGGCGAGCACTGTGGTCTGAGCATGATCCAGTTCCAGCTTCAACGAAGAAACGCCTCGCGCCTGAACTTTCGACTCAGCATTCGCGGACTTCGCTTGCCCCGACTGATTGACCTCGATCAGGCAGGTGTGCGGACCAGTCGTCTTCGGCTGGACCGTCACCTTAAGAATCGCTGTCTCACCTGCGGGAATGCGTTCAATGCGCCAGCGAACTTTTCGACTCACTTCGTCATAGGTGCCGTTGCCGGTGCTTTTCAGGTACCGCAAATCTTCCGGAAGTGCCTCGGTCACCGTCACGCCGTTGATGTCGCTGGACGACTCGTTGATCAAACGCACTTCTTGAACCGTCGGCTGTCCCACGGGCATTGAGGCGCTTTCAGTCGTCTCCACTCGCAATCCGCGCGGATCGACCACGCGAATCGCCGTAGCCGATTCGTTCTGCACTCCCCCCGCTGCCGACAGGATGGCACGGTTGAAATGCTCGCCAGCGCGAACGGCTTTCAGCTCCAGCTCAACCGTGGTTGACCCTCCCGCAGCCAGTCGGCCAACCGGGTAAGTCAGATCGTTGCCATCGGTGTGCGTGAAGCCGACCGGAATCAAGTTCTGCAGATTGACTTCGTTGAGGTCTCGTTCTCCGGCATTGGAGATCTTGAACTTCAGCTTGGCTGTTTCACCGACACGGACTTCCTCCGGGCCGAAGATCGCCAGTCGCAAGTGAGAGGAATTTGGCTTCGTAGCCTCAGGCGCCGCGCCCAGTGGCTCGGCGATGAAGTTCACCGTCGCGATGCTGCCGATCTCGCCTTCGCTCTTCGGTATGACCTTGATCAGGATCTTCTTGTTGTCGCCAGCGACCAGCCGTCCCAGTTTCCAGGACAGCTTCGATCCGCTGAGTTCGGCCTGTGGAATGGTTCCCACCAGGTCGCACCCCTTTGGAACCGTGTCTTCAACGACCACCTGAGTCGCGTTGGCTTGCCCCTTGTTGGTGACGACGATCGAGTACACCATCGGCTGGCCGATTTTCGCTTCTGGCGGCGCTGTCTTTTCGATGGCGAGTTCCGGTTTGGGGCCGCGTGAAGCAGCGGGCTTCGCGGTGTCGTCCTTGATCTTGGCGGGCTCCAGCGCTGGCTTGGCAGGCTTCTCGTCCTCAAAGGGCAGCGGAGTCGGTTCGCTGGATTCCGCCGGTTCAGAGTCGAGCGTTGGCAGTGTCGGAATTGCCGACTTCTTCGGGGGTGTCTTGTCGTCGAGATTCAGTTCGCCCGGTTCTTCACTCCCGAACGTCGGCAATTCTTCTGGCTTGAACTCCTTCAACGGTTCGTTTTTCTTGGCGTCAGGCTCGAAGGGCTCTTCAGTAACTTCAGCTGACAGTCCGGCAGGTGCGAAATCTGGCAGGGCCTGGAGGGCCGGTTTCTTTTCCTCGTTGGCCGTTCGACGAATGAGGCTGGAGCCAGGATTGAACTCTTCGGCTTCCAGCTTCGGCTGAGTCTTCGCAACCGCAGTGTTTTTCTTCTTCAGGAGGGCATCGATTTCGGCCAGCATGGATGCCGGACGCTCCTCGAGCGGGCCGTACGCCACTGGCAGCTCAATGGCTTCCAGCAGTAGTAAACGAGCATCCGACAAATCGCCGGCGTCCTTCAAATCACGCGCTTCAGCCATCAGCCGAGCCGCCTTTTCACGCGGCTTCTCGACCGCGGGCGCAGGTTCCTCGTTGGAGTCACTCCCAAACGGGTCCTTGCCGAAACGAGCATCGTTTTGATCCAGAACCGGAATCGTGCGGCGCGGCCGTGGATCCGCAGCGAATTCTCTGGGCTCGGGCTGGCTTGCGAATGAAGCCCGACTGTTTTTCGTTGGTTCGAAGGGCTCTGCGGAGTTGGGCTCAGAGTTGCCCGATAGCAGCCGCATGTTTGGCTGCTGCTGAGAAGCCGGGGCACCTGCATCCGCGGGTTGAGACTTCCACGGGGAGGGGGCGTTTCCAGCGGTATTCTGTTCGGCGCCGGGTTCACCGAGATTGGTCTCAGTTTGCGCCTGCTCCGTGGTTTGGCTGCCTTTGTCGAGGCCACTTTGAGCCTGCAAAACAATCAGGAATCCAACCCCAATCACGCCAGCCAGTGCAGTGAGTTTCCAAATGGAATTCTGCATGGGCCTCCCTTCCCATGTTTGTGGTGCCCTAGACCTCCCAGTCCTGCGGGCGCACTTTTGCCATGCCTCCCTGGCTCGGCAGCCCGCGTGATAGCAGACGCTTTCATTTGCGCAAAGACGAGTCCGGAAAAAATCTCGGACTCATTAAGCATGCTATGTTTCAACACCGGAGCTTTGGGCGTTTGTCGAACACAGTTCGCAAAGACGTTTCCCTCTGCCGGATCGGGTGACAGCGCGACTTCGGCGCCTAGAACAGCTCGTGAATCGGGGCACCGTTCTCGATCGCGTAGCGCGGGCGGCCGCGCTGGTCGTTGTAGGTCAGGTCCAGCGGCAGGCCAAAGTGGCGATAGATCGTCGCGGCCAGATCACCCGGTGTGACGGGACGAGCCGCGATGTGGCCGCCATCCGGTTCGGAGGCACCAATCACCTGGCCGTGCTTCAAGCCGCCTCCGGCCAGACACATCGACATCACGTCGGTCCAATGATTGCGACCGTCGGTGCTGTCTTGAGTTCCCATGTTCGGCGTGCGACCGAACTCGCCCATTGCGATCACGAGCGTATTATCCAACAGCCCGCGCTCATCGAGATCGTTCACGAAGGTAGTGATGAGATGATCAAACAGCGGCAGCAGCGGGCCGAGCCCCTTCGAGATGCCGCCGTAGGGAGGAATGTTGTCGCCGTGAGTATCCCATGTGCCCGAGGCTGTGTGATAACTCAGATCGAGTGTCACAAAGCTGGCTCCGGCTTCGACGAGTCGCCGTGCGATCAACGCCTGCTGACACCACAAGTGGTTACCATACTTTGCACGGACTTCGGGAGCTTCAGCATCAATATCAAACGCCTTCTGTGCTCGACCACCAAGCAGCAGGCTCGCCGCCTGTTGCGAGTAGCTGTCGAGAGCTTCCATCGAACCGCCTTGATCGAGATCTCGACGCAATTGATCAAACTGCAGCAGCAGCGATTGCCGGGTATGCACGCGCGGCTCGTTCAGGCCGGTGGGCATTGAGAACAGGTTCGCGTCCGTCCTGGTGCCGGTGTCTTTACCAACCAGATCGTAGACGGGCAGCCTTGTCGCCTGATTCGCAATGAACGGGTCGTACTCCTTGCCGAGATACCCCGCGAATGCCAGATGCGACCGCGAGCGCATGAAGGAGACATACGGCGGCATCGCGGTATGATTCGGGCCGTGATGCTTGGCAATCATCGAACCAATCGCCGGGTATAATTCGGCTTCGCGATTGACTCGCGGTTCGGCGGTCAGATTCGCCGTCTGAAAAACTTTGTTCGGTTCGTGATTACTGCCGCGCGCATCAACCGACCTGATAATAGTGAATTTATCGAGCATCGCCGCCTGCTTGGGCAGATGTTCGCAAATCACGACTCCTGGCAGCTTCGTTTGAGTTACCCCGAACGGACCTCGATTGTTGAACGGGCGATTCGGTTTACTGTCCCACGTATCGATCTGTGAAGGCCCGCCGGCCATCCACAGCAGCACCAGACTCTTGCCAGACCCGATCGGCTTGCCGGACTGAGCGGCCTCGGAACGTTGCCTCAGCAGCTCCGGCAGCGTGAGCCCCGCTACACCGGCAACACCCGCTTTCAGCATTCCGCGACGATTGACCAGCATCAGCCCTTCACGCTGGCGAGCATTAAATCCCGCGAAAGCATGTTCTACCGAATGCTGAGACGAATGGCCGAACATCGCGCGTCTCCAGAGAAGAACTCACCGAACTGGCAGTCGGACCCAAACAATCGCGAGGCGCGTCAGCATTGAACGCCCCTGCAGAGGATCGGTCAACTCGGAAGACGTTGTTGACGTGGTTAACAACAGCTTTCAGGGGCGCCAACTCCACGAGTGAAGCGTCAAATTGGCACTAAGAGTAGGCCGGACAATCTTGTCCGGCAGTCGGACAGGATGTCCGACCTACAAACGCCTGACCTCTGCGTTGATGTACCTCTAAAGACCTTGTTCCTGAATCCACAGGCCGGAATATTCCGCCACGAGTTTCGAAGGTCGAGCTGCAATCGTGGCCCGGAAGCGTCCGCCGTTGGAGGTGTAGTGGAACTCACCAGCGGTGCGCAATTCGTAGGTCTGATGGAGTTGAGTCAGCTTCAAGGTTGGAAACACCAGCCAGGCCGCAAGGACCTTCTCAGCTTGACCACGTTTCAACTGCAGGCGACGCAGCGGGAGCGTGTTCGTGGCCGGTGTGAAGGCGAGATCGATATCAACGCAGCCTGCGACGTGAGGCTGCTGTTCGCCATTGAGAGTCCAACAGTTCTGCTCGTCACGCCGGATGTCGACTTCAACGGGCGTGAGACCGATCTGACCTTTCACCGCGGCAGATTTCGTCATCCAGTCGCTGCTGCACGTGACCAAGTAACTCAACGAGCACGGCTTGCGACCATGTAGAAAGTTGGCGACTCCCGACAAGACAAACCCAGCCTGCGCCACAACACGAGATCGAGATTACTCACGGTGCAATCTCCGAGAACGGAATGCCGATGGCGGGTATTCGTCGACGATCACGACTATCCCGCGAGGCGTTCAGAGATCTCGCGAAGGGGCAGCATCACAGTGCCGATGCCTCGATGGCGGAACATTTCGGACAGATGCTGGTGGCAGGTGAAGAACAGGATCTGCTGGTTGTCGTTGGCGAGTCGCAGCAACTCGTCGACGGCCAATCGCGTTCGCTCCTGGTCAAAGTTAACGAGGATGTCGTCCAACACGACGGGCAGATCAACGCCGGTCTTCGAGAACTGTTCAATCAACGCCATGCGAATCGCCAGGAAGAGTTGTTCCTGAGCGCCACTGCTCAGGTTCTCCACACGGACTGGCTCTGACGATCCAGTTTCGACACACAGGCCGCGTTCGCCCAGCGGAGTCCACACGTTCGTGTAACGACCACCGCTCAAGCGACGCAGGATGTCGCGGGCTCGAGCGAGGATCGGCGTCTGATGATTGCGTTCAAACTCGAGCCGCAAACCATCGAGCGTCTGCAGCGACCATTCGAGAGCAAACCAGTCTTCGGTCAGATCCGTGATCTCAGACAGCAGTTGCTCGCGCTCAAATCGCAGTTCGGCGGAGGAACTGTCGGATTCGACAATCTTGAGTTCCTGCCGCGTGCGGTTGAGTTGCTCGTGAGCCAGTTCAATCTCAGCAGCGATGTCTTCCAGTTCCTGCTGAATGGTTTCGACTGCATGTTGATTGCGCTGCCGGTCGAAGTCGCGCAGATCGCTTTCGACGATCGCCATCGTTTGATTGGACGAAGCGACGCGTTCGAGTTCGCCGCGTGCTTTCATCAATTGATCTTCCAGAGCGACGCGACGTTCGATGTTGGCGGCTCGTTCCTGGAAATCATCAATCGAAGCCGCACCGCCGCGAACCAGCAGAGCGGATTGCTGCAGCTTCAGACGACGGATCTTCGGCCACAGGCTCGATGCCTGTGCCCGCTTCAGACGCACTTCTTTCAGCAACTGACGCCGTTCAGTCAGCCTGTCGGCCATCGTGGTGAGTTCGCGTTTCCAATCGTCCAGTACGGCCAGCGGATTGGAGTAGTCGCGTTTCCAGCGCAGAGCGGTATGACCGACTTCTTCAATCCGGGCGCGATACTTCTGGAACAGCTTCTTGCCAAGGTTGGCGTCGGTGAGCAGCGCATCCATTTGCTTCAACAGAACGGCAGCGCGGCCGAGCTGATCGCGTTCGGACAGAGCGGCGTCGACGTTCACGGTCTCAGTCAGACCCTGCGAACGAAGCTGATGCACCCACTGCTGACGCGCGGCACCGAATTCACGCTGAGCTTCGTGCAGGCGCACTCGTTTGGTAATCAGCGCCTGACGGGCACGAGTCACCCAGTTGTCGAGCCGATCCAGTTGCTCCAGTTGGCGCAGCCGATCATGGCAGCATTGCATCAGCTCCACGTCGGTCATCTTGCGATCGAGTTTCGACAGCGCGAACTCGCTGGCTTCGTCGGTCGTCTGATCGTGAATCTTGATGGCGCCGGGCTTCGCGGCCACATGGTGTTCGCCGTTGGCATCACCCTTCGCGTAGTTGGCCGGCAGCTCAATGCTCAGCGAATGGAACGTAGCGCTGATCGGAACCGTCGGCACGACGGGCGGAGGCAGCACGGGCTTGGGGCCGAAGATCAGATCGCAGAGTTCTTCATGTTGCTTGTGAGTTTCTTCCTGACGACGTTCGATGTCGGCCAGTTCGCGTTTCATGCGGGCGAGTGTGCTGGCGACTTCGCCTTCGAAGTGCTTCTTCAGTGACCACGTCAGACCTTCGCAGCACAGGCCGAGCATGAAGTAGCCCATGCCGGCAATGAAGTTGGACTGCAGGCCCATCGAAAGACCGCCGAGTCCCAGCACGCCGCCGACCAGTCCCAAGGCGGAGAAGACGACATACACCCATTGCGGCAACGACGGATCGACAGACAGGCGATCCAGTTGCTCGCTGAGCCGTGCCTTGTGTTCCACCAGTTCGGCTTCGCGGACTCGCAGTTCGCCGAGTTCCTCGATGTGGCTGAGTTGGTCTTGAGTCTTCGTGATGGCTGATGCAATTGAATCGACGCCGAGTTGCTCTTTGCGTTCGACCAGCAGCTTTTGTCGACGATGGCATTTCGTATGCAGCTTGCGATAGCGACGGCTCACCCAGCGATTGCGCTGCTCGCTGCGTGAGAACTCGCGCGCCCGCTCATGCAGGCAGTCCGTGCCGAGATGATCGACATCCAGCTTGCGCAGCCGCTCGATCGTCCAGCCGGCATCGAGTCGCAGCAGGGCTTCGTCGAGTTGTGTCTTCAGGACGTTGGCGTCCTTCACCGAGTCTTGTGCGAAGTGCACGATTTCGGTGAGCCAGTCACGCTGATCGACGAGGCTCTGCATCGTCGGAGCGTAGCGGCGCAGATTCGGGTCGATCTCAACCTGACGTCGACGATCGCGCAGCAGCTTGGCTTCGGCATTCAGCGCCGCGCGACGTGAGCGGAGCGCGTCGAGTTCACCTTCGATCTGCCGCAGTGTCGCGAGACCGTTTTTCGGGAAATCGCCATTCGCAGGAACACTACCCAGCTCGCGTTCCAGGTGCTTCACCTTGCGCCACGGTTCCCACACCAGGTCCATGTATTCGTGACCGCGGAGCTGCTCTTCCAGCCCGCGCTGCCGATCCTTCGCGTCGATGATCGACTCTTCCAGCTTGCGACGATCGTCGCAGAGCTTGCCATAGCGGCGGCGGGTTTCATGACCGCCTTCGAGCTGTCGATCAAGTGCTTCGAGGTACCCGTGCTTCTCCGTCAGCGTGCCGGTGCCGTGTTCGATATCCAGAATGGCGGACCGCTTCTGACGCGTCTCATCAATGATGCGCAGCAGGCGGCGGCCTTCGAGGCCCATCGAGACTGAGTAGATGTGTTCGGCGACTTCCTGAGCTTCGAGCGAGGCCAGCGTCTGCAACTCGGGCAGGCCAATCGCGAAGACGTTCTCGTAGAGTTTCTCGGACACGTTGCCGACGAGATCACGCACCAGCGACGTGCCGTCGGTGATCGGTCCTTCGCCGTCGCGTTCCAGGCGGCGAGCGGTCACCAGTCCGCGCGTGCCCGCCTTACCTATGCGACGCACGAGCCACGTTTGCTTGTTGTGCTGAATCTGCAGGGCACCGCCCCACGGCGCATGATCGTCCGGGTTCTTCAGCCGGCGCAGGTCTTCGCTGTCGAAGCCGTACAGCACGCCGCGCACGAAGCGCATCAGCGTCGTCTTGCCGGCTTCGTTCGGACCGAAGAACACGCTCAAGCCTGCGTCGTCCACCGGCAGGTCAAGTCCCTGCCAGGCTCCATAACGCTCGATGTGAATCCGCTCTAACTTCATGGGCTGGTTCCCTCCCTGAAACCAGAACGTCGAACGAACAACGGCGTTCGTTTCGACGTTTGGGACGACCACTGGCCGCCCCGCTCTCACGTCACTCGTAATCGCCACTCACCGACAGACTCGACCCGCATCCCATCCCCTGCCGACTCAATCGCCTTTAGTCGTTCGCGGGATCGATTCTCACAAACCAGTTCACGCCCAGCTTCTTGGCCTTTGCCGCAATTGATTCTTCGTCGACGCGCGTGGCCAGCGCTTCCAGCTTCTCCAGCCAGGGCGCTTCGCGTGTGCCGACTTTCTTCTGATTCTGCTCCAGCACCGTTTTGACGATCGCATGCGACTCATCCAGTCGCATGAAGAAGCCTTTGCCGACCAGGCTGCGCGCTGCCGGTCGAGTGGCCTCGGTCTCACGGCGATTGGAAGAAGATGTTTCCAGCAGCGTTTCTTCGGTGTTGATCTCCGGCTCTGGAAGTGGCGTTGCCAGTTCCAGCCGATGAGCCACCAACTGCGACGACGAGAAGATCGTGTCCGCCGCCAGCAGTTCGAAGAGTTCCTGCTGTGATTCGCGTTCGCCGAGCGAGTCGTGCAGCGTGCCCAAACCCTTCAGGGTCCAGTCCACGATTAGCAGCGGTCGCGATTCCAGTTGGTCCAGTCCGTTGAGCCAGTCGCGCATGTCGCGAATGAGCTCATCCCAGGACGTGTCCTGCCGGAGTTGCAGTTCGCAGCGTTCACGTCGAATGGTGGACGTGCAGAGGAACTCGTGCCCGAGCCGGCCTTGCTCATCAACAGTGACCAGCGAGCAGCCATGCGGACCGACATTCCGCTTCGATTGCGGGACGGCCGGGCCGGGACCGTGTCCCACCTTCGAGCCGCGGTTCGCACTGAGGCGTCCGTATTCAGCCCCGACGGCCAGATAGTCGACACCAAAAATGTTGAGCCAATTCTCAACGGTATGCCGCGTGGCTGACGTACTCACGGACGGAGCGATCACGCCAACCCGCAGGGGCGTGACGCGGGTGCCGTGAGTCGACGCTCCCTGAGTCGACTGCCCGTTCCCGGACTGAGCACACGATTCGAGTGTCGCAATGACAGTGTCATCACGCATGATCGCCGTGAGTTCGTCTTCCGTCGGATCAAAGACGGTGACGTTCGCCGGCAATTCACCGAGTGCCCGCCAGGCGGACGCCGGATCATGCGGACCGGGAACCACGAAAACCTGAATACCGGCTTCGTCGAGCGTGTCGAATCCGTCAATCAGCGTGATGCGGGCTTTGAGGCTGTGGTCGCGTTCATCGAACGTGCCGCCAGTCAGCAACAGAAAGTCCACATTATGATTGAGGCAGGCTTCGACAATGCGTTCGAAGCTGGCGACGGTGGCGTTGAGCGCAATGGAACGTGCTTCTTTTGAAAGCGCGCCCAGATCACGCAGTTGATGATCAATCAACGCGTTGGCGACATGAATAAATCGCAACGGCTGCAGCGGCACAGCGACCTCCCTTTCGCGTGAACTGCCTGCAAAATGCACAGCGGCACTCCCATACCACCGGCACTTCAATAAGTTGTAGGTCCCGCAGGACGCCAAACTGTAGACCGATTTCCCTCGTCTCTCCAAGACGGCTTTTTCGGCAAGCCGTTTTTCGCGGACTTGAAACCGTGAGTTATGTTCACGTAGCCGTCTGCGCCGAAGGCGAAATGAGACCGTAGTTCAGTCTCTCCGAGACTGAACTACGAAGACGTTCGGCAGCTCTTATTGAGGCTTGAGCTGCCAGTCCTCGTCAAAGAGACTGGCCCAGACGGTGGATTCATCCTTCAGATTGAGCACCGCGATGTCGCCCAGTTTGGGGAACAGCCAGGCGTTCGACGCTTTGAAATCCTTGTCATGCATCGTGTGCCCCGAGTTCACGACGACGTATCGCGACGGGTTCAGCGGGTTCGGATAGATGAAGCACACACCGTGCGTCTTCGCGTCATAAGTCTTGCCCGCGACCTCGAAGACGTTGTCTTTCCAGACGACCGGCAGCTTCTCCATGACTCGCTTCATCACGCCGTTGGACTTCGGATCGCCGAACAGAATCAGGTTCTTGTCGGCGATGTCGTCTTCGCTGACTTGAGTGTCGTCCACGACGCGAATCTTGCCGCGCATCCACTTGCTGAACTCGCGATCGAAGCGGCTGAGCGTCGCATTGGCCCAGGCTTGATGTTCCGCCGTCACTGACTTGCCGGTTGGCTTCACGCAGACAAACGGCTCCATGAACGCGTCGTCAATCGGTCCCTGAAGATTGTGCCGCTTCCGCAAGCTGGGGTTGCGGGCAAAGCTGATCGACTCGTTGTAGTCGAGCGCTTCCCACTTACCTTTCTCTTTTACGAAGTACACGCCCGGCAGCAGGTTCTCGGCCGCGCTTTGCAGTTCGAACTTCTGGCCATCGAGTTCCACGTCGTCTGCGATGTCGCGTGCGATCTGCAACGCCGCGACGTTCTTCGTCTTCAAGCTAAGTAACCCGCTGGCGACTCCGCCTTCGACCGTCGTGGGTTCATAGTGTTGTTCGAGTTCCTCGATCGTCAGCCACTCGCACTTGTTGTACTTCAGCGTGTGAGTGATGAAGCGGATCGACTTAGCGCCCGGATAAGGAGTTCGCCCGGCTTCGGATCGCTCCAGATGCCATGCCATGAATTCCTTCTCGGTGTCGGGATGGAACTTGTGACCCACCCCCGGCCCGATCAGCAGCTTGCTGGGGACGTTCAGTTCGTTGGCGCGTTCGACCATCGCGGTGCTGGCGACGAGCTGTTCATCCAATTCACCGCCGTAGGTGCAAACCGGCACATTGGCCATGTTGAGCGCGTAATCGATTGAGTCGTAGATCCGCAGCGTCTTGTGCTGGTACTCGGGCAGCAGGGCCGTTTGCTTCTGATACCTGTAGAAGTCGATGAAGCCCGCGCCCGGTCCGACGGATGACCATTCCGACGGATGATGTAGACCGAGATGCCAGCTCCCCGCACCACCCATCGAGAAACCGCGCAGCGTGATGCGTTGCTCATCGATCCGATAGCGGCGAGTGACATCCTTCAGCGCCTCGAAGACATCCGTCTCGCCCGCCCAGCGATAGGCATTGTCGGTGCGACCAAAGACATCCAGTTGAATCCAGGTGACGTCCTGCTTGGGCTGCTTGTTGTCATGCTCGGCGAAGAATCGCACTTCGTTGCGTTCCCCCCCGCGGCCATGCAGCACCAGATGCAGCGGCCAGCGTTGAGCAGACTTGGCCTCGCCGAAGTTCTTGGGTAGCAGCAACGCATACGGCTGGACTGAACCATCAACGCGCGACACATAACCGCGAATCGTTGCTCCCGTCTTGTTGACCCAGTCGGGCTTGCCGCTGGCCAATTCCTGCACGCGAGCCTTACCAGCCTTGATCGCGTCGAGGCAAAGTTTTCCATACGGTGTCTTGCCGTCCTTGCTGTTCTTCGGCACGAAGAACTCTTCATGCTGCAGGCACCATTCGACGCCCTTGGCATACACGGCAATGTCCGCTCGCAGCCGCGCATCGATCTTCTGCGTCTTCGCGGTTTTCTCGAAGAGCGTTTCAATCTCAGTGTTGAGTTCCTTCAAGCCATCGCGAATCGCGGCCTCTTGATCCGTCGGCACCGCTTGAGCGAACACCGAACTCGAAGCCCCGGCCAGCACCACGAACAGACAACGTCTCAACGAGTTCCACATGCGGCGTCCTCTTTACACTTCGCGAACCAAGTTGTCGGGAGCGAACGACTCAGGGAACTGTAGCGTGCGATGGCCGCGCAGAGTTATCGACTCACCGTGACCAAAACGTCTGGCTTTGGTCTGGCAGGGACGGACGCGAGACGTGTCCGCCACGGTGCTCAGCAAACCTGTTAACGATACTGAGACCTAAGACTCGGATGATTTCGCTCGTAAGACCGTTGAAGAGATGTCATCTCGAAAGCGGTTTTCGGGGATCGATGAGAACATATCGCGAGCGAACTCGGGCACATCCAATTGTTCGAGCGAATGAAATGTTCCTTCGATGACGCGGCCCGCGACGAGGAATTTGCAACCGTGCTCACGCACGCCCTGCAGGGCCAGTTCAGTTCCTGCTGTTGTGTTGCCGTAGAATCGCGGCGAGAGCAGTCGTTCGGCGGTGTCGTAGCCGATGACGAATGTCGTGTGTGGAAAGCAGCGGGCTTTGTCGACGAACAACGACGCCGTCGAAAGAGCCAGCGGGCAGGTCTGAAACTGTTTCCGCCGCTGTTCGATCGAAAGATAGTCCAGCTTCGGTTTATCGGCGTTGGCGATCGTGAGTTCAAAGTAGACCAGTCCACCGAGCATCTCTTCGGCCACCTCCCGGAGCTTGAGATGCCCCCGATGCAGCGGGTTGAAGGCTCCGGAAATCAAGCCTTTCGGTGCCACATCGACCTCCGGGCTGAGGGACCCATCCGGGTGCGACCAAACGACCGGTTGATCCCCGCGCCACACGTGCTGAATGAGTTCGTGCGGCTGCACGAACTCTTCGTCAATGGACTCGTCACCCGTCAGATTGGGGAGGGGGATGTCTCTCAAACCGATCGATTCTGCGAGCGCTCCCAAAACAAGATCCGCGATGACGTTGTCCTCGTCCTCTCGCGTGCGTGCGCCTTTCGTCAGCCTAAGCTGCAGCAGGCGTGTTTCCTTATCGGACTGCGTGGCCACCCAGCCTCGATGAAGTCCGCGTTTCGGTCGATCACTGACCAGTGATGCCGTGCAACCGACACCAATCAATCCCATGCGCTTGCCGGTGAGTTCGGCTGCCCGCTTCCACGCGACCGACGCCATGACCAACGCTGTTTCGCGTGAGCAGTAGCTGTCCGGTTTGCGTGTCAGCCATTGATCCACCGCCGTGGCCGAGTACGGGACGACCGCTTCGAGAACCGACTGTGAACCACCCGGCACCTGCAGCAGGCGTGCGATGGCGGCACTGCCTCCGCCTGTGGCCGACAACACCAGTTGCTGACCACTCGAGTGAATCGTGCGGATCAACTGCTCCCAACGCGCCATGACGCGAACCCTTGTTGCAACGAAACTCGCGCTGAACTTCGACGGTCGGCGCGTTGTGCGTTACGTTGCTGTCACGTGAACTGCGATTTGAAATACGAACTCACGACGAATGATGACAAATTGCGAGTTCGGTAGTAGCCAGAGTGCTCGGTGAATTTTCCCACCTGCCTGGAGACCTCGACATGCTGCGCTGGTTCCTGATGCTTGTAGTCGGGCTGAGTTGCTCCGCGGAATCGATTGCTGCGGAGAAACTCAACGTGCTGTTGGTGGTTTCGGACGATCTCAGCACGCGGCTGGGTTGCTACGGACACCCGGTTGTGAAGACTCCGAATCTCGATCGACTGGCTGAACGCAGCGTGCGCTTCGACCGAGCGTACTGTCAGTTCCCGCTCTGCAACCCTTCACGCGCGTCGTTCCTCAGCGGCCTGCGTCCCGATTCGACCGGCGTGTATGAGAACTCCGCCCACTTTCGGAAGAAGAACCCGGATCATGTCACTCTGCCGCAGGCTTTTCAGAAGGCCGGCTACTACGTGGCTCGTGTGGGCAAGCTCTACCACTACGGCGTGCCAGCTCAAATCGGGACGGACGGCTTCGATGATGCGCCATCATGGCAGGAGCGATTCAATCCGCGCGGCCGGGATAAAGACGATGAAGAGAGCATCTTCACGCTGACGCCCAAGAACGAAGGCCCGGCGCGTTTCGGTGGCACGCTGAGTTGGCTGGCCGCCGAAGGAACGGATGCCGAGCAAACGGATGCCAAGTCCGCAGCCACCGCGATTTCGCTCCTTGAGAAGCACCAGCAGGAACCGTTCTTCCTCGCCGTGGGCTACTTCCGACCGCATACGCCGTATGTCGCGCCGAAGAAGTGGTTTGATCTCTATCCGCCCTCCAAAGTGGATTTCGTTGGGGCACCGCACTCACGTGAAGGTTTTCCTGATGCAGCCTTCTTATCACACAAGAAGGAGCAAGCCGACATGACGGACGAGCAACGTCGGCTCGCGATTCAGGCTTACTACGCGGCGATCAGTTTCATGGATGCGCAAGTCGGCGAACTGCTGAACGCTCTCGATCGCCTCAAGCTGGCGGAGAAAACGATCGTCGTCTTCATGAGCGACCACGGCTATCACCTCTATGAACACGGCCTGTGGCAGAAGATGTCGCTCTTCGAGAACTCTGCGCGCGTGCCGCTGCTGATCTCAGTTCCCGGCAGCACACAACGCGGCAAGGCCAGCGGGCGAACGGTGGAACTTGTAGATCTTTACCCCACGCTCACCGATCTGTGCGGCATCGACGCTTCCCCAGCCGTCGAAGGCAAGAGCTTGAAGCCGCTGCTCGTGAATCCGCAGGCCGAGTGGACCAAGCCCGCTCTGACGATGGTCACGCGCGGAACGCCGACGCAAACGAATGCGCCGACCGTGCGACCCCAAACCACAGGCCGCAGTCTTCGAACCGAACGCTACCGCCTCACCGAATGGAACGATGGCGACAACGGCGTCGAACTGTACGACTATGAAACCGACCCCAAAGAACTCCAGAACCTCGCTGCTGATCCGAAGTACGCGGACACGCTCGCCACGCTGCGTACAGAACTCAGAACTCGGTATAGCAGGAAGTAACCCAGAGGCCGCGATCGGCAATCAACAACTGATTTATGCTGCGTAATCAGGTCGGTCGGGCGGCGTCTGGCCGGCTTCGTCCATTAGCAACTGCCAACGCGTGCGAATGATAATCAACTTACGCTCGATAGTTCGGCGAGTGCAGCCGAGTGCGTCAGCGATCTCGGTCGGCTCATAGTTTTGAAGTTTGAGCGTCGCAATTTCTCGTAACTGCTTGTCGCCCAGTGATTCAATCAGTTGATCGCACAAGTCCGCGAACTCTGCGGCGAATTCTGGTGTAGGCTCGCGTCCGGCAAGTGCGTCGAGGTTGATTGGCGGCTCTGTGGTATTCAGGATGCAGATGTCAGCCATCGTGCGGCGCGAGTCACGTTTTTCGCGCTGCTCATATCGCAGCCGATTGGCGATTTTGCGCTCTGTGATTGTCGTCAGCAGACGCCACAGATTTGAGCGATCTTGCAAGTTTGAGGCGGCGGATCGTCCCACCGTGCAGCACAGGCTGTGAAACGCGCTGATGGCCGCATCTTCTTCGTCGTAAGCGCGCTTCACGGTCTTCGGCAATCGCCTCTGAGCAAAGGCAATGAGTCGGTCGCAGAAATGATTCCACAAGCGTTGGCGCTCTCTGGTTGTCCGCCTTCCAGTTGACGGATCCAAAGCCTAACCGGTTCGTCTTGAGGAACCGGAGTTGTTGGCACCCGCCGCCAGGGGGCCGACAGCAGCCCGTTCCGCGAATCACGCACATCGAGTCGCTCGAAGACAGAGTCGTGCTCGGCGCACAAAATGATGACAGCTACTTCCAATTGTATGCTTTGGGTGTAGATGCGAAATGGAACTATGATCGCGACAGAGAACTCAGAACAGCCGCCACTTCGCCCCAGCGTCAGCGCGCACTATGGGTAAGATGCAGACAATGGATTGCTGGCGCGATGGGTTTCGGAATGGTATAGAAAGCCTTCGCTCGGGCGGGGTGGTTTCGCCAGGCGGAAGCCACAAGGAGGTGTTCGATGTCTGCTCAAGTCGAAGCGATCAAAATTGGTCTGAAAGCTCATTTCGGCGAGTTGAAAGATCCTCGTTCAACGATCAATCGCAAGCATCTGTTGGTCGATGTGGTCGTCATCGCGATTTGCGGAACGGTCGCTGGTGCGGATGGGCCTGATGCCATCGCCGTCTGGGCCAAGAGTCGTCGAGATTGGTTGGCCCAGTATCTCGAACTGCCACATGGCCTGCCTTCGAAAGACTGCCTGCGACGCGTTCTGCGCGGCCTCAATCCCGCCTGTTTTCAGGCTTGGCTACAAGCTCTGGCGGGTCCGGATGGTGCGCGATTTGTGAGTGTCGATGGCAAGACGCTACGACGTTCGCATGATCAGGGGCAGGGATTACCGCCACTGCATCTGGTCAGTGCGTGGGCTCACGAGGAGCAGCTTACACTGGCTCAAGTCGCGACCGACGCCAAGTCCAACGAAATCACCGCGATCCCGCTGCTCTTGGACTTGATCGAACTGCAGGGCACCGTGGTGACGATCGATGCCATGGGGACTCAGCGCGAGATTGCGACCAAAATTATCAATGGCAAAGGTGAGTATGTATTACCCGTGAAAGGCAACCAACCGACGCTGTCAGCCGATGTGCAGGCGGTGTTCGATCAACTCCTGGAGTCCGAGAGTCCCTCTCCTCGGTTGAGTGTGCTGGAGACGGCAGAGACTCAGCATGGTCGTTTGGAGCAGCGGACCTACATGCAAACCAATGTGCCCCGTACATTTCCCAGATGGGTGAATGGAGTGGCCTGAAGACGCTGGGGATGGTGATTCGCCGGCGCGAGATCAACGGAGTCGAGACGGGTGAAGTGCAGTATTATATTAGCAGCCTAAAGCGTGACGTGGGACGATTTGCGAAGGCGACCCGAGGCCACTGGGGCATCGAGAATAGCAACCACTGGACCTTGGACATGACCTTCCGAGAAGACGAGAAGCGAACCCGCCACGGCCCGACCGCCGAGAACGAAGCCTGGCTCCGTCGCTTCACACTGAGCCTGCTCAAACAACACCCCAACCAAAAGATGAGCGTCGCCATGAAACGCCGCCAAGCGGGGTGGAATGAAAACTATCTCACCGAAGTCGTATTCGGTGCAACGATTTAGTGCGATCTAGCCCTGCCTGCAACCCCTGCACCAGAGCCCGCCCGCGAGCGGGCTTCACACATTTTTTGAGAGCACGTCCTGCAGCATCCTTTTGTCCAGGCTCAGATCCGCAACCAGTTGCTTGAGCTTCCGATTCTCTTCCTCCAACTGCTTCAGACGCCGCAGCTCGGCTACGCCCATCCCGCCAAACTTCTTCTTCCAACGGTAGAACGTCTGCTCGCTCACGCCCAGCTTCCGAATCAACTCCGCGACGGGAGTTCCGGCCTCCTGTTGCCGCAACGCGTACGCAATCTGCTCCTCTGTGAAGTGCTTCTTACCCATCGTCTCGCCCCCCCCCTCAACAGAATGAAAAGATCCAAAAATCTAACATTCCGTGCGGATCAAGAAACGGGGAGCAGGTCAACGTCTTCGGCGGGCGTCCATTGTCCTTGAGTCTTGACGAAACCTGATTGCCAATACGTCTCTGGCGCCGCGCTGGAATCCGTTCGAAGCACACTCAGCTCTTCCCGCCGATTGACCTCGCGCTGTGATTCCTCGACGAGCACCCGTCGAATGGTGGCTTTTGATTTTGCCAGCGCGGCATCCCCTGCTCTCAGAATTGCAGATGACGCAATTGCGATATAATCGCTGGCACTGAATAGTCGCATACTGAAGGGTGACATGGTCGCAACTCGTGCATTGAATCGTTACTGAAACGTATTAGTAATTAGGGTCGCAAGAAGAACACTAATAACCGTGTGCCCTATTCTTTGTAACTTACCGGTGCCTTCGCGTCGTCCAGTTCGAACCTGCTCAATCCAGGCGCGATGTTGTTTGTTGGACGCGGCGGGAAGAGGTCTTGTACGAGCACTCCGCTCTCTCCAACGAAGTACGTGTGGAAGTCCCCCACGACGAGATTGTAGACGGGCTCAGTACCGGGCGTTGTTGACACCTCTGTGATCCTCTGGCTACCGCGGCCTGTGTGCAGAAACTGGTCTGCTTGAACGTCGCGGCAACGCTTCCAGCCTTCGCCTGCCTGCCAGTACTGATGTGCCGCAGTAGCGACAAGCTCTTCATCTCCAAAGCGGACGCGCAGCGTGTTCTGTTCGGGATTGATTGAGGTTCGCAAGATTGGCTTCAGTGCTAACTCGCCAGTTTCTGGATTTTGTGCTACGACCAAGTCTCCAATTCTTAGGCTCTCGATCGGGACACGTCCTTGCTCGTTCCATACAAGCGTTCCCTTACGGAAGCAACTGTGGCCGCGTAGCAGAAATGGCATTTCCCCGGCAGACTCCACATCTTCCGAGACTTCCACGACTTGGCGATTCTCAGATTCCTTCCAATTGTTTTCTTGATACCACCAATGCCACCAGGAACGCGGGTTTGTGTCAGCAGGGCGATCAGTCACTGCGGATAGCAAGGTCGCAATACGTTGATTGAATTCACGCGTCGATTCATTGGCAGCCTCAATCGCCGTAGCCCGCTCATAAAGTTCTGACTCGGCTCGCCTTTGTGCCGAGCTGTCACCGATAGGTCGAATCTCCGGCATCTTTGGATCAGTTCGCTCGAACCGAGTGATACGTGGGGCGAATCGAACTCCAGCAAATCCTCGTTCAGATCTCGTATCCGTTTCTCGGCCCCAACGTAGACCTACGAATACGGCTCCGTTCATGGTTAGAGATCCTCGCATTTCAACGTGATACTGAATATCCGTAACAAGCATCCGAATGAGCTGCGGCATGTAATCATCGCGACGCCGATCTTTCACCGCACTGATTGCATGGCGGCGAATCGCTTCATCAGGTGACATGACCGCGTACTTCGCGAGAAGCTGGGTCGACTCGAAACTTGGAATCTCGGCAAGCTGTCCGATGGCTGCTCTTAGGTATGCGCCGCCGTGGATTGCCAGATTCTGGTCCAACGCTGCTACGGTGCTCGGTTCTTTCAACTTACTAAGTTCCTCAAACGCCGCGGTTCGCGCCGCACCACCGGCCGCGATCCGTGATCTGATACGTTCAACCTTGGCACCCCATTTCTGGAGCGAGTACTCGACGGTGCTGATATAGCGTTTTTGTTCAAGCTGCTCTTCGGGCGGCACAAACCGCTGCTGATCCTCTACGAATCCAAGCCGTAAAAAATTAGCCCTCGTCAGCAACTTTGAGTCGGACTCCAACGCCGCGTACAAGTGGGCTCGTTCCTGGTCGGCGAGCTTCTTTTCGCGGCACCACTTCGCGAGTGTCATGTGCGTCTGGGTCGACGCAGGACCTAGTGAATCGCGCTTCAGTCGGTACTCAACCAGCGCGTCGGGAATCGGATTCTTGCCGAGGTCTTCAGCGGGCACCCAGTGCCCCTGTGTCTTGATAAAACCGGATTGCCAATAGACCGTCGGATTCGGGTTGTTGCCTGTTCGTAGAGATTCCAACTCTTCGCGCCGATCGACCTCGCGCTGGGATTCTTCGGCGAGTACTTGGCGGATGGCGGATAGTGGCTTCGTTGGTGCGCCATCCTCGGCTCTCAATGCCCAAGACGAAGCAACGATTGCCCAGAGGCCGATGACGAGCTGTCGCTGATTGAAAAATGACATGGCCGCTATCCTATTAGATCGATGTACCAGAGCTTGTGAGTTTCATTCCTGGCCGAGTCAATGCTGCCGCTGCTAACAGCCGATCGCGATCCGCTCTACTTTGCAGCATTGGCTGTGATTCCGAATGATGCAAATAACTGATCACGTTCGTCTTCGATGTTGAGATCGACATAAGTGCGCAGCGATTTTGCCTTCCGATCGAGACGTGGCAGGTTCGCTGGTTTTCCGGAAGCCTGCTTCTTTTCGACTTCCTGCTTTTGTTTACTCAATCGGCCGGTCCAGGTATCAAGCTCTTGAGTCTGCTTCACGATCTGGCCGGTTGCGTTTTGATATTGTTGCGCAAGGCTTTGCTTCTGTTTGATAATCCCGGCCGCCTGCATGGCTACCTGGTACGCTTTCTGGCTGATTGCACTATACTCGTTTAATAAGCCTTGCAGGCGGGTATCAATACCCTGACGTCGAAGCTCCAGATTGCGCTGATTTGTCTGGTTGCGGATCTGAGGGGTGGGTGCACCTCCGCCTCCACTGGCCGCCGTGGCCTCGATCAGGGTCAGTTCACGCCGCAGTTCGAGCATCGATCGGTCGACTGACTCGGCCTGGCTCGCGAGGAATTTGTAGTCTCGTTCCAGCTTGCCGAGTTGTTTGTCGAGCGTGATGAGTTGCTCTTCATACTGGTGTTTGAGGTCTTCCGCACTTTGTTTGCTGTCGGACTTTCGTTGCTCGATGTCTTCCAGCTTGTCACCGAGTTGTTCGGACTTGGAGGCGTTCTTCTGCTCTTCTTTAGCTTGGAGTTCAGCTTTCTTCTGAGCAGCTTGCTCGTTGAGGGTGGCGAACTCTTCTTCAACCGCTGTGCGTCCTGCTTCGAAGCGGTCGCGGAGATCGCCGGTCAGCCGGTCGGCAATCGGTTCGTCATATTTGCGAACGAGGTCTTTTTGTGTGTCACTGGCTGCAGTCAGTTCGGCGGCTTTGAGGACTCGGCCCAGCCACTCGGCTGTTTCAAGCTCTTCCTGACTGACGTTGTCGTCAGCGGTTTCCGCCAACAGATGCAGGGCGAGCGGAACGAGATCTTCCAGACCTTCCTTCAATCGGCCGGCAGAGAGATGAGTCCACACTCGAGCCCGCCATGCAGGGAGATAGCGTCGATCGGCTGGCCCAAGAGCGACTGTGAATTGCTTGGCTGCATCGTCCAGCTTGAGTTGCCGGGCCAGGATCAAACCCCAAGCGTATTCGACGCGCGGGTCCTGTTTGCTCAAGCGTTTGGCAACTCCGTAGGCACGTTCGGCTTTTGTCGATTGGCCCGGGGCCATACCGGCAGTGAACATCTCGCGGAGAGCTGTTTCAAGCTCTTTTGATACGGGGGCGGGTTCGTCCGCAACGGCAGCGGGCATCTGGCAAAGGAGACTTGCCAGTGCGAAGACGCTTGCCAGTGAGTAAAGGCTGTGACGAAGTGGTGGCGGCATGGTGAGAAGCTTCTAAAACTGACCAGTCGCGGCTGCTCTTATTTAACCGCGATGGTCAGCGGATGTTTCGAAATGTTCCACGATTCTGCGCTGCCAGCGCGGCCAGAAATTCTGCGTTCGCACCTCGGGTATCGATGCCGATGGTATGAATCGCTGTCTGCTGAAGCGCGTTCTGGGCTGAGATCTGAACCACAATCACGCGCGGGTCCGGAATCTTGCCGGCGGTCGGCTTGCCATCCGACAGGAACAGGATCGCTTCCAGATTCGGGTCCCCCCGCAGAGCCGTTTCCAAGGCGTCATAAGTCGCGGTCTTGCCTGCTCCGTTCAACCCGAACACGAAGCCGATCGCGTCCGACTTGTTCATGGTCGTCGCCTGGTTGAGGCTCTGGCTCCAAACTTCGACGCGTTCGTTGTAAACGACGATGTTGAAGAACGTGTCTTCGGTAAGACCGCGAATGCACTGTTCGATTTGATATTGGGCCTCGTCCAGGCGAGTGACCCCATCCACCGACGACAGCATGCTTTTCGAGCGGTCGATCACGAACACAACTCGTTTGGCGAAGACAGGCACTTCGTAGAACTTCGGCACCGGAGTCGGCCACGGCAGGTTTGTGCTGGCCTGCGGTGGTGTTGAGGTAGAAGCCGCCGACGATGAGACGGCGTTGGCTGAGACGATCGCGCCTTTGTCGTTCCGGTGACTTTGCCACCATTGGCGCCACTGGTCCGCGTGCCCGCCGAAACGCTGCCCGGTGAGTTCACCCAACCGCACGGCCGTGTCGTACTGCAACTGGCCGTCGAAACGCCCGGTCACGTCAACCAGAAATTCGACGGCTTTCGGATCGTGAAACTTTCCCGCGGCTTCGGTCAGCGTGTGGCGAAAGCCGTACGACTGCGAGAACTCAGGCCGCTTGGCGAGTTCCAGCGTGCGATCAAGCGCCTCCGGGACTTTTCGTTCGGCTAATGAGCGGACGGTAAGCGTCGCAATCCTCAAGTCTGGCGAACGAGTAAGTCCGAGCTGTTCGTCAGAATGGCCCGGCGCTTCCAGACTTGCGAATAGTTCGGCGGCGGCGACGGTGCTCGGCGGCAGTGACTTTCGCTTCAGTTCCGGCTGCAGGGCCTGCCACAGAGCTTTAGGAAGGTCGGCAGATCCACGCTGATTCTGGCTCAACTCCGCGACGATCTGCAGCCGTTCGTCTTCGGTCCCCTTTCGGAACCTCTGGATTAGCCGATCCAGAACAGCTCGATCGTTCGCCAAGTTCGGAGTCTTGACGCTGCTGCGAGGTTCTGCGGCGGTAGCCGCACCGCAGGCACTGATGAGCATCATCAATGCAAACGCCCATAAAACACGGGAGATTTGAAATTTGCGTGGCATTGCATCGTTCCCTGAGGCCGGAACCGTTTATGCGTGAACCAATGATGCCGACTGCGCCGCAAGTTGCAATCGTACGTATTCAACCACACAGGCAGCCAAATGGACCGGTGAAAATATCCGAATTGGCACCTCGTCCGGGCGACTGCGGAAAGTGGCAACCCTCCACGTTCAGCGTTCTGGATCTAACCGAGCAGGTCGTAAACGACGTCGCCGACGGGTACGAGACGGTGCGGGCGTTCGAGCGGGTCGTAGATCATGCGGTCGTGGCGGATGCCGAGCGAATGGTAGATCGTGGCGATGATGTCGCCGGGAGTCAGCGGACTGCTGGCGGGGAAGGCTCCGGTCTTGTCGCTCGTGCCGTAGATCAGGCCCTGTCGGAAGCCGCCGCCAATCAGCATCAGGCTGTAGCAGAAGTTCCAGTGGTCGCGTCCGGCGTTGTTGCCGTTGATTTTGGGAGTGCGGCCGAAGTCACCGAAGACTGCGACCAGCGTGCGGTTCAATCGGCCCCGATCGGCGAGGTCCTGCACGAGACTCGACACCGCAGCATCCAGTTGAGGCAGCAGGCGAGTCTTGAGCGACTGAAAGTTGCTGCCGTGAGTATCCCACGTGGCATTTGCATCGGGAGCCCATGACACCGTCACCAGCCGCGTACCGGCTTCAATGAGACGTCGGGCCAGCAGGACGCTCTGTCCGTAGATATTGCGTCCATAAGAGTCGCGGAGTTTGTCGGATTCGGCCCCGATGTTGAGTGCATCCTGAGCTTCTCGGGACGTAAGCAGATCAAACGCGCGTTGCTGCAGACCGCTCATGCCTCGGCTGCTGGCGATCGTCTGCAGTTCGTGATCCAACTGGGAGAAGAGAGCCTTGCGTTCGCCGAGTCGCTGCGAACTGAGCCCCACTTGCAGCGTCAGCTCCGGAACAGAGAAGTCCGCCGCGTTGGGATCTTTCAGCACGAACAACGGATCGTGTTGCTGTCCCATGAACCCCGCGAAGAAGCCGGGCTGCGGCGGGCCTCCAGCACCTTCCTTTGTGATGTAAGGCAGGCACACGTGCGAGACGGCGTTGGTCGTCGGAGGGCGTAACTTGTCGAGCACAGCCCCCGGCGTGGGATAATCAGTGGGTCGAGTCCCGCCGCCGATCTCACCGCGATCATGGCCGGTCATCGCGGCGTAGACGGCGGCGGCGTGGGCGTTGTTCACGCCGTGGTGCATGGACCTGACGACGGTGGCTCGGTGCATCTGCTGAGCCAGTCGCGGCATGTGCTCGCTGACCTGATAGCCTGGCACGGATGACGCGATGGGAGAGAACTCACCCCGAATGCCGTCCGGTGCATCGGGCTTCAGGTCCCACATATCCAAGTGGGATGGTCCTCCATTGAGGAACACAATCACTGCGGCATCTGCGGATGGCTGAATGGCCTCCGCGCGGTTCGCATCATCGGCTGCCAGCAACCGAGGCAGCGAAACGCCCATCAACCCGAGCCCGCCCATTTGAAGCAACCGCCGTCGCGACAATACGTCAGTAGAATCCGGTTGATGCATCACATCGGCCTTTGGTGTTGAACAGGCGAAACGCGGTGTTTCGATAAAGCACTGACCGCTATCACTCCAAGTCGAACATATGTGACTACAGATTTACGCACTCAGGTGGTGATCGCACAACGGGACAACAGCTCGTTCATTGGCTTGGACCTGCGGGCTCGTCATCATCGGCGGTCTCTCCTGTCCTTTCGAGTCGCAATCTTCCGGCACTATGTCTTACGTCACTCAGCCTCTGTTGGCCTTTGGATTCGGCAGCCCCTGGTTGCTGTCGGGGCTGGCGTTGGCAGGGATTCCGCTCATCATCCACCTGCTGCACAAGCGGCGGTACGTGGAGATGGATTGGGCGGCGATGCGGTTCCTGCTGGAGGCGACTCGCAAGCAGTCGCGCCGCATGCGCATCGAGCACTTCATCCTGCTGCTGGTGCGGACGCTGGTCATCGCGCTACTGGTGCTGGCCTTGGCTCGACCCCACGCGGACACAGCCACCGGCGCTTTGCGAGCCAGCATGCCGGTGCATCGGATCGTCGTCATCGATGCCACGATGAGCATGCAGTTTCGTCAGGAGTTGGCGACCGAGGAAGGCGACGCAGCTCGAGCGACGCAAACCACGCGCTTCGGTCGCGCCAAGCAACTGATTCGTGACCTGATGCAGCAGGGACAGCGCGGAGATGCCTGGAATCTGGTCCGTCTGGCTGACAAAGAGCCGCTGGCGATTGTCGGTCAGCCAGCCTTTTCGACGGAAACAGTCGACGACGAGCTTCAGGACTTAACGGTGACCGATGCGCCGGGAGATCTGGCCGCGACGCTGGAAACGGTTCTCAGCCTGACCAAGCTGGCTCCCGAGATGCCTCGCAAAGAGGTGATCTTTGTCACCGATCTGCAGGCCAGCACGTGGACCAGTGGCGGCAGCGCGGCACAGGCGCGGCACAAGGTTCAACTCAAGCAACTGGCCGAGCGGGCTCGGCTGTCGGTGCTGAATGTTTCCAACGGAGAAAGTGCCAACGCGGCGGTGCTGCGGCTCGATGCCGAGTCTGCCTTGATCGCGACCGGACGACCGGTGCGGTTGAGTTCGACGGTTCGCAACTTCGGTTCGGTGGCGATGAAGAATGCGGTTGTCGAACTGTTTGTCGATGACCGGCTGGTTGATTCCAAACGCGTAGATCTGGCGTCGGGAGTTGATGTGCCCGTGGACTGGTCGCATACGTTTCAGACCGGCGGCGAACACAAGCTGGAAGTGCGTTTGCAGGAAGATGATTTGCCACTCGATAACCGCCGCTGGCTGGCTTTGCCCGCGCGGGATGAACTGCGCATCCTGCTGGTGGATGGTCGACCTTCCGGCAATCGACGCGAGGCCGCTTCGTACTACGTCGCGAAGGCGCTGTCGCCATCAACGTTGAGTGACTCGGCAGCCGGACTGATTCGCACGCACATCATTTCGGAGAGCGAACTGCCGGCAACGAACTTGAGCCTCTATGACGCGTTGATCCTCTGCAATCTCGGTTTGATGACCGAACGCGAAGCGACGCTGCTGGAGACCTTCGTACGCAGCGGGCATGGCCTGCTGATCTTCCCTGGCGATCAGACCAATCAGGACAGCTACAATCAGCGTTTGTTTCGTGACGGTCAGGGGCTGCTGCCCGCTCGACTGGAAGACCGCGTGAGTTCGCCTGATCGCGAGACGCTCTTCGGATTCGACGCCCGCGATTATCTGCACCCGCTGGTGAAGGCTTTTCAGGGCAACCCCGGAGCAGGTCTCGAAGCAACCCTGACCTTTGAATTCATCAAGCTCAAGCCGACGGAAGACTCGAAGGTTGCATTGTGGTTTACGAACGGCCAACCCGCGCTGGTCGAAAGATCGGTTGGTCTGGGACGCGTGATCTTGAGTGCCACCAGCGCGGACGATCGCTGGAGCACATGGGCGATCTGGGCTCCGAGTTTCGTGCCGCTGATGCACGAAGCCGTGACCTTCGCGGTTGGAGATCAATGGCGGCGGCGTCAACTGACCGTCAATGAACCGATCACGGCGTCCGTGCCGCTGCGAGCGTTCGAAAGCAGTGCGGTGGTCGTCCGTCCGTCGGGGACCAGTGAGGACATTACCATTCAGGATCAGGGTGAATCCGCTCTGGCGGTGTTCGACGATACGACCAAAGTAGGCGTTTACACCGTCGAGATGGCCGCGCCGGTGAATCAGTCGCTGCTGTATGCCGTGAATGCCGATCCGCAAGAGAGCGATCTGACTCCGTTGTCTCAGCAGGATTTTCAGACGCGACTCTTCGCTGACGTGGAAGTCGACTTGAAATCGCAGAACGACGCTGTCGGAACCTCAGAGTCGACAGTGGTGAGTTCGACGATGTCGCGACTGATTCGAGGGCTCGCGTTGTGCGTGCTGATCGGACTGTTGCTTGAACCGCTGCTGGCTTGGAGTTTCCTGCCGGGATTGATCGTCCTCCTGGCTGTTGTAGGTCTCATCGTCGCATATGTCGGGTTCGTAAATGGCTCCGGCCCCGGGTTGGTGGCAGTCCTCGTGTTCAGTGGCATCATGGAGTACCGGCGCCGCCGTAAAGCCGCCGCGACAAACCTTTCGTCGTAGCAGTGTCGCTTGTCGAATGTTGGGTACTTAATGTCCGTAGAAGAGGCATGCCGTGCGAAGCTCTTGCGTGGTGAATGTGTCTCTCCGCCGTGGACGGCCTGCGAAGGATGTGTGAGATGGTTGCTGTCAAAACCGGTCGCGCTTCAAAGTTGATTTATCTTCAGCCGGACGAGGCTGCCGCGACACCGGATGTCTCCGTGTTTCGGGCGCCACTGGGCTGGATCAGTTTAATTGGTCAGTCGGGGCGTCTGGTCGGCGTGAGGATTGGCAATACGAGTCGTGATGCTGCGATCGAAGCTTGTCGCGCGGATGAGGTCGTTCAAGATCTCGGCCTGCATGTGAGTGACTGGAACCCTGAGCTGCGGCAGAAGCTGGAAAGCTTTGCAAACGGAGCACCAATTAACTTCAAAGACGTCACGATTGCTTACCGTCGTCCGCTGCCCGAGTTTCGTCAGCAGGTCATTCTGGCGACGCGCACGATTCCGTACGGAGGCACGGTCAGTTATCTCGAGCTTGCAAAGCTTGCCGGGTCACCAAGAGCAGCTCGCGCAGTGGGAAGTTCGATGGCCACGAATCGCTTTCCGATCATCGTGCCGTGTCATCGAGTGGTTGCATCGGGTGGTCGACTGGGAGGCTTCACTGCTCCTGGTGGTCTGGGTCTCAAAGAGCAGTTGCTTGCGTTGGAAAGTGACGACAAGCAGGCTTCATGAGGCTTCGCAAGACGGATCTGCGTCGTACTTGGAAGTCTCAGAACTTCCGTTGAATCTGCCCGGAATGCTTTCGACAGTGCTTGTACGAAAGATACCATCGCGCCGTTCAGGGCGAGAAATAGGATTGACGCCAATCGTTCAATGAGTGAACCGCTGGCATATCGCCCACCAGGAGCCGACAGGGTCTGGTCATGAGTGTTAGCTTCGTCCGGCCTAATGTTTCTGAATTATTGTTTCATGTCTTCGAACGCTCGTTGCACCCTGAGCTGTTCGACGTGCATCGCACCGCTCACGTTCTTCAGGCCAACTTTCGCGCGACCATTCGCATCTGCGATGCTGGCCACGTGGTTGAGTTCCAGACGCGGGACACCATCGTGACGGAAGTGCTCGCCGGGCGCGAGCAACCCTTGCCTTCACGCATGCAGATCATTGAGCGACGTATCAAGGCGTCGCGCGATGAGACGCTGCGGCTGTCATCCGGCATTGCGTATCACACCAGCTTTCAGATTGAGAAGTTGAGCCCCGAGCAGTTCCTCAACATGCACGAGGAACTTCTGCTGGATTGCCAGCGCGCCCCGATTTCACATGCGTTCGAAGCGCAGAATCGACTGGCTCCGGCGGCGCTCAGTTTCATCCAGACGGATGTGTGGCCTCACAGTTTGTTGATTCACTCGTTCCACACGTATCCGGAAGAGTGCGCGATCGTGAAGACGCAGTCGCTGTTCGAGCTGTAAGAGATCGCCCGCACGCTGCGATCAGAACGGCAAGATTGTGCCGTTTTGGGAGGTCGTGTCGTTTGTGGTGGCTGTTCGTGGAGTTGCAGGGTCGCGGATTGAGCTGATCCGGAAGAAACACGGGTCGAGTTCTCCAGATGTGGCCCAAGTGTTGCTGAATCAATGGTCCGCCGCTGGCGAAGGACGTTGGTTCGCCTCAGAATCCGCCTACGCCGGAAGCTGTCCGGCAGCAGACTGTGACTCCTTCAGACGATCGACCAATGAGCGACTCAACTTCGAACCGCGCCCCGCTGGAGCCAATGGATCCGTTCCTGACGTCCATTCAGCCGGGCGGCGGTGTGATCATCAAACTGGAAAAGGCGTGGGGCAGCTGGCGGCGCTGGTGGTTGAAGACGTTCCGGCGCGGTTATGTGGAACGCATGCGAGCCTGTCGCAAGGGCGACGTGAATGGCTGCCCGCATGAAGTTCTGGACCCGCGCGATCTGAAGTTCTACCGCAACCAGCCGAACTACTGGTGGGAACCTCAGGACGACCCGTTTCGCTGGCGTGACAGCTTGCCGTTCGCGCGAGTTGGTCTTGCGGAACTGATTGCCTTCGTCGTGCTGTTCTTCGTACCGGCGATTGTGTTGGCCGTCGTCTTACTCACGACGACGTTGCCCGCTGCGGCGACTTATGCCCTGTGGTTGGTGGTCGTCGCGCTGGCGCTGACGGGCACCGAGATCATCTGGTTCTTCCGCAACCCGAACCGCATCGTTCCTCAGGGACCGGGTGAGGTGGTGTCTCCGGCAGATGGCAAAGTGGTGCTGATCGAGGAGATTGAGCACGATGATTTCATCGGCGGACCGGCGGTGCTGATTGGCATCTTCCTGTCGATCTTCAACGTGCACATCAACCGTGTTCCGGTCGCGTCGCGCATCATCGGACTGCGGTATCAGGCTGGTAAGTATCTGAATGCGTTGCGGCCCGAGTCCGCTCGCGAGAACGAACAGGTGGCGATTCGGCTGGAAGAGAACGCGGCCCCGTATCGTCGCATGATCGTGCGACAGATCACGGGTGCCATCGCGCGACGGATCGTGTGCTGGATCAAGCCGGGGGATGAACTGGCTCGCGGTGAGCAGTTCGGCATGATCAAGCTGGGTTCGCGAACCGAGCTGATCCTTCCGAAAGAAGCCGCGTTGGAAATACTCACGAAGGTGGGAGACACGGTGAAAGCGGGCGAAACGTTGATGGCTCGATATCGCTCGTGATATCTGGCCCGGATTGTCGCCTGCAGAACGTCGTACGGTTCATCGGATGACAAAGCGATCATTGAGCTGGAATTTGAATGAACACACGGACGCTGTCCGTCTTATGCAGACTTGAGGTTCGTCATGACAAACTCCGACATCCCCGTTGAATCGATGTCTGAGGATCGAGACCCCCGCGAAGGGATGCCGCCGCCGCGTCCGCGCCGCCGACTCGGTCTGCCAAAGAAAGAACGGCTCTTTGCCGTGCTGCCGACAACGCTCACGCTGGGCAATGTCTTCTGCGGCTTCGCGGCCATTACTTTCGCGGCCAAGGTCGGCCCGGATGATGTGTTGCCGGACGGGGGCCACTTGCTGGTTGCCGCCGGCTGTATCTTCTTTGCGATGGTGTTTGACGCTCTGGACGGCCGCGCCGCGCGGTGGGCGGGTCAGACCAGTGAGTTCGGCGCGCAGCTCGACAGCCTCTGCGACGCCGTCAGCTTCGGAGTCGCTCCGGCGTTCCTGATGCGTCAGTTCTCAGCCCATTCGATTTTCCACAGCCGCATCTTGTGGATGATCGGTGCGCTGTACGTCGCCTGCGCCATTCTGCGGCTCGCGCGATTCAACGTTGAAACCGATGAAGATGACTCGCACACCGCGTTCAGTGGTTTACCGTCACCTGCTGCGGCGGGAGTCGTCGCGTCTTTCCCGGTCGCGATGTACGGGCTCAACAATCTGGCGGGGCCGCCCACATCCATGAACGAGACGGTGGCCAGAATACTTGAGTGGTTCGAACCGGCCATCGTGCAGGCGTTGCCGTTTGTGACCTTCATCGTCGCGTGCCTGATGGTCTCGCGAATTCGTTACGCGCACGTTTTCAATCAGATGTTTTCCGGACGTCGCACACGCGGTCATCTGATCCAGATCCTGTTTTCCATCGCCGCGATCTTCATCGTCAGAGAACTGGCGCTGCCGCTGATTTTTCTGTATTTTGCGTTCGCATCGCCACTGCGAGCACTCTGGACCCACTGGATCGCTCCCTACTTTCAGCGTCCACAGGCGACCAGTCAGCCGACTCCTGGACCCCACTAACATCGGATCCCATCAATAATGACTGCTCAGATCCCGCTCGAAATTGACTGCCAGTCCGTGAAAGCCAAGCTCGATGCCGGCGAGCCGTTCTGCTTCATCGACTGCCGGGAAGCTGGTGAATATCAGACAGTAAGCATCAACGGTGCGACACTTTTGCCGATGAGTGAACTAGCGAACCGTGTGAATGAGCTGGAATCGCATCGCAATTCCGAGATTATTGTACACTGCCACCATGGCGGCCGAAGCCTGCGAGTGACCCACTGGCTGCGCCAGCAGGGCTTCCCCAATGTGAAGAGCATGGCCGGTGGAATTGACCAGTGGGCGATCGAAATCGAGCCGGGGCTGCCGAGATACTGAGCGGCGGCGAGATAAGCATTTTCCCGGAATGCGGTTACTGCCCTCAGAACGTGGGTTGCTGTCTCTTTCGCCGTTTGCTGTACTGCCTGCGTCTGAGACATGGTACCCCCCGTCGGGAAGAAAGCCCGCTGCCAGTCTGAGTGAGAGAGTTTTTGGTAATCGTTTGTCTGCCGTCCGAGAAACACGCCTGCGGGGGGTTGTGGTACGCAAGACGGTCCTGTTTGGGAGCCTTCAATGGGCACAAGATTGTACGTGGGCAACCTGCCCTACAGCGTCACCGACTCTACCCTTGAGCAACTGTTTGGTGCTTACGGTTCGGTCCGGTCCGCTCAGGTGATTTCGGATCGCGAGACCGGCCGCTCCAAGGGCTTCGGTTTCGTTGAGATGAGCACCGACGAAGAAGCTCAGGCTTCCGTTGCCGGTCTGAACGGCAAGGACGTTGATGGTCGTAATCTGACCGTCAACGAAGCTCGCCCGAAAGAAGGCGGCGGC
>JAKFWA010000124.1 GCA_021732995.1 Planctomycetaceae bacterium | reverse complement strand
CCCTGCAACACCTGTGCTCCCAAGACGACAACCTGCTGCTCGAAGCCAGTGTGCTGCGACGATCCCTGCAAGGTTGCTGAGTTGATCTACACTTCTCAGACGGCTTGCTACGCTAAGGATCGTGCTCGTGCGATCGATAAGCTCGGTGACAAATACAGCTGTGTTTGCAGCCCCGAGATTATGTGTGCGTTCACGTATGCTCTGAACGACTGCGACGAACGCGTTCGTCACGAAGCTGCTGACGAGATTGGTGACCAGGTTCGTAAGTACGGCTGCTGCTGCATGAACGACCGGGTTGTCCAGGCTCTGACGGTTGCTCTCGGCGATTGCGATCGTGGTGTCCGTAACGAAGCTGAGGAAGCTCTGGAACTCTGCGGCTACGACGTTGTCGACTGCTGCAAGTCCAAGTGCGCTCCGAAGTGCGGCCCAACATGCGGACCAGCTTGTGGTCCTCGTGCTTGCGGACCAGCTTGCAGCCCAGCGTGTGCCGCTCCTGGCCTCGCCCCAATGGCTGCTCCTGTTCCTGCTGAACCGATGAAGGAAGCCGTTCCGGCCGCTCCTCCAGCGGAACCAGCCAAGAACAGTGCTGGCACGCCCCGCAAGAGCAGCAAGCTGGCTGGCCTCTTCGGCCTGCTGGACTAGTCTGCAAACCTCGAAGCAACGTGCTTCGAACTAAGTAAGTAACAAGCGGCCTCGATCTCACGATCGAGGTCGCTTTCTTTTTTTAATGGCGCGGAAGCGACAGTGAGTGGCCCCAACACTGACTTGAGCCCTGTCCTGCTCGATCTGCCTCGATCCCGGGCCTGGCTAGATTCGCGTCTGATCGTCCGCGAACTGCGGCATCATGGTGAGCGGCCGGTCTGGCAGCGGGACATGCGAAACCGCGGACGCGGGATCGGCGAGTTCCACACTGCTGATGTTGTCGATGCTGATCGGCTCGTAGTGGGCGAAGTTGCCGTTGGCCAGCCGGGTCAGCAGGACCAGTCGGCTGCCGTGCGTCGCGGAATTATCCGGGTAGCCGACGACGATTTCTCCGGAGAGCGTAGTGACGCGAACTTCGTTCGTTTCGTTGAGACCCGGCAGGCCATCGTGAGCTAGCACGGGATAGCGGCTCCAGGCCCAGACCCACAGAGTGGCCTTCGGATCGACTCCGCCCGCGAGGTTCACCCAGTCCAGTTCCGCTTGCAGCAGACTCGCGCTGTTGGCGGACCGGCACCACGGGATCAGGACTTCTTCGATCCAGTTGCGACGCGATGTCGCCAGTTCTTGAAACGAGTTCATGTGTTTTCCATGCGTCTGGTCTGGCTTCAGCCCTCACTGTAACCGCAGTACGGAGTCGCTTGCCAACAGCCGCGCGTGGTCGAAATTCGTTCGAATGTGATTGTCTGATCTCACAGCAGTGGCGGAGTTTCGGGATGTTGGCGTTGAGTTTCTCAGGTCAGACTTTGCAGTCAGACCTGACCAGTTAGACTCTGTGCCCTGAAGTTGGATTTTGAACTCACTTCTTCTTCGCGTAGACCGAGATTCTCACAGCATGACTACAGCCACTGTTTCCGCGGCGAACCGCCTGAGTTTCGATTGGAATGATCTGGCCGACCGTGTTCTGGCCGGGCACATCGTGACCGCCGAGGAAGGTCACGCCATTCTGAACTCCAGCGACACCGAACTGCTGGCATTGCTGGATGCCGCGTATCGAGTTCGCCGCGAGCATTTTGGTAACGAAGTTCAGCTTTACATGCTGAAGAACGCCAAGAGCGGCCTGTGCCCGGAAGACTGTGGCTATTGTTCTCAGAACATCAATTCGACCGCCGAAATTCCGAAGTATTCGCTGCTCAACGAAAAGAAGCTGATGGACGGCGCCAAGGCTGCCTACGACAGCAAGGCTCGGACGTATTGCATCGTGACCAGCGGTCGCGGACCGACCAACGGCGAAGTCGATCGCATCTCCCAGATCGTGCGGAAGATCAAGGACACATACGGTCTGCACATCTGCTGCTGCCTCGGTCTGCTGAAGCCCGAGCAAGCGCAGACGCTGGCCGACGCCGGTGTCGATCGCATCAATCACAACCTCAACACCAGTCGCCGTTATTACGAGCAAATCTGCTCGACGCATACTTACGAAGACCGGCTGGATACTCTGCGAACAGTGCGAAATGCCGGTATGGAACTGTGCTCGGGCGTCATCGCCGGTATGGGAGAGACCCATCAGGATCTCGTCGAGACCGCGCTGCAGTTGCGTGAACTCAACGTGGAGTCGCTGCCGGTGAACTTCCTCAATTCAATCGAGGGCACGCAACTCGAAGCCGTGCATGAGTTGAATCCGCGTTTCTGCCTGAAAGTGCTGTGCTTGTTCCGTCTGGCTAATCCGAAGACGGAAATCCGCGTTGCTGGTGGTCGCGAAGTGAATCTGCGGTCGATGCAGGCGATGAGCATGTATCCGGCGAACTCGCTGTTCGTCAGCGACTATCTCACGACCAAGGGCCAAACGCCGGAAGAGGACTACCGCATGATTGAAGACCTCGGCTTCACGATCGTGAAACGGGGCTTTGATGATGCTGAACATTGCGCGCCGCCGGCCGAACTGCCAATGGCGGGCGAGCAACCGGCTACGTGTGGCAGTGGCAGTCACTGCTGCTAGTTTGTAGGTCGGACAATCCTGTCCGACAGCCGGACAAGATTGTCCGGCCGACAGTGGCACCCGAATCAGAACCTGCAATCCGCGACGTGAAACCTGGGACTTAAGACTTCGGACTTCCCCATGACTGAGCCGGAACTGCAGGAACTTGAGCTGTTCGCGCAGGCCGATGAGCTGTTGCGGCGGTTGCGGCAATGGACCGAGGGCGAGTCTGCCTGGGAGCCGTTGCATCGCGGCTGGTCTTTGTTGCGGCGGTTATTGCCCCGTCTGGACTCCTTGCGAATTCGCCTTGAAGCACCGCTGGTGGTTGCGACATTTGGTGGCACCGGCACTGGTAAAAGTGCACTGGTCAACGCTCTGGTGGGTGAAGAGCGCACTCGCTCTGGCCGTGAGCGACCGACGACACGCAAACCTATTCTGCTGACGCATCCTCAAGCGGAACTCGCTGCATTGGGGTTGCCGCTCTCCGACTTCGAGCACGTCACCGTCAATTCTCCGGCGTTGAGGGATGCTGTCATTATCGACTGTCCCGACCCGGACACGAACGAAGTGGCTGCCGCCGGAACGAACCTGGAGACGCTGCGGAAACTGCTGCCGTACTGTGATGTGCTGATCTATACCTCGACCCAGCAAAAGTATCGCTCGGCCCGAGTGGTCGAAGAACTGGACGTGGCGGCTACGGGTTGTCGATTGCTCTTCGTGCAGACTCATGCGGATCAGGATGTCGATATCCGCGACGATTGGCGGGCTCAACTGGCCGGTCGTTTTGATGTGCCCGAGATGTTCTTTGTGGACTCCGTTCGGGCGCTGCAGGAACAGCAGGCCAATCAACGTCCGACTGGCGACTTCGGGCGGCTGCAGGATCTTCTAACGTCGCGACTGGCGGCCGCGCAACGCTTGCAGATCCGGCGCGCGAACTTGCTGGATCTGGTTGACGCGGCGTTGAAGCGCAGCCAGCAATTCTGCGATGCGGCCCGCCCTGCTCTGCAGCGATTGGAAGCGGGACTGGTTGAGCATCGACAGCGTCTCGCGGCATCAATGAGCGACACCCTGAAAACGCAGCTTGAGGCCAATCGGCACCTGTGGGAGCAGCGGCTGTTATCAACGGTGACGGCACTGTGGGGCGTCAGCCCGTTCTCGTCCATCTTACGCCTCTACAACGGGCTGGGCACGTTGTTGACGTCTGCGAGCCTGGCTCGTGCCCGGACTACAGCACAACTGGTTCTCATCGGAGCGATGCACGGTTCGAAGTGGTGGTCAGACCGTCAGAAGGAACGTGAAGCCGAGCAGCGTTTTGATGATGTCGTCGCGCTGGGATTGAACGAATCGCTGGTGCACGAAGCACGCGTCATCCTGAGCGGACATTTGCATGACGCGGAACTCGACGCCGGTCTGCTCGACGAATCCGGGATCAACGCCGTACGCACGGAGACTGCCCGTATTGAGTTCGACTTCCTCAAGCAGGCCCGCGAGCGCATCGATTCCGTGATCGAACGTCTGGCACGGCGCAATTCCGGGATTATTGCACGCTGCTGGTATGAGTTCTTATTACTGTCGTTTGTCATCTATGTGCTGTATCGCGGAGGCCGCGCGTTCTTCTACGACTCGCTGAATGATCCGTCGCGTTTGCTGACGACCGATTTTTATATCAATGCCGCGATCTTCTTCGGGTTGTGGTCAGTGTTGTTGATTATTGCGTTCTGCCACCGCCTGCGCCGCGGCCTGCGAACTGAGATCAACAAGCTCGCTGCTGATCTCACTCACGAGCGACTGGGAACCGGTCTGTTCCCGCAGCTTGACGCCGAACTGCGTCAAATCGACCAGCAGACGACCCGCCTCGCGCAGTTGGCAGAAACCTGCCGCAAGCTCCGCCACGAACTCGCGACCCCTGCCCAGTTCGGCGTCCAGAAGCCGCAGGCTTAGCCGTCCTACAACAGAGCGAGCTCTTCGCCCCGAATCCTCAATACTTGAGTTTCCCGGTTCCCGCTCCGCCATTTCTCGATTCTAGCATTCTTTTGTGAGCGTGCTCATTTTGTCTTGTGGTTTTCGCTGTTGCGTCGATAATGTGAGCGTGCTCATTAAATGCTCGACGAGACGGAATCATGCGAATCACGACGGAAGCAAAGGCCGCGATGCGGCTGAAGATTGTGGAAACCGCGAAGCTGTTGTTTGCGGAACGGGGGTTCGAACAAACAACGACGCGAGATATCGCTCAGGCCGCCGAAATCGCGACGGGGACGCTGTTCAACTACTTCCCCACGAAGGAAGCCATCGTTCAAGAACTGGTCGACGAGGCCTTACGGGCTGCCGAAGTTCGGCTGTCAGAGCAGACTTCAAGTTCTGCAGGTACCGACTTAGAAGTCAGCCTGGATGAAGAGTTGTTCGCCATCGTGGCGGCGGGATTGCGGGCTCTGAAGCCGTTGCGGACTTACTTGTCTGCGTTGTGGCAAACTGTTTTCAGCCCGCTGGCGTCGGCTACTGATGATTCCGATTCATTTCGGGCCCGGCATCTCGAATGTGTTTCATCGGTGCTGGTGCGGCACGGCTTCTCGGCGGATGTCGCCCCGAACGTACTGCAGCTTTATTGGACGCTCTACACCGGCGTGCTCGTATTCTGGACGAGCGACAAATCACCGAAGCAGGAAGACACGCTGGCGCTGCTCGACCAGTCCATGCGGATGTTTGCCGGCTGGTTGATCGCCGAACGCCCGCCGTCGCGACGCAAGAAATCATCTGCCTGATCGTTTGTAGGACGGACAATCCTGTCCGTCAGCCGGACAAAACTTCTGGCCTGCTCACCATTCAAGAGCGTGTATTACGGAATCAGCAAATTCACGCGCGATGCGCGTTGGTATAAATATCAAGAAAGTGAGTGAACCATCATGGCGTTAACTGTTGCTCAATTAATGGATGCTCTGCCCGAGTCAGAGGACCGGGAAATTGAAGAATTAGCAGTCGCAGACCGTGTTGCGGATCCGCGATCGCTCGCGTCGATGTGGCCGGTACCGGTCGGCCGATTTCACCGGCTGCGATTGCTGGGGACTCTGCAAGCCAAGATCGGAGCGGCGTATCTGTTTCACTGGGTGCGCGGCTGGTTCCGTAACGCGGAAGAGAACAAGCGGCTGCTCGCGGAGACTCATTGGAAGACCGCACTGCGAGTGCTGGATTCAATGACGTATTTGCGCGGCGCGGTGATGAAGCTCGGCCAGATGCTGGCGACGTTGCCGAACGTGGCTCCGAAGGAATTTATCGAGGCATTGGACTGTCTTTATTTTCAAGCCCCTCCAATGCACTGGTCACTCTTGAGAGAACTGGTGCACAATGAACTGGGCGATGATCCGGAAAACATCTTTGCGTCGTTTGATAAGCAGGCGTTCGCTGCGGCCTCGCTGGGGCAGGTGCATCGAGCTCGGCTGAAGACCGGCGAAGATGTGGTGGTGAAGATTCAGTATCCCGGTATTGCCCGCACGATTCGCGAGGATATGCGTAATCTCGCCCTGTTCATGCTGCCGAGTCGCCTGAATCGCGATTGGGATTGCTTGAAGGATCAGGTCGATGATCTCTGCCTGCGAATGGAGTATGAGACCGACTACGAACGCGAAGCATCGACGCAGGAAGCGGTACGCAAACTGTTCTCTGAAGATGACGGCATCGTCGTGCCGCGCGTGTTTCGGGAATATTCGACTTCGCGGGTGCTCACGATGGAGCGGCTCGATGGTGTGCATCTTGATGAGTTCATGGCCACCAACCCGTCGGATGACGTTCGCAATGAATTCGCCCGCAAGTTGCTGCGGTCCGGCTATCGGATGTCTTACACCGGTCGTTTGATGTACGCCGATCTGCATCCGGGCAATTTTCTGTTTATGCCGGACGGCCGCTTGGGACTGCTCGACTTCGGTATGGTGGTTCCGATCGAGGGCGAATTCTGGGAGCTGATGCGTCGCATGGATCGCGGTTTCTCGACCGGCGTGCAGGCAGATCGGATTAACGGGATCAAGGAGTGGTCGTGGATTACTGACGAACGACAGGATGCGGAACCGTTGCGATTGCTGGATCAGTTTACCGACTGGACCTGGCGTTCGCGCTCGACCATCGGCGAATATGACTTTTGTGATGAAGCGGAGTTTCGCAGGGGAATTGATCTCTTTCTGGCGCTGCTGAGGACGCGATTTGCACGCGGCCGATCGCAAACGCTGAGTATCAGTCGCCTTAACTTTGGATTGGCGTCGTTCCTCTATCGCTTGAAGGCGAAAGTCGCGGTGCTGCCCATCGCCGAGCAGGAAGTGCGGGCGACCGGCTGGGATCGTTCCGAGTATGCACTGCGGTGTGATGCGTAGCGGAGTGTTCGAAGCGAAACAGTAAGTAGGCCGGACAATCTTGTCCGGCGGCGGACAGGATTATCCGCCCTACGTCTTGGTGGGGCGCGGCATTCTCACCAGTCACGCCACTCGTCGGCCAAGTCTTGATGATGGCCGAGGCCGCAGGCGTGAACGATCTCCTCAAATTCTTCGCAGATATCTTCTCGCTCGACGGTTTCGATGAACTGCAACTCGGCATCCAAGTCGTTGAACGACTCGATGCACTGCTGCAGGATTGCCATGCGGTCTGCTTCCGAGGCGTCTGAGCCAAGTGCGATGAGGTCTTCGATCGTCTTGGTCATCAACTTCCGTGACGCTCGAGTCGCCTTGGCGGGCGGATAGCGCTTCCAGTTCGGGAAGTGTTGACGTTCTTTGAGTTCTTCGAGTGTAACTTGCTTCAGATATTGTTTGCGTCTTTGTCGGGCCTTTTCACGAGCTTCCGACGTCTGCTTCTGTTTGACCACGTCGTCCGCGAGTACCGCATCGCGTTCGTGATCCCACTTCCACTGCAGCAGCGGTTGGATCTTCAGAGAACTCCAGTTTCCGAACGACATGCAGGAAGTAGTCCGCTCCTCGGCTGTTGGTTCGATGATCCCGATCGGAATCAGTTCGGGCGGAGGTTCTTCGGAAACCCAGACCATGTTGGGAGTATTCTTCCACGAATGGTGCGTCAGATAGAGCAGCGGACGCAGTGCCGGATCGTCAGCGCCAGGCGCTTGAGGACCGACCCAGCGACATCCAGCAACAAGAACCGCATCGTCTTTGCAGGTCGTAGCGTGCTTGTCGCTGTTGTTCGTCAGGACGCGACAAACTGAGTAACGCCCGTCCTCCAACGGGACGGCGAAGGCGGCTCCTACCGGCGGAAGCGACGGTTTCTTCTTGCGTGCCATGGCGAGTAACCATTCGTTTAACGAGAGCCTCGAATTCGCACTGGAGTCAGTGGCTTCAATGTTGTCGCGTGCTCTTGGTTCGGTATGCGGGCAGGACAAACTCGGTTCGTCCTTCCTTGACCAGTTGTTCTTCGATTTCTTTCTGCCATTTCGCGAGCAGTGCGTTCACGTTGATATCTCGCAGTGGACCGCCGTGTTCTCGCGAGAGTCCGGTGGGCACGTGGATCAGGCGAACGAAATCGCCACCATGCGATGCGTGTCCTCTGATAACGCTCACGTCTTCTTCGCGGAGCATGTTAGTTGCTCGCGTCACTGGCTGCAGAACTCGCCAACTCTGCCGACGGCAATCGCGCAGACGCGCACGGCTTCCAGTCGATGAGCTGCATCTCGACGTTTTCCTGGCCTCGGAAGCGGTTGATCGTCGGGGCGAAGCAGATGGAGATCGGACCACCAACGGCTGCAATCTCGTCGGCCCAGTCGCCTTGACCGAAGGCGATTGCTCGCATCGTCTTGCCGTAGTGTTTGACTCGCAGCGAGAGATGACGTTTGCCCTCGCCGATGCGGTCGGGCTGGCCGACGACTTCCACTTGAGTTGCAGCGAAGACCGGGCGACGGTTTTCAGCTCCGAATGGACCGAGCTTTTCGATGCCGGTGACGGCTTGAAGCGTCAGGTCGGCGAGACGTACTTCCGCATCAATCGCGATTTCGAGATCACGGTCGGTAACGACATGGTTCCCTGCAACGTGCAGGCAGAACGATTCGCGAAAGGCGTCGATGTTTTCCTTCTTCACCTTTAGCCCTGCCGCAGCCTTGTGGCCGCCGAACGAGAAGAGGTGCTCACGGCACGTTTCCAAACCCGAGTGCAGATCGAAGCCTGCGAACGTACGACAGGAGCCCTGCCCCAAGTCGTCGGGCCGGTGCAGCGAGATCATCACGGTTGGCTTCTGGAAGTGCTCGGCGACGCGACTGGCGACGATACCAATCACGCCGGGATGCCAGTCTTCGTGCGCCAGTACCAGCGCGGCTGACTGTTCCCAATGAGGGTTCTCGCCGACCATTTCTTTGGCGTGCTTGAGAATGCGACGCTCAACCGTCTGTCGGTTCTTGTTGAGTTCGTTCAAATAGTCCGCCAGCCAAATGGCTCGCGCGGTGTCGTCAGTCGTGAGCAGTTCCACCGCCAATCGGGCTTGCCCCAGACGACCAGCAGCATTGATGCGCGGAGCGACCGCAAAGCCGATGTCTTCGGATTGCAGAGCTTTGGCCAAGTCGACTCCAGCGACCTTCATCAGGGCTTTCAGGCCGATTGAGGATTTCTCCACGAGGCTGGCCAAACCAAAGCGGACGATGATGCGATTCTCGCCGACGAGCGGTACGACGTCGGCCACCGTGCCGATGGCGGCCAAGCCGACAGCGGAAGTCAGAAACTCCTTCATGCGGGGCGTGGCCTTGCCGCCTTCGCCGAGTTGCTGGCAGATTCCCCAGGCGACTTTGAACGCGACTCCCGCGCCGCACAGATCGCCGAAGGGGTACGTCGAACCCGGCAACCGCGGATGCACCAGAGCGGCGTCCGGCAGGTCACCGTCGAACTGGTGGTGATCGGTAATAATCAGTTCGAGGCCCAGCTCTTTGGCTAATGCCGCTTCCTTGCAACTGGTAATGCCGCAATCGACGGTGATCACCAACCGCGTTGCATCTTCCTCGGCAAGAGTGCGGATGGCGTCGCAGTTCAGGCCGTAGCCTTCTTCCATGCGGTGCGGGATGTAGTAGTCGACTTTCGCGCCGAGCAGTTGCAGGCAGTGCCACAGTATCGAAGTGGAAGTGACGCCATCGACGTCGTAGTCGCCATAGATGGTGACGCGCCGATTTGATTTGACGGCGGACACGATGCGTTCCACTGCGTCCGTCAGTCCCGGTAATAATTTGGGTTCATGCAAATCAGCGAGTTTCGCGCTGAGGAACTGGGCAGCTCGATCAGGCACATCCCAACCGCGCGCCGCCATCACCTGAGCCAGCAGGATCGGGATTCGCAGTTCGCTGCTGAGTCCTTTCACGACCGCCTCATCGTAAGGCGGAAATCTCCAGATTTTTGGCATGAGCATCCTCAGTCAGCAGAGCGGGGCAGTTCGTGACCGCGCACTCTGATTCGTTCAATCAAAATTGCAACTCGCCAGCGGCAGATCATCTTCTTCGGACAGGCAGCGGAGCGATCTGGCACTGGCGGTTAGGCGCCGAGTTGGTGGTCGGTGGTGAGGGATTGTTGTCGCCCGGCAACACCGCAGGGAAGCATGTTTCGCGGAGGCCGCACCCATGTGGCACAAAGTCATCAGAACGCATTGCAAAGCTTGAATCGGACAGCGTTTCCACGATGCAACACGTCGGACCATCCGAGCAAACCCCTGCAAGCTCAGCGGACTTAGCTCGCAGGTGTGACACAAGGACCAAGTCTGTTTGACTCCCCTGCGACGTGGCTTAGGTTTGCTGTGCGAGTTCAGTGTGAACGGGATTCGGCAGGTGATGATTGCCTGTCGGGAACCCCTTCCTGGAATGCCTTCACGAGAGACCTCGCACTGTTGGCAGCCGGCACGGTGTGGCTGCTGCCTCTAGACACCTGGATTCTGGGCTCTCGAATTTCGAGACGCTCGACGTTCGGCAAGGAATGGATCAGCTCATCGTGATGCAGGGTGCATCGCGGTTCGCAGCACGATCGGAGATGCGGACGTCCGAGTATGTCTCACATTGAAGGCGGCAAAGTCATGCAACCGAAGCAGATTCTGACAACTGGTGAAATTGCGAAGTATTGCGGCGTCAACTTTCGCACGGTGATCCGCTGGATCGAGCGTGGCCGCCTGAAGGCTTACCAACTGCCTGGCCGCGGCGACAACCGCGTCAGCGTGGAAGACTTCCTGGAGTTCCTCCGCATCAACAACATGCCGGTGCCGGACGACTTCTCACAGAAAGATCGTCGCGTGCTGATCGTCGAAAGCGATCCGCATGTCGCCCGTCAGTTCGAAGGTACGTTGCAGCAGTCTGGCTTCCAGACCAGCGTTGCCTCGGATGGTTTCCATGCCGGCTCGCTGCTGGGCACGTTCCGTCCGTCGGTCATGCTGCTCGACCTGAAGATTCCCGGCCTGAGCGTCAAAGACGTCGTGAACTTCGTCCGCAAGGCGGGCGGTTCTGAGCGAGTCAAGGTCGTGCTGGTTGCTCCAGACACGCCCGCGATCGGTGGCGAAGTTGAGAATGTTCGCAGCTCCGGTGCTGACGATGTCCTCCGTCGCCCTTTCTCCAGTGAAGAACTGGTTGCGAAGGTTAATCAGTTGCTCGAACCCGTTTACGGCTAATCACTTCGGCCATTATGGCCGCCGGTATTGAGATCTGAATTGCGGGCCAACTTTTCAGCCGGTCCCGAAAATCAGCAAGCCCGACAGCGACAGTGATGAAGATGGCGTTTTGCCAGATTCAACACTGCTCCCGTCGGGCTTTTCGGCTTTTGTAAGCCTTGTGTTCTGTTTTGTAAGTGATTGCCGTTCAAGCAGATGCGCGAACTCGTTGGAACGCCATCAGAACATCGTAGAGATCGGCTGGGATCTGCAGTTCGTCGTCCGCGAAGTCGGCGAGGAACGCTCGGTTGGTTTTAGCGGCATTGATGATCGGATCCAGAATTTCGCCCAGTGGCACCGCGATCATCTCTGGCTGGTCGGTGTCGTCCTCTGAATAGATGCGAAGTGCTGGGCTCATCGATCGATCCTTCCGTGAGTGCGATTAAGCCGCCGAGCGAACGTCAGCAGCAGATTTGTGTGGAAATAGGATCGGCTGGTAAGCCTTGCGGCCTTGAGGAGTTTTTCTGAAGTTTTTGGATTCGCCGGTCGAAGGGCGCTTCGTCGAAGCGCGGTTGCATCGCCACCGACGTGGTTGCACACTGTTCGCAGCGAGGTCTGATTGATCGCTACCCATAAGAGATGACGCGGCGCTGAGGTTGAGAGGACGGCATGGCTACGACCCCTGAACTTGAAGAACGAGTACGTATCCTCGAATCGCAGATGGCCAAATTCCTCCTGGAGAAGACGAAGCCACAAGGAAAAGACTGGCGGCAAACACTGGGACGTTTCACCGGTGACGAACTCATGCGAGAGATCGACGAGGAAGCCTTGCGATTTCGCGAAGAAGACCGGAAACGGGCTGAGGATTCCGAGTCGTGATCATCCTCGATACGGATCACATGTCCGTTTTGCGGTACTCGGACCATCGTTGCTATCAGCAGCTCGTAAGTCGCCTTGATGGCGTTGTCGATCAATTGATCTGCGTCAGCGTGGTGACAGTCGAAGAGCAACTCAGAGGCTGGTTGGCTGCGCTCAATCGCTGGCATGACGTTCGAGATCAGCAGCAGGTTTATGAGCGGCTGATCGAGTTGATTGACTACTACAGAGCGTGGGACATTCTCCGCATTGATGAATTCGTGTTGACGGAGTTCGATCGACTCAAGCAATTACGTGTTCGGATTGGTACTCAGGATCTGAAAATCGCCGCGACAGCGCTGGCTCACGATGCTTTGCGGCTGTCTGCGAATCTGCGTCACTTCGAGCGTGTGCCTGGATTGCGAGTAGAAAACTGGCTTGATTGAGTTCACCGCGGCTTAGCTTGGCTGCGTCTTGAAACTCCGGCGTTTCCAGAAGAAATAGACCGGAATACCAGCGGCGACGATGATCAGGCCGGGCCAGGTGTAGATCGGTTTGACGATCAACAGATCGAGCATCACGGCGACGCACATCAACACGTAGACGGCTGGCACGATCGGGTATCCCCAAGTGCGGTAAGGCCTTTCGACATCGGGTTTGGTACGGCGCAGCACGAACAGGCCGGCCACAGTCAGTGCGTAGAACAACAGCGCCGCGAAGATCACATAGTCGAGCAGTTCGCCGTACGTGCCCGAAAACACGAGCAGCGCGGACCAAACCCCCTGCAGGACGAGTCCGATCGTGGGAACACCGTGAATGCTGAGTTCCCCGCACGACCGAAAGAACAAGCGGTCTTTCGCCATCGCGTAGTACAGGCGGGCTCCCATCAGGATCATGCCGTTCACACATCCGAACGTCGAAATCATGATGGCAATAGCCATCATGGGTGCTCCCAATGAGGGCGAAACCTGTTCCAGGACGGCCGTCGCAACGCGCTCTTGGTTTGCGAAAGCGATGCCGCGCTCGGGGACTGTCGATTCCTCACGCAACTTGGCGACGAAGTCGTCATATTCCTTTTCAGTGAATGCTACACCTGCATCGGCGCTGTCCTGGGTAGCTTTTCGCCCGTTGTCACGCGCTCTTTCCGCATATTCCATTTGCTCAGCGAACTTCTCTGGCCGGGTGGGCAGCGTGGCGACATACGCGAGATTCGCGAGCAAGTAGAGCCCAATGACGAGCACCGTCCCAAAAACAAGGCTCAGTGGAATATTCCGGTGCGGGTTCTTCGTTTCCCCGGCGGTGAAAGTCACATTATTCCAGGCATCGGCCGAGAACAGACTGCCTACCATGGCAGCCCCAACCACCATGACTGCGGCCATTGCCGGTGAATTCACGCCCAGCAGCGAAATCGCCTTCGTTCTAGGAGTTATGAAGATGCCGGACCATGTATCGGTCCAGTTCGCGTTCCATGTTTCCCAGTTGGCACCAACAGTGAGCCCTAGACCAATCAGCAACACCAAGCCCACCGTTTTGGCGATCGTGAAGACGTTCTGTACCTTGCGACCATGATCGACGCCTCGTGTGTTGAGCCATGTCAGCAGGGCGATGACCGTAACCGCTACCAATTGACCCGATGAGATGGTGAATTCTTTGCGTTCAAAGAACGTCAACGGTTCAGACATCCACGGAAGCGTGCCCTGAATGGAGATGTTGAGATCACTGATTCGCAGCAGGATTTGATCGGTCCCTAACGCCGGAATGAGCACGCCGAGAAACTTGGCAAACGCGACTGCAACCGCCGCGATAGAACCGGTTTGAATGACGAGGAACACCGTCCAGCCATACAGAAAGCCCCACAGCGGGCTGAAGGATTCGCGCAGGTAGACGTACTGCCCGCCGGCGTGCGGCATCATGGCGGCCAGCTCGGCGTAGCTGAGGGCTCCGATGATGGTCATCACTCCAGTGAGGATCCACACCAGCATCAGCCAGCCTGTCGAACCGACATCGCGCGAAATGTCCGCGGACACGATGAAGATGCCCGAACCGATCATTGATCCCGCGACGAGCATTGTGGCGTCAAACAGTCCCAGCCGTTGCTGAAAACTCGCCGTGGACTGACTGTCTGCGGGACTTTGATTGCTCATCGCAATTCCTTTACGCGATCTCGGGACGTCTCAGTTGCAGCATTTCAAAGATTGGGAATCTGCCAGTTGATCTCGGGCTGGCCGTGAGCATTTAACGCGGCGTTCGCTTGAGAAAACGGTCGGCTCCCAAAGAACTTTCGAGCTGACAAAGGCGACGGGTGAGCACACGCGATGATGGTATGGCGAGTGGTGTCGATCAATGCCGTCTTTTTCTGGGCGTACGCGCCCCACAACAGGAAGACGACGTGCGGTCGATCATTCACCTTGCGAATGATCGCATCCGTGAACTGTTCCCAGCCGCGGCCTTTGTGCGAATTCGCTTCGTGCGCCCGCACCGTCAGCACGGCGTTGAGCATCAAAATCCCCTGGTCTGCCCACGGCATCAGATATCCGTTGTTAGGGATCGTGCAGCCGAGATCGGTCTTCAATTCCTTGAAGATGTTTACCAGCGATGGTGGTGGCTTGATGCCCGGCTTCACCGAAAAACACAAACCGTGAGCTTGTCCGTTATCGTGATACGGATCCTGCCCCAGTAGCAATGCGTTGACTTCTTCAAACGGAGTATGGTTCAAAGCTGAGAAGACGTCCTCGTCGAGCGGAAACACTTCGTGCGTCGCCCGCTCCTCGGCCACGAACTCCTCCAGCTTGGCGTAATACGGTTGGTTGACCTCGCCGGCCAGTACCGTCTTCCAGGATGGTGGCAGTGATGGAAGAGAGGACGCCATTGATGACCTATGCACCGATCCCGGGACACCGTCTTGATTAGCTTGAGTAGGCCGAACGCATCCGGCCCACTCAAGCTCGCACCTGCTGTCAGTCTGCTTATTCCTTCAAGGAACCTGACGGGGTTGCTCCATGAGCCGCGAGTTGAGCTCGCAGCTCATGCCCCAGCACGCTGTGCTTGCGTCCGTAGCAGAAGTAGATCACGAGGCCGAGAGCCAGCCAGGCGATCAAGCGATACCAGTTGGCTGCTGGCAAAGAGAACATCAGCATCAGGCATGCCAGGATGCCCAGGACGGGAATAACTGGCACGAACGGACAGCGGAATGGACGCGCCGCTTCTGGGTTCGTCTTTCGCATAATCAAAACCGCTCCGCACACGATGACGAACGCAAACAAAGTCCCAATGTTTGTTAAGTGCAAGAGCGCATCGATCGGCAAGAACCCTGCTAACAGTGACACGAAAGCGCCAATGAGAATTGTGCTCTTCCAGGGCGTTTGGTACTTGGGATGTACGTCAGCGAAGAACTTCTTCGGGACCAAACCATCGCGAGCCATCGCGAGGAAGACACGTGGAGCGCTCAGCATCATCACCAAGAGCACTGACGTGATTCCGGCCACGCCAGCGGCCGCGATGATGTTTTCCGCCCACCCGAGTCCGATGTGTTCGAACGCGCTGGAAACGCCAGCGTTCACATCAATCTTGTCAAACTTGACCATACCTGTGAGCACGGCCACCACCGCGACATACAACACCGTGCAAATCAACAACGATGCCACGATTCCAATGGGCACGTCCCGCTGTGGATTCTTTGCCTCTTCGGCGTGCGTCGAAACAGAGTCAAATCCGATATAGGCAAAGAAAATGATAGCTGCACCGGCCAGCATGCCGACGGGTTCTCCCGACTGGTTCGTCTGACCCATGATGGGGTGACCGAAGAAGCTCAGGCCAGTCCAGCCATAGGGGGCGAACGGCTCCCAGTTGTCTGAATTGATGTAGTGCATGCCGACAAAGATCACGAACAGAACCGCCGCGACTTTTACAAGCACCATCGCCGCATTGAAATTTGCGCTTTCAGAAATGCCTTTAACGAGGATCAGCGTGACAATTATCGTGATGAGAATTGCAGGTAGATTTACTAAGGCACGCTGGTGATTCGTGAGCTTCGACTCGACGGCAGTATCACCCACTGGGCCCAACACGACCGTGTGGCTCGACTTTGATTTGTCGGAATTCTCCTTCTCCACGCTGAAAACCCAGAAGACTCCGTTGGCAGCGCGTTGTTGGCCATCGGCCCACATGGCAGGTGCCTCGGTGCCATCATGATGTGTGGTCTTCATGGCTTTCTGCGTGATCTTCAATGGCGCCGCATCGCTCGCAGATGCGGTTGTGCCTTCAAAGACCGCAGACGCCACGTCAGCTCGCGCATACTGGGCAACGACGTTGGGTAATATGTAGCCCTGGTCGTAATTCGTTGGTGCGCCGGATATCAAGAACGGCAGCGTGATTCCAATCTTGGGCAAGATCTTCTGCAGATAGCCTGACCAGCCATTGGCCACGGCTGATGCGCCCACGGCATATTCAAGGACCAGGTCCCAGCCGATAATCCAGGCGAACAATTCGCCCATCGTGGTATAGGCATAGGTATAGGCACTGCCTGCAACCGGCGCCATCGAAGCGAACTCGGCGTAGCAGAGAGCTGCGAAGATGCAGGTAAGTCCCGCAACTACGTAAGAGATCATTAGCGCCGGGCCGGCGGTGTTGTGGGCCGCAGCTCCCGTCGCTACGAAAATTCCAGCGCCAATCACAGCGCCTACGCCGAGGCTGGTTAGAGTGACCGGTCCGAGGACTCGCTTCAGCCGGTGATCTCCGGCCATTTCGTCCAACAAGTCCTTCAACTTCTTCTTCGCAAAGAGCTGATTGCTCGACATCAGTGTCTCCACTCGCCAGGGATCTCGAACCAGCGCATTCACCGGCCACATGCCGGAGCGATCGGAGTCTTATAGATCAGCCTGCAAAGTCCAAGCTCCAAACCGCTGAAGACCCGCGATCCGGTAACTCTTTCCTCAAGTCACTCTGGCTTCTGCAGAGACTTCGCCAGCGCTGCAGTGGCCCAACCGGTGGCGCTGATCGCTATGAACTGGTCCTTCCCGTGAGGATCGCCATTGTCGAAGAATTCCTGCACCGGCTTGGCTCGCGACTTCACGAACCACGAACCGTCCGGTTGCTGAGCTTTCAGCAGCCACTTCGTTGCCTTCTGGATGGCTTCGACATCACCCTCTCGATTGTCGGCCAGCAGGGCGAACGTGGCTTGTCCGGTGCCATACGCGTCGCTGGGCATGTCTGGGGTCTGCCCCCAGCCGCCGTCGTCTCGCTGGCGTTCAATCAACTTCTGGCGGACGCCTTTTCGCTGATCGGCGGGCGTTTGCTCAACGACCATGCCGCAGAGTCGCATCACGATGTCTTCCGTGTTCTCCAGAGGCGCCTGCTGGAGCCACTCATTCGCCTTGAGCAGCGTGGCTTCCGCCCTGCCCTTCCATTCCTCGTTCAAACGCGGCGATGTCAGCTTCAACGCGAGGCGGCCGAGAACCACGGCCGTGACTTTGGATTCCTCCATCGGAGGGCGATTTGCCCCAAGCGGCCAGTGCCCATCAGGCTTCTGAGTCTGTACCAGGTAGCGAGCGAAAGCCTCGGCCAGTTCAGGGCTTAGCACGGGGGTCTTGGTGGCGTCGGATGTCGTCTGTTCCGTGTTGAGCTGGTCGGCCAAAGACAGCGTGACGACGCCATAGCTCGCCATCATGCCGCGTCCAGGAACGCCGTTGCCGTCGCGCATCAGTTCGATCCGGCCCTTGAAGTAGGCTCCCGTAAACTCGCCGGCTTCAGTTGCGAGTTTCGGATCGACATCGAGTCCCGCCAACCGTGCTTCGCGGACTGCCAGCAGCGGCAACGTCTGGTGATGGCACGCGAAGCATTTGCGATGGTTGGGATAGTTGCGGGAGGACTTCGTCAGCAGTCTGAGTCCGGACTCTACCGCTTGCTGAACAACTGCTGGAGTGGCTGGATCATCCGCTTGAGCGAACTCACCCAGCAGCAAGACGACGCAGAACCACGCCGTTGCCGCTCGTGCCCCGATCGATTGCATCGTGAAGCCTCCACGCTGGAATGCCGTTGAGCTGTCCTGACTTTCAAGTTGCGATGTTAACCCGCAAGCTGACGCAACATGATACCGCACTCCAGCCTGACTTCACCCTTCGGCTGGTCTAACCGCGTTGTGGTCTTTCCTCGCCCAGACGCGTTGACCATTACTGAGGTGGCCAGTCCAATGCTGGTCCATTCGGCGTCTTGCCTCCTCTCTTTGAGTGATCGCGGTTCCGTGGACACGAAGTTCGCCCTTGAGCCTGTCTGGAGTTGGCCAACCGTTTCGCTGATTGCGTGCGGGTTGCTGGGCTTCGTGTTGCTTACGTATCCGCCCCGGGTCCGGCACCTGCCGTCGGCTCAGCGTTATTTTCTGGTCGGCGCCCGTCTGGCTGCCGCAGTCTGGCTGATCTGGGGCATGCTGCGTCCTGAGCTGCAGTTGACCGAGCATGATCGCAAGAACGCCCTGATGTTTCTGGCGGTAGATGCCAGTCGCAGCATGACGACGAAGGATGTACTCAGCGGGACGCGACGCAAGGCGTCGGTGGATCTCGTGGCCAGCAATGAAGAACGCATCAAGAAGCTGGGCGATCAGATTGAAACTCGCCGCTTCGATTTCGATCAGGATCTGCATCCGGTCGATGCCTTCAGCGAAGATGCCAAGGGGCAGATGACGGCGTTTGGACCGGTGCTGGACGCTCTGCGGAAGGAAGCTCAAGGCAAACGGGTGCTGGGAATATTCCTATTCTCGGACGGTGCCCAGCGGGCTGTCTCGCCGTTTGATCAGGATGCGCGGCCGATCGCCCGGTTGCTTGGTCAGCAGCAGGTTCCGATCTACCCGATCGTGATGGGCGAGGCAGCTCTCTCCGATGCGACGCTGGATGTTGCGATCGAGGACCTTGTCGTCAGTCCGGTGGTTTTCGAGAAAAACACTGTCCCGGTACAAGCCAAGGTGCGGCTCTCGGGTGCCGCGGATAAGCCTGTCGTCGTGCGATTGCTCATCGAAGACCGCAGGGGATTGAATTCGACGGTCGGAGTTCTGGTGCCGCCGAAAGCGACCGCTGACATGCGGCCAACTGCGTCGATCAAGACAGATCAGAACAGCGCCGTGGTGCCGGTCGAACTGACCTTTGTGCCGGATCTGCCAGGCGAGTTCAAGATCGCCGTCGAAGCAGTACCACTCACCGATGAAATCAAGATCACCAACAACCGCCGCGAGACGTTTCTGAGCGTGAAGCGTGGCGGCGTGAAGGTGGCCTACATCGACGCGCCCCGCACCGAAGCCAAGTTTCTGAAGACCGTGAATCAGGGCAAGCAGATTCAGCTCGATCATTACTGGGTGCCGCGCAGCAACTTCAATCAGGTGCGTCCGCTTGATCCGCAACTTTTTGCTCCCGGCCGCTACGACGTATTCATTATCGGTGACGTTCCCGCGTCCGCGTTTGGCGATGCTGCCCTCATCCAGTTGTCGAAGCGGATTGACGATGGCGCCGCTCTGATGATGCTGGGCGGTTTTCAGAGCTTTGGCGCGGGTGGTTATGCCAACACGCCGCTGGCTGACGTTCTGCCAGTGCTGATGAGCCCGCGCGATGTGCAGCCGAAAGCAGAATTTGCTCCCGATCAGCACTTTGACCAGGACCTGCAAATGGTCCCGACAGCGGCAGGTTTGAGGCATTTCGTTATGCGGTTGAGCAATGACGGCAACGCTGAGGTCTGGGCGAAGTTGGCACCTTTGCGAGGTGCTAACAAGCTGCGCAAGAAAGACGTGGCTCAAGTGCTGGCTGAGGGACCGAATGCCACTCCCCTGCTGCTCGCTTTGGAATATGGCAAGTCACGGGTTCTGGCTTTCGCCGGAGACACCACCTATCGCTGGGCTTCAGCGGAACGATCGTACTCTGATGAGCATCAGCGGTTCTGGCGGCAGGTCATTTTGTGGCTGGCCCGCAAGGAGGAAGACAGCGAACAACCTGTCTGGGTCCGCGTGAATCCGCGTAACTTTACTCCGGGGGCGCAGGTACAAATCGAGTTCGGTGCTCAGGATCAGACTGGGGCCAAGCTGACCGACGTTGACTTCAAGGCCACCGTGCTCGGGCCAGACCAGAAGGCGCATTCTGTGGCGACGCAAGTTGCTGGCAATCAAGCGTTTGCCCGCTTCTCTGAGAGCTTCGAGCCGGGGACTTACTCGGTGGCTGTCACTGGCACTCGTAAAGGACAGCCGTGGGGCGATGCGGTCACACGATTCCTTGTGGAAGCACGGGACTTGGAACTCGACAACCCGTCCGCAGACCCTGAGTTCATGAAGGAACTGGCGACTTTGACTGGCGGTCGAGTTCTGACTGCCAATGAGTTCAGTGAAGTCCTGGATGGCATCATCAAGAACGGCACTCCGAGTCTCGATGATGTCAGAATTCGACGAATCTTTTTGTGGGACAACTGGTGGTTCTTAGGCACGTTCGTGGCCTTGATGTCCGCCGAATGGTTCGTCAGAAAACGGCGAGGTTTGGTCTAAGGGGCGCCCTGATCTGTTCGTTGAATTGAGCGTTGATTCAAACTTTCACGCGAACACGTATTCGATTGACTTTGATTTGGCTTCTAGTTGACAGGTTGTCGACAACACGTTTCCCTTCAGATGGATAGATTCGCAGCTCGGGCCGAGTTTGAATTCTTCCCCGATATCTCTCTCGGCTTAATCAATTCTTTAGAGGCTGGACGGCACACTCGTGCCTCACTGGCAAACTCTACTCGTCACATCGTTCAGTCGTTTAAGAAGCGGAGAGAGTGACATGGTTATCGCGCGAAAGGCTTTGCGTGGATTTACGTTGATTGAGCTGCTGGTGGTGATTGCGATCATCGCAGTGCTCGTGGCTTTGCTGTTGCCCGCTGTGCAACAGGCTCGTGAATCGGCCCGGCGGGCCACATGCAAAGCCAACCTGAAGCAGGTGGGGCTGGCGCTCCAGAACTACGCTGAGACTCACAGTATTTTACCGCCGGGGTCGATCAATCGCGGGCGGTACAATCAAGGCGGCACGACACCCAATCCGTGGACGCGAGTTTTGAATCACACCGGTTGGTTGATGCTTTTGCCCTTCATTGATCAGGCACCTCTATACGATCAGGTCGACTTTAATTGTGCGACGAATGGTTGGCTGCACGGCGATATCGCTGGTGGCACAGTCGCTTGTGGCTGGGGGGCGAGCAATCCCAACTTCGTCAACGGAATTCACTCCACGCGGTTGAAAGTGTTGCTCTGCCCGTCAGACGACGGATTCGACCGATACGCCAACCACACAGATGCGGCCCACTGGCTCGCCACCAACCACGCTCATACCAACTATTTGTTTGTTGGTGGGTCGCACTGGGCCGGTTGGGATCGCCCCAACTTGTACCCGTCCTATGCTGATTCAACGGGGCAGGTGATTATGCCGGACGGGACGCTCCCGAGTGTTCGAGGACGTGGATCGTTCGGAGTGAATGGCGCGGCGCGCTTTTCCGACATGACCGACGGAGCCAGCAATACGATTGTCGTTGGTGAGTCAGCAATTCGAAATCGAACTGATGTCAACGCACGGGCCGGTATCTGGGCGGCTGATCGTCATCAAGGCACTTGGGTGATGACTCACCCGAATATCGATCCCAACCACATCAATAATTTTCGCTATCACATCAATGGTGGTTTGGAACACAAAGGAAGGACTGGCGGAAACCCCGCCGTTGACGATCCGCGCCACCACGAGTGCGTTTTGTCGAGTGTGCATACTGGAGGCGCCCATGCAGTAAAGGGCGATGGAGCAGTGGTCTGGCTCAATGAGACCATGAACCACACCGTCTTTGCGTCGATGGGGCGAATTGCGGATGGCACTGGGCTGAGCCAAGGCGATGAGTAGTCTTGCACTGATGCCATAGTCTATTGCTGGAGAGGAATGAGATGCGACTGGAGTTTAGGTTACTGTGCGTCTCTGTAGTTTTGGGTGGAATTGGACTGTGCGGCTGTGGAGGAGGCACGAATGATTATTCAAAGATGCCTCCCGTAGCTCCTCTCCCAGATCCGACGAAGGATCCCGCGATGCAAGCCGCTGCGGATTCTACCAAGACGACTGGCAATCAAGCTGCAACAGGAACTGGTGGCGCGCCGCCACCGTGATTTCGAGTGAGCTTGCCGATTTACGATCGTGCCCATTCTCATTAGCCTGAGAGTGGGCTTTTTTGTGCGCCTGCGAACGCGATTTTCGATCCAGGTGTGGTGTTTCTCGCATGACTAAACTTCGTTCGTGCGTTGCCGTGGCGGTTCTGGTGGCGATGGTTGCTGGAGTTGGTGCGGGCCTGTATGCGCGCCGCCAAGCGGCGGAGCAGATCGCACTTATCGACCGAGTGCTCTTGAGCGGTGGTCAGTTGCCTGATTGGGAGCCCCGACTGCAACGGACGCTCTGGTGGTATCCCAAAAACGATCAAGCTTGGCTGCAGTATGGCTTCTTGCTTCAACGCGACGAACGTTTCGCTGATGCGGCTGTTGCGCTGGGACATGTGGCTGACTCGAGCGAGTTTCATCAGGAAGCAACATTTTCCCGTGCCAAATCGCTGCTGAGCGATGGGCAATACGAACTCGGCGAGGTGGCCCTTCGTGACCACGTGGCGAAATACCCTCGGTCGATTGATGCTTGGGACTTGTACTATCTGTTGCTCCAGGAGCAGTTCCGCCAGGATGAACTGATCGAGTCTTTGAGACAGAGAGTGCTTGAACTGCGTACCAGTTTTCAGTTTCTGCCGCTTCACCTAAAAGCTGTGGCGAGTTCTTCCGTGGCGCAGAAGGTTGAATCGCGACTGCTCGCTGTGCACGAGAAGCACCCTGATCAGCCATGCGTGTTAGCAGCCTTGGCGCGAGCCGCCTGGCTGAAGGGAGAACGGGAACGCGCGAAAGAGCTTTTTCTCCACCTTCTCCCGCAGAGCGAACTGCGACCTCGGTTCGCAGTGTGGGCCGCAGAGTTCTTCTTGGATACGCAGGATTCTCCTCAAGCAAGGGCGTTCCTGCAGAAGATCGAATCACCCTCAGAACTGCAGTTGAGCGACGCTCCTGTGTATTGGTTTGTTGAGGCGCGAGCTTCCGCTCTGGAAGCCAACTACGACCAGGCACTAGAGCAGATTGATCAGGCGTTGAAGCTGAAACCAGCAGGCGCCAAGTTCCATACTTTGAGAGCCACTGTGTTAAGGCGACTAAAAAGAGAGCCTGAAGCGATCGGGTCAAATGAGGCTGCGGCTCGCTATGGTGCTGCCAACGAGGAATTGTATAGACAGTCAACGACGATTGGTCAGACGCCACCGGCACCGGACGTGTGTCATCGAATTGCTGAGATGATGCGTATCGTCGGTCACGAAGAGGTTGCTGACGCTTGGTTGGATCTGGAGCAGACCTTGAGGACCGGGCGACCGGACAGGAGCGAACCTGATGGACGCTGAATCGGGAATCCGGCCAGTCGCAGGCGCAGTTGAACATTTCCCGCTTGGGGGTCGTTCAGCCAAGCCGGTTTCCGTGTTGATACTGTTGCTTTGCATGTCTGCTGGCTGCGGTCGCGACAAAGCAAGTTCACCTTCGCCAGATGTCAGTTCCGATAGTCGTCGTGTGGCGACACCTTTGCGACAGGCTGCGGATGCGCAGAGCGAGGCACGTCCTGCTTTCGCGTTTACGGATATTAGTAAAAGCAGCGGAGTACAGTTTCGCTACTTTGGTGCTCCTTCCGAAGAGCAGTATATGACTGAACAGAACGGTGGTGGCGTTGTTATTGCAGATTTTGATCGGGATGGTGTTTGCGATTTCTATTTATCCAACGGGATTCACTTTAAGAAGAGCGGAACCGAGTCTGATCATATCGGTGCCTACTATCATGGGATGGGCGAACTGCAGTTCAGAGGGCGTGCTCACGCGGCGCATGTGATTGGTTCCGGGGCAGGCATGGGTGGCGCGGCGGGGGATTTTGATAACGACGGCTTCCCGGACCTGTATCAGGCTTATTATGGCGCTTCGCAGATGTGGCGCAACATGGGGGACGGCACATTTGATGAAGTTACAGCGGAATCTGGAGTGGCGGACGACCTGTGGAGTGCCAGCGCTGCTTTCGCGGACCTGAACGCAGATGGGTTGCTCGATCTGTTTGTGGCGACCTACGTTAATTGGCTTCCGACCGATCCGCCGTGTAATGATCCGGAACATCCTCTGGTTCGCCGCACATGCAGTCCTAACGATCGAAAGGCCCAGCCGGACCGTCTCTTTATCAATCAAGGCGATGGTCGATTCGTCGAACGCGGCGCGCAGTTGGGCGTTGCCGACCCCGACGAGGGTAAAGGGCTGGCGGTGCAGATTCTGGACCTGACTGGCGACGGGCGATTGGATATTTTCGTGGCGAATGACACGACGGCGAATCGACTGTTTGTGGCGAATGAGAGTGGCAATTTTGATGAAATCGGTATGCGCGCCGGTGTGGCTGTCAGTTCTGATGGAATCCGTGGCGCGAGCATGGGTGTCGATGCGAGTGATTATAACCGTGACGGGAACTACGATCTGGTGGTGACCAATTTCCGTCATCAGGTTAAAGATCTGTATGCAGGGCTGGGGAGTGGAAGTTTCGTTGCCGCGAACGCCGAGGCCGGGCTTGATCTGCACACTCGCCGCTTTCTCTCTTTCGGCGTTGTGTTCCAGGACCTCGATCTGGATGGCTGGGCCGACCTGTTCATTGCCAACGGCCATATCTGGGATCTGACATCCCTGGGTGAGCAATTTGAATATCAGATGGAACCAAGTCTGTTGAGGAACGTTGACGGCAAAACGTTCGTCGATGCGGGCAAAGGCGCTGGTGATTATTTCAAATCGAAGTGGCTGGGGCGGGCAGCGGCGTACGGTGACCTTGATAACGACGGTGATGTTGACCTGGTGATTCAACACGTAGGTAGTGATGCTGTCGTGCTCAGGAATGATACGGAAGCTAAGGCTCGCGGGCGGCGGTTGCGTTTCGTGGGAGTATCATCCACGCGCGATCCGTTAGGTTGCCGAGTGGAAGCGACGACGGGAGATCGGATGCACCTGTTGCACGTACCCTCAGGGGGCAGCTTTCAGGCGAGCCATGATCCACGGGTGATTGTTCCGGTTTCGGCGGGCAGCAATCTGACTGCTATTTCACTGGTCTGGCCAGACGGCACGCGCGAAGAGTGGGATGTGACTGGCAACGATGCAGACGAAGTGGTTTGCGTCGAAGGCACAGGTAAACGAATCGGACGCTGACCTTGGAAAGCGTGCGGCTGAATTGGCACCGCGAAGGAGCTGAAGACTGTCGCTCAGACTGTGGTGTCTGTCGCGTTGGCGGGCGAAGTCAGGGATGCCGTCGGTGCGGTACCCTCCTTCAGCAGGCAGCCGCTCAGTTGGCTACTCATCATTTTCGCGGCCAGATTCAGGATTCGTTCTGCTGCCCCGGCGGGTTTGAGCCCGGCGCCATGGATATTGGAGATCAGATTCCGCTGAGCATCGGTGTGGCCGGGTTGCGGTTTGTAGGCCATGTAGGCGGACAAGCTCTCCGCAGTCGCCAGTCCGGGACGTTCTCCAATGAGCAGCACGACCAGTTTGGGCTTCAGCAGGTCACCGATTTCGTTCAGGACTCCGACTCGGCAGTGGCGGACGACGAAGGTCTGGCCAATAGACCAGCCGAGGGATACGGCCCGCGATTCGAGAAGCGGCAGGATGGCCGGGACTTGAGCGGCGACTGCCGCAGACGACAGACCATCTCCGATGACAATTTGAAAGTCGCATCCGGGCGTGCATCGGGAAGCAAGAGTGGCAGTGGCCGTCTCGCTCAGGCGACGACCGAGGTCTGGTCGGAGCAAGTACTCGCGCTTATCAGCGGCTTGCGTCTGGACTTCGAAAAGTCCGCGCGACTGGACGAATTCCGGTGGAAAATCGGTTTGCAGGTCGAGTTCGCGCCAGACGGCGTCAACGGCGGATGCATGGTCTTGTCGCAAACTCAGCCACGCATTTGTTTCATAGGCTGATCTGTCACTGCCAGTGAAGATGCGCGCGGGAGTCTTGGAACGCCAGTCTTTCGGTAGCAAGTCGCGGTCGGGCTGAGGAACGAGGTCGGTCATGGTTGCTCAGACCTCTGCAAGGTTTCGAGGCTGCAGGGCGGGCCTCGGAAGTGGTTTCGCATGACTGAGAACCAGAGCAGGCTCAGGAACGCCGCAGTGGCACCAACAACCCACAGGGCTTTGTCGTTCGGCGGTTGCATCCCGATGACGATCAGTCCGATGCAACCGGCGACACTAATGGCCGCAAGCGGTCGGAACAGCCGACCCAAATGCCAGGGGCCCAGCTTGGTCCAACGCTTGCCGAAGACGACTCCGCCGATCGCACTCGGCAGGACATAAGAGACGTACAGGAAAATTACACAGACGGCTGCGATCGTTTCATACACCTTGGCGTAGAGCGTGAAGGAGATCGCGGCTAAGGAGACGCACCAGATGGCGACTGCGGGAGTCTGAAAACGTGGACTCACGCTCCTCACATGGCGCGATGCTGGCAGGCCGCCGTCGCGAGCAAACGCATACGCCATGCGCGATGCACTGGTCACGGTCGCGAGGCCGCAGAAGTATTGTGCGATCGCAATCGCGGCGAGCAACAGGTTGGCGACGAGAGGACTGGTAACCGCTCGCAGGGTGCTGAAAAACACCTGCGTTCCCTGCTCGGCAGCGGCGCGCATATCGGGGATGGCGAGCACGAATGCGCACAGCATGATCCAACCGGCGGTCCCTGACACCAGCACGGACTGAACGATGCCGCGAGGAACATGTCGTGATGCCTCGACCGTTTCCTCCGATAAGTGTGCCGACGCGTCAAACCCAGTGATCGTGTAGGCGGGTAATAAGAACCCGAGGGCAAACAGCCAGGCAGTGGACTCTGTCTTCGGCCAGACGGCGCCATCAACGGGCAGACCACTGAAGTTTGAGAACGTGATCAGTCGGGACCAATCCCAGGAACCTGCACCTGCCAGCAGGGTGATCGTCAGTGCGGCGGCCGTGATCAAGATCCAATAACCGCTGATATCGGTGAGCCAAGTCGTAATGCGAATGCCCAGATGATTCAGCAATGCGTGCGAGACCGTGATCAGCGCGACGCAGCCGCACTGCAGACCGAAGTTCTGAGCCAGTTGCGGTGCGAAGGCTCCCGCTACGAACTGAAACGTGCCGACGTTGATTGCGGCGAGCACCGTGATCAGTCCCACCAGATTGAACCAGGCGGTGCCCCAGCCCCAGCCGCGACCGCCCAGCAGAGCGGCCCAGTGGTAGAGGCCACCAGCCGTCGGGAATGCAGAAGCGATCTGCGCCATCGTCGCGGCGACGCACAGCGAGAACAGACTGACCAGTGGCCAGCCAATCCCGACGGCGGCCCCTCCGACGCTGCAAATGCCGACGTGCAACGACGTGATACCGCCCGCCAGGATGCAGATGATGGACATCGACAAGGCGAGATTCGAAAAGCCGCTCATGCCGCGCGACAACTCTTGCGTATAGCCGAGTTCCTGCAGCGTGCGTTCGTCGTCGGTCGTCATCAAAGCAGCTCCGTCACGGTTTCCAGCAGTCGTTGTTGTGATGCCTGAGGTGCCTGCAGTCGACCGTCGCGCAGGATGCCGCTGGCTTCGAGCCACCCGGCGAATTCGGGTGCTGGCCGCAGGCCAAACAGCTCACGCATGGCAGCGATGTCGTGATAGCTCGTGGACTGATAATTCAACATCACATCGTCCGAACACGGCACGCCCATGAAGTAATTGCAGCCCGCCGCCGTCAACAGCACGAGCAGGTTGTCGGCGGAGTTTTGATCGGCGACCGCGTGATTCGTGTAGCAGACGTCGCAGCCCATCGGCAGGCCGAGCAGCTTGCCCATGAAGTGATCTTCCAGCCCCGCGCGGATGATCTGCCGCTCGTCGAAGAGGTATTCGGGACCGATGAAGCCGACGACGCTGTTGACGAGGAACGGATCGAGCGTCCGGGCCAGACCGTAAGCTCGGGCCTCAAGCGTAAGCTGATCAACGCCGTGATGGGCTTCCGCCGAAAGCGCACTCCCCTGCCCCGTTTCGAAGTACATGCACTGACTTCCGACCCAGGCAACATCGCGTTGCCGATGACTCTCTTCAATCTGTGCTTTGCCTTCGCGGAGCAGTGAGAGCGAAACTCCAAAACTCGCATTGGCGGCTTGCGTTCCCGCGATGGATTGAAAGAGCAGGTCAACCGGCGCGCCCCGTTTGGCGCATGCCATCTGCGTGGTGATATGAGCCAGGCAGCAGTTCTGCGTCGGTGCTCCGGTCGCTGCGATGAGCCGATCCAGCCCTCGCAAAATTCGCTCCACGCTTTCTAAGGATTCGGCGGCCGGGTTCACTCCGATGACCGCGTCACCGCAACCGAACAGCAGGCCGTCTATGGCCGATAGGAGGATACCCGTCAGATCATCGCTCGGATGATTGGGCTGCACGCGGACGCTCAAGACCCCGCGCTCACCCAATGTGTTTCGGCAGCGACTGATGTTGCGAATGCGGCTCGCGGCGAGGATCAGATCCTTGTTGCCCATCAGCTTGGCAACAGCAGCGGCGACTTCCGGAGTGATGCCCCAGCGAATACGTCGAATGTCTGCTTCTGAGGTGCTGTTGGCGAGCAGCCAGTTGCGAAACTGGCCAATCGTCCAGGATCGCACCTCAGTGAGGGCTGCGGGATCAATGCTGTCGAGCAATAGCTGTGAGACTTCGTCCTTTTCTGGCGGAATGACCGGATTGGAGACGATGTCTTCAATGGAGACGTCCGCCAGTGCGATCTTGGCGGCTACTCGTTCACGGCTGCTGGTGGCTGCGATACCTGCGAGCTGGTCGCCGGATTTCTCTTCGTTCGCCTTGGCCAGCAGCGTCTTCAAATCGGGGAACAGAAACCGCTCATTCCGCACCGTCGCGTGATAGTGCATGTGACCGCCCGAACCGTTTGCGAGATGAGTTCTTGAGCCAGGAATGAGCGACTGTCGAAACTACGACTTGAGGCACTGCATCGAGTTATTTGACGGGCACCAGCTGTACGGCGTCCGCGTGGACGTTGCCTCCTGCACCTTTGGTGGTGATCAGGACGGTGCAGGAATCACCGGCTTCGAACTTCAGCTTGCCGAGAGCGATAAAGCCTTTCTCGAGCGGCGGTGCTTCACGCATGTTGATGCGCGTCTGGTGTTCTTCTTTGGGAGAGGACCACACGACGGACACCTTGTTGCCGCGATTCTCATGCGGTTGATAGGCGATGCGGACCTCGTAAGTACCTGGTTCATCGACCTTGAGCTGGTAGCGAATTGACGAATCGGAATCGGCGCCGGCGTAAACGTAGCCGTGGCCAACGTAGCCCTTGAGGCCGGTGCCTTCGGTCCACTTGCCGACCTTCTCCGCTTGCCGGTCATCCATCGCGATACCGGGGAGTGACGACAGCACGATGCCGCTCGGCGGACCATCGGCCGCCGCGGGCAGCACGGACTTCGGCATCACGATGTCGGAACTGGGAGTCTCCCGGCGCGCCTGGCCCGGCAGCTTCATCAACTCCTTCAGGTCACCGAGGTATTTTTCATAGACGTCGCGGGGCTGGCAGGTGTGCAGCGAGCAGATCGATGCCGCCTTGCCGACAACTTCGCCCATCATGCCGCAGGTCTTCATCACGCGAACCGTACCGAGTGCCTCGTGAGTCACGCTGATATTGCGGCCAGCCATGAAGAGGTTGTCGACGTTACGTGAATAGAAGCAGCGATACGGAATCGGATAGCCATACGTGCGGTCGATGCGTTGATCGTGCTCGGCGATGGAGATGAACGGGTTGTCTGGGAACTTCTTCTCGAATTGCTTCTTGGGATAGTGCAGGTCGATGGACCACGTGCTGGGTACGCAACCGTCTTCGAACTTCTTTTTGGAGACGACATCATCCTGCGTGAGGATGACGTCCCCCAGCAGGCGGCGTGATTCGCGCGGGCCGCCGATGTAGGCGACCCAGGTCAGCGCCGCGTTGCGGTGCTTCTCTTTGCCGTCGCGATTCTTCATCGCGTTGAAGGCACCGTAGACCGCTCGCAGGTTGTGGTCGCGGATCAGTTCGGCATCCTTGAGCGGGTCCTTGTCGAAGCCGCTCTCCCAGAACCATTCGCCGTGTCCTTCGCGCGGATACGGGAAGTCGGCCATGTTCATGTCGAGAGCCCACGGCGTTTCCGGAAATGTGGTGGGCGCGTCGGTCTGGTCCCAGCGCCACATGTTGCTCATGCCCATGCGGCCCTTGGGTGTCATGTCCCAATCCGCTTCGACCAGCGCTCCGATAGTGCCGTGACCTGTGCAGTCGGCGAACAGCTTGCCAGTGAACCGCTTCTGTTCGCTGGTGCGCGTATCGAAGGCGAACACGGCAGTCAGACGCGTACCGTCCTTCTCAATCTGGTAAGCATGATGATTGAGGAACAGATCGATGTTCTTCTCGGCACGAACAACCGCTTCCTTCTTAGCATCTTCGAACTCGTCTTCACGGCCAGGCGACTTGGTCGCGTGGTCGGAGAACTCTTCGACGATTTCGCCAATGCGCGGAAACTCCCCGCGTCGAATTAGCCCCATCGCCCAGACGCGCACTTCACTGGAACCGTTGCCACCGAGCACCGGACGATCCTGTATCAGGGCCACCTTGCAACCCATGCGCGCACCCGAAATGGCGGCACCCATTCCGGCATATCCGCCGCCGATGACCACCAGGTCGTAGCCGGACTTCTCGGTGGGTTTATCGGCGAGCTTCAGCAGTTCACGGCGCCAGCCTGGCAGGATGGCGGAGTCATTTGGCGGCGCCGCTTTGTCGCTTCCGGCTGGAGCGAAGTAGATCGCATCGCAACGGCCGTCGAAGCCGGTCAGGTCGCGCAGAGCGAGAGTTAGTTTGCCCTGCTTGACCTCAACCGTTCCGCCGTCGTGCCATGTCCATTCTGAGCCTTTGGTGCCGAATGTCTCCGTCAGAGGTTTGCCATCGACCAGCAACTGGAAGCGGCCGGGCTGACCTTTGCCGCCCACGGCGGCGACCCAGTCTTTCGTCCGCACATAGACCCGATAAGTGCCAGCTTTGGGGAACTCGACATCGGTTGTCGCGTCCTTGACCGACTTACCCAAGCCGTGAGCGAGCAGATAGGGCGACCCCATCTGTTGAATGAACTGGGTATCGAGCGACCAGCCGCCATGCTGCTGAAAGCTTTCAGCTTCTACCAGGACGCCTTCGGCAGCGAGCGCCGCCGAAGACATCAAGCAACAGACGGAGAAACAAATCTGACGGAGAAAATTCGACATCACTAACTCTCAGAAACGGAAATCGAGGTGCCTGGCGTGGTATGGCCCTGCCCCACTGGACCGGCCATTACTTGGCCAGCTTGGCGCGCTTCTCGGCGATGGATGCCAGGAGCGACTTTTGGGGATCGGCGAACTTCTTCAGGCCGTCTTCCATGAGGAATTGTTCCATTGCCGCGAAGTCCACTTTCGCATCAATGTCGGCCAAAATGTTCGCCTCAGGTAGTTTATCAACCTGTCGCGAGAACGTGCGACCGCTCAGTTTCTGAATCGCGGCATTTGTCGGCGGTGGGTTCGTCTGAATGTCAGCGCCAGCCAGCGCGGCGACATACTTGTCCGGCGAGTCACTCGGGTCCTTGGTGCCGGTGCTGGCGAAGATGATCTCCTGCTGCAGCGGCACCTTCTTGTCCGTCCAGAAGGTATTGTTCTCCTGCCAGATCCGCTGCGCGTTGACCACGCCTACGAGGCCTTGAGCTTGGGGAGACAGACTGGCTACGTGCTTCTTCGTGTAAACGTCAATGCGGCTGACGAAGATGCTGTAGACCGACTTGAACTTATCCTTCGACGCGCGGCGTTGAGCCCCGCGCCACACGGCATCACGAGCCGCCTGGTACTGTCGGCTGCTGAAGATCAGCGTGACGTTCAACGTGATTCCTGCCGCGCACAAGTCCTCGAGCGCGCCCAGGCCGGCTGGCGTCGCCGGCACCTTGATCATGCGGTTGGGATGCCCTTCGGCCCACCGCTTGCCGAGTTCCACATACTTCTTGGAACGCTCAGGGATGCTCAGCGTGCAGGATGCGTCTTCGAGCAGCGGGTCCAGTTCGAAGCTGACGTAACCGTCGTTTCCATGCGTGCGATCGAAGACTTCGCGGAATGACTTCTCGGCTTCGGAGACCAGCAGGTCTGTCATGCGCCAGGCAATCGCCGAGTCATCCAGTCCCTCTTCAATCAGGCCCTCGACTGTTTCATCAAAACGGCCTGATCGCAACAAGTCAGCGATAATAATCGGGTTAGAAGTCGCGCCTGTAGTACCGTAGGAGCGGCTTTCCTTGATGAGGTCGGGATCGACGCTGTCCATCCACAGTTTGGTTCCAGTAGCCACCAGTGAAGACAATGGGGATGACATGGAGCGACTCCTTTGAGTTGAGTCGCGCGTTCCAATCCAAGTCCGCAAGCATTGTTGGCCAGCCGGTCTCGGAATGTCCGCACGACGATGAAACAAAATCACATCGGCGCGGAGATTCGCAGACGGCGACGCTCCTGAATATCGAATTGCAGGCACTTTTTGAGAGACCGGCAAACTTAGTTGCGGCGGCTCATGCGTGAAGACGCGGACTCGAGGTCGTCGCGGCCGATGATGGCGTTGTTCGGCGACCATTCAATGAGTTCGAGACCCTCATTGCCCGGCAGGTCTTCAAACGGCATGGCGACATCAAGATTGCGATCGAGTTGCGAGTTGAACGGCGATTGCGAGAAGCTCGGATGAAAGGTCTCGGCGAGTGTTTTCCGCGATCCTTGCACCGCTCTGGCATTTAGTTGCGGAATCGCCGAGAGTCGTTCGCAACGCTGAAATTCGCCAATCCAGGCGGCCTTACGCTGAACTTCGTGAGCCATATCCGGGCTGAGTGTGTGGAATGGGCGGGCATCCTGCTTGATGTCGTTCAGGATCACGGCAGCCTTCTTATGGTGGGCTTCCGTATTGAATTCAGGACTGATCGACGACTTGGACAGCGCCGCTCCGATGGCAAACGCCAGGCTCGCAAACCGCTCTGCCGAAATGTGTCTGCGTTTCAGCATGCGGTCGAACTCCTTGGAGTCGGGCAAGGCGGTCAAGAATGGCTCGTACTTCCACCGGGCGTTGAGCTGATGCAGTTCGTTACCGGCCAGTTCGTTGACGGGCAACGTTCGCTCGGCGTCCCACTTAGGCGGCGGTTGATACGGTGCCGGGACATTTCGCAGGGCACTCGGTGGCAGTTGTTTGACGATATCCAGGAAGAGTTTTACGTCCGCGCTGCTGAGTTGATCTTCCGGGCTGAACGTCTTGGAATTGATGGGCTGAGGCTTGCCGCATCCCGTCAGAATCAGCACGAGTCCGACCAGCAGGCCGTACACGGAACAGGTTTTGGCTGGGTAATTCGCCATGACACTCACGATGACACGATCTCTCACCACTGGAACTCCCCAGAGTGATCGACCTGCGGGCGTCTGAGCATGACTGCGGAATGCGACGGCAGCCTTGGGATAGGCAACGTGTTCCGATTGCAGCGGTTGTACCGAGCGCCGCCGCAACACGAGTGCTGGAATCAGTCAACAGTAGCGCAGCCGATCCGCTAATTTGAGTAGCGGAACTCGATCGACCCGAACAATGACTGGACGAGCCGCGCCCAGCGATCGGTGCCGGCAGAATCCACCGCCAGGAACTTACGGGCAATCGTTGCTTCAGCCTCTGTTGGCCCTCGTCCCAGCGCGGTGCGGTAGGCGAGGACCAGCCGGGCGTCTTCGGATTCCGCGGGAGCCGCGAGCAACCGTTCGGCGGTGTTCTTCGAGTGCTCGATGACGAACGGATGATTCATCAGGAACAATGCCTGCGGAGCGACCGTGCTGAGGTTGCGGCGACCGGTGACGATGCTGGGATCGGCGGCGTCGAAGATGTCGAACAGTTCCGGCGGGGCATTGCGGAACGCGGGCGAATAGATGCTGCGCCGTACGTCCTTCTGCTGGAAACTGAAGTCGGAATTCAGGCTCACATCAAACGTCGGTCCGCTGCTGCGCAGGTCTAACTTGCCGGCCATCTGCAGGATGGCATCACGCAGACATTCGGCATCGAGGCGTCGGCGATTCATCCGCGAGAACAGCCGATTCTCAGGATCGGCGGTGAGGTTTACAGGATCAACTTCCGTGCTGAGGCGATAGGTGTGCGACAACACGAGACGTCGTACCAACCGCTTCACTGACCAACCGTCGTTCATGAACTCCAGTGCGAGGTGATCCAGCAATTCAGGATGTGAAGGCTTCTCGCCGGTGGTTCCGAAGTTGTCGGTGGTGCGCACCAGTCCGTTGCCAAACAGCCAATGCCAAGCTCGGTTAACCATGACTCGCGACGTCAGGGGGTTTGACTTGTCAGTCAGCCAGTCAGCCAGCTCACGGCGCCCGCTTTGATTCGCTGGCATCGGGGGAAGCTCGCCGTAGGTTGCAACCTGCAGGAACCCGCGCGGCACCTTGTCACCCAGGTTCTTTACGCTGCCCCGCACGTGAACTCGCAAGTCAGCGATGTTCTTCTCTTCTACCACGGAGACGGCGGTGTCTCGTTTCGGCGCTGTCTTCTCGAACTGCTTGAGTTCGTCTTCCAGTTCCTTGAGCTTCTTCTGGTCTCCGCTTTTCGGATTTTCTGTCGAGGAGTCCTTGGAATCCGTCTTCTTGGTACCAGTGGTGGACGTGGTCAGCTCTTCGACAGGAATGAAGACCACCGCGTCCGCAGTGACGACACCCTTGGTGCCTTCGGTTGAAACCAGGACGAAGCTCTGCCCTGTGGCTTCGAACCGGAACTGCCCCAGCGAAACAAACGCATTGTCGATGGGCGGAATATCGGTCTCGTCAACAGTGACAGTCTTCTCGCCGTCCGCGCTGAAGATCGTGACGGGCACAGCGTTCGAACGACCTGCCGAGGGCGAATAGGCCAGCCGCACTTCGTAGCGTCCATTGTTAGGAATATCGGGATCGAAGGTCAGCGTTTTCTCGCCTTTGTCTTTGCCGTCATCGTGCAGGTAGCCGTCTCCCACGTAGTTATTCGTGTGTTGCGAGGTCGTCCACGAGCCGACTTTCTTGGCTTGAGTATCGTCCACAACAACGCCAACGAGTTCAGCAATCGCAATCGACTTGCGACCGTTCTTCGGTGGATTGTCAGTCGCTTTGCTGTCTGCTTTCGCGAGCTTTTTCTCCGCGGCAATCAAATCCTTGAGCGCGGCGATCTGATCAGCAGCTTTCTGATAAGCCGCCTCCTGATCCGCAGGCATCGGCAGTGGCACTTCCATCCATTTGGAAACGTTAGAGTGCTCCAGCGTCTTACTGTTTTTGAGGATGCCCGCCAGCGCGTAGTAGTCCTTCGTCGGAATGGGATCGAACTTGTGATCGTGGCAGCGGGCGCACGCGATGGTCTGAGCCAGCAGCCCCTTGCCGATCGTGTCGAGCTGCTCATCGACGACGTCCATCACCAGCGTCTGCTTGTCCTGCTCTTCGAGGTTGGTGTTGCCAAGGGCCAGATAGGAGGTGGCGGTCAGCTTGCGCCGCCGACTGTCGAGATCATCGCCTTCGGAGATCAGCAAATCACCGGCTACTTGTTCGCGCACGAACTGGTCATAAGGCAGGTCATTGTTGAAGGCTTCGATGACATAGTCGCGATAACGCCACGCATCTTTGATTACAAAGCCGCGCAGTGTCAGCGATTCACCATAGCGGGCGACGTCCAGCCAGTGGCGTCCCCAACGCTCGCCGAAATGTGGAGACTGCAGCAGTTGATCGACCAGCTTTTCGTAGGCTCCAACCGACGTATCCGCCAGGAATTCGTCAATCTGCTGGGGCGTGGGAGGCAGGCCGACGAGATCGAAATACAGTCGACGGACAAGAGCTACACGGTCAGCATCGCGACTCGGCTTCAGCTGCTGCTCTTCAATTCTGGCCAGGATGAACCGATCGGCATCACTGCTTGGCCAAGCTTCGTTCTTTACTGTGGGCGCTTTGGCCGCCTGAATTGGTCGATACGACCAATGCTCGCGCCCGGCCTGAATATCGATGCCCTTTTTGGTGGTCTTGGGGGTGTCATCAACTCGCGGGTCGATGGCTCCCAGTTCAACCCACTTCACGAAGTCAGCCACGACCGACTCCGGCAGCTTCTGCTTGGGTGGCATCTGGAACGTGTCGTACTTCAGCGCGCCGATGAGCGATCCTTCATCCGGCTTGCCGGGCACGACTGCCGGGCCGCTTTCGCCGCCGGTGCGCATCGCGAGTTTGGAATCGAGTCGCAGTTCACCCTTGAGCTTGCCGGCTTTCTCGGCAGCACCTGAGTGACATTCATAGCAATGCTTCACCAGCACCGGACGGATCTTCGACTCGAAGAACTCCAGAGCCTTGGCGTCGTCCGCGCTGGCAGTTTGTCGCGAGAATACGCTCGTTGCGAGGAACGCCAGGATAACCAGCAACGGCGCTGATCCCGGCTTCGCAGGCCGATATTTTCTGTCACTAGATCGCACGACAAAACCTCGCATGTTCTTCAGAACTCAGTCCCTCCTGAAGCCGATTCAAGACTTGCGCCAGATCGCGATCAAGGAGTGCAGCCTGATCTAACCAGAGGCCCGGAAATGTTTCGCTCTTGAAGATACCCGAATCGTCGCTGCTCAGTCTTTGAAAGACATTGTTTCGTCGAATGAACCAATCAATTTGGTTGCTCGCCACTCGCCAGACGACGTATTCGCGAACCCCGTGACGTTCGTAGGCCCGTAACTTGTCCCGGAGATCATAACCTTCCGTGCTCGCCGAGATTTCGACGACAAGCTCCGGTGCGCCGGTGAGATAACCATCATCATCGACATGACTTTGTCCGTCGCGGTCGGCAGCGAGACGCAGAGACGCGTCAGCTTGCGGCATGTTGGAGTCGTCCAGACGCATTGAGGAATTGTCCGACCCGATCACGCCTGGTGTGGAGGCCGCGTAGGAGCCCAGCCAACCAATCACGAGAAAATGAGGATCGCCGTGTTGGTCGGCTCGCAGGGCGGCTTGCACGTAGACCACTCCCTCAATCAGTTCAGCTTTGCGAACTTGCGGAGCTGCTTCCCAGCGACGCTCGAATTCCGCGCGCGTCATTCGGTCGCCACTTCGTAGCGGTGGAACTGAGTTGCCGGGCGAAGCGACGACAGCCGAACTCACGAAAGGATCTCCTTCACAACATTGCCATGCACGTCGGTGAGGCGGAAATCGCGACCCTGGAACTTGTAGGTCAGCCGCTCATGATTGATGCCGAGACAATGCAGGATCGTTGCATTCAGATCGTGCACATGCACTGGTTTCTCGGTGACGTTGTACGAAAAATCGTCAGTTTCGCCGTGGACCACTCCGCCCTTTACGCCACCGCCAGCCATCCACATCGTGAAGTTCCGCGGATGATGGTCGCGGCCGTAGTTTTCTTTGGTGAGCGTTCCCTGGCTGTAAACCGTGCGACCGAACTCACCACCCCAGACGACCAACGTGTCATCCAGCATGCCGCGCTGCTTCAGGTCCGTAATCAGGGCTGCAGCAGGCTGGTCCATGCCTTTGCAAAGGTTCTTAATCGAGCCCGGTAGTCCGCCGTGGTGATCCCAACCACGCAGAAAGACCTGAGTGAACGGCACTCCGCGCTCGGCCAGTCGGCGAGCGAGCAGGCAGTTGTAGGCGAACGTGCCGGGCTGGTTGACTTCCGGGCCGTATAGTTCGAGTACTGACTTAGGTTCGTTGGCAATGTCGACGAGGTCCGGCACCGACGTCTGCATGCGGTACGCCATCTCGTACTGCGAGATGCGGGCGGAGATTTCGGGGTCACCTTTCAGTTCCAGCCGTTGCTGGTTGAGAGCGGACAGGCTGTCGAGCATTTCACGGCGAGTGTCCTTATCGACTCCCGGCGGATTGGAGAGATACAGCACGGGGTCGCCAGATGAACGCAACGACACGCCGGAATGCTTCGTCGGCAGGAACCCGGCACTCCACATGCGGGAGAATAACGCCTGATTCTGTCCGCCGTTGGCCAAACGGGAAATCAGGACGACGAACGCTGGCAGGTCGCGA
>JAKFWA010000061.1 GCA_021732995.1 Planctomycetaceae bacterium | reverse complement strand
GGGTGAGGGGCTATACCAGCACCGGCTTCTTGGCGACCGGCGCCCACGGCATACTAAACAGACAGCAGCCCAGCCGAGGTCAGGTAAGCCATGACTTCGTTGGTCAGTTCTTCGATGCCCTTGTTGTCCGAGTCGAGGACCAATTCGGGCTTCTCAGGAGCTTCGTAAGGATCGTCGATACCGGTGAAGCCCATGCCTTTACCCGACGCCAAGGCAGCGCGAGCCTTCTTGTAGAGACCCTTGGGATCGCGTGCTTCGCAAGTTTCGACGGAGGCTTTGACGAGAATCTCGACGAACTGGCCGGGTTCGAAGAGGGCCCGCACTTTGTCACGATCGGCGCGGTAGGGAGAAATGAACGCCGTGGTCGTGAGGACGCCAGCGTCGGAGAACAGCTTCGCCACTTCGCCGATGCGGCGAATGTTCTCGCTGCGGTCTTCCGCCGAGAAACCCAGGTTCTTGTTCAAACCCATACGAATGTTGTCGCCGTCCAGCACATAGCTGCGTTTGCCGAGCTGATTCAGGCGATAGTCAACTTCGTTGGCAATGGTGCTCTTGCCGCAGGCGCTCAGGCCGGTGAACCACAGCACCGCACCCTTGTGGCCGGCCAGCTTGTTGCGGTCTTCGCGAGTCACCTTGTGAGCGTGCCATGTCACATTTGTCGCTTTTTGTTCGGTCATGCCTCACACATCTCCATACTTCAAAGGAATTTGAACGCGACGCGGTAACCGAACAGAGGTCTCACACGGTCGCGAAATTGGTCGCTCAGTACGTGTTCTCAGCGAGCGGCCGCGGATGGTAGGGGAAGCAGGAAAAACTCCAAAGTCTTTGCCGAAAAGTTGGGCCAGATGAGGAAATCGCCCATCCGGAGTTCCTCGGCAGACTCTGTTAGATTCGCTCCCCTCGCCCACGTAGCGTCTTGGAACTGATACGTCTTCTGACGCTCGGTTGAATTTCCCGCAGAGGCGCAGAGGTCGCTGAGGAATCTTGTTAATCCGTGCTTAAACCGTGAGGGAGCGGCCCTGGTTACGATTTGAAGAGCCACTCCGTGACGATCGTAATGCTGCGACTGACTTGCGCTCTCAACCTCTGCGGGCTCTGCGCCTCTGCGGGAAATCATCTGTCTGCCGACGAACTCGCCCAGCGAAACCCAGCGGTCACTGGAAACCAAGTCCGAATCGTCCCACTCTATGCGGATTCACGGTTCACACCCCCAAACCCTGGAGACCGCAATGAGTCGTCGTCTGATGTGGCTGGCTGCTGGTGTCGTGTGCTCGGCGTCCTCGTTCGCGCTGGCTGATAACCCCATCGTGCCCGATGGTGCCAAACTCGAAAAACTCTACTCGCGTTCGTTCGACGCCAAAGGCGGCCTGACGGAAGGCCCTGCGGTCGGACCTGATGGCGCGATCTACTTCACTGACATCACAATGGGTCAGGACAAATCCAAGATCATCCGCTTCGATCCCAAGACGAAGCAGTCGACGGTCTTCGCCGAAGATGCTTTCAAGGCCAACGGTCTCGCCTTCGATCACGACGGCAACCTGATCGCCGCCGAAGGTTCCGACATTGGTGGGCAAGCCGTGTCATCCTGGAACTTGAAGACCAAGCAACGCACCGTGCTGGCCAGCAAGTTCAATGGCAAGAAGTTCAACGCCCCGAACGACGTGGTCCTCGACGTTGATGGCCGCATCTATTTCACCGACCCGCGTTATCTGGGTGATGAACCGCGTGAACTCGAACACCGAGCCGTCTATCGCATTAACACCGACGGCAGCATCGTCGAAGTGACGCACGACATCGAGAAGCCCAACGGCATCGCTCTCAGCCGCGATCAAAAGTGGCTGTATGTCGCCGACCACAATAACGGCGTCGACAAGATCATCCCCGGCGAAGATTCCAAGCCCGGTGCGATGAAGATCTATGCGTACCCGCTGGGTGCGGATGGCCTGCCGAACGGTCCCAAGAAAACGCTGGTCGATTACGGCACCGAGCCCGGCTGTGACGGCATGTGCATCGACAAGAACGGCAACATCTACCTCACCGATCGCAGTCCCAAGCGGCCGGGCGTGCGCGTCATCGAGCCCAAAGACGGCAAGGAAATCGCCTTCATCGCGACGGGTGCCGAAGGTCAAACCAAGAACCCAGTTGGTCTCCCCAGCAACGTCACCTTCGGCATCGGTGACGACTCGAAGAATCTCTACGTCACGGTCGATCTGGAACTCCATCGCATCGCCCTGAAGGTCGAGGGTTATCAAATCCCCTTCGCCGATGAACTCGCTGACCGCAACTGGCAGCGAATTGAACTCGACCCCGAATTCCGTTCAGAAGGTGTGGCTGTCGGAGACTTCAATGGCGACGGTCGCAACGACGTCGTCGCGGGCGACTACTGGTATGAGCAACCTGCGACCCCCACCGGCAAATGGGCCATGCACGAATTCCGCAAAGCGGGCAAATTCGTGGCAGGCATTGGCTATAGCAATAGCTTCTGCAATTACGTGTGGGACATCGATCAGGACGGCCTGAAGGATATTATCGTCGTCGGTTTCCCCGGCGAGAAATTCCACTGGTATAAAAACACCGGCAAGGCGGACGGCTTCTGGCCTGAATACGAAATCTGGAGCAGCATCTGCAACGAATCGCCAGACTTCGTAGACATCACCGGTGACGGCAAACCCGAGTTCGTCTTCGGCTCACAACCCGAAGCACAGATGGGTTATTGCTCCATTCCGCCGAAAGAAGACGCGACGAAGAAGTGGAAATTCGTGCCGATCAGTGCCAAGGGTGATCCCAACAAGAACGGTACGTTCAAGTATTACCACGGCCTGGGCTATGGTGATCTCAACAAGGACGGTCGCATGGATATACTGATCGCTCACGGCTGGTGGCAACAACCGGAGAAGCTCGGCGAGGGTGAATGGCAGTTCCATCCCTACGCGTTGGCCAAAGACGGTGTGAATCCCGTGACGTGCGCCGATATCAACATTCAAGACCTCGATCTGGACGGCGACCAGGATGTCATTGCGACATCAGCTCACACGTACGGTGTGTGGTGGTTTGAGAACGTCGGCGGCAATGAGCATCCGCAGTTCAAGTATCATTTAATCGAGGAATCGCATTCGCAGACGCACGCGGTTGAGTTCGTCGACATCAACGGCGACGGCAAGAAAGACATCGTCACCGGCAAGCGATTCTTCGCTCACAACGGTGGCGACCCAGGCGCCTTCGAGCCCACACGGATGTTCTGGTACGACATCAAGACTCAAAAGGGTAAAGAGCCCGAGTTCACCCGCCACGAAATCCTCGCCGGCCGAGACACCGGCATCGGCACCCAGTTCATGACGATCGACTTCAACAACGACGGCAAACTCGACATCGCCCTCTCCAACAAAAAGGGCGTCAACTTGCTGATCCAGAAGAAGTAGAGACTCGCTTAAAGAAACTTCCGAAGTCCTTACGACTTCGGAAGTTTTCGAGTGTGACGGCTGTATCTCGCCGTAGGACGGACAATCCTGTCCGTCTCTGCTCTTTGCGCGTCGAAGCGACGGACAAGATTGTCCGTCCTACAACTACTTCACCCCGGCTCATCCATGAATCGCCAACCAAGCTGCTCCCAATCGGGATGAGTCCAGCGATGCCATGCATTCGGCGCCAAACCGGCCAATCGAGGATTGCGGCCGATGTATTGAATGCAGTGCCACAGATGCTCGCCATCGCGGATGATGCGATCGTGGCTCTCTTCCTGCCAGATCGAGCCGCTGCCGCCGGTAGCCGAATTCACTCGCTGAGCTGCCACGCCTTTCATGCCCTGTAGGATGTCTTCCAATTCCCACCCCGCGAGGGGCCGCATTATTGCGTGGCAATGGTTGGGCATGACGACGTAGCACGAGACGAAGTATCGCTCGTTTTGAAAATGCAGCAGCGCCTTAGCAAGCTGCTCCACATGACGAGATTCTCGAAAGCAACACGATCCGTAGCCTTCGTCGAGCCATGCCTCAGTACGACGAACGATCTCCCGAGTGTGCTCTTCCCAATGTTGCTCGCTGCGCGGTGGCGGATGAGTGCGTTCCCATTCGTCGCGCAGTCGTTTGAGGAAATCCAGGTGCTCTTGAGGCAACGCATCCTGCTGCCGAAACGTGACGAAATAGGTGGCTCCGTCTTGCCGCCAGTGAGGGAGATGGCGCTGATAAGTGCGAATTGGCTTGTCTGGATCCAACCCACTAAACCCCGGCGGTGGTGGCAAGTTGAGCATGAAGACATCTCCGCAATGTAGGACGAACAATCCTGTCCGTCTCTTTTTCATTGACACATTCCCCGAGTCCGTTATCTCCTCAATAACACGAGTTGAAACAACGAAGCAACACTCAAGACGAATGACGGACAGGATTGTCCGTCCTACAACTTCCAAGTTTCCCCGCTCCGCATCCCATGAACATCACTCGAATGATGCTCGTGGCCACACCGGTCAGACTACCCGTTCAATCGACTGTGACTAAGCTTCCTATGGCTGTGTCACCTCGGACAGCTTGTTTGAGGGCGTCCGAAACATCTTACAATATAAGTAATTGAAGGCTAACCAACTGGTATCATTCACTAAGGCAAATAATCCGATGACAACTGATCTCGCGAATTGGTTCGACAACCTAGACGATGTGCTCCAGCGGCAAGCCGAACAGGCGGGGCTATTTGATCACGGAACGATCACTGGAAACGTCCGAGAGTTTCTGGTTCACCAAGTCCTCGCGTCATTCTTACCTCCAGCAGTCCACATTGGAACTGGGCGGCTGATTGACCGGCACGGCACCATGTCTCGGCAAGTAGACATTGTTGCATCCGACTCCTTGTTTCCTCGATTCTCAGCATCGAACATAGCTTCATTGTATCCAATTGAAGGTGTCGTCGCGGCAGTTGAAGTGAAAAGCTCGTTGGACAAGGCGAGTTTAGCCAGTGCACTTGAGAATTGTTGGTCCATTCATACGTTGAAAACTGAAGGGGCACTTACCGAACGCTCGGAGTCTCTCCGCGCTCGTCGCGTTGCAGAAGGAATATCACCGGAAGACGCTTTGATTGAGCAGCTTAATAGGCCTCTTCCAGCTACGTATATATTTTCATTTCGCGGTCCGTCGAATCCGGCCACGCTGGCAGAATCAATACAGGAATGGATTGATGAAAAGGCTGCCAGCTGCGCTCTAAAAGAGGTCTATCTTCCTCGCATGATCGTTGCGGGAAAGATTGTCGCCGTGAAGAACGACGGATTTTTTCGAATGTCATACACGGAGCGTTCTGACAACAAGAAAATCCTCTACGTGTGTGCCGATCTCTCGAAGCCATTTGGCATCTTTGCGTGCCATGTTATTACTGCGGTATGTAGCCGACTTGGAAGCGGAGACAGCAGATGGCTTCAAACAGAGATTTCCGATTATCTACCCGTTGCGAAGTACATTTGCGAGTTATCGAATAGTCGTTCCATACGGTGGGTTGAATTGAACAAGTAGTAACGCCTTGGATCGGTACCACCCGCGTCAGGCAGAGCGTGATGGCTGCCGTGCTCCGTACAATGGCATTCGGCGCACCCGCTCCCGTTCCGATGTGAGTAAAAGGTCGATGGCTGCTCTGCGATCGCGGGAACGTCTTCATTTATTCAGATGATCTTGCAACGATTCAAGGGTTGTCGCGACCAATGCTATCGTGTTTGAGCCGGAAGCTTCACCACAGTCATCGCTCCATAACCGCTGGGCCAGTTGGTGCGGACGGGGACCTCGCCGATGACGTCTTCCTTTGTGAAGTCGGAATTGGGGTCTTGGGCGAGGCGGTTGTTGCGGTCGATGGAGATGCGGACGAGGTATTCGCCACCAGCGAGCTTTTGGGCAGACAACAATTCTTTCGCTCGCGCTGAATCGCGTGGGGCGGTGAGGGTCAGGTGCTGTTGCCACAGGCCGCCTCCGCCGAAGATGGCGCGGTCGCCGGTGGCGACTCGTTCTTTGGACCAGCCGTCAGCCGTCTTCGCGTAGACATCGGCTCGCAGGAATTGTTTATCGAGTGACTTCGGAATGCCTTCGATCTTCAGCCAGATCTCGCTGACCTGTGAGACTTCCTGACTGAGTTTTGGCAACGCCTTCGCGTCCTTGTAGGTGCCCTTTACGACCGCGACATAGTCGTCGATGAAGGCTCGGAACTGCTTGTAGGTGCGATCGCCCAGCAGCATCTTTTGGCCGCCACCGTGTTCGACCTGCATCAGCGGTTTGGCCAGCAGCAGGCTCTTTTCGGGCGCGTCGACATCAATAATGCCCGAGTCCAGCAGGTTCTGCATCGTGCCTTGCATGTCGCGCGGCTTGATCCACGAAACGCGGTTACCAAACTTCTTGACTTGGGCCTGATTCTTGTCTGGCGAATGGCAAGCCGCGCAGCGACCGACTTCGCTCCAGACGTTCTCGGCGAACGAGTTCAGCACTCGATCTTTCCGCGCGTGACGAATGAGTTCGTCCGACACCTGAGGTCCCACCGACGCCGTGGACTTCGCTTTCAACAACTGCGGATCTTTCACGGCCGCGACAATCCATTCGCGAAACGCTGCCGCTTCTTCGACTCGGACCTTGTCAGTGATGAGGCTCGGCTTCTCGGGACGACGTTCGATGAACTTGAGCAGCTTTGATTGCTCAGGCTGCTTGAGGTCGATCATGTCCGCCTTGACCAAGGCGGCGAACGTCTTGTCCTGCTCGGGGAAGATGTAGTCCTTCAGTTCCACGCCCGAGAGATGGCACTCGGTGCAACTCGACGGCTTGGACGCCTGCAGGATCGGCAGAATGCGTTTCTCAAAGACGGCCAGCGAGGCATCACTGGCCCAGAGATTTAATGCTGGTTGCAGCAACGCGACGACGGCGAACGCAAGACACGTCTTTTGCATGATCGATGCCCGATGTTTATGTGCGGTGACAGTCAAGCCACAGGCCCGGCGAACCTGATGTCATGGCAGCGTGGAACCTACGTCGTACCCGACCGCTGCTGGTTCGTCACGCATTTCGGGCGGCGAAAACAACAGATGTGCTGTTCGCGGCGTAAATCAGGCGGGAGTTGGTTACAGACGATGGTCGTGGCCCCTCTCCCTCGGCCCCTCTCCCCGGACATACCAGGGCGAGGGGAGCGATGAAGTGGGTGGCGCGAGGTTTATTTCGCGATCCTTAGTAACATGGTGCGGACATCCTGTCTTGATTTTCTCATCCAGATCGTGCTGCATGCCGCTGAATCCAGATCAACTGCTGCTGGAACGCATTCGGGCCGGACATTCCGACGCCTGGGAGCAGTTCATTGCGCGGTACGAAGGGCGGTTGCTGGCGTTCGTCCAGGTGCGACTGCACGATTCAGGACGCAGCGAGGACGTCGTGCAGGAGACCTTCGTCGGCTTCCTGACGAGTCTGCCGAACTACGATCCTTCCACTCCGCTGGAAGCGTTTCTGTTTTCAATTGCCGCTCACAAGCTGACCGATGCTTTACGCCGTGCGGGGCGTCGGCAGACGTTGCCGATCCTGATTACTGACAAAGCCGGTAACGAGTCTGAGCCAGCCGGGCCGGCGCGGCGGGCTTCGAGCCTGTATCGCAGTCAGGATTCCCGCATCGCAGAGCGCGAGATTCTGAAACGCAAGCTCGCCGAGCTGATCTCGCAATGGCTGGTCACCGGCGACTTTGAACGGCTGAAGTGCGCTGAACTGCTGTTTGTGCTGGGCCGTCCCAATAAGACGGTGGCGGAGCAACTCAACATCAGCGAGCAGGATGTGGCGAACCACAAGGCGTTCATCGTCGGCAAACTGAAAGACGCCGCGCGGACATTATAGGTGGCTCGACCGGCGCAGATGTTGGCATCGGCATAAGCCGCGCGACCGGCAAAGGCTTTCAGGATCGGGCTCTGTTGCGAAATGCCTCCCGGCAAAAGCGACTGCTTATCCAATGGCATGACCTAACTTCTTCACGGACGGACCAGACTGGACTGTCGTGTCTCCGCAGCGCGCGAGAGGCCGCTCAGTCAGTTGGACCCGGTGAGGAAGATCATGTCACAGACTCAGGTTGTGCGCCACATCGTCTCGGCCGCCAATGCTGGCAACACGAAGCTGGCGAAACTGCATCTGCAACGAGCTGCCGAAGCGGCTCCGGAAGACGCGGCGGTATGGATGTGGATGGCGTGGTTCGCCGACTCTCCCTTGAGTGCCATTCACTGCCTTGAAATGGCCCGAGAGGATGAACGCTATCGAGCCGTTGCTGAAGCCGGCCTGACATGGTGCAAAGCGCTGGCGAACTTCAAGACGATCGGAATCGCCGCGCAGCAAGCGCCCGCTCCCGTCGAGCCAGTAGCCGACCTGCCGATTGAAATGGTGGTCGAGGCCGAACCGGTCATTGAGGAAACCATTGCTTCGCACGTCGCTGAGGTTGCTCAGGACGTCGCGACGACCGTATCAGCGGAACCCACTTTGGAAGTGGATGCTCCGCTCGCCGACGTTGAAGACGAAACCGACACAATCAGCGAAGCCTACTGGGAAGAAGTCGCCAACGACGCCTGGTCAACTTCAGCACGCACCGAAACGCCGCCAGAGTGGCCGACGGAAGAGTTCCCGGTCGCGAATACCGCTGATTGGGACGCTGGCACTCCAGTCGCTGAGGCTGTTGTTCCGCCACCGCTGCCGGTCGAGCCGGAAGTTCCCGCGCCAAGCGATACCAGCGATGCGAATACCAGTTGGTTCGGAACCTGGCGTTCGATGCCAGTCATCGAAACAGAAGACGTGGACAGCGCTCTCGCCCAAGCCGTCCAGCCGGAAGCGTACGTCCCGCCGGCAGCGAACTGGACAGCACCACAACCTGTGCGCGCACCAATGCCGTTCCTGCAGGCGGAACTGATCTCGGAATTCAAAGCGTTGCAGGCTGACGCTGTTATCGAAGAGACCCCAACGGAAGATGTCGTGGCGCCGGTCAACGAGGTCGAAGCCACCGACGTAGTCGAGCAAGCGGAGTCGGTGATCGAGTCTCTCGATCAAGTTGACCACTCCCTCGAACCGGTCACTGCAGAAGTGCCAACCGAAGAAGCTCAACCTGTCTGGCGAGCTGCGAAGTCGGAATGGTTCCAACAAGAGCCACGCGCTGAACTCAACTCTGTCAGCGCGATCGAAACCGCAGCAGAAACCATTGAGCCGCTGATTCCTGCGGCTGTTGTTCCAGCTCTGCCGGTTGCTCAACCACTCTTCCCGTCGCAGCCGGTTCAACGCCTGGACGACCTGTGGCGCACACCGCTGACCGAGTCCGCTCCTTCCGAGGAACCGGTTGCTCAGGTGGCACCCGCAACTGTCGTCGCGCCACCAATACCGACCGAACCTCACGTGGCGCCGGTCAGCGTTACTCCGGCAGCAATCAATGATCATCCGCAGGAAGTGGAGCGTGCTTCCGCCAGTTCGGGTCAGACGATCCTGGTTGTGGATGACAGCCCGACCGTCCGCAAGCTGGTGGCCATGACCCTGGAGAAACGCGGGTATAAAGTCGTCAGTGCTTTCGATGGCGTGGCGGCGATCAAGGAAATTGCGACTCACAGCCCGACGTTGATTCTGATGGATGTCAACATGCCGCGACTGGACGGGTATCAACTCTGCAAGCTGGTGAAGAAGCACGAGAGCACTCGTCATATTCCAGTGCTGATGCTCTCCGGCAAGGACGGTATGTTCGACCGCCTGCGTGGCCGTCTGGTGGGCTGCTCGGGATACATCACGAAGCCATTTGTGCCCGAAGAACTGGTTGAGGTTGTCGAGCATCATCTGACAGCCGCCACGGAAGTATAATTCAATTACATAAAGGTAATTGACAATCCGAAATCACCTCTCGCCCCCGGTAACGGGAAGAGGGGTCGGGGTGAGGGGCTATTACACCTCGCTTGAATCTTGTGCCTCAGCCTCGAACTCACAATCGCCGTGCTCCGCGTCCGCCATGAACCTCGACGAATTCAGCAAACATCTGGCCGGCTATCGCAGCCACGGCGTCGAGTCTCAGGACGAACGACTGCACGATGAGTGCATTCGGCTGCTCAGTCGCATCGAGGGTCTGCTGGAAGAGATGGGCACGTCGGTCTCGGGCAAGCAGCGCTACGATTCGCTCGAATCCGGCAAAGAGATGCTGGTCGAGATCTTTGACTTCATGGCGAGCCACTTCGGTTCCGCCTCAGTCGCCGCCGAATTGCCGCGAGTCTGCGAACTGCGGGATATGGTGGGCGACGTTCAAGAGCTGATTCGACCCAGCGTGCTGACCAGATTGTTCGGTGCGAAGAACAATTCAGAAGAACTGCGTCATCTGGCCTATCGCCAGGTAGGCGATGAGTTCTCACAGGTGTACCGCACCCTGCTGGCGATTGTAGACGGCAACTTTTCCTCGCAAGAGAAGTCGAAGGAATGGAGCACCAGTTGCCGAGCCTTCCTCGACGATTTCCGCCGCCGCTGGTGAGTTTCTGAGCTGGCCTCCGTTGCAGAGCATTTGTTGCCCAGCACAGACGGAGCGTGCGAAGCGATCTTGCAGCCTCGAAAATTACAGTCAGACTACCGCCGTCGGCCGAGTCGCTCGCAAACTTGCCTTCCGACTAGTGCAGGCTCAACGGAGTGAACCATGCTGCGATCCGTCGTTGCTTCAGTGTGCGTTGTGTTGGGGATGTCTGCGCTCGCGCGTGCCGAGACGTGGCCGCAATTTCGTGGGGCGACCGGCAACGGCATCTCGACGGAAGCCCGCTTACCGACTCAATGGTCGGAATCCAAAGGCGTGCAATGGCAAGTCGATCTGCCGGGCAAAGCCAATTCTTCTCCGGCCGTGACGTCGCAACGCATCGATCTCACCACACAGACAGACGACGACGCGTTGTGGGTCCTGTCGTTCGATCGAGCGACTGGCAAGCAGTTGCGACGCACCAAAGTCGGATCGGGAAAGCTGGCCGCGAAAGGTCCGGCCAATCTCTACTCCCACCGGCATAACCCCGCGACGCCGTCGCCCATTGCTGATGAGAACTTCGTGTGGGCGTACTTCGGTACCGGACTACTGGTCTGCGTCCAGGCCGATACGGGCAAGATCGTCTGGCAAAAAGACCTCGTTAAGGACTACGGCGAATACGACATTACGTTTGGTATGGGGTCGTCGCCTCGTCTCTGGAAGGACAAACTCTATATCGCCTGCATGACAAAAAGTACGTCTTACGTGGTCGCTCTGAACAAGGACACGGGAGACGAGGTTTGGCGAGTGCTGCGGCAATTGCCCGCGAAAGACGATGGACCAGACGCATATTCGAGTCCCATCGTCGATCTGAGCTTCAAACGCGATCTGCTGCTGGTCTCGGGTAGTGATCATGTCACCGGCTATGACCTCGGCACCGGACAACTCGACTGGAGCAGCAGCGGACTGGACATCGACAGCCCCTACGGTCGAATCATCGCGTCGCCAGTACCGACTCCTGAAGGCATCGTCGTGGCAACTTCGGCCAACCCCGGCGGCGGTGGACTCGGCAAAGTCGTTGCGATTGATACTCGACGCAGCGGCAATGTCAGCAACCAGCATCCTTGGACCATTCCGAAGACGACGCCCGACTCCTCAACGCCCGTCGCCTTGAATGGTCTCGTCTTTATGGTCACCGACAGCGGCATCGCGATGTGCGTCGAGCTGAAGACCGGCAACAAGCTGTGGCAGAAGCGGTTAGAAGGTGGTCCCTACCAGGCGTCCCTCGTCGCGGGCGGCGGACACGTCTATTTCCTTGGAACCGATGGCCGCTGCACCGTTGTAAAGGCCGACAAGAGCGGAGAAGTGGTTGCCGTCAATAACCTGACGGGAACGTTCTACGCGACCCCCGCCCTCAGCGATGGCAAACTCTATTTGCGAGCCTACGAAAAGCTGTACGCCGTCGGCGGTGCGAATTGAGCTCAGGAGCGGACAACTACTTCTTGTAGACCTGCTTCGGATCGAAGACGCGCTCGCCGATAACGGTGACTTCGCCGGTCTGCGGGTTGATCTGACGGAAGAAGCAGCTTTTGAAGCCCTCATGGCAAGCGGCACCGCCGATCTGGTTGACCTTCACCAGCAGCGTGTCCGCGTCGCAGTCGTAATAGAGACTCCGCAGTTCCTGCACGTTGCCGCTCTCTTCGCCTTTGCGCCACAGCTTCTGGCGGCTGCGGCTGTAGTAGCACACGCGGCCGGTCTTCAGGGTCTCGGCGTAGGCTTCGGCGTTCATGTAGGCCAGCATCAGGACGTCGCCAGTGGCGTCATCTTGAGCGATGACCGGGATCAAATCTGACTTTTCAAAGTTCGGGCCGTTCACGGGAATCTCTCCGCAGACATGTCTTCAAACGCAATCGCCCAGGCTACCGAACAGTCGGGCCTGGGCGAATGATAATTGCGTCGCTGTGTATTGTCTGATGACCAAATCAGACCGCGATTCAAAGAGGCTCCGCCCGGATTCGAACCGGGGATGGTGGATTTGCAATCCACTGCCTTAGCCGCTTGGCTACGGAGCCGCCGACTTTGCCGGTCGGGCAAAGCGGGGCGGATGCTAGTCAGGTCCCCCAAAGGGGTCAAGACGTCGATTCGCCTGAAAGCCTGCTCGTCCGATGCAATCATGAAAATGTCGTAAATCACTGCGTTTCAAGAGCTTTTGACGCGATCGCCGCCTCGCCAAAGTTGAGAAAACGGACCCCGTCGAGACCAGTTGGGTTCGGCGAAAGTGTTCTTTTTGGCGCGATCGCTACGGGTCGTCCGCCGCACGTATCGGGTACGGCCCGAGCATCCGTTGAGTCGCCACCTGCTCTGGACGACACGATCGACACAGGACGGAGATCAGTCTTAGAGGAGACATTGGGCACGCGCCGGAAGTCTGCGCCAACCGGGCTCAGGCCGGGCCGAATGAGAACAGCAATCACTTTCCACGCGTTTGCCGTCGCGAGTCTGGTCGATCTCATTTGTGACAAGCTGAACGACACCAAATTAAACGCCTGACAGACGCACGGACGTGGCTTGCATCTCGCGATCATTCTTCCGCCCTCAAGCGGAATGCTCCTCTGACGTTCTCACTTCGTTTCCGCGAAGCAACCGCCATTATGAAGCTTTCATTTCGCACTCGCCTGTTGGCAGCGGCAAGCATCACGCTTGCCACCGGTCTGATCGGTTGCCAACTGCATCGCTCCCATCACAAACCCGAGCGAGTTCGCGGTAACTACACTGTTCCCAATGAGCCCGCTCCGCTCCATCGAGAGCAACTGCCGCTCGGCAACCCTCACTTGCCTGTGCTGACTCCGCCCAGCCAGGTACCACCACCCGAGGATGAGTCCGAGTCTCCCGTGCCAACCGCCGGTCTGACGCCGATTCAGCGCACCGGATTCTTCAGCAAGAGCAACAGTTGCCCGACCTGCCCGTCGGCGTGTGATACCTGCAAGCCCAGCTTCGCTGATCGCTGTCGGATGAAGATGGAAAAAGATCGCTGCAAGATGAGCAGCATGATGTCCAGCTTCAATCTGTTCTCCAAGAAGTCCGGCTGCAAAACTTGCTCGCCCTGCCAGAACTCCTGCAATAGCTGCTACTCCGGGGGCGGCGGAATCATCGCTGATGGATATGTCGTCGGCGATATGGGTTACCCCGGCACGGCGTGGACTCCGACGCCCTACGATCAATTCAGCTACGCACCGCAGATGCCAGTTGCGTATCAGTCCATGCCGTCAGTTCAGCCGCCGTGCAACTGCCAGCAGAATCAGACGATGATGGCGCCACAATACAGCTACGCACCACAGTACTATCCGGTGCAGCAATACAGCTACGTGCCGCAGTATCAACCAGTCTATCAACCGACATATCCACAAACGTACTCGGTACCTCAGCCGCATTATCAACCACAGTATCAGGTGCCGGTGCAACCGGGGTACGCGCCACAAACATATCCCACGCCTGCTCAACCGGCGCCTCAGGTTCGAGTTCCTCAAGGCCCCGCTCCGGTTTACACAGCGCCAACGCCAGTGGCGCCTCAGGTTCCGGGCGCAAGCTGATCTTCGACATCCGTCAATAAACACATCAGCAACTCGATCAGACATTTGTTTTGAGAGTCTGCGTCGCAGTTGCTGATTCCGGAAATACTGCGTCTTTTCTTCATCGGGAAGAGAGTCCGCGCCAGGAGGGCTACCGTACTCTCGCTCCAGCCCGCAAGGTGGTTGTCTCCCCGCCTTGGACGAAAGCCCAGGAACCGTGATGAGAGCTTGCTCTTACCGCGGTTCCTGGCTTTTTTTGTTTTTACAGCCTTGATCGCCTAGATCTCGTGCGGCTCCAGCGAGCCAATAAATGGCAAGTGGCGGTAGTCGTCGTTGTAGTCGAGCCCATAACCGATGACGAAGACGTCCGGAATGCGGAAGCAGAAATAGTCAGGATTAAAGCTGACCATGCTGCGACCTTCCTTCAGCAGCAGCACGGCGGTCTTGATGCTGCGCGGGTGATATGCGTCGAGGGCTTGAACAAGTCGCTCCAGCGTGCGGCCGGTATCAAAAATGTCATCGATGACCAGCACATCGCGGCCGCGGATGTCGGGCAGCAAGTCCATGCCCACTCTCAGTTCGCCGCCAACGGTCGATTTGCCACGGTAGCTCGAAGCATGCACGACGCCCATGCGATGCGGCACAGTGATCTCACGGACCAGATCCGCCATGAACAACATGCTGCCGGTCAAAACGCCCAGCACGGTCAACGGCTGGTCGTGATAGGTCTGCGAGAGTTGCTGACCGAGCGTACGAACTCGATTCTGAATCTCGGCGGGTTCGACCAGTCTCTGCATTCTCTCGTCTCCACTCACGTACTGCCTGTCGCGCCCGACGACTGTCGAAGCGCGGCGAATGCGGCGCAGTGGAGTTCTACGTGCGCAGTGAAGTCACCACCATTGAACGGTGACTTCGCGCCATTTGTTGGACTGCCTCGACCCGATCAATCCTCGATCAACAGTCGCATTTCGTCCGAGTTCGCCTTCAGTTCCGGCGAGTACATCGCGGAGGCCTTCGTCGGCAGCGCGCTGAATTTGCCGGGAATTTCAGCTCGGATGCGGTAGCTCACCGAGTGATGACCGCGGTTGAGGGCTCGCACGAAGAGGCACACCCGTTCGTCGCGGTACTCGACATAAGCGTGCATCTCGTTGCCGTTGTAGCCCGACCGCACTTCGACCGGCTCAGTCCCGGCGGCCTTCATGTCTTCAAAGAGGATGTACTCGTAGTCGTTCTTGGAATCGATATCGAGCTCCACTTCGATCAGGTCGCCACTCTTCACCTTGGACAGATCCGGCAGCTCCGTGCGGATGAACTTTTCGGTTCTTTGGTTGACGACCTGGCCGCGAGCACCAGCGACCTTCGTCTGTTTATCATCGCGCGTCAGGTTGAAGAACTTGCGCTGAACCTTCACCTCGAGGCCGGCCTTCGTGATGAAGTCTTCCAGAGTGAAGTTCGTGAGGTAGGCGTTGAAGTAGACCGGTCCGGTACCAGTGCGTCGGATCTCAACGGTGTGCTCACCATTCGCTAGAGCGTCACCCTCCAGCACCAGCTTGTTGTCGAAGTGGAACAGGTTGGTGTGATCGATCTTCACCGTCTTCTTCACGGCGCCATCGACTACGACTTCGACGGTCATGTCAGGCTTCGCTTCGCCGCTGGCCTTCAGATAGTCGGCCAACGCTTCGATGCAGTACGCAGTATCACGCGTGCTGCGCCAGTAGGTGCCATTGTGTCGGTTATTGAGTATATACTTCACCAGCCGCGACGCGCGGCGGCCTTGCGGGTCGGTCGCGCTCAGCAGCTTCAAGTACCACGCGTTGGCTTCGATGTCGTTGCCGTACCACATCCACCACCAGGTATTGGCTGGCAGCTTCAGGTAGGCCGTCTGGTTCTCGTCGTCCTCCACGACAAACTGCTCGATGTTCTTCAGCAGCATGTCGCGTTCTTCGATGCGTTCCTGCTTGTGCAGAGCCAGTCCCAGCACAGCCTTCGCATACACCGACAGATCGACGCGATCGCGGTACAGGAACGCACGCATCTCGGTATTAACTGACTTGGCGTCATTCAGCGTCAGGAAGATCATCGCGTCCAGATCATCAGCCTTCTCCTTCCATGGACTTGTCCTCGTCGGCGCATTCTTCAACTTCTGGACTTGCTCGTCTTCGTAGCGTTTGAGCCATTCAACACCGCGTTCCAGGACGCCAGGCACTAGAGCGACATCGTTCTGAGTCGCTACCTGCAACCCATGCACGACGACAACCGTGGTGTGCGGCCAAGAGTGTTCTCCGAAACCGCTGAACCAGCCCCAGCCGCCGTCGCTGAGCTGCATCGACGTCAGCTTCTGCACGCCATCCTTGACCATCGCCGTGACTTCTTCAGCATCGAAGACCGGATTGCGGTCGTACTTCTTCCAGCGGCCGGCGCGTTCCTTGTCGTCGCCGATTTCCTGAGCATTCAGGTTCGTGCGTTTCTCGCGAATCGCATCGAGATCCAGATTCATCTTCTGCAAAATGCGCTGCGTGATGACCGTCGGCACGAAGCGGTTCAATGTCTGCTCGGTACAGCCGTAGGGGTAGTCGACGAGATACGGCAGAGCATCCACCATCGCGCCCGCCAATGTCGGTGAGTACCGCAGTTCAAGCCGTGTTTGTTCCGGCCGTCTCTCAGCAGGAACATTGAGCTTCAGCGAGCCCGACTTCTCATCCGGTCGCACGACTCCCGAGAACGATTCGGTCTTCAGCATGCCATGCACGAAGCACGGGAATTTTTGTTCGACAGCATCGGATTCGGTATCGGTCAGCGCCTTCATGCGGACGACAGCCTGCCCTTCGGCTGCGACCTTCACGCGCCAATCGATGCGTTCCTCGCCGCCCGCTTTGATCTTCACGGTGCGAGTGAGATCGTTCTTGCCGGATTCAGACACCATGCCTTTCAGCGTGGTGTTATCCAACTCCAGAGCAACCTTCACGTCCTTGTCTTTGTCGAGGTAGTTGTGCACGTTGGCGGACAGCACGACTTCGTCCTTCTCGACGAAGAAACGCGGCGCCTGCAAACGCACCAGCAGGTTCTTCGCAGTCACGACGGTCACGTCACCTTGACCGACTTTCGTGCCGTGCCCCATGCCCCAGGCTCGCATCTTCCAACTGGTCAGACTGTCCGGCATCTTGAACTTCGCCGTTGCGCGACCGTCTTTACCTGTCGTCAGCGAGGCCGCCCAGAACGCGGTGTCGGCGAAGTTCGAACGCACCGCTGGTTCTACGGTGGGAGCACCACCAGCGGGTCCCGCATCCTTCGCGACCTCAGCCTCTGCGAGAGACGACAGTCGATCCATCGGTGGCCCACCCGGTGCTGCAGCAGTGGCAGCCATTGGCCTTGCTCCCTCCATGGCGTCGCCTGCCATGGCGCTCTTCATCATGGATCTTCCACGCCCTGGAACGGCCGCGCCCAGCCGCGTCTTTACTCCGTCCCGCAGGTCATCGACGATTCCACCGAACAGACCGATATCACCCATCTGCGGCACATTCGGACGACCGATGCCATGCGAGTACGGAATCAGACTCGACTCCGTCTGCGGATGATGGTGACGACGCCACTTCCAGAAGAATTCTTTGATCTCGGGAACATTCGAGCCGCCGCTGATGTACTCAACGCTCTTGTCATAAACACTCAAGGCGACGACCCCCGCGAACGGTTTGTCGTCCTGATCAGTGACACGTACATCGACGGTTGCGTCCTCACCGGGCTTATAGCGTTCGGTCGACGGAGTGATTTCCACATTCAACACCCGCTTCTCGGGCGGCACCACGATCTCGCGCGTTTCGGAGTGCACCTGAGCGTTCGAAACGCTCAGAGCTTCAATAAAGAAGTTCGGCATATCACGTTGTACAACGCCGATGTCTTCCACGGTGCTCTTACCCTGCAGGCGAATGATTTTCGGCTTGAGATAAATACCATTCGCCGGACGCAGGAATAGCGCTACGGTGCCATCCTGCCGATCGGTGTTGATCTGCAGCTTGACGGATTCGCCCGGAGCGTATTCACGCTTGTCGGTGATGAGTTCCAGGTCATTGAATTTGAATTCGCGGCCCGTGAAGTTGGCTCCCACAATGGTGAAGATATAACCGCCTTCTTCCGTGTGTCCCTTGGCGTCGGTGACCTTGTAAGAGAGACGATACTGGCCCGGATCTCCCGCCTTCATCTGCTGGCGGGCACGGCCTTCTTCGTTCGTAGCCACCTTCCACTCGCCGACGATGTTCTCAACAGGCTCACCATCATTGTAGGTGACACGCAGCAGCTTGAGTTCGCCTTCTCCGGCGACTGGCTTTTGATCGAGCGTATGAGCCTGGAACGACGCTTCGATGGCGTCGCCCGTGCGGAAGTAGCCGCGATTCACCCACGCAAAGACTTTGAATGGTTTGCGAGCCACCAGCACGCTGCCCGATCCGACGATCGTACGGCGTGATTCATCGACGACCTCGGCTGTAATCGAATAATTGTGGTCCTGATTCCCATGCACCTCTTTGGCCAGCAGAGTATCAATCTCCACCTTGATAATGCCGTCATCGCCAATTTCGGTTTCGCGTTCAATGACGACTTCGGGCGGCAGTTGCTGCGCCGGCCACCACCAGCCGATGGGACGCAGACAGCCCCAGCGGCCCCAGCCGGGATACCAAGTATAGTCGGCTGCGAACCACCAATAACCGGAGCCATAGAACCAGTCCCAGTCACCGCGCGGGAACCAGCGAGCGTCATGGTTGCTGCGACGCACGGTGTACTTGACTTTGCCCTTCGTGACCGGGGCGCCGAAGTAATACTTCGCCTTGATGGTCGCCGTGATCTTCTCACCGAGTTGTACGGGTTCCGTCGGTGCCTCAACGATGACTTCGAATTCCGGCTTCTTGTATTCCTCAACGCGGAACGAACTGCCGCCGTAGTTCTCCATCACCAGTTGATAGACACCGAGGCCGGTCGTCTTCGGCAACTTGAATTCGTCAGCGACGCCGCCAAATTCATCCGTCTTGATAGTCTTTTCAAAGACGCGTTTGCCCTGCGGATCTTGAATAAAGACATTCACATTCTGATTGGCGTACTGAGACTTGTCCGGCTGATCGTACTTGTGCTCGCGCAGCCACAGCTTGAACTGCACGGTCTGCTCGGGTCGATAAACCGGCCGGTCCGTGATCGTGAAGACCTTGTGGCCTGAATACTCCGCATCGTGACGCTGGCCGAACCAGATGTGCGTGAAGCCCAGGAAAGCGAGTCGCTTCTTCTCCTCGACTTTGCCGTTCTCGCCGCGTGACGTGATCAGCCACTGCATGTTCTGATCAAGTCGATTCTGAGCCAGCAGGATTTGACCGTCGGCATCGGTGAACTCGGCAAAGTTCGATGTCACTGTGCGGAAGCGGTTCGTGTTCGGAATCTGCTCGTTGCGCCAGCCGAAGAACTCGACATTGGCTTTCACGACCGGTCGGCCAGTTTCGGCATCGGCGATAAAGACATACTGCTGCTGATCCAGCGGCTTCTTGGCGATGACGGTGTCAGCGATCCACAGCACGATGTAATTCGCGTTGCCGTCCTGCATTTGCGCTTTGATCAGATACGCACCGGGGTCCTGCAACGGCGTTGTGACCTGCGCGCGGTCGTCGAGGTGCTCGGCGCGCGGCTTCAGATCCAGTTGCCATTTCGTGGCCTGACCTTCCAGATACTTCGATTCGTTCTCAACGACGAGCCGATGGCCGATCTGCCCCAACTGGATCTTGTTCCAATCCAGGCGTTCCGGCATGGCCTTCGTGAGATAGTCCTTCACATCCTTCAACAGCAGCGGCACGTTGATGCGCGTAGCCTCAAACGCGACGGACTTTCCGTTACGGAAGCGGTAATCAAAAACCGCTTCTTTTCCAGCCGCCAGCGTGCGAGTCGGTTCAAACCGACCCCAGTTGTTGATGATCTGGTCGAGGCTCGCCTGACGATGATTGTTTGGGCCCGGCCCATATTCGGCGATCGCCTTGCGCCAGGTCTCAGCCGCATTCACGTACTGACGGCGATTCTGAAAGACGCCAGCGATCTGCGACCAGGCTTGCTCGCCGTAGTTCGACTTCCCCATCGCCACGACGTCGCGGAACAGCTTCAAGAAGTTGTATTCGTCCGGCAGCTTGAAACGCCGCACGCCGGTGGCCAGCTTGGCGATCGTTTCATCCTCTTCCAGCGATTGCAGCGCGTACGTGCCTTTCTTGCGGTCATTCGCTTCGTCTTCAAAGTCGCCCGGACGCCACCAGCCGAATTGCGCCAAAGTCTGCTCACCGAATTGCTCGTAGCAGAACTGAGCGAACAGCAGCGTCACTTCCTGCTTGCGATTCGGTTGAAACTTCACCGCTTCACCCAGCAGCCAGCGCCACCGTTCGCCATCTGACTTCGAGTCTTCCCAACTCGCAGGCACCTGGTGATAAACCGGGACGTTGTTCTCATCGACCGGCGCGCCTTGAGCCTGACGACCGCCCCACCAGTGGCCTTCGTCGTAGTCCGGCAGCTCGGCGAGGTTCGACAGAATCTGAAAACGCCAAGCCTCAGAGCCGTTGTTGCCGAATCGCAGGACCTGAGCGTATTCGGTCAGCAACTGCGAGACGGCCGACTTATTGTCGTCACTGGCTGAAAGACGTCGAGCTTCATCGAGCAGTTGCAGTCCGCGAGCCCGGTCGCGTTGAGCGGCGTTGACCTGTCGACCGGTATTCTCCCGGCGCCAGCCGCGTTCGAACTTGCCGCTGATGATGAAGCCATAGTGGTTGCCCGATCGATACTGCGCGGCGGCCTGCTGCAGGAGCTTCCAGTTCTTGGCATGCACCTTCACGGTGCTTTCCACGAACTCATCGAAGTCGGCTTCTCGACCCAACTGACGCAGGCACTGAACGCCGTTCGCAAGGTCGCCCGGAACGGCCTCCTTCTCAGTGCGGTCGTTCAGACAAAGCTTGCGAAATAGTTCGTAGGCGTCTTTGAAGTTGCCTTGCTGCTGCAACTTGGCGGCTTCCGCGCGGATCTGCGCGGGAGGCCGATTGTCCTGCGCGACCGACATCAAGGTCATGGCCACCATTCCGATCATCGCCAGAGCGACTGTGAGCACCGTCAGTAACCGACGCATGATAGACCTTCCGAATTTCAGAACAGCGGCGCGATCTCGTCGCCGCTTTCGATCTCTTGGTTCAGATTCAGTTCCCGGCATTTTGCGAAGCTTCGTTCAACAGCAAACGCAGGGCGATGACTTTTCCTTCGCCGTAGTCCAGAACGCCACCGACTTCGGCTTGCCGTCGTGACAAAACAACGTCCGACAGGCATCACACTTAGACGTATTCGTCCAGTTCATGGCAAACCCGCAGACTGCTCGAATTCCCGTATTACTCAGTAGCACGGACGGGGCGTCCATGCTACGGGCCAGGTCCGACTACTCTGCCAGCACTTCCAGCACGCGGGCGAAGGCTCCGTAGGGCCCCGGTCCGAACAGCACGAAACGCACCAGCGTCGGCGTTTTGTGTTGGTTGATCAGGTCGCGGGTAGTCGTCAGGGAGACCTCGGCAGCCAGATCAATCGGGTAGGCGTAGACTCCAGTGCTGATGGCCGGAAAGGCGATGCTGTCGCAGCGATGCTCGCGCGCCAGATCCAGGCAGGTGGAATACGCGCTGGCCAGCAGTTTCTTTTCGTTGCGTTCACCGCCGGCCCAGATCGGGCCGACGGCATGAAAGACGTATTTTGCGTTCAGTCGTCCCGCAGTCGTCGCAACCGCGCTGCCAGTCGGACAGCCGTCCGGGTAGAGCATGCGGGTTTCCTGCATCAGCGTTGGTCCCGCTGCCTGATGAATCGCTCCGTCCACACCACCGCCGCCTGCCAGCTTGGAATTGGCGGCATTCACGATGACGTCGACTTCCTGCTGTGTAATGTCGCCCTGAATCAATTCAATCCGGCACGGCCCAAAATGCACCACCATGATTCCGTTCCTCCTGGCGGGTGAGTTCCTCAACTCCCATGGCCGATCATTGATGTGTCACCAGATTCGGCGCACGCATGATACTCCGCACGTCGCGTCCGCGTTGAGTAACACGGACGCAAAACCAACTACATGACGGACTGGCATTCAAAGTAGCAGGCACATTCCATGTGCCGTTCGCAAAGCCCTACAAAATCCACTCACTTACGATTGAGCAGCGTGACGGACTCAATGTGCGACGTGTGTGGGAACATGTCGACGGGTTGAATCTCGTCGACGCGGTAGCCGCTCTGCAGCAGCATGTTGAGGTCTCGGCCGAGAGCTGTCGGGTTGCACGAAACATACACAATCCGCTTCGGACGGAAGCGGCGGCCCAGCAGACGCAGGACCCATTCCATGCAGCCTTCGCGCGGCGGGTCGAGGATGACCGTGTGAAACTTCTGCTCGCGCGGCATGCTCTTCAGCACGTGCTCCACGCGGTCGGCGATGAACTCGCAGTTCTGAATCCCGTTGAACTCGGCGGTTGCCCGGCCATCTTCAACAGCTTGCCCGTTCTCTTCGACGGCCAGCACCGTGCGTCCGCGTTTCGCGAGCGGCAGCGAGAACAGACCGACTCCCGAATACAGATCCAGAATCGGATCACAGCGCTGTTCGGAAACCATGCGGTACACGACATCGTATAACGTGCGAGCCGCGCGGATGTTGGTTTGAAAGAATGAATCCGGCGAGATCTGGAACTTCACGTCCCCGATTTCTTCCATCAGCCGTGGCTCGCCGGCCAGATGCAAGGTGCGCGGCCCCAGATAAGTGCTCTCGGGGTCCATCTGGAGGTTAAGATGCACGCCCTCAACGCCGTTGATCTTCAGGATCTGCTGCTCGAAACCGCTCGCGTTTGCCATGTGCTCGCCGGTAGCGACGATGACGACGTGCGACTTGTTGGTCGTACTCGACGTACGAACGAGAATGCCTTTGACGCCTGGCTTCACGGACATCGCATCCGCGATCAGGATGCCGCGTTCACGGATCACCTGAAACGCCAGCCGCGCGACTTTGTCTCCGACAGGATGATGCACCGGACACTCTTGAATCGGCTCCAGCGTCGGCGAATGAGCCCGGTTGTGACCGAGCACCAGTTGTCGTGATTCACTGCGGACCTGCCACAGCGGTTGATAATAGATCTTGTTGCGCGTGCCCCACGGCTCGGCGCAAGGCTTCATTGCGAGGATCGGAAAGCGAATCTTCGGCAGCGAATACTCGAGCGACGCCAGCAGCAGCTTCTCCTTCCAGCGCAGTTGAGCTTCGTAGGTCATGTGCTGCCACTGACAACCGCCACACACGCCGAAGTGTTTGCACTTCGGCGCGATGCGTGTGTTGTCCTTCGCCGAAACTCGCACGACGCGCGCTCGACCGAAGTCCGGACCCATCGACGTGATCTCGACGTCCACGAACTCACCGGGGATGCCGCCGCTGACAAACATCAGGAACTCACCGATGCGCGCGATGCATTCACCGTCCGCCGTGATCGACTGCAAACCCAGACGCAGGATCTGACCAACTTCAAGCGTCGGTTGTTCCACTCGTTGAGGAGCCACCGGGGCTTGAGACCGCGCAGGCGGGGTCGATTCAGGAGATCGTTGCGGGCCTCGCGATTGATCAGGTCGTGGAGGCCGAGCCGTCTTGCCGCCTGGTTTCGGACCGCCGCCCTTCGGACTACTGGATTGCGGCTCCGACTTATTGGCCCCTGACTTCGCTTTGAGTTGCGGTTGATCCTCGGTTTGCGGAGTTGCCGGCTGGCTGAAGTCCGGAAGTTCCGCAGTCATGCCGTCGTGCAGGAAGCGGCGCGGCTTGTCATCCGTCGGCGGACGTTTGGCCGCAGACTTGCGAGTCGACTGTTTGCGTTGAGGACGATCGGAATCACGCGGAGGCATTTTGAATGGAATCTTCGTAGGAAAAACAGACGCGGCAGATCACCGCGGGAAGTCGCACATGCAGGAAGCCGAACGGCGACTTCTCATCGACCAAGGTTGCTCGGCCCAAACGCAAACGGGAACAGCTCACTAAGCGAAGTCTGCAAACGATGAGGTCCGTCGCAGCAACTGACAATGACGGGAATGTCACCGAACTCGGCGAGCACTTGCCGACACGCACCGCAGGGCGCGGTCGCCGTGAGGGTCGGGGTATAGATCATAACGGCCTGAAACGAACGCTTCCCTGCCAGCACGGCTCGAAAAATCGCGACACGCTCTGCGCACACCGTCAGGCCACTGGAGGCGTTCTCGACATTACAGCCCGAGAAGATCTCACCGTCCGAACTCAGCACCGCCGCACCCACCCGAAAGTTGCTGTACGGACAATGCGCCTGCCGAGCTGCGTCTTGAGCAGCCGCCAACAGGCGATTGAAAAGTTCTTCGGGCAGATTCATGAGCGACACAATCGAGGACTAAGGCGAGCGGGCTTATCAGGCGTTCTGGCGGCACCATCACCGGACAATAATGTCTTTCAAGGCACTTTCCCGGAGTCTTCGAAAACCGGGTCCGTCGTATTGTAGGGGCGAACTCGCAGGCTTCATCCGTTGTTATGAGTTGAAATCGGGGTTCGATTCGGGCAGGATGTAGTGCCTCTAGTAACCCATCTTGTGTGGATCGTCTCCAGCATCCGCCCCTCTCCCTCACCCCTCCTGCCAGCGTGTCCTCGCGACCTCAACCCCCTGTGATTGGAGTCCTCGGTGGTATCGGGTCCGGGAAAAGTGCGATTGCTCAGAGTCTCTCCACAACCCTCCAAACACTCGTTCTCGACGCCGACAAGGCTGGACACGAAGTCCTCACCCAGCCGGAAATTCAAGAGCGAATAAAACAACGCTTCGGTGACGAAGTCTTTTCCGCGTCCGGTGCCGTCGATCGACGAGCCTTGGCGGCAAAGGTTTTCGGGACGGAAGCGTGGCAACAACAAGCCCGACGGGATCTGAACGCCATCGTTCATCCTGCCATTCGGTCTCGACTCGTTCAGCAAATCGACAACGCCGATCCTGAGTTAGACGTACTCATCCTCGACGCTGCCGTGATGCTCGAAGCCGGTTGGGATGATCTCTGTGACGCCATCGTTTTCGTGGACACACCCTTCGAAACGCGGCTCGCACGAGTTCACTCGCGCGGCTGGAGTGAAGATGAGCTCCGGCGTCGCGAGGCCAGCCAGATCAGTCTGGAAGACAAACGTCGCCGGGCGGATCTGGTGATTCAGAATTCAGGCCAGCTTGAGGATGGAGTCCACAAACTGGTGCAGTTCATCAGCAGGATGCGAATGAAATCAAAGGACAACTGATGTCCGCCGGGCCAGGGTTGGCCGCTCCGAAAGACTCTCGTCCCGCAGATTCACTCCCTGAGCAATCACGTCACACATCCTGTTCTCTTCCCGCCTTCGCCATTCGGCACTCCCTCGGACTTCAAGTCATGGCACAGCACGATTGGAACCAGTCCGGTTCATCCAGTCGGATGGACCCCGGTAATCGTCATACCCGACCTCAATTGAACGAACTGCCGCCGCCGGACGAAGAGATTCCCGACGACGAAGTCTCGTTCCCCGCCGATGCCCGCTACGAGGAAATCAAGCAGGGCAGCGAAGTGCATATCGCCCAACTCCAGCGCATGAATATGAAGGAGTTGATGGAGCTGGCGCGTCGCGAGGAGATCGTCGAATACACCGGCCTCAAGAAGCAGGACCTGATCTTCAAGATCCTGAAGGAGCGCACGAAGCTCAACGGGCTGATGTTCGGCGAAGGCACGCTCGAGATTCTGCCGGACGGCTTCGGCTTCCTGCGCAGCCCGGACTACCACTACCTGCCTTGCCCGGATGACATCTATGTCTCGCCAAGCCAGATTCGTCGCTTCGGCTTGAAGACCGGAGCCACCGTTGCTGGTCAGATTCGTCCGCCGAAAGAAAACGAACGCTACTTCGCCCTGCTGCGCGTTGAAGCCATCAACGGCCAGGATCCGAATCTGGTCACTCAGAAGGTTTCATTCGACGATCTCACACCGCTGCATCCCGAACAGAAGCTGCGGCTCTCAACCGACGCTGATGAATTCAATACGCGCGTCGTCGATCTGCTGTCGCCAATCGGTATGGGGCAGCGCGGCCTGATCGTGTCGCCGCCGAAAGCCGGTAAGACGATTCTGCTGCAGAAGATGGCCAAGGCCGTGCTGAAAAATCATCCCGAGGCCTACGTCATCGTGCTGTTGATCGACGAACGTCCGGAAGAAGTGACGGACATGGAACGTCAGGTGCGTGGTACGAACTGCGAAGTCGTCAGCAGCACCTTCGATGAACCGCCGAGCCGTCACATTCAGGTCTCGGAAATGGTCATCGAAAAGGCTAAACGCATGGTTGAGTATGGTCACGACGTCGTGATCTTCCTCGATTCCATCACGCGTCTGGCCCGCGCCTGGAACGCGGAATGTCCTCACTCCGGCAAAGTGCTGACAGGTGGTGTGGACGCCAATGCGTTGCAGCATCCCAAGCGGTTCTTCGGTGCGGCTCGCAATGTTGAGGACGGCGGCAGCCTGACCATCGTGGCGACCGCTCTGGTCGACACCGGCAGCAAGATGGACGACGTCATCTTCGAGGAATTCAAAGGCACCGGTAACACCGAACTCGTGCTGGACCGCCGCCTCGTTGAGAAGCGCATCTGGCCCGCCATCGACGTAAACCGCTCGGGCACCCGCCGCGAAGAACTGTTGATGACCCCGGACGAACTGAAGCGTGTCTGGCTGCTGCGCCGAGTCCTCAACGACATGAACCCCGGCGACGCGATGGAACTGCTCACCAGCAAGCTGCGCAAGACCAAAACCAACGAAGAGTTCCTCATGACGATGAACCTCGGCTAAGCCACAACAGTCGAGCGTCGTCTGAACGTCGTCCCGTTTCTTCTGATCCCGAATTTATTTGATCACCCATGCCCACTCGCATTGAAGGCCGACTGCTGCTGAAAGATGAAGCGATCGCGATTGTTGTGTCGCGGTTCAACGACATGATCACGTCGCGATTGCTGGAAGGTGCGGTCGACACCATTCGTCGACACGGCGGCAACGAGGACCTGCTCACCATCGTGCATGTCCCCGGCGCGTTCGAGATTCCGCTGGCGGCTGACAAGCTGGCGCACTCGGGCAAGTACGCGGCGGTCATCTGTCTGGGAGCCGTCATCGCGGGGCAGACGACGCACGATCAATACATCAACAATCAGGTTGCAGGCGGTATAGCACGCGCCAGTCAAAGCAGCGGCATCCCGGTGTTGTTCGGCGTGTTGACCTGCCAGTCGATGGAACAAGCCATTGACCGCGCCGGCGGCAAAGCGGGCAACAAGGGGCATGAGGCGGCACTCGCCGCGATCGAGATGATCGACGTGCTGAAACAGATTTCTTAGGCGAGCGGGGGATGTCAATCCCCCGAGACTAACGAAGACCTCGCCCCTGATCCCCGACTTTTGAGATTTCGAACTGACATGGCACGACGACGAGAAGGCCGCATCGCCGCACTGAAGCTGCTCTACCAGAAAGACCTGCACCCCGAGGTCGCTCCGCAAGCCGTCACCGAGATGTTGGCTGAGCTGGTTGAAGACGCCGAACTGCGCGAGTTCGCCTGGGACCTCTACGACGGCACGGTGACGAACCTCGATCAGCTCGATGCACAGATTCAGGCGATCGCTCACAACTGGCGGCTGTCGCGCATGACGCCTACCGACCGCAACGTGATCCGCATGGGCCTGTTCGAGATGACGAAGCTCAACACGCCCGCGCCCGTTGTGCTCAATGAATCCATCGAGATCGCGAAGCTCTTTGGCACCGAGAACTCCGGCACGTTCGTGAACGGCATTCTTGACAAGCTGATCCCCGGCCAAACCGGCAGTGGTCAAGCGTCAGCGGAGTAACACAACCCTCGAAGCGACAGCACCGGCCAGTTTCCCGTCCCAGCGACGGGGAGGCATCTGCCGCAGAACGGGAGGGAGAGAAAGCTGCAGTGCCCCGTATTCAAATGCCGCTCGGCAGGCTGAGTGACTTCGTGAGAAACCTTGCGGGCTGTACAGGTCCTGCGGTGCCCCTCTGAACTGTCGAATGCGCAAGGTCGCGGTCCAGCGTTTGATTCCGCATGACCGATAATTTCTCTGAGCGCGAACTGCCGACGGGCGCAGTGCGCGCAGGAGAAGTGGTAATGTCAGGCGTGCGGACAACGACGGGACTCTTCAGCGGCATCGACTTTGGGACTCTGACGGACCAGTTGATCGAGGTGGCGCGCGCCCCAGCCAAGCGTCTGGAAACACGCATCAGCGGCTTCAAGGCCGTGAAGACTGGCGTGGAAACGCTCGAAGCCAACGTCTTGGCGCTGACGGCTTCCATCACGCAACTAAGCACCACATCCATCTTCAACAGCACGAAGGTGACGAACTCTGACCCGGCTCAGGTCGGTGTCAGTGCGGTCTCAACCGCCCAACTGGGCGACTTCGGTTTCAAGACTCTGCAACTGGCGACGGCCGAGCAACGCGTCTCGAAAGGGTTTGCCAATTCCGACAAGCAGCTTGTCGGCGAAGGTACGATCACCATTTCGCAAGGCGGCGAACTGGCTTCGGTCACTCGCTTGAGCAATCTCAACGGTGGCGCGGGAATTCAGCGAGGCTCGATTCGCGTGACCGATCGTGCGGGAGCGACCACAACGATCGATCTCTCGAACGCCTATTCCGTCGACGACGTGCTCGCGGCTATTAACGAGCAATCCAATGTGGCCGTCAGGGCACACACGGAAGGCGGACGTCTGATCCTGGAAGATACCTCAGGCAGTTCGGCTTCCAATCTCATTGTGCAGGACATCGGCAGCGGGCGAACGGCTCAGGATCTGGGCTTGCGCAAGTCAGTCAGCAGCGCGAAGCTCACGGGCGACGATGTCTACTACCTCACTGGCGACTTCAGCTTTGATCAGCTCAACGACGGCAACCAGCTCTCCAATACAGTTGATCAGAATGACCTGCGCATCTCGCTCGCTGATGCGACCAATATCGATATCAACTTTGACAATCTTTCCAACCTGAATGACGTCGTCAACGCGATCAACAACCACTCGGGAAACAGTGGTAAGTTGACCGCCGCGCTGACCAACGGGCGACTGGTACTCACCGATAATACGACGGGCGTGGGGACGTTCGGCGTCTCCGACCTGAATGGTGCGGCGGTTGTCAACTCCCTGGGACTCGACAACGCGACCGTCGGTAATGTGCTGACAGGCGACAAACTGCTGGCCGGGATTGGATCGCGGTTGCTGAGAAATCTGCGCGGCGGCCGCGGTATCACAACGCCGGGACAGATCTCGCTGACGGATCGCAACGGACTCACGGCAACCGTTGATCTGTCGCAGGCTTCGTCTCTGGACGAAGTCATCACCGCGATCAACTCGGCGAGCAACAGCGGCACCGAACTGGCCCTGACGGCCCGGCTCAACAAGCTCGGCACAGGCATTGAGGTAGTTGATACCTCAGGCGCGACAACGAGCAACCTCATCATTGCGGACGTCGGGGGCGGTACGACAGCCGCGAACCTCGGCATCGCGGTCAACGCGGCGACGAACACTGCTTCGTCAGGCAACCTCGCTTTCCGGCACTTGAACGAGAAGTCTTCACTCGAGAACTACGCGCCGGATGGGGGCGCTGTTGAGACCGGTTCGTTCCTGATCGTTGATTCGGCCGGCAATCAGGCATCGATCTCGGTGACCAGCAGCGTGAAGACACTGGGCGACCTGCTGGTGCGAATCAACGCGACATCGCAGGTGCAGGTTCGAGCGGAACTCAACGACACCGGCGACGGTTTTCGTATCGTCGATGAAGCAGGTGGCACCGGCACTCTGCGCGTTCAGGAAATTACTGGTAGCAGTGCGGAAGACCTGCGCATTCTCGGCTCAGCGACACAAGACGGTGGCAATCAGGTGATCAACAGCCGTCTGCAGACGACGATCGATGTCTCAGCGACTGACACGCTGGCGACGCTGGCGACCAAGATCAGTTCCGCTACGAAGGATCTCTCCGCTGCCGTCATTCGTGATGGTGCGGCGTTCAATCCCTACCGCCTGCAACTGGCGTCGAAAGAAACCGGCACGGCCAACAAGTTCATCATTGATACCGGCAACATCGACTTGGGGCTGACCGTTACCAATAACGCTGAAGACGCACTCTTGCAGGTGGGCAGTAGCACAGCTTCGTCGTACCTGGTGGCGTCGTCCAACAATCAGTTCGATGAAGTCGTCACCGGTATCGATGTCACGGCGAAAGCAGTTGGCACAACCATCTCGCAAGTCAACGTAGCCCAGAACACCGACACCGCCAGGCAGTCATTGAAGAGTTTCGTGCAGGCCTTCAATGCGTATGTGGATAAGTCGGCAGAACTTTCCAAGTTCGACCCCGATACGACAAAACGCGGCGCGCTGCAGGGTCAGAGCATTGTTCTGAATGTTCGCAATCGGCTGACGTCCGCGATCTCGAAAACCTATTTCGGCAGTACCAACGCGGTGAAGTCGCTGACCGATCTGGGAGTCCGTTTCACCACCGGCGGCAAGCTGACGTTTGACGAAGCCACCTACGACAAAGTCGCTACCGACAATCCCGCGGCGATCAAGACCTTCTTTACCGATACCACCAGTGGCGCGGGCAAGAAGCTGAACGACACGCTGAAGTCCCTGACAGACGTCGTTGATGGCGTCTTCAAGCTGCAGAAGACGTCGCTCGACAGCACCCTCACCAACCTGCAGGATCGAGTGGACCAGATCGACACGCGGCTGGTGCTTCGTAAGGAGCGACTTCTGCGCCAGTTCATCAACATGGAATCCGCGATCAGCCGGGTCCAGAACCAGCAGAACGCACTGACGGCGCTCTCGGCCAGGTCAAGCTAGGGATTGATCCGAGCTGAAATGACCCGCAGTCGGCCTCGTGAGAGTTCAGCCACTCTGAAGTCTCGCGACTTCAGCAACCGTCAATCCCGCTTCGGAACTCAGCTTGCTGGTGCCGCCTGGCGGCAAGCTCGATAATCGTCCCTTCAATGTGGTTCGCTCTTTGACGACGCGAATCCGAACTCGACGCTCAAGAGCGAAGGACGGCACGCATGCGGATTCTCTGGACTTGCCTGGCTCTGCTGATGTCTTGCCTCGGAACGGTAACCGCCGCCGAGCGTGTTGCTCAGCCCAACATCGTGCTCATCTTCACGGACGATCAAGGCTACGGAGATGTCGGTTGCTTCGGGGCGACGGATATCAAGACCCCGCAGATCGACCGGCTGGCACGCGAGGGCATGCGATTTACAGACTTCTATGTCAGTCAGGCGGTCTGCACGGCGTCGCGTGCGGCACTGATGACTGGCTGCTACGCCAATCGAGTCGGTCTGCACGGTGCGCTCAACCATCAGAGCAACGTGGGCATTCACCCGGATGAAGTGCTACTCCCCGAACTGTGTCGCTCGCGCGGGTATGCCACGGCCATCTTCGGCAAGTGGCACCTCGGACATCGCCCTCAGTTCCTGCCGCTGCAGAATGGCTTTCAACAGTTCCTGGGGCTGCCATATTCCAACGACAACGGCCGCAAGCACCCGGTTGTGAAGGACATTCCCGCATTGCCTTTGATCGATGGCAACAAGGTCGTCGCGGAAGAGCCTGACCAGTCCACATTCACTCGACAATTCACAGCGCGAGCCACCGCGTTTATCGAACAGCATCGCGATCAGCCGTTCTTTCTGTATGTGCCGCATGTCATGCCGCACGTCCCGATCTTCGCCTCGGAAACTTACAAAGGCCGATCGAAGCGCGGTCTGTATGGAGACGTGGTCGAAGAGCTGGACTGGTCCGTTGGCGAGATCCTCAACACGCTGGACCGGCTCAAGCTCACGGAGAATACTCTGGTCATCTTTGCCACCGACAACGGCCCCTTCCTGTCATACGGGGCTCATGCAGGTTCGGCGGGCAAGTTGCGTGAGGGCAAGCTCACGACATTTGAAGGCGGCATGCGAGTCCCATGCCTCATGCGCTGGCCCGGCCAGATCCCCGCAGGAGTAACATGTACCGAGGTCGCCGCGACAATCGACTTCGTCCCGACGGTCGCGAAACTGATCGGAGCAACGCTGCCGACACATCGCATCGACGGCCTCGACATCTGGCCGCTCATGTCCGGGCAAGCGGATGCGAAATCCCCGCACGACTCATATTACTTCTACGCCGCTGAAGAACTGCAAGCCGTTCGCAGCGGCGACTGGAAATTGCACTTCCCCCACGAGTATCTGACCGTGGACGGCCCGCCGGGGCTGGACGGCAAGCCCGCGAACTTCGCCAACATGAAGCCACAATCGATGCAGAAGTCCGGCCTCACCGGTATCGCCAGCCGGCACGGTTATCGAGTCGCGAACATCGAAGAGTCGCTCTTCAACCTGCGAACGGACATCAGCGAATCCAAGAATGTTGCCGCCGATCATCCAGACATCGTCGCCCGCCTGAAGCAACTCGCCGAAACCGCCCGAGCAGACTTGGGCGACACCATGACCAAACGCGTCGGCACCGGAACCCGCGCCGTAGGCCGCGTTGAGTAGTACAAACTACACAATGCGGAACTGCACGACCCACGCGCGAATCTCATCGCTCCCCTCGCCCTGCGCTGGGGGGAGAGAGGTCGGGGGTGAGGGGCGATCGCTGCCACCCGTTACGAGATCACAGCCGCAAAAGACAAAGCGGAGCGACGAAACTCGTCACCGAGTTCATCGCTCCGCTTCGTAAATCATACAGCCGGCGTGAGACGCTTACTTAGTGCTCAGCACCTTATCGATCGTCTCGCGCAACACTTTGCCTGAGTTCTGCAGGGCCATCTTCTCTTTGGGCCACAGATCGATTTCGATGCAACCCAACACACCTTGGCGTCCCATCACCGTCGGCACCGAGATCGCGACGTCCTTCAAACCATAGAGCCCGTTCTGCAGCGACGAGACCGGCAGAATGCGTTGCTGATTCAGGGCGATGCTGTGAATGACGTCGGCGATGGATGCACCGACCGCGAAGCCCGCGCCGCCCTTCTTTTTGATGACTTCCGCACCGGAACCGCGAGTCTTCTTCTCGACTTCGGCGATCAACTGGCTCGTGACCGTCGGAAACTTCTCGAGTGGCAAGCCCGCGATTTGAGCGTTGGACCAAATTGGAACCATGCTATCACCGTGCTCACCGAAGATGGTGACCTGCACTTGAGTCGGCGGAACATCGAGCCGCTGAGCCAGCATGCTGCGAAGACGAGTGGTATCCAGCACCGTCCCCAAACCAATCACCTGGCTAGGTGGCAGGCCGAGTTCCTTGATCGCCAGGTACGTCAACACGTCGACGGGGTTTGATACCACAAAGACGATGGCGTCCTTCTTATACCCGTGCTTCTTCACGTCGGCCAAAATGCCGCGGAACAGAGCCACATTGCGGTTGATGAGATCCAGCCGACTCTCATCCGGCTTGCGACGCAGGCCAGCAGTGATACAGATGACATCGCTGTCCTTCACGTGCTCGGTGCCGCCGAACGTAATCTTCTGATCGCTGATCAGCGAAGCGCCGTGCAGCAGGTCCAACTGCTGACCTTCAGCCAGTTCCTGATTCACGTCAACCAGAGCGATCTCACGGACAATGCGTCCATACTGCAAAGAACTCGCGGCGCAAGAACCCACCAGTCCGCCGCCGCCAATAATACTAACTTTCATCGTCAGTCACCTTTTCCAGCTTCAGTATGCTGTTGATATCACGCATTCAATCAATTCAGACGGGCTGATTGACAATCTCTTTCCACTCTTCCGGCACTCCGCGCCAAGCTTCCGCGTATGTTGCGTCCAGCGGGACATTGACGTACCGCTCGGCTGTCAGAAACAACGGCATTTCTGGTAATGCCATTCCGTAATTCAAAAGTTCAACATATCCGGTCTTCGAAGCATCCGAGCAACAAGACGTCAGTGTGATCGGCTCCTTCTCAGTTGCCGATGGAATCTGCGGATTACTTTCCCCCCACAACGCCACGGGCAGCCCTTGCGGGTCTCGTGGTGTCGGGCGGAACAAGTCAACGACCAGTAAGTGAACTCCATCCGCCATCAGTTGATACAGTTTGTTCGTGAAATCCTCGAACGCTCTGCGACTGTGTTTGTTCCCCGGTGAGACAATCTCGATGATCGCCACTGTCTCATTGTTACTTGCATGCTTGATGGCGATTCGATTCGCCTTCGCGGCATACTGATCTTCATCCACCTTGAATGCGTAACGCACTTGCGGCGGTCGATTCTCGATCACCATCACGTTGCCGCGACGGTTGGGCGACTGGTCATAACTGTCCCAGTCGGGTTCGGTGGCTTCGAGTGTGACAACGTCTGGTTCTGGACCACCCAGGATTTGCTCAATCGCGGCGTAATACCCCTTGGGCAACACGCCGCCGTTTAACGCCTTTCGAATCTCGGCCGTCCAAGCCTGATGAAAGTCGTGAAACGCTCCCGGAAAAATGCGTGACCAATCATGGGTTGGCATCGTTGATCTCCTTCAAACCTTGCGTCGAACCTGACGGCTCAGCATAGCAAAGTCTGCCGATGCACGTGACCGCTACTTACCCAGAGCCGCAAGGACTTGCTCGGTGATCAATTTTACTAGGGCTTCGCTGTCCGGAGCGCCAGCGGCTGGTGCAGGAGCTTTGCCGCCATCGTAGGTTGGCTTCTGCAAGTAACCTGGGTACGTCGGAGCTTGTTCGAAGGCACAGGACTCAGGAGCGGCTTCTTTGTAGCCATCTCGCAAAGCACTGTTGCCGCAGAGATCGCAGTTCTCGACGTGGAAGCGTGGATCATCGAAGCCCAGCTTCTTCTTGAGATCCAGCAGCTCGCGAGACTTACGCTCGTCAAGATACTCGACGTGGCCGAGTTGCTTCGCCAGCAACAGGATGCGGCAGTAAGCGTCGAGAATCTCGGTCTTCCAGTAGGCTTCTTCGAGGTTCTTGCCGAAGCTGACGGTGCCGTGATTTGCCAGGATAATGGTATTCACGCCCGGCTTGATAAACGGCACGACGGTATTCGCAAACGCGTTTCCGCCCGGAGTTTCATAGGGGGCGATTGGTACTTCGCCCATGAAGACTTCAATTTCCGGCAGAATACACTGTGGAATTGGCTCGCGAGCGACCGCAAACGCCGTGGCGTGTGGCGGATGGCAGTGAACGACGGCCTTCACTTCCGGCGAGGCTTTCATAATCGCGAGGTGCAACAGCACTTCGCTAGTCCGCTTACGCTTGCCAGCGATCTGCACGCCTTCCATATCAACGGCACAAATATCATCCGCCGTCATGAAGCCTTTGCAGATCATCGTAGGCGAGCAGAGCACTTCGTTCTCGCCGACGCGGATCGAAATGTTACCGTCGTTCGCGGCTGCGAAGCCCTTGTTGTAAACGCGGCGTCCGATTTCGCAGATCTCTTCTTTCAGCTTCCGATCGTTGATACCGCTATTCCACTTGTTGACTGACATTCGCAAGTTCCTTGTTAGACCTGATCGACTTCGATGTATTCCAGAATCGCCGCGTTGTAAGCGTCGATGGGTTTCTCATTCGGATGGAATGGAGCAGCCGCTTCGGCACCTTCGCTCACTCCAATCTTGTGTCCTTCACTACTTCCCAACTCGTCGTAGACCACGAACGGCTCACCACGACCAGCCGCGTCGCCTTGCAATCCTTTGTGATCTAATGGAGCGACCAGCTTCCACATCGCTCCGCGCAAGGACGGATGACACCGATTCAGTGTCACTCGACCAATCACTTCAGCGATTCGCATGGGTCACTCCTTCCTTCAACAATTATCCTGCAATCAATCTCGCCATTCTCAGCAGCTCGAAATCATTCTTCGAAACTGCGGAAATTACATACACATTCGCCTGCAGCGACTTCTGCACACGCTCGATATCCGCCACCGAGCCGACCACCGCCGCCCGCACCTTTTCATTCCGATTCGCCAGACAAGCCACCTTCTCAGGTACACCTGAAAACACGAGGCTGACTGCGACTCCCTGATCAATGGCCTGAATCGCCTTGGCCGCAGCGTCCTCCGTGGAACTCGCGGCCTCGGTCTTCCAGCCGCACTCACTCGACTTGCCTAATTCTTCACAGACTCGTGTCGCGACCGGGCAATTCCCTGGAAAAATTGCCTGGTTGTTCGCCCGTGCCGTCAGCAATTTGGAACTCAAAGCGACCCGCCGCAGTTCAACCTTGTTGTGCCGCAACCAGTCCGTGGCCGACGGTGTCACAATGGATCTTGCTCCGACTTCGACGACCGGCTGCCCACGTGCCTTCTCAGCCAGCACAGACTCGGTCACGACCGAATCCGTCAGGATCAAATTTGTCGTCGCTGGCACCTCGTTGCGCGGAGCGGCAGCGGCAGCGGCCATGAGTTTCCTCATGACTTCAGCGACCACTCGTTCAACAAGGACTGCCTGGTTCAATCTTGTATTCCGATCACTACCCAACGGACAGGTGTATTATTCGACGCCATAATTTCACGAACATACTTACCATCGCTGCTGATCATCACTCGATCACCGCGACCGCCGCCAAGACTATCAATCGCCAGCACCGGCTCGCCGTCGGACTTATCCTGCACTCCGAGCGGCTGCACGATCAGCAGTTTCCACCCTTGTAGAGTGGCGTGCTTCACCGTGCTGGTCGCTCGGCCGATGACTTTGGCGAGTTGCATGATCTACTCCTGAAGTCACTCGACTTAGATAATTCGCAGATCATCCACCAGAACACAGCGACGTTGACGAGTAAACGTCAGAGGATTCGTCACGCCTTCGCCGGTGGGAGTCGCGATGCTGAAGCTCAAGTAGCCTTCGCCACCGAGTCCCAGTCCCGCGCCGCAAGGACCGTTCTTGACGAAGATAGTGGTCTCCATCGCTCGCCCCATTTTCGTCATATTACGAACATTGCGCGTATGAATGAGGCTCGTGTGCTTGAAACCATGCTCGTGTTCGAGAGCTTGTTCGATCGCATGGTCGGCGTTCTTGGCTCGCACGAACGGCACGAACGGCATCATCTGTTCTTCGGGAACGAACGGGTTCGCTTCATCCGTCTCGCCGTAGAGAAGTTGAGTATTCGCTGGGACTCGCACACCGATGAGTTCAGCCAGGAACGAAGCGTCTTTGCCGACAAGATCGCGGTTCAAGCCCCAATGGCCACCCGCTTCTTTCGGGGGCGAGAACGCCAGCTTCGACAGCGTGTCAATCTGCGACGCGTTGAGGCGGTAGCCGCCGTGGTTGCCCATCGCGTTGAGTAGTTGATCGAAGATTGAATTGACCGCGAAGACTTCCTTCTCGCCGATGCACAGCAAGTTATTGTCATAAGCACCACCAGCGATGATCGACTTCGCCGCGTTGTCGATATCAGCGGTCTCATCGACGACAACCGGAGGATTGCCGGGTCCGGCAACGATGGCTCGCTTGCTGCTGGCCATCGCGGCTCGAGCAACAGCAGGACCACCCGTCACGCAAATCAACTTGATACCGCGATGCTTGAAGATCTGATCGGCAGTTTCGATCGTCGGAGTTTCAACGATCGTGACCAGGTTCTCGAGCTTCGTCGCAGCGTAGATCGCCTTGTTGAAGCGACGCACACCTTCCGCGGCAATGCGTGCTCCACTCGGGTGAGCGTTCACGACCAGCGTATTACCACTGGCGACCATATTCACAAAATTACAAGCCAGCGTCGGCAGCGAGTGCGTTACCGGAGTGATGGCTCCAATCACGCCGAACGGAGCGTACTCAGTCACGGTGAGTCCGTTGTCACCGCTGACCGCGTCGCACTTCAGGAACTCCATGCCCGGCACGCGCTTGATGATCTGCAGTTTTTCGATTTTGTGATCAAGCCGCCCGATCTTCGTTTCGGCGAACTCAGCCTTACCGAGTTCTTCCGCCTGATCGAAGCACATCGTCTTCACGATTTCGATGGCCTTGGCTCGGTCGGTCAGCGGTGCCGAGTTCAGCTTCTTGAACGAGTCATTCGCAGCCGCGACAGCTTCGTCCACAGTCTTGAAGACGCCCCAGTCGCCGTTGCGATGGTTGCCGTTATTACCCCCGAAGCCATTCGACTTCGAAAGCTGGGCCAGCACCTCTTGAACCACGGTGCGAATTGTTTGTTCGGTCGTTGTAGTCATTTGAACGCTTTGAATTCAGTGATGTTTTGAACTGAAGTAATAACTTCTGTGTTTCGCTTCGCTGCTCTCTACCGTCTCACGTTGTCTGTTGTCCGCGTTGCAGGTCGATCAGTTCTTGCTGTTGTCGGATCCAGGTTTCAACTCCGTCCTTGCTCGGAAAGTTGCCGGCCACCACTGCCAGGCATGCACCGGCGAAAGCCAGCGACCACCACTGACCTTCGATCATGTAAGCAATGATATTAAAGAACGCGATGCCCTCAGGTAGTGCGCCGCTGAAGATGAGTCGCGTGTGATACACTCGCAGCAATCGATCCGCCTCGGTCGTTGGCCCGGGCATCCTCATGACTTCCGGTCGGCCTTGGACAATCGCCTTGCGTGCGGAACTCACCATGAAGGCTCGCACCACTTGCGTGGCAACAAGTATCGCAACGCCGAAGACCAATCCGCTCGAAGCCATCGTTATGCCTAAGCCCTGCTTCTCCCCATCCATTCGTAAGAACACCACCACCGCGCCGAACGACATCACGCCCATGCACAATGCGAACACAATAATTCGCATCGCTCGTAGGGACTGATCGAAGTAGGGCTGGGTTGGTCCGTGGTCCACGACAGATCACTTGCCTCCGAAGACGTTCTTCCCCTGCACTTCCACGGTATCAACGATGCCGATAATGGCCGCGTCGATGGGTAGCTTCTTGGTCTCTTCCGTGAAGCGAGCACTTGAGCCCTGCACGATGAGGACGGTCTCACCTTCTCCTGAGCCGACGGTATCAACGCAGATAAATGTTCGGCCCGTGCCTTTCAGGCTGCTTTGATCTTTTTCGTCAACGCGCAACGGTTCGACGATGAGCAGCTTTTGACCGCGCATCGAATCGACCTTTTGCGTGCTGACCACGCTGCCTGTGACTCGTGCCAAAAACATGACTGCGTCCTAACTTGTAAACTCGCCGTCCTACACAATTGCTTACTTGCTACCGACAGCTTCGACTGTCTGCCTCGCGACGACGATTTCTTCATTCGTCGGCACAACCCAAATCCGTGTCTTGCTGCCGACAGCGGAGATGCAGGCTTCGCTGCCACGCGCCACGCTGGTGTTCTTGCTACCGTCGAGCGAGATACCAGCCCACTCGAGGTCGCGACAAACACCTTCGCGAATCACCGTGCTGTTCTCACCAATTCCGCCCGTGAAGACGATCGCATCCGCACCGCCGAGTACCACCAGGTAAGAACCCAGGTATTGGCGAATCGACGCGATAAACACCTTTAAGGCGAAGTCGGCTCGTTCATGTCCCTTCGCGGCTGCTTCTTCCAGATCTCGCACGTCGCCGCTGAGACCGCTGAGTCCCTGCAAGCCACCGTTCGAGGACATCTCTTCCAAGAGCTGACTCATCGACTTGCCACTCAACCGCATCAACAGCGGGAAAGCGTAAGGGTCGAAATCGCCCACTCGATTATTATGTAGCAGTCCGGTCTGAGGACTCAGGCCCAGACTGCAGCTCATGGACTGTCCGTTCTTCTGGGCGCACAGCGAATTGCTACCACCCAGATGACACGAGATGACCTTCAATTCACTGCAACCCATCAGTTGAGCGATCCGTCCGCCGATATAGCGGTGACTCGCCCCGTGAAAACCCCAACGCTTGATTTCATACTGATCCTGCCACTCGTAAGGCACCGCATAGGCGCGATACTCGGCGGGAATCGTTTCATGAAATGCTGTTTCAAACGCCGCGACCAACGGAATCTGCGGGAACGCCTTGCGTAGCTGACGCATCGCTTTGGCGTAAGGCGGATTGTGAGCCGGAGCTACATCCGCCAGTTCTTCCATGCGGTCCAGAATCTGATCGTTGACGATCTTGATACCGCCTAGTTTCCCTGCAAAAACCGCCTTGAATCCAATCCCTACCAGTTCAGAGGCATCCTTCAAACAACCACGCTCGGGATGAGCGAGTTGCTCCAGACACATACTGACAGCAGCCGCGTGATCCGCGATGGGTTGCTTCCGGTCTTCCCGAAAGGAGCCGATTTCGACGAAGCACGCACTCTCAGCACCGCCGATGCGATCAATTCCACCGCGAGCCAACTGGGTCTCGGTGGTCATGTCGTACAAGCGATACTTGAAGCTGGTAGAACCCAGATTCGCGACGAGGACTTTCATATCCAAGGACCTCCGTGAATGGATGATTCCACTGCGACCCGCAGAGGAATTTTTAGATGAACGCGGCCATCAAGCTCGCTTCCGGACGTGGGATCACGTGAGCCGAAACCAGCTCGCCCACTTCCTTGGCAGCAGCGGCACCGGCATCAACAGCGGCTCGGACCGAACCGACGTCGCCACTGATCACGGTGGTAATATACGCGCCACCAATTTGAATTTGCTTCACCAGCGAGACGTTGGCTGCTTTGAGCATGGCGTCCGCTGCTTGGATCTGAGCCGTGAGCCCACGAGTCTCGATCAAACCGATTGCTTCACCCTTCATGAGACGTATTTCCTTCTGAACCGGAGGCAGAGCCTGTCTGGCTGTGGCAACGGGTTCGACTTTGAGTGTTTGTGAGGAACTAGGAGCAATTGATACCGTTTTCACAGGGGTATCAACTGCGGCAGCGGGGGCTGCGGATTGCCTGGCGCGAGTCGCTCGCTTCACCGTCGCCTTGCGAGCAGGCTGCGCGGGGGCAGCTTTCTTAGCAGCAGGCTTGGGTTGGCTGGCTTTTCGACCACGTGCTTTGGCCATTTGAATTCCTTTGGATCGAGGGCCAACGACTGGTATCAACGCTGTTGGTCAGCGTTCCAGACGCTTGGCTGCGAACCACAATTAGGACACGGCACCAGCGCTGGCACCCTTGGCCTTCGGCAACACAGCGGCCAATTCCTCGTGCGGACGTGGAATGACCTGCACGCTGACGACTTCACCGAGCTTGCTGGCGGCCGAAGCACCGGCGTCGATCGCAGCCTTCACAGCGGCGACGTCACCGACGATGAACGCCGTGACCAGACCGCTGCCGACCTTCTCCCAACCGACCATCTGGACGTTGGCGGCCTTGAGCATCGCGTCGATGCCTTCGATCAGGCACACCAGGCCTTTCGTTTCAATCATTCCCAAAGCTTGCGAAGCTGCCATTCTGAAGTCTCCCCTGGTAATAGGACTTGGTAACTGAGGTGCCTGAGGTTCGAGAGCTGTAGTCACTTGCGGAGTGGGTATCACTTCGACAGGTGCTGCTGGAGTCTCGGCCTCGGGCTGAATTATTTCCGGCGTGCTTTCGGCAGCAGTGACTGCCTCGGCAGGCTGGGTGGTATCCTGAACTTTCTTAATTCTGCGTTTCGTTGTTTGAGTATCAACTTCGGGCGGAACGTCACCGGCATCCGCGAACAAACTCAGTTGTCGCGAATCAGGCTTGTGAGGCTGTTCAACTTCCTCAGTCATTCCGACGCCTTAAACAGTTTCGATTTTCTACGTCTTAGCTCCCCTCGCCCCTGTACGCAGGGGAGAGGGGCTGGGG
>JAKFWA010000081.1 GCA_021732995.1 Planctomycetaceae bacterium | reverse complement strand
CTCTGGAGCATCATCCGGACTACCGGATGAAGACCGCCGACATCGTCATTCCGCCGCCGCCACGCTGGGTACCCAGCAACTTCGTAGGCCAGGTGATCAAAGGCGCGAAACTGCCGACCGAGCTTTCAGTGCTGGATCGGGGCATGGTGTTGCAGGTCGGGCAGGCTTTTGAGAGCCACCCGTGGGTGACTGGCCAAGTCCGAGTTCGAGTCACGATTCCGGCACACATCGAGGTGAGCTTCGATTACCGCGAACCCGTCGCGATGGTGGCGATCAACGACGGTTTCTACCCGGTTGACTCTCAGGGCCTCTTGCTACCGCCAGATGATTTTCCCGTCGCCGAAGTGAAGCTCTACCCGCGCATCATCGGCATCGGTGCGCCACCATCGGGTAAGGTCGGCCAGACTTGGGGCGATGAACGAGTCACCGCGGCGGCGAAGCTGGCTCATGTGATCGCTCCGTATTGGTCCGAGTTTCAACTCGAAGCCATTGAAGCCCCAAAACGCGAGAACGCCGAACAGAAGTACGACGAACTGGAATTTGTACTGGTATCAAAAGGCGGCTCGCGCATCATCTGGGGTCGAGCCCCCGGCAACGGTCATCCGCTGGAAGTCACCGACGACCAAAAGATCGGCCGCCTGAAAGAGTTCCTGGCCAAAGGCAAGAATTTCGACGGCCCGTGGGAAATCAATATCAACCATCTGATGGAAATTATCACCTGGCGCGAGCTCGAAAAGCCTAAGACTCAAGTGAAGAAGGTTGATACCCGCCGTCGCGGTCGTTGAGGCACTGCTGAGCCAGATTCAAGAACTCGTCGATGTCCCAGTCCCATTCGTCGTGATTGAGCAGCACTGCACAGGGAAACTCGATTGGGCCGATCAGCCGACTGAGTTCCTGTTTGCCACGCTCCGCATGTTGTTCCCCAAACGGATAGCAATCAGGAGTGTTGATACCAACAAGAACTCCTTCGTGCTCGCCCTCTGGACTGTTGAAGGTAATCTTTCGGACTTGGACAATCGCAGTCCACGGAATCAACTTGAGTTGACCAATCGATAGACCGCACGTCCAGATCCCTGCCTCATCAAGCCGTACGCCGATGCGGGACAATCGATAACCAAAACATCCTACGGTAATCGCGACCATCCCCATTAGTACGGACGAAATCCTTATCCAGATTGGGCCGCCGAATTCAGGAAAGAACGGTGCGATTACGAACAACGCCCCAGCGGCACACGGAACGATGAATGCCGTAATCTCCTGCCTGACCACATAAGGCAGTGTTACCACGTTCGATGATGCCGTTGATGTGTTGCCACCCATGATTGCTCCAGCTCTGCTCAGGTGCGCCTCAACGATCACATCCACCCTGCTGTACTCCCCGTCAACGGCGACTACGTGACTGTTTCCGAGTGATGATTGCTCGTGACCTATTCTCCGGCGGCATTGCTATTGGGAATGGTATTCAATGCCTTGCTGCGGACGAGGTACTTAACCATTTGCTGGATGAACATTGCAAAACCAGGGCGTGCTTGAACGGGGGTGTCCGGGCGCTGCAGAACTTCGATGATCCCGTTCGAAATAACCGGAGTCCTGAAGCTTGCCAGTATGACCATGCAGCGTGTGCTTTCATCGAAGCAGTCGGTCAATTCATCGTCAGGCAAAATGATCGCTTCATCCGAAGGCTCTGCCGCCATCGCCCGCAGATACCTTAAATGAACCGGGTGATTGAGCCGGGACAACCAAGCATGCTCCGGCAGTATTGCCTGCAGCAGCTTGATCTCGTGTTCCGAGACATCCCACGCGATCCCGGCTCTGGCTCCCACGGCTCCGATCGTTCGTTTCAAGAACGAATGCAGCATCGCAGCAGGCGTAATAGATGACTGTGACTCTGCGGCAATCTCATCTACCAGTGCGAGGATGCGGGCGCGGGGATCAGCCTTGATCCTTTCGTCCCGTCGCATGGCGTCGCTGATCCACAACAGGCTGCCACAATGGGGACACGTTGCATCGCCAACCGACGAATACGTCGCAATCGAACTCACCTTGCCGCAGACTTCGCAGCGATACGGACCACCTTCAGGAGTTCGCGAGGAGATGTTCATAGGCGATGACCCGACTTTTGAACGTACTGGAGGCGTCAGTAACGCACCGTCGTACTTCTCGCATCGGGGACGTGCAACTTCGAAAGTCGCTATCAGGCGCTTGCCGATAGACCGTCGCCTGCTCGTAAGATCCCTTCACAGCGTTTTTACGGGTTTGAAGGCAATGCTGCGGCGCGGCGTTTGGGGTCGGCTTTGAATGGTTCTTGCGGCTCGACCGCGACGATGCGCAGGTCGTCGAACTGGGCTTCGCCGAGGCCGTGCAAGGTGAGTTTCAATACCAGCGGTGTGTCGGCGGTGACCTCACGAACGAACTCGAACTGCTCCCAGCCGCGGGTTTGTTTCCAGTGCAACCGCGTGTTGGCGAGGTTCTCAGTCAGGGTCACGCCCTCAAGGGACGCTGCGGGGGGCTTACGCAGATGAATGGAGCCAGAGACGTGCACGAACTGTCCGGCGCGGACATTGATGGGCGGCGTTGAGACTGAGATCGGGTTGCCTTCCAGGGCGACGGGTATGTCCGCCGCGTTCGGCTTTGGAATGGCAAGCAATCTCAGTGCTCGGCCGTGCGGGCGCGGGTTCTGGCCCAGTTCGGCTCCGGCCTGGATGCCCTCGATTTCGATCTGCGAGTGCTTCCAGCCAGCCGCGATCATGCGATTGGTATCGGTGTTCTCGAAGTCTCCATCGGCCAACAGGTTCGCGATCTGACCCGCCGGTGCCGCTCCGATGCGTTCGATGAACTGACGATGTTCGGGCAACGACTGAAAGCTGACGAGGTACGGCGTATAGAGCGGCGAACGCTGATTGCCGACCGCGTTTTCCCAGTGCATGCGTTGAGCGATCCGTACCGCCTGCAACGCCGCCTGAGCCGAGAAGCGAATGGTGTCGTAGTCTGCGGTGGTCGTGTAGTTGGTCTGACGCACCTGGCTTCCGGCAGTACTTCGTGTCGCTGCAATCCGTTCAAAGTTATCGGCACCAACTTTCGTCAGCCCGGCGGCGCGATCCAGATACCACGGCACATCAGGAATACCCGCGCCGAGTTTCTGCAGACGCTGATCCACTTCCCGAGTTCGTTCGAGCTTGGCTTGTGCGAGGCTCAGCCACATCACAGCGCTGCGTTCCTGCATCGCCTCAACGCGCTGCCGCAGCAGGTTGCCCAGGTTCGGGTCGGTAGAGATCACGATGGCGGTCAGTTGATCAAAGTTTTCCAGCCGCACTTTGGTACCGGCGACGCGTTCATACTTCAGGCTGCGGACTTTGGTCGTCGAGACTTCCCAGATCGTCGGGTTGTCGAAGGTACCGGGAATGGTGATCTCGATGTTCTTTGCCGCCATGTGACCGGGCACGAATTGCGAGTCACGCTCATACCACATCGGAATCAGCAACTGGCTGTCCGGCCCGTGGAAGATGGCCATTTCGATTTCGTCATCCACGTACGAACGAAACTCCTCGGCGGGTCCGCCCGGCGCGTTCGCGGTCTTGGGCGGATCCTTCACGCGCAGCCGCGTGCTGACCGGTTTATTGCGATCCAGGAACGTTTCCCGCGTCTTGACGAATTCTCCCAGCGGAACCTTTTCGAAGTGGGTCACCGTGCGAGTTGCCAGCCACGGCTCCAGCAGTTCAATCTCCTGATTGATGATGGCGATGATCAGCTCGCGTTCGCGAGCACCAGGAAACTCGCCATGAAACGAAGACGTCTTCCAGTAGCCAATCCCGCGACATCCCGCCGCGAGTGCCGCATATGCCAGCAGCCGGATCTGTTCCGGCTCGACCAGTTGCGGAGTGACCACACCGGGTCGCGGTTCGATCTCGGTCTGCACCCACGTTGAGACGAACATGCCCGGCCGCAGTTGCCGCACCTTCTGCGTGAGGAACTGCCGATAGTCTTTGATCTCGAAGTCTGTCTGCAGCGGGTGGCGACTGAGACCTACTCCATCGAACAGTCGCGAGTAGGTGCGTTCGAGTCCCCCGATGTCGGCCAGCAACGGCCGCGCGCGATCGCGGTCGGCGGCGCGGACGACTCGAGCTTGAGCTTCGATCTCCTGCCGCGCCTCGGCCGGGAGCCGGTTGCTCATCCACCATGCGATGATGCCGTCTGTTTTGTCGTCGAACGGTTCCAGCGACAGCGATGCGTCGCCGGGGGATTCCGTGTCCGATGAAGGTGGTTGCGGTGGCGTAGCCAATGCCCACAAGCCGTACTCGCGCAGCTCGTTGAGCCGTTTCACGTCGGTGTAGTCATCGATCCAGACGAGGTTCAGCCCCAATGCCTGCAGACGCCCAACGGGTTCATCGTGGTGTGGCGCGAATCGTGGGATGACAGGCTTACCGTCAATGAGCAGTCGGTCGCGGCGCATCTGAGCGTGCGACGTCTGGGTCCGCGGTTCTTCAATCTTCGGTGGCGGGCTTTCGCGTCTGGTGGGGCTGGCGTGTCCCTTCCAGCGCATGTCATCAATATGGAAGGCACCTGTCCCCGGCGCGATTTCAGCTAACAAAACGGCTCGGTCAAAGTACGCATCGTTCAGATCCAGTTGCTCTGAGATCAACTCAGATCGCAATCGCGCAATGCGATCCTTCAGCAGGCGAGCCGACGGCGCAACAGTCAAAGTCTGCCAACGGTCCACATCGGTGTAGCGATCACCATGCACATAGCAGTGCAAGACCTTGCCATTCCGCGGATCGACCTGACGCGGAAAAACAATGCGTACTGCCAGGATGGTCGCAGGCACGTTCGATTTCAGAGCGATCGACAGCGACACATCTTCGATCGGTACCGAAGGCGGCAAGTCATGCTGAAACAGGACAACTTGCCGATTCCCCTCAACAGCGATCTGGACTTCTTCTGACGTCTCACCTGACTTCACAGCAACCTTGCTGCGGCGTTGAAGCCTGACTTGCGCCGACCGCTGATTGGTGACCTGAATACGCCACGACGGACGCTCGCCTTCGAAGTCTTCCATGAAATCCGCAGAGAACGCCTGAGGAGCGATTTTGCACGTGGCCAGCGCCACGAGCACAATCGCCACGGCTCGCAGAATGGACCAACAGCGAACTCTGTCACGGGAGGTGACCGCGCAGGCTGACTGCGACTCATCACATGACGTGTGAGCAATCCCTTGCGGCAGCGGTTCATCCCTAAACCGTAACGTCACGGAAATCCTCAGAGTTTGGCTGGCCGGTCAAACCAGCAGCCGTCTCGCCAGAAAGTTCGATTCTCGTCCAACTCGGCTAAAGCATGATGCATCGGGGTGTTGTTTTCGGGCAACATGGGGCCCGTACGGTTGCCGCACGAGCTCCGGGCAGGGCTTAGCCCGGTGAGCATAAGATTTGGCCCCCAAACCGGCCAAGACGAGTGTTCCAGCTCGCTGCGATCCGGCGGGAGTGACAAACCGAGCCGGATCTGGCAATTTGAGGGCATCTCAGGCGCGAGATTGCCGGACGGGCTTGTGAACGGGGTTGGCGCATCCACAGAATCCCATCCGTGGTGCAGAGCCGACAGGAGATTGACGAAAGATGACTACAAACTCTCGATTCCCGGACAGCGGCGAGAACGAACTGCCTCGCGAGCTCATTGATCTCGCGAAAGCGATTGCCGCGTTGCCCGAGGTTTACCAGAAAGACCTCGAAGGGATTTACTCGCGAGTTGTTGATTCCGTAAAACGCCGCCGCCGCATTCTGGCCCTTGTCCAGGAAGCCTTGGCCCAACTGCGACTGGACATCAAATATCTGATGTTCGATCTCGAAGTGACACGCAAAGAACGCGACGAACTTCGAGAACGACTCGATTAGCCGCGATTGCCGGCTTTGCACGCCGCAACGTGGATTCATGCAGCTCTGAATTGACCGCCCACACGCGTAGGCAGGCTCGATTCAGAGCTGTTGGTATTTTCAGACCTGCGGATTGTCACAACGGGTTGGGCTGAGCCTCGATCAAATCAGATCAGACTTGGTCGATGTCGCAACTCTTTCCTATTTTGCCCCGTTTGCGAGTTCCGCCCACAGGCAGGCGCTCGCTCGAGTGCCTCGATGGAAATCTTCAAGCGAAAAATGTTCGTCGGGGCTATGCAGGTTGTCGGTATCCTGACCCCAGCCAAGCAGCAACGTGTCGACGCCCAACACCCTTTTGAATGTTGCCACGACCGGAATCGATCCGCCTTCACGAATCAAAACGGGAGCTTTTCCGAACGCGGTTTCGATCGCGCGGCGAGCCGCCGCCATGAAGGGACTATTGATGTCAGCGACGGTCGGATGTCCGCCGTGATGGGCTGAAAAATCCAGCTTCACACCGGCCGGGCAGTTGGTGCGGAAGAACTGCTCCAGCGCCGCCGTCAGCTTCTCGGGATCCTGATCCGGCACCAATCGGCAGGTGATCTTCGCAGTGGCGGTGGACGGAACGATCGTCTTCGGCCCTTCGCCCCCATAGCCGCCATAGATGCCATTGATGTCGCAGGTCGGCCGAGTCCAGCGGCGTTCCAGAGTGGTGAACCCGGCTTCGCCCCAGGTGGCATCGACGCCCAGCTTTTGTTTGTAGGCTGCTTCATCGAATGGCAGAGCTGCGAACTCGGCACGTTCGACGTCCGTCAGCTTCATGACGTCATCGTAGAAGCCGGGCACGGTGATGCGGCCTTGATCGTCATGCAGCTTGCCGATCAGTCGGCACAATGCGTTGATCGGATTCCACACGGAGCCGCCAAACACACCGCTATGCAGATCTCGATTCGGTCCGGTCAGAGTGACCTCAGCCGCCAGAATGCCGCGCAGGCCGTACGTGATCGCAGGCATTCCGGGACCATACTGAGAGGTATCGCTGACGACGCAGACGTCACACTTCAGTTGCTCGCGCTGCGCCACAAGGAAGTCGTCGAGATTGCGGCTGCCGACTTCTTCCTCTCCTTCGATCACGAACTTTAGATTGACCGGCAACTTACCTTCCGCCTTCAGCCACGCGGCTGCGGCCAGCACGTGAGTGAGCATTTGCCCTTTGTCGTCGGTCGCCCCGCGCGCGTAGATGCAACCATCGCGAATCGTTGGCTCGAACGCGGGCGTCGTCCATTTCTCATCCGGCACTGATGGCTGTACGTCGTAGTGTCCATAGACCAGTACGGTCGGCGCGCCGGGAGCATTCAGCCACTCGGCATACACGATCGGGTTGCCCGGAGTTTGCATCAACTCGGTCTTCAGCCCCGCTGAGGCCAACGCGTCGTGCACCCACTTGGCACCTCGCAGCACATGCTCTTTGAATTTGGAATCAGCACTGATGGTCGGAATGCGCAGCAACTCAGTGAGTTTTGCGACAGCCTGATCGCGAGATTCATCCAGATAACGCAGGACATTCGTAGTCACAGTGATGGCTCGTTTGTGAGGACCAAGGTAAGGTCGCGGGCATCTCCCGACCCGCCGACGCTGCGCGGGAATTCGACTTCAGCGACTCCATCTCCGCAACTTGTCGCCGCAACAATCTGACGAATCGCGGCTGACCGATTTCCTCAATTCTCAAGATTCGCAGGCCGGTCGGAGTCAGCAGAAGTGCCGGTTTACTACAATTGCCTGACTCGCTGGCCTGCCATTGCGGCGATGTGTCGTTGTCGTCGCAGAGCTCGGGGTTCACTTTGAACCCGTGAAGAGAAAGGACCTTGCCATGCGAGAGCGCATCCGCATGCATCGTTATAGCCGCTCCGTGCGTGTCGGTCCGTCACCTCATGGAAAAGGTGTGTTCGCCAAACGCACCTTTGCACCTGACGAATGCATCGGTGAAGTGACCGGCGAGATCATTGACGACGCTGGCTACAGTTCCGACTACTGCATGAATCTCGGCGGCACATTGACCCTTGAGCCGGCAGCCCCGTTTCGATTTGTGAACCATAGCTGCGAGCCGAATTGCCAACTGGTTTCGACAACCGAATGGGACGAAGGGGCGGAAGCTTTCAACTGCGAACTGTGGATCATGTGCATCGCTCCGATTCAGCGCGGCGAGCAGCTCACGATCGACTATGCGTGGCCCGAATGGTGCCAGGTGCCGTGTAGTTGTGGCACCGCGAGTTGCCGCGGCTTCATCACCGGCAAAGCTCCGTCAGAGGTTACAGAAACGCCAGCAGGTTGAGCTGCAGCGTTTGCGAAGCGGCTTGATACGTCGCCTGCAGAGTTTGTTGCCGGGCGACGAACTCGGTATACGCCTCAGAGAGGTCGATATCGAACTCGGTGGCGAGATTCTCGTTGAGCGTGATGTCTTCATCGCGCAAGCGATTCTCGGCGTTGTCCAGTGTACGTTGCCGGGTGCCAATCAGACCGCGCACCATAAAGAAGCGGTTGGCTTCCGTTTCGAGTTCGCCGTTCAGGCGTCCCAGCGTCCGCAGGTCACCACTGCGCAGCGACTGTTCCAACTGCGACAGTATCGACAGCAGCCCTTTAGACTGCCGCTGATTGACGTCTTGCCCAATTAAGGGGACTGCCGGATCTGTCCCCGACTCGGTGCCTGCCAGTCCGAGCGACTGGGCGAGTTCGTTGTTCGCAATTGACAGCGGCCCGGTGCCCGAAGAATCAGTAATCGAGATACCGTTGCCGACGAGCGCAAGCGACGCGTTGAGGTTACCGGGATCAACCGCGTTGATGGCGTCCAGCACGTCCTGAACGGACCTTGCCGCCGACAGGTCGACTTCAGCAAGCGAGCCATCACGCCGCGTGATCTGCAGTTTCTGCGTAGCAGCGCTGTTGATGCCATTGCCGAAATTCAGATCCAGTAGTTGAGTCGTAGCCTGAAACGACCGGATACCCAGACCCGCGGCATTCGATCCGTTGTTCTCGCCGATGGAAAACTTGGCGCCGCTGATCCGGCTGGAGATTGCCAAGCCATTCCCGGCGTCGTTGATGCTGGTGGCGAGATCCAAACCCGCCAGTTGCAGCGTGTTAAACAGGTCCTGAATGGTTTCGGCGCTGGAGATATCGACAGCTTGCGACTTGTCACCGTTCACAATGAACAGCCCGTTGCCAGTCGTGATACCGATACCTGTCCCGGCATTGAGGTCGCTGAGCTTCGTCTGCAACGTCAGCCGTGGATCAAGGTCCGCGCCGGCGATCTGCGTGGTCAAGCCGCTCGCGATACCAAGATTGGCGGCAACTCGGGAACCCGTGACATCCAGCACGGTCACCGACCCGGTCGAAGGTGTAATCCGCAAGCCAGACGGAGCCGACGGGTCGATGTCGACGGCCACCGTGGCGCTGCTGCTAGCGAATGCGCTCTCAATGCGCGTTTTCAAGTCACCGATGGTTTCAGCTCCGGTCAGATCAATCGTCTGACCAATCAGCGACGACCCGTCATCGACGGCGACATTGATCGTGCCCAGTTCAACACCGCGCCCGCCGTGCAGATCTGAAATGCGCGTATTCAACGACAAACCGACATTGAGATCACTACCGGAGACGGTCGCCAGCGGATTAAACGCAGTTACGCCGTCAATATTGTTAACAAACGTCTGATTGAAGTCCAGAAATGACTCGACACCCTGAGTGTCACCCTGATACGAGTATTTGTTGTTGCCCGCCTGGACGAATGGTGGAGAGTCACTCCGGCTGCCACCGAACAGATAGCGACCGCGAAATTGCGTATTACCGGCAACCGAGATACTGGTAATCAAGGATGAGACTTCGTTCGCGAGCGCCTCGCGGTCAGCCGAGCTAATATTGGTCGTCAATCCCTGCAGCAACAAAGTCTTGGCGGAATTGATCGATTCGTTCACCGAACTCAGCGCGTCTTCGGTGGAGTTAATTAACGAGCGATCCGTTTGCACGTTGGACAGAAACTGCTGCTTGCGCTCCAGCGTTTTCTGCAGAATGATCGTCCGCAGCGCGCTGGCAGGTGATTCGCTGGGCACCAGATACTTTTGACCGGTCGTAATCTGATCCTGCACGCGTTGCAGGTCCAGCTTGGTGGATTCCAGCCCACGCGACAGTCGTTCAGACGCCAGTCCCGTCGGTAGACGACCTGGCAGAATTGGGCCGAGACCCATGACTCACCTCAGCAAGTAAATCGACTCTATATTATTGTTAGTAAAGATTCTCAGATTCAAATTCGCAGAAGCACGTCCATTAACTCGTCCACAGTTTGAATCACTCGAGCCGACGCTGCGAATGCCTGCTGGGCATCGATCAGCTTCACGGCCTCTTCGTCGAGACTGACGCCGGTGTATTGATTGCGTTGGCTTTCGAGCGAATCTCGGAAGGTTCCCAGCCCCTTCGCCGTCGCAGTCGCCTTGGCCGATCCCTGGCCAACCTGCGAGATCAGACCGTCATAAAAGTCAGACAGCGATGTGTTCTGCAGGCCGGGCAGAGGGTTATCCAGAATCTTCGCGAGTAGCTGTGCGTTGCGATTGTCAGCGGGACCGGCCCCCTGCCCCGCGGCGAACAGATTATGGTTATTCTTGATGGTGTTGTTGACGTTGATCGTGACGGCATCAGAACCCGTAAAGAAGGTATTGATACCGATCGCTGCCAGCGCACCACTGGTGTCGTTCGAAAAGCGGAACTCAAAACCCGTGTCGGATTTGATCCGCAGTTCGCCCAGAGTAGAGATCGTGGCCTCAACGTGATCGAGGGAATCGAGCGCCGCTCGCAGACTTTCCAACGAGGTGTCGTTGCCCCCAATTCCATCAGCATCGACGGCGATGTTGTGCGTCTCGATCACTCCCGTCTGCTTGTTGATGACTTTGAAGTCAAAACTGCCATGAGTTGGCTTGAACGGCAATGTGGTCGCCCCCAGAGCAACATTGACGTCATTCACCCGACTCTCCGCCGAAACCGACGTGAAGCCTTCCAGACCTTCACCGGATGAGTGCAGGCGATTGAACTGGAAGATCAGACCACTGACGAGCTCATCAAAGTTGTCGATAAACCCACCGAGAATCTCGTCGCGAGCTTCGAACACGCCCTTCAACTCGCCGCCCGCCTCGGTGACTTCGGTATGAGTCTTGTCGAATTGCACTGTCTGAATGGCGGCGCCGCGATCTGACGTGGCTGCTGTCACCAGGTGCTGCGTGCGGTTTTCAAGGATGATATAATCCGACCCGCTGGTGACATTGACCACACCGTTGCGCGCTTCCTGATAGGTGATTGGTATAATCTCAGACAACCGATTCAACGCTTGATACCGCTGACTGCGCAAGGAGCCGGCCTGACTGGTTGACAGGCCATTGTACTCCAGAGAGGCGATGCCCGTATTCAGGCCTTGAATCTGATCGATCAGCGAATTGGCTTCATCCGTCAGATCGCTGATACGCGTATTCTGTTGCTCGCGTAAACGATCGATGCGCCCACGCAGGTCCCGAATATCCGCGGCCAGCAATTGGCCCTGTTCGATCACGTTGCCTCGCAACGAACTCTGTTCCGGCTGATTGACGACTTCGTTCACTGAGCCAATGAAGTCACTGAACCGCGAAGACAGGTCGGTATCACCCAGTTCCCGCAGTTCCAGTTCCAGTTGCTTGTAGATATTTTCGCGAGCGATCGCTCCAGTGGCATCCGAGTTCGCGGCGTGAATGCGGGCCTCCAGATACTGATCGATCTGCTGCCGCACCGTCGACGGCTTGACACCCGCTCCCACGATCAAGTCACCGAACTGGTAGGGTCGTTCGGTCGAGAGTTCGAGCACGTTGCGGATGTAGCCCGGCGTATTGGCGTTGGCGATGTTGTCGCCCGCGACCTGCATGGCAGTGCTGTAGGCTTCGAGTGCCCGCTTGGCGGTGGCCAGTGTTCCCGAGATCGACATCGTGCAGTCCTCCGTGACTGGTGCTTCGCGAGTCGCTCTTAAACCCGAGCGTTGATCAAAGTGCCACCGCGGCCGGGCCCGCGCCAATCCAGATCGTCCTGCTTGAAACGATCCCCACCCTGAGCCAGGCGGGTGCGCATCTCATTCATCGTTGCGTCCATCCGTTTCACGACGTGCCAACTGGACCAGCTTTCGATGCGGATCTTGACGGTCAGCTCTTCGACGCGCGCCATGCAGCTTTCCATGTGTTGAATCTCGTGGGCATCGATGCCACCTTCCCGGCCGATGAAACTGCGAAGCGATTTCAACAGCGACCGCAGGTCAGTCGCATCCAGCTTCTTGCGTTTCGCCTGGGCGAGAATGTTGGCTCGAGCTGCCAGGATCTGTCGCAAAGCCTGCTGCAGGATCAGCTCACCTTTGACAAGCGTTCTCATTTCCGCGTCGTCACAACGAGCGAAGGCCACTAGCCGTTGCTCATAGACCCGGTCCAGCTCGCGGAGAGTCGGCTCCAGCGCGGCGAGAAACTCTGCCAACTGGTGACACAGGCCGGGAATGTCGGATGAGAGCTGAGCGGACACGGACGCCTCCAGACAGAGAGCTGAGCATTTCAGTTTCGACCGTTGCGGAGCATCCGGACGATGCAATCCGAATTGGCTCCCCAGTCCCCTGAAGCTTGCGCAGTTTGACAGGTACCCTTTCACCGGGTGTGACGAAGCCGCGTGTACATGAAAAAAGCCGCTGCGAGTGTTCGCAACGGCTTATTTGACGCACATGTATCGATCAGGCAACGACTTACTTGTCGCCGTCTTTCTTGGCTGGATCAGCAGCAGCTTCGCCGTCCTTCTTGGCTGGATCAGCAGCAGCTTCGCCGTCCTTCTTGGCTGGATCAGCAGCAGCTTCGCCGTCCTTCTTGGCCGGATCAGCAGCAGCTTCGCCGTCCTTCTTGGCTGGATCGGCGGCAGCTTCGCCGTCCTTCTTGGCTGGATCAGCAGCAGCTTCGCCATCCTTCTTGGCTGGATCACCGGCTGGAGGAGTCGCGGAGTGTCCGGTCATCGAGCTAGCGTCAGGAGCCGGGTTTGACTTCGGAGCTTCCGCTGGCTTGTTGCAGCCAACCACGGCAACCGCCAACAACATCGCTGCACAGCTTGTCACAAACAACTTCATCGCAAGACTCCTCAAGGATTTATGCTCAGTTTTGCCAAGAGTTTTTCCGGACGACCCGCCGGACGGCACCCAACCAAGGGCCGACAGTTTTCCTGGCTCCAACACGATGCAGCTTGAAGATGAGCTATTCCCGCCTTTTTGCAAGTTTCTCACGAATCACTGATCAAGACTTTGTGTCCGCCACGTCGCGGTCAGAACGGTCGGTGTGGCGTGGCAAGATCTCACGGTCAGGCGCAGGGTCACGGACAAACATGAATGTCGCGGTTCCGCTGGCGACAAGAGTGTTTAAACTTGTACGGATCTCTCCGCGAGTGACGGCTGTTTGCTGGCCGGAGTGCAGAACTTCGGCAGTGATTTGCAGTTCCTCGCCCCGCCAGGCCGGTCGGATGAAATTCACGTTGAGCTGCACTGTCACGGTGTAGTGCCGGTCCGGCGTCTTGGTCGAAGCTGCAGCACCCATCGTGGTGTCCAGCAGTGCCGCACCTACGCCACCGTGCATAATGCCGCGACTGCGCAGATGCTGATCTTCAATCTTCACCGCCAGTTGAGCCCGGCCGTCGGATCGTTCGAGGTCCCGGACGTTGAGCAGTTTCAAGAACGGCGACGCGTTCAGCGCCGTGAGGGTCATGTCGGTCATAGTATTCGCAACATCCTTTCGACTCTAAAATTCAGTCAGCAGGCCGATAGACAAAACGTCCGACGGCCGGCTGGCGTGCATCTGATTCACTATGTGCGGCCTGGCCGCGACAGGACATTCGGGCAATGAGCGTGTTTCGTCCCGCGATTGATCGCATTGATGGCTATGTTCCCGGCGAGCAGCCGCAAGATACCGGTTGGGTGAAACTCAATACGAACGAGAACCCCTATCCGCCCTCTCCAAAAGTGGTGCAGGCCATTCAGGCGGCGTGTACCGATCGACTCAATCTCTATCCGGACCCGCTCGGTCTGTCGTTCCGGAAGTCCGCGGCCGAACTCTTCAACCTCGACCATGAATGGATTCTGCCCGCGAACGGCAGCGATGAGAACCTGACGATCATCACTCGCTCTTTCGCTGATGCCGGAGACCTCGTCGCATATCCGTACCCCAGCTACATCCTCTACGAAACACTGGCCGACATTCAGGGCGCTCAGCACGAGCGATTGTTGTTGAACGCCGACTGGTCCTGGAACTTCGAGCGTGTGCGACCGATTGTTGAACGCGCGAAGGTGATCTTCGTCCCCAATCCCAATTCACCGTCGGGCAATCGCTGGTCGAACGACGACATCCTGAAGCTGGTCCCGCCGCGCGGGGTGCTGGTGCTGGACGAAGCCTATGGCGACTTCGCCGATCAGCCGCACCGGGCTGAAATTCTCCAGACGGAACTCGGCAAGCGGATCATCATCACGCGGACCTTCAGCAAGTCGTACAGTCTGGCTGGTATCCGCTTCGGATTTTCGATCGCGCACCCGGATCTCATTCAGGGCATGCGCAAGGTGAAGGACAGCTACAACTGCGATCGCCTGTCGCTCGCCGCCGCGACCGCGGCCATTCAGGATCAAGCCTGGATGCAGTTCAACACGGAACGCATTCGAGTCACCCGCCGCCGCATGACCGCCGAGCTTCGCAAGTTCGGCTTCAACTGCGTCGACAGTCAGTCCAACTTTGTATGGACCACTCACCCTGCGAAGACTCACAAGGGAGTCTACGAAGCGCTGAAAGCTCGCAAGATTCTGGTGCGCTACATGAAGTTCCCAGGTGCAATCGGCGGAATTGATGGGCTCATGGACGGTCTGCGCATCACTGTGGGAACTGACCCCGAGTGCGATCAGTTGCTGCAGACGCTGGCCGAAGTCCTGCCGAGTTGTGATTGATTGGGAAGGCGTGCTGAAGATGTAGTAGTTCATTGAGCCCGAGGCGACAGGTCCGTAAGCCGGACCATCCTGTCCGGCTGTCGGATTGTCCGCCCTACATCGCCTGCCATCACGACTCATCTGAAACTCCAGATGGGACACAGGTGGATCGGGACGGCTGACCCCCGAAATCTTCAGCAAATCCCGCGGTTCAGGACAATTCAGATCCAGCATTCGATCGAGAAGACTGAGGTCGGTTGAATTCACCTCCCCCCCGAACCATACTCCCGCCCCTTCGCCGTTCACGCGGCTGTTGAGTGCGTAGCTCAGTCGGTAGAGCAACGGACTTTTAATCCGTAGGTCGTGGGTTCGAATCCCACCGCACTCACTTGCACCTCTCTCAGACGCTGTTCTGATTTTCTTGAGGGAAGGGTCGCCGCCGCTCAGTGGGCATGCGAAGAGTTTGGGTGCCGGAATCATCCAGGCCACTGGAAGGTAATTGGCGCTTTACCCGCGCAGTCAGCGGCATCTGGTGTCCTCCCAACGGCGCAACCGATGAGAGCGATCTAGTCTTCGCAGAGGCTGCGTGACCATGACACCCAAGACCATTCAGATCTTTCTGCCGGGTGGAGATCCTCGCGGGATTCGCGTTGCCGAGATCACCACCCGCATTGTGCAGGTGATTGAAGTACCTCGCAGCCTGCTACAGGATTTCCTGCGGATGCAGGAAAGCGAGCAGGTTGCGCTCTACTTCCTGTTTGGCGAATCCGATGACGGTAGCGAGCTGAAAGTCTACATCGGTCAGACCGGTGACCTGCGCAGTCGCTTGCCGACTCATCATAAGCAGAAGGACTTCTGGGAACGCGCCCTTGTGCTGGTTTCTCGCACCAACAGCCTGACTCAAACCCATGCGCTGTTTCTGGAATGGTATTGCCTGCAGGCGAGCCGCAAGGCTGGTCGCTATGCAGATGAGAACGGCAACAGCGGAAGTAAGCCTCATACGCCCGCACCGCTGGAAGCGGACTGCCTGGAAATCTTCGAGACCGGGCAGGTTTTGTTGGCAACGCTCGGCTACCCAATCTTTGACGCTGTCCGGAAACCGGGAGCTGGGACCGAAGCAGAAGAAGTGTTCCATTGCAAAGGGTCAGGGGCAGATGGTCGCGGTCTATACACGTCCGAAGGGTTCGTAGTCTTCAAAGGCTCGACCGGGCGTGCGACGAATGTGGCGTCGATTCTCGGGACGGGTCACGAACGCTTTCGCAACAAGTTGATCGAAACAGGGGTACTGCGCGTCGAAGGTGACAGAGTAGTGGTAGAGAAGGATCATCTGTTTGGCTCGCCGAGTATGGCGGCGCTTGCATTGCTGGGGCGTACCTCCAACGGATGGGTTGACTGGAAGAACAAGGACGGCGAAACACTCGACACAATAAAACGTCAAACAGCGGACGATCGGGAATGAGCGCATCCAAGGCACTCAACCGTGCTACATGTGCGTGAGTTCGCAGCGATCTTCTACCACCATTCGACGAACGACACCGACTGTGACCCGGCTGGTGATTCTTGGACATGAGCGGGAGTGTGGCGCGCCTTTACGCACTCTTTAATCATCGCGGCTCACCGCACGATTGCTGAGCGAGTTTGTCGCGGCCGGTGGTTCTCAATGCACTCTCAGTCCGCAATAGTCTGGCGTCAGCGTTCATTACTATGGCCCCACACGGACGAGATTCGGGTATGCCTGCTGCGGAACATTCATCTGGCCTCAGCGTCGGCTCCACCGTCGGAGACTACCAGATCGTTCGCGAACTCGGTCGCGGCGGGATGGGTGTGGTTTATGAAGCCTATGATCTCCGGCGCGATGAGCAGGTGGCTCTTAAGACCGTCAAACGCGTTGATCCTGCTGCGGTCTATCGCTTCAAGAAAGAGTTTCGCGCGCTCGCCGATATCGCTCACCCGAACCTCGTGACGCTGTATGAACTCGTTTCGGATGGAGACCTCTGGTTCTTCACGATGAAGCTCATCCAAGGCGTGCCGTTCCTCAAGCATGTGGTCGGCACGGACAGCGGGCCGGATGTCGATACGGCACCGACTAACGCTGAGCTGACTCAGGCGGAACCCGATGGACAGTTCATCGAAACGCGCGTGGCCACCGGGCTGCAGTCGCCTCAACTCACGCGGCTGCGCGAATCGATGCGACAGTTGGCTGAGGGTGTGCTGGCACTGCACGCCGCAGGCAAGCTGCATCGTGATATCAAGACCAGCAACGTCATGGTGTCGCATGACGGCCGAGTCGTGTTGCTGGACTTCGGGCTGGCGGCAGAACTCGGTCGCGAGAACCTGCATGAGAACACGGGTCAGCATGTGCTGGGGACGTTCGCCTACATGTCTCCTGAGCAAGCGGCGTGTCAGCCGCTATCACCGGCCAGCGACTGGTACAGCGTCGGAGTCATGTTGTACGAGGCGTTGACGGGACACCTGCCATTTTCCGGCAGCGGTTGGGACATGCTGGCCAACAAGCAGCAACGCGATCCGCCGAGTCCGATGTCGCTTATCCCCGGTGTACCGGATGACCTCAACAAGCTGTGCATGGAAATGCTGGCCCGCGAGCCGGCCGTTCGACCATCGGGGTCAGACATCCTGCTCAGGTTAGGTGGCGAGTCGCCCGCGTCTGCACCAGCGCCGCGTCCTGATCGGTCTTCGCGCTTGCCGCTGGTCGGTCGTGAGCAACACCTAGCCGCTCTACAGGAGGCCTCCCGAACGACGCAGCGCGGACGGCCGGTCACGATGTTGATTCAAGGCAAGTCCGGGGCGGGGAAAAGTGCTCTCGTCCAACATTTTCTGGATGAGATGGACGATCGAAACGAAACGGTCGTACTGGCTGGACGGTGTTACGAGCAGGAGTCGGTACCATTCAAGGCGTTCGACGCGGTTGTGGATTCGCTCGCGCGCTATCTGCAGCAGCTCAATCAGTTCGACGTGCCGGCCTTGCTGCCGCGCGATGTGCAGTCGCTCGCAAGGTTGTTCCCGACGCTGCGCTGCGTGTCGGCGATTGCGGAAGCTCCGCAGCGCGTCTTTGAAGTTCCCGATCCGCACGAACTGCGACGTCGAGCGTTCGTCGCTCTGCGCGAGTTGCTGGCTCGTATCGGCGATCGCAAGCCGTTGATTGTCTTCATCGACGACCTGCAGTGGGGCGACGTTGATAGCGCTCGGCTGCTGGGTGATCTGCTGGCCCCGCCGGACGCACCCGTGCTGCTCTTTCTGGGGACCTATCGCAGCGAGGACGTTGACCGCAGCCAGTTCCTGTCGCTGGTACTCGCGCCGGAAAGCACGAGTCACCGCTCGCTGGAATTCCGCGAACTGATTGTCGAAGCGCTCTCGGAGACTGAGGCACAGGAATTAGCGCTCAGCTTGCTCGGGTCGCGTGATGCCGCGGTTCGAGAACTGGCTGCGACACTGGCTCGCGAGTCCGGAGGCAATCCGTTCTTCGTCTACGAACTGGTGCAGGCGTTGAAGGCGACCAGTCTGTCCGCCGATCGCGCCTTCAGCTCTGAGACGATCTCGCTCGACAAGATCTTGTGGGAGCGTGTGCAACGACTCGCCGAGAAGCCGCGCCGCTTTCTGGAGCTGGTCGCTGTTGCGGGCCGACCGGTGGCGCTCGCGGAGGTCTCGCAAGCCGGAGAACTGGGCTCCGACGAGAGGGCGGCTTTAGTGGAACTACGGACCAACCGACTGGTGCGCAGCACGGGCTCCGGCGATCAAGTCGAGGTCGAGGCCTATCACGATCGCATTCGCGAGTCGGTCGTCGCGCATCTTTCTGCGGAGGCGTTGCAGAGTCATCATCGGCGGTTCGCGACCGTTCTCGATGCGTCGGGACATGCCGATCCCGAAGTGCTCGCGGTTCATTTTCAAGGTGCTCGCGAGTTCGCACGAGCGGGTGCGTGCTATGCCATCGCAGGTGATCAGGCGGCCGAAGCACTGGCGTTTGAGCATTCGGCGAAACTGTATCGGCTGGCCTTAGACCTGAATCCCGCCGATCAGGAATCACGTCGCCTGCTGCATCAGAAACTCGGCGCGGCACTGGCGAACGCGGGGCGCGGGGCTGAGGCAGCTCAGCATTTTTTGATTGCCGTTGATGGAGCCAGCTCCGAAGAGCAGCTTGAACTGCAACGTCGCGCCGCCGAGCAGTTCTTGATCAGCGGGCATATCGATGAAGGACTCGCCGCGTTTCGCACGGTACTGAATGCGATCGGTCTGGAACTGGCTCCCACTCCGAATCGAGCGCTGGTGTCTCTGCTGATCCGTCGAGCTCAACTCTGGCTGCGAGGCCTGCGATTTCAGAAACGTACTGAAGCAGATATTCCCGCCGACGAGTTGCGGCGTATTGATATCCTGTGGTCGGTCGCTCACTCCCTGAGCGTCATCGATCCCATTCGCAGCGCGGACTTTCAGACTCGCAATCTGCTGCTGTCGCTGCGAGCGGGTGAACCGTACCGCGTGTGTCGCGCTCTGATGATGGAAGCCATGCACGTTTCGACCGCTGGCCGATCGGCGATTGCCGATGCCGCGAAGCTGCATGGACTCGCCGGACAATTATCGGAGCAACTGGATCATCCTCACACGCGTGGCTTGCGATTGCTGGCATTGGGTGTCACGGCTTATCTGCAAGGACGTTGGCGCGAGTGCCTCAATCTCTGCGATCAGGCTGAGACGCACTTGAGAGAGCATTGCACGGGCGTCGCGTGGGAGCTGGGTACGGCTCAGGGATTTGGTGCTTACGCGTTGTTCTTTATGGGTGAGCTGGCGGAACTCGCTCGTCGCTGGCCGGCCATCTCGCGTTCGATTCGTGATCGCGGCGACCTCTATGTTCTGTCCCACCTGGGAACGTTCACGACGCCTTTCCTGCAACTGGCCGATGACGATCCTGTTAGTGCTCGCCGCGAACTTCTCTCTGTCATGCGGCATTGGGCTCGGCACGGCTTTCGAGTCCATGACATCAATGGCCGGGGACGGCAGGTCGAGATCGCGCTTTATACCGGTCGAGGCAGTGAAGCGTGGCGGCGCATCATGCGCTTCTGGCCCGATCTGCAGAAGTCGCTGCTCTTACGAGTGCAGCATCTCCGCATCTACATGCCGTTCCTGCACGCCCGGTGTGCTCTGGCCGCCGCCAGTCAGAGTCAGCATCCCGAACAGCACCTGCGAGTCGCCGCTCGCGACGCCCGACAACTCGCTGATGAAGGCGTCATCTGGTCAACCGCGCTGGCAAACATGATTCAAGCTGGCCTCGCCGCCACACGAGGCAACCCCGCTGCCGCAATTCCACTCCTCAGATCCGCCTCTCAGAACCTGGAGTCCGTGGAAATGCGTCTCTACGCCAACGTCGCCCGCCGCCGTCTGGGCGAACTTGTCGGCGGAGACGAAGGCCACAATCTGATCGCCCAAGCCGACCAGTGGATGGCATCCCAAAACATCCAAAACCCCGCACGCATGACCGCCATGCTCGCCCCCGGCTTTGCAAGCTCCGGGAGCTGAAATTGTCTGCATGCAGAGGGCATGGACGCAGTGCGGTTACTTCTTCTCATGCTCCGCGTGTGCTTCTTCTTTGAAGTCGCCGACGTAAGGAGTGCCATCGACTTCGCCGCTGATCGAGCCTGCGAACTGTTGCACCTTGCCGAGGTTCTCGTGCTTGCCGACGAAGCGGGATGAGTGGCCGTCGGACTCTCCCTCCAGCGGCGACGGCGCGAGCTCCACCTGGAACTTCGGGTCGTTGATACTCAGCAGAATGTTGGCCGCCTTGATGGGTGCCGGAGTCTTTTCATCGCCTCCCAGAACGTAGACGGTGGCCTCCTGCTTGGCGTGATCGACCGTGAACTCGACGTGATACTTACCGCCTCCCCAATCAGCGACGACTCCGTCGTGCGGGCCTGCTCCATGACCCTCGTGAGAATGCCCATGACCTTCAGGTTTGGCAGAGTTCGACGCTGTTGGAGTGTTCGGTGCGGGTTTGTAGCCAGGCTTATCACCGCCGCCACAACCAAAGATGGAGGCAGCAGTCAGCAGCAGGCCGGAGAATAAAAGTGTGCGAGACATGACTTAGGATTCCTTTCAGGAACGAAACTGCGTGAGTGTTTGTGTGACCGGCGCACGTCACGCGGCGGCGCGGTGAGACGTTGCTAGCCGATGAGCGTCTCGCTCTCGGACTGAGCTTTGTGAACGAGGGCATCAGCGTCTTTACCGCTGAACTTCCAGAACAAACCGGGATGGATCAGGAACTCGCAGAACGTGGATGTGACCAGTCCTCCAAGAATCACGGTGGCCACCGGGTAGAGAATTTCTCGCCCCGGTTCCTGACCGCCGAGCACCAGCGGGACGAGACCGATCCCGGCTGTCAGGGCTGTCATCAGCACCGGGGCCAACCGCTCTAAGCTGCCTCGGACGACCATCTCGGCCGTGAACGATTCGCCTTCTTCCTTCATCAAGTGGAAGTAGTGCGTCACCAGCAGAATGCCGTTACGCACGGCGATACCGCCCAATGAGATGAACCCCACCAGACTGGCTACCGTCAGCGATTGTCTGGTGATGACGAGGGCTAGCACCCCACCGATAAAGGCAGTGGGCAATGCGTTCAGAATCTGCAAAACGATTCTCACGGACGGGTATAAAATCAGTAGCACCACGAACATGCCGATGACCGATAGACCCGCCAGTACCAGAATCAGAGTTGTCGCTCGCTGCTGGCTCTCGAACTGCCCGCCGTACTCAATGAAGTAGCCTTCGGGTAACGGAACTTCGACCGACACCCGCTGTTGAATCTCGGCCACGGCGCTGGCGAGATCGCGGTCCTGAGTGTTGCAGCGAATGACGATGCGTCGACGAGCGTTCTCGCGATTCACGGCGTTCGGGCCGCTGCCTTCTCCGATGTCCGCCAGCTCTCGGAGTTCAATCTGGCCGCGGTTGTTCGGCAGGTCGATTCGCAAGCGGCCCAGATTCGCGTAGTCCGTGCGATAGCTCTCTTCGAGACGCACGAGCAGATCAAATCGCCGCTGCCCTTCCAAGACCTGCGAGACAACCTCTCCCTGCAGAGCTGTCTGCAAGATCTGAGCAACGTAGGCTCGAGTCAGCCCATGAAACGCCAGGTCATCTGATCGCAAGCGGACGTGCAGTTCTTCGGTGTGTTTGATCGGTTCCACAACCGGTGGCGTTACGCCGGAAACTCCCTGAACTGTTGAGCGAACGCGCTCAGACAATTGCTGCAACGTATCAAGATCATCGCCCACGATTTTGATCGCGATCTGTGCATAGACGCCCGAAACCATGTGACTGATGAGGTGCGCCAGCGGCTGTTCAACTTCAATGTCGACGCCGGGCACCTCGTCCCGAAGTTCCGCCAAGAGCTGCTTGAGAACGTCTTCACGCGGTCGCCCGCTGTTGGGGTTCATGCTCAGGATGTACTCGCTCGCATTGACCGGCGAAGCATGTTCGTCCATCTCAGCTCGCCCCGTGCGGCGGACGAAGTAGAGGATCTCACCATCGGGGTTCTGATCAGACTGCTGCATCGAGCGGAACTTGGTATCGATGACTCCGGACACCTGATTCGATGCCTGAAGTGAAGAGCCCGGCGGCAGCGTCACGTTGACCTGAATGCTGCCCTCATCGAACTGCGGCAGGAAGTTCCGCCCCAGATGAGCCATCTGCCAGGCGGCAAAACCGACGAGCGTCCACGTCAGCAGTAACAGCCAGCCCGGGCGAGCCATGCTCAGGCGAATCAGAAACTGAGCCAGCCATTTGAGAGTCCGCAGCAGAATGCCGTCGTGCTCAGCATGCGTCGCCGGAGAGTGCGGGAGCAGGTAGTAGGAGAGGACCGGGGTCACCGTCAGCGAGACGGCCAGTGATGCCAGAATCGAGACGATGTACGCCACACCCAGAGGAGCGAACAACCGGCCCTCAACCCCGGACAACGCGAACAACGGCAGGAACACAAGGATGACGACCGCAGTGCCGAATACGATGGCGCTGCGAATCTCCTTGCTGGCGTCGTAGACCACCTGCAACGCAGGCTTCGGAACGGGCAGCGAGTTGTTCTCCTTGAGTCGCCTGAAGATGTTCTCCACGTCCACGATGGCATCATCAACCAGCTCGCCCATGGCCACGGCAATGCCGCCCAGCGTCATGACGTTGATCGACAGCTCCGATCCCGTGAGGTAACCGACGACACGAAAGACGAGCGTCGTGATCACCAGCGACAGTGGGATCGCCGTCAGCGTGATGAACGTCGTGCGGAAGTTGAGCAGGAACAAGAACAGGATAATCAGCACCAGCACGGCTCCGATGACCAGCGCTTCACCCACATTGAAAATGCCTCTGTCGATGAAGTTCCGCAGACGGAATAATTCCGAGTTGATAATCACGTCTGCTGGCAACGCCGCTTCCGATTCGCGAAGAGCTTCTGCCAAATGTTGAGTCAGCTCGCGAGTATCAACGTGAGGTTGCTTCACGATCGTGAAGACCACTCCCGGCCGGCCATTCACGCTGCCATCGCCGCGTTTGAAGGTTGCTCCTTCTACCACTTGAGCAACTTGATTCAGCAGCACAGATCGTTCGTCGTGAACCTTGATCGGGATCTTGCGCAGGTCATCCAGAACTGCCGCGGAGTCTGGTCCTAATCGGCCCAGCACACGGATGGGACGCTCGGTTTCGCCCTGCACAGCGAAGCCGCCGCTGGTGTTGATATTGCTCTCTTTGAGAGCCTGTTCGACCTCTTGCAGAGACACGTCGTATTCGAGGAGAGCAGCGGGGTCGATGAGCACTTGATACTGCTTGCGGTCACCGCCTTGCTGAAAGACTTCGGCCACGCCGGTCACCTTCAGCAGTCGCGGTCGAATCACCCAATCGGCAGTCGTGCGGAGCGACATCTGTTGTTCCGCAGCGGTTGGAAACCGGATCGTGTGAAGCTGACGGCCGATGCTGATCTTCAACTCGCGTTTCTCAACGGACAGCGCCTCGACGGTTGAAAACTCGACCGCTTGCCAATCCTCGGGATGGTGTCGATCGGTCGGACGCCAGACGAGAACTCGTGCGGGCTGGTCCTTGACCAGCACCAGCTCAGCCAGCAAGCCCGTCTTGTCGATGGATACCAGCTCACCGCCACTGGGGCCCGACTGGTAGTAAATACCGGCAATGACAATCTGCCCCATGATCGACGCCGGGGGCGTCATCTGCGGGCGAATGCCTTCGGGCAGGACCAGTCCCGCCATGCGTTCCTGGATGGTTTGTCTCGCCGCCCGAATTTCGGTGTCCCAACTGAACTCGATGTAGATCACATTGAGCCCCGACGTTGTCTGACTGCGAACGGCTTGCACTCCGCTGGCACCCAGCAGCGCGACCTCAATCGGCTGAGTGACCATCGTCTCGACTTCTTCAGTTGCCAGCCCTGGACACTCAGTGATGATGATGACTCGCGGACGATCAAGATCCGGAAACACATCGATCGGCAACGTCGTCGCCAGGTAACTTCCATAGCTGATCAGGGCGAGACTCATCACCACGACAAGCAGCCGATAGTGCAGCGCAAATCGAATCACAGCGTTCAGCATCGCGACATTCCTTAGTGTGCGGCGTGCACGGTTCCATCGGCGTGAACATGAACATCAGCGCGAACACCGCTCGCGGCCTGAGCCTTGAGCACTCGGTTGAGTGACGCCGCTCCGTTCTGGGCCAGATACAACCCCGGCGTCACGCTGCCGTCGTTGGCCAGCACCGTGTTCAGCCGGTCTTCATACAGAACCTGCACCGCGATGCGATTGAAGAGATCGCCGTTCTGGCGAAACACGTAGGCTTCCGGGCCGTCGCGCACCACGGCTCCGGATGGAACGACCAACACGCCCTTGAGCTCCTCAACAGGCACATGCAGTCGCACGCGCTGACCGGGACGAAATCGCCAGACCACAAACGTGTGACCGTCCTTCTCATAGCTGCGCGACTGATTCGTCAGCGGGACGAAGAAGTCGAACGTGCGAGTTGCCGTGTCGATGGAGTTTGCGAGATGCCGTACCCGGAACACCTGGTCCAGTTGAGGCCAGCCATCGCGATCGTCCTCGGCGAATTCAACTTCAATCGGCCAGCCGCCCTGAGCCGCACGCTCCAGAAACGGTGCCTCCTGTTTGAACGCATGCCCTTCGATATAAAGCGAGTGATGATTGGACAACACAGAGAGCAGTTGCCCGGCCTGCACCTGCTGACCCAGGTCGACTTTCAGTTCCTGAAGCTCATAAGCGACGCCTTCCTGCCAGTTGCCCGTCGGTTGAGGTTCGGCCTGCTCGATGACCGGTTCGTTCTTGGCTGCAGCGACTGGTTGCGGAGCGACGACATCAATGGTCGAGATGAACTTACCTTCGCTGATGGAGTCGATCTGCTTGGGTTGCAGCCCGCGAGTCAGCAGATCCTGACGATGAGCTTGAATCGCCGCCTTCTGCCGTTTCAGTTGGTTGTCGAGTTCGATCAGGCGGGCTTCTGGAATTGCCCCTGCCTTCACTGATGCCTCAATGCGTGTCTTCTGCTCTTGAACGAGCTGCACTTCACTCGTCGCCTTAAAGAGTTCGGACTGCGTGTTCTGCAGGTACTCACTGAAGAGTCTGAGCGTGAAGAGCCGGTCACCGGGTTTGACGGTGTCTCCCGGAAACGCATGGATGTCAGTGATGGCACCCACTGCTGGCGCAGTCACTCCCCGATCCGAATGCCCCGGCCGATCCACGATGGAGCCGGGAACCTGAATCGTTCGCCAGTAGGTTTGCGGCTTCACGGGCTTCGCAACGAGATCCAGATTCTTGCGTGCCTGCGGGCTGAGCTTCAGCACCTTGGCCTCTTGAATTGGCTCAGGCGGCGAAGTATCTGCAGCCTGCGTCGTCTCGCTGTGCGAGCTGATCAGCCCCATCCAGCGATCGCGAGTCACAAACGCACCCACGCCAAGACCGGCCACAACCGTGGCTCCCACGACGAATCGAACGAGTTGCATGACAGCACCTCAAATAGTGAGCAGACGAACGAAGTTCGTTAGCTGTTACGGCAGGTCTGCGAGTTGGCGCTGAGTCCGCTTGCATGCGGGCGCATCGAAAGGCGTTTTCGCTCGCTGGCTGCCAAAGGCCATCGGCCTGCGAGAAACGAGGTCGAGCGTCACCTTTACCGCCAGAAACTTCGGCGGGGCGACATGGAAGCGAAGCTCAACCAACCACCAGGCGGTGACGTTGGGAGTAGCGCTAGTTCTGCAGTACTCCCGAGCGCTCTCTCAGCGCGCAGTAAGGCAGCGGCGGGGCATGGGGAAGCTCATAACGGTCCCGGACAGCCGCCGTCTCCAGAGACGAGACCAGCGCGATTGCTTCGACCGCACGTGGCAGTGGATCCCCGACCGCTGTGATGAGACCAGCCTCGGGCGGAGACATCTCACCGACCAGCCAGTTCCATTCGCTGGTCCCTGGCGCAGGCTGCTGAGGACTTCCATCCTGAGCCGGGATGGTCAGCACGAATCCAAACCAAACCACGTGAGTGTGCTCAGCAGCCGGAGCAACAGGCGTGTCGTCTGTCGCATGTCGATGTCCATCACCGTGATGATGGTGATGTTCGTGGCCGCCGCGCGAATGATGGTGATGGTGCGAACTGGCGCCGTCGGCGTCAGCCAGCGAGTGAGTATGTCGCAACGCCGGACACGAGATCGCCCCGCTCGCCACCAGGACGATGAACAGGACACTCAAGACTCGACGAAACCACGACATCGAAGGACTCGCAACCACGCGTACTACACGTTGTTGTCAGGTTAGTCGTTGGCAGCGGCAGAGCCAATCAAATTGCTCAACGACCCATTGCCTCCGCACCGAGCACGCAGGACACCCGATGACGGTGCGTCATGGTTGCAGCTCCGTCTTCAATCTGGCGAAGAGTGCGTCGTACACCATGCCGCCACGCTCCAGTGCGGTGCTGTCGTCCGGGCTCGGAATGGATTATCGCGAAGCACCGTCCGAAGACCGTGCGGAATGGTCACGGCTGGAAGAACGCCAATCTGCGGACCCTGCTGGCCAAGATCTACAAGCGGGCCGGTTTACCGTTACCACCGAAGGCGTGGAACAACATGCGAGCGAGTCGAGCGACCGAACTGGCCGAGCTATACCCCGGACACGTCGCGGCTGAGTGGTTGGGCCACATCGAAGAAATCGCGAAAGCCCATTACCGGCAAGTTCTTCCCGAGCACTTCGAGAAGGCTCTGAAGACCGACATCGTGATGCCACAGATGATGCTGTTTGATGCCGTATCAAGCACGCATGATGCCGCAGCCGAAAAACAGCACTTTACGCAAGTCGCGTCGGTACAAGAAAAAACGGCTGCATGCGATTGCATGCAGCCGTTTCCAGTGGAGGCGAAGGGAGTCGAACCCTCGACCTCTGCATTGCGAACGCAGCGCTCTCCCAACTGAGCTACGCCCCCTGGTTGATGACAGTCAGACACTTGATTGGCCAAGTGGTTCCCGTCAGTGCGGGCGGAAAATAGGGCAGGCTCGAAATCGTTGCAAGGCACGATTTTCAAGCGAGAAAGCCCGCCAGTAAATGGCGGGCTTTCTGCAGTCATCACACACCGGCAGTGGTTGATTAGACTTTGCCGAAGATGGTCTTGTCGGTCGACAGCAGGTCGTCGCAGGCGGTCGCGAGACGCTTCGCAACTCCGGCTTCGCCGAGCTTCAGGTAGGTGCGTGGATCGTAGGACTTCTTGTCGCCGATCTCGCCGTCCACCATCAGGACCTTGTCGTAGTTCTTGAGCATGAAGTCCGCGATTGGGCGGGTGAAGGCGTACTGCGTGTCGGTGTCGATGTTCATCTTGATGACACCGTACTGCAGAGTTTCGCGGATCTGATCCGTCGGCGTGCCCGAACCGCCGTGGAACACGAGGTCGAATTCAGCCTTGGCACCGTACTTGGTGGTCACGGCCTTCTGGCCGTCGCGGAGGATGTCCGGACGCAGCTTGACGGCACCCGGCTTGTAGTGACCGTGGACGTTGCCGAAGGTGGCAGCGAACATGTACTGGCCCAAGCCATTCAGCGATTCGTAAACGGCCAGCATGTCTTCAGGGGTGGTGTAGAGCTTGTCGTTGGAAACTCCCGAGTGGTCGATGCCGTCTTCTTCACCACCGACGACACCGGCTTCAACTTCGAGAACGATTTCGTTCTTCGCGCAGAGCTTCAGCAGTTCCTGGCTCTTGGCCATGTTCTCGGCGAGCGGCAGTTCCGAACCGTCAAACATGTGCGAGTTGAACAGGTTGCCGAGGCCTTTGGCGCGACGCTTGGCGGTTTCTTCGATCAACGGCTTCAGGAAGCCGTCAACCTTCTTGGGCTGGCAGTGGTCGGTGTGCAGAGCGACCAGCACGTTGTGCTTTTCGGCCAGGCGGTGAGCGGCCTCAGCGAGCACCACGCAACCGAAGACCATGTCCTTGACGTTCAAGCCGGAAGCGAATTCGCCTGCACCGGTCGAGAACTGGATGATGCCATCGGACTTCTTGTCAGCGAAAGCCTTCAGGGCGGCGTTGATGGTGATGATCGACGTGACGTTGATCGCGGGGTACGCGTATCCGCCCTTCTGAGCGGCATCGAGCATGGCGCGATATTGAGCGGGTGTTGCGATTGGCATTGCAGTTCCTCGACCAGAGATGTTGTGACTTGCAGAGAAAGGATGGGTCCGACTTCCGTCACAGAAGGGAAGCGACACCTTTGAAATTGTTGATCCATCTGCCCGGCGGGTTGCGAGAGCCTGCCGGGATCGTCGTGAGCGTGCGCAAAGCTGGATAACGGTTGAGGTTACAGCACAGTTCGCGCGGGATCTGAGCAGCGCTTCAGCGTGATGTCACGATGAAAAGATCCACGCCGTTCACGTGTAGCGAACTTTAGGCGATGGATTACGGAAATCCAAGCAGGCTGGAAATCAGGATCGAGCTGGATTGCCAAGCAAGCCGGACAGGATTGTCCAACCTACAAACAGCTACCACATGTCGGACGGGTCGCGGGTCACCAGGATCTTTAGGAACGCTCCGAGCAGCAGGCCAGCGGCGACGACTGCGATAAACGGCAGCGGCCAACTGATCTCTTCCAGACCGTGCTTCAGATTGGTTCCGAAGACGCCGCACAGCGTCGCGATCGGAAAGAAGAATGCGACCAGGACGTTCAGCCTGTGGGACGAAACGGCCATGCGGTGAGCATTCTTCGATTGCTCCTCGGCGCGGCGAGCGATCGAAAAATCCAGCGTATTTTTGGCGTCAGTGTGGAGCAGTTCGCCTTGCCGCTCCAGCTCATAGGCCAGATCGCGAAAGTTGAGCACGTCGCGGGCGTCGCCCATCTCCACACGGGCCTGCTGCCAGGCCATGTGCTGGTGCCGGGCTGACCGTACCAACGGTGCAAGTTCGCTCAGAATGTGAAAGTATTCTTCGGCGGTGGTCGCTCGATTCTCACGTTCGTCGAGCGCTTCGAGTCGATCGTGGTAGATCGCAAAGTGTTCCTCCAGAGCGGCCAGTCCCCGAGAATCATGATTGGCGAGCCAGGTGCCATCGGATTTTCGCCAGAATAAGCGGCCTTCACGCTCAGGCTCTTCGCCTTTCGGCGGCACGTGGAGTACCAGAAGGAGATTTCCTTCAGCCACCATGGCCCGCTGTCGGCCGACTCGATCACCCAGCCGGTTGCGGAAGACCTCGGGGAGATCCCAGTCAGGCGGAACCAGAGACTGTGCTCCAACGTCGGTGCTGGCGGGCGTCATGAAGGGATCTCCAGAGCGTTAAGTCTTCCTGTCTTGCCGAGAGCCTGCAGGCTACGGCGGAATGTTGATGTCCTCCAAGATCAGACTGCGCGGGCCGCTCGATCCATCTGGTTGTGATGAAAGTCGCTGACTAACATTCAGCACTTATGCCTCTGCCAGTAACCGTGGGCTCAGAATTTCCAATGAGCCTCTTGAGTCCGGTTGTTCTTCAATCACAGAATGATTTCGCCGTGAAATGAACGTATCGGTGGTCGCTTCGATCACCTGAAATTGATGGATTTCGCCGCGAAATATTAGATCGGGAGTCGTCGATGAAGAGGGTGAAATGGATGGCCACCTGTGGCGCCGCGGGCGTGCTGTCTCTGGCTGCCGCCAGTTGGTTCGGGACGAGCCAGTCGGTGGTAGAAGCCCAGAACTTCGCGCCGAAATCAAGCACAATCACAGCTAAGGATTGTGCCATCGCGATTATCGATTCGGCATTGCTCGCGGCTGATCGGCCCGGAATCCTCGACTATCTGGAACTGGAAGACGGCGACGAAGTTCAGGCGAATCAGAAAGTCGCCGGCCTGAAGGACGGCGTGGCTCGCAGCGCACTGGCCACGGCGACTGAGAAGGCTCGCAACGACGTGCAGGAACGCTACGCCGATAAGGCGACCCAGTTCGCGAACAAGGAACTGGAGATCGCCAAAGACGCGAACTTGAAGCTGCCGGGAACGGTTCCGCTGCTGGAAGTTCAAAAGCTGGTGCTGGCGGCCGAGCGCGGTTCGTTGCAGGTCGAACAGGCGCAGGCGGAACGCACCATTGCGATTCTGACCAAGGGTGAAGCCGAAGAGAACCTGAAGACCTATGAAGTCATGGCCCCGCCTTACGACTGCCGCGTCAGCAAGGTCTTGAAGAAGAAGGGTGAGGCGGTTCGTCAGGGCGATCCAATCATCGAGGTCATCAGTACGAGGCGTATGAAAATCGAAGGCTACGTGACGCCCGCCGAGTCTTTTGCGATCAAGCCGGGTGATGTGGTGGCCGTGCAACTCAGGGAGCCCGCGGAATATGCGAACATGAAGTTCCCGGGCGTGGTGAAGTTCGTGGACCCGCGCGTTGTCGGTGGCAAGCAGGTCATGGTCACGGCGTACGTCAACAACACCAAAGAAATCTTGAAGGATGGTTTGCCTGCGGTGATGACGATTCAAATTTCCCGCTAGATGACCGGACTCGTGCAGCATGATTAACTCCAGTGCCAGCGCGTCAGCCATGACGCCGTCTACACGGCGGCCGATTCCGCTGGAGATGCGCCTTGATCTAGTCATCAAACGCATTGACTACGGCGGCGTGGGATATTGGGTCGTCAAAGATCCGGCTGGCTTGAAGTATTACCGCCTGCAGCAGGAGCAGTATGAAGTCCTGCGGCTGATGAACGGCAACCGGAGTCTGGAAGAGATTCGCGAAGGCATGTTGAAAGTCATGCCGACTGTGCGGCTGCAATTGTCGGACATTCAGCATCTCATTACCGATCTGCACGAGAAAGGGCTCGTCTACAGTAATCGTATGGGGCAGGGAGCCGCGCTGCTTAAGAAGCAGTTCGAAGAGAAGAAGAAGAAATTCTTCAATACCCTGAAGAGCTTGCTGTATTTACGGCTGCCAGGTTGGGATCCTCATAACGCGCTGGATGCGATGCATCCCTTCCTGAAGTGGTTATTTACTCCATTCGGAGTGGGACTCTACCTGTTCGTTGTGCTTTCGAGCTGGCTGTTGCTGGCAACTCAATTTGATACGTTCAGCCAGCAACTGCCGACCTTTCAAAGCTTCTTCGGCTGGCCTAATTTGCTGTGGCTGTGGGCGTCGCTCGGCGTCTGCAAGATTATTCACGAATTCGGACACGGCTTGAGCTGCAAGCATTTCGGCGGCGAATGTCACGAGATGGGCGTGATGCTGCTGGTCTTCAGCCCGTGCCTGTATTGCGATGTGTCCGATTCCTGGATGCTGAAGAATAAATGGCACCGCATCATGATTGGTGCGGCGGGCATGTATATCGAAGTACTGATATCCGCCTTTGCCATTTTCATCTGGTGGTACACGCGCCAGGGGTTATTGCACAACCTGGCGATGAACGTGTTCTTCGTGACAACGATCAGCACGGTGATTTTTAATGCTAATCCGCTGATGCGTTTCGACGGTTACTACATGATGTCGGACTTTCTGGAGATTCCGAATCTCCGTCCGAAAGCCGACAAGCTGATGCGCGAATATTTCGCGTGGTATTGCCTGGGCATTGAATCGAAGCCGGACCCGTTCATGCCGGAAACCGGGCGCGGTTGGTTTATTGCCTTCGCAGTCGTCGCATCGATCTACCGCATCTTTATCGTGTTCGCGATCACGATTTTTCTCTACACGGTCCTGAAGCCTTACGGACTGCAGAGCATTGGCGCGACAATGGCGGTGTTTTCACTCGCCACAATTGTCGGCAGTATGGCCTACAACCTGTATCAAATTATCACTACGCCGAGGATTGAGCCGATGAGCCGCCCCAAAATCATCTTCAGCCTGACGGTCTTGTTGACGGTGCTGGCGGTAGGTTGTTTCGTCAATATTCCGTGGCATCTCGAAGCGACGTTCATCGTCGAACCGCATGATGTCTATCACATCTACACCAAGACCGCTGGCGAACTCGCGGAGATGCGGGTCAAGCCGGGTGATATCGTCAAAAAGGGAGACGTGGTGGCGGTGCTGGATAACCCCGAGAAGAAGGACCAGCTTCGCAATCTGCGGACTCAGTTGGCTGTGCAGGAAGCCGAACGGGATATGCGGGTTGTTCTAAAAGACGCGCCGCAAAAGTTCGTGGCAGAGAAACGGATTGCGTCGTTAGAGAAGCAGATCGCCGAGATCGAGCGTCAAATCGCGGATCTGACTATTGTCGCCAGTGCGGATGGTAAAGTGGTGGAAGCACCGCGAGTCAGCGAGCCGCCGATTGAGCAGAAGCGAACGCAGCTCGGCAAGTGGCACGGCACTCCACTGGACGTTCGCAATCTGGGAGCAGTGCTCGATGAGCGTACTCATCTGCTGAGTATTGCTCCGAATGACAACTATCAGGCGATTGTCCTGATCGATCAGGGTGATCGGGCAGAACTAGAGCGCGCGGGCATTGACCTGACCGATCGACTGGAGGCCTCGCAGAAGGCTCACCAGACGATGGAAATCAAGTTCGAACACATGGCGGATCGAACCTACGAAAGCCGCATCGTTGAGTTTTCCAAGCAGGCTCTCGATTACATTCCCGAGCAACTTTCGAGCAAAGTCGGCGGTGAACTGGCGACGGTGACCGACAGCCAGGGTCGGGAAAAGCTGGTCAGCAGCGTCTATCAGGCCACGCTGGATATCGATCAGGACACGGACATGTTGCGATCCGGCATGCGCGGCCGAGCCCGCTTCCTCGTCGAAGAACGCACCACCTACCAGTGGATTTGGCGCTACATCCGCCGGACGTTCTTCTTCCGTCTCTGAGGTGGTAAGTGCGTTCAGTGCTTTTGGGACTGGATCAAGTTCTGCTTCGGGTTCCAGAATTTAACGGCGCGTCGGCAAACGCTCCGCTCTTCACCAGGAAAGTAGCGGGCGCACGCCGTGTGCCGTCCGCTGAGGGTCACGGCACATGGAAAGTGCCTGCTACTACCTTCCGGCCGAGTGTCCGATTGTACTGGAACAGTTTGCGACTTACGGCGCTACCACTTTACTCACAGGCAATGCTCCGAACTTGATACTCGTCGGGTGCGACTGGTCGCGGTAGATGCGGTGCGTCGCGGAGCGGAAATCATCTGGCGTGGCGAAGTAGATGTTCGGCACGAAGGTTTGCGGATTGCGGTCCACCAGCGGGAACCAGGTGCTTTGAATCTGCACCATGACCCGGTGTCCCTTCTTGAAACGATGCAACACGTCGAGCAGTTCGAAGCGGACGCGCGTCGGCTCGCCGGGCTTGAAGGCTTCGGGCTTTTCGTAGCTGTTACGGAAACGGCCGCGGAAGGCTTCACTGCGGATCATGATCTGATGACTGGCCAGCGGCGTCGGATCCGGAGCATCAGGATGCACGTCGATCAGCTTGACGATCCAGTCGGCGTCGGTGCCAGTGGTTGAGCACCACAGGTCAACGTCGAGCGGACCTGCGATCACGAGGTCCTCTTCAAGGGCATCGGTCTGATAGACGACCACGTCAGGACGTCGAGCGGCGAAACGCTGGTCGTCGGTCATGTACTCGATGGTCATCTTGTTGGTCGTCACGGCCGTGTAAGGCACCGGGCGATTCGGATCGCTGACGTATTCATCGAAGCCGGTGTCTTTCGCAGTAGAAGCGGCCGGCGCGGATGACTCCAGTTTGCCTGACGCCTTCGCGAACAGTTGCTTCTGCTGCAGGTTCTTCGGCGGCCAATGGTCGAAGGTGCGCCACGAATTCGAGCCGGTTTCAAACACAGTCGCCTCAGCAGGTGCCGGAACGTCCTTGCCCTTCAGATACTTCTCGAAGAACGGCAGCTCAATTTCGGCGCGATAGAACAAAGAAGTCTTCGATCCAAAGTTGACGACGCCGAGTTGATCTCCGTCCACCGATGCCCAGCCGCCATGATGCCACGGCCCGACGACCAGCACCGCGTTCGACTTAGGATTCATCGCTTCGATGGCCTGATAGGTCTTGAACGAACCATACAGGTCTTCGGCGTCGTACCACCCGGTGACCGTCATCACCGCCGGAGCGACGTTCTTCAAGTGCGGCATCAGGGCTCGCTTCTGCCAGAACTCGTCGCGATTCGGATGCTCCATCATGTCCTTCCAGAACGGGATAGTGTCCTTCAGATAGAGCTTGTTGATGTTCTCGATCGAACCGGCATCCAGAAACATCTTGTAGCCATCGGGCGTCGGGTAGACGAATGGCTTCGCGGGTTCAGCAGTGGGTTTGGGACGCTCGGTGGCATTGCTGGTCAGCCAGCGAAACGCATGCGCCAGAAAGAACGATCCATGATGCAGGAAGTCGTCGAAGTACCAGTCGGCGACGGGCGCCTGCGGTGAGACGGCTTTCAACGCCGGATGCGCGTCGATCATGCCGGCAGCGGCGTAGAAGCCGGGATACGAAATGCCCGCCATGCCCACGCGGCCGTTGTTGCCTTTGACGTTCTTCAGCAGCCATTCGATGGTGTCATACGTGTCCGAGCTCTCGTCGGTCTCGGTTGGCTTCGTCTTGTTCGGTCGATGCGGAGTGACCTGCACGAACTCGCCTTCGGACATGAAGCGGCCGCGCACATCCTGATTCACAAAGATGTAACCGGCTTTCACAAAGTGGTCGCTGGGGCCGACTCGAGCGGGGTACTTGTCTTCACCGTAAGGACCAACGCTATACGGCGTGCGCTTCATCATGATGGGATAGGTCTTGGTCGTATCACGCGGCACGAACACGGACGTGAACAGCTTCACGCCATCACGCATCGGAATCTGGTACTCGTGCTTGACGTAGTGCAGCCGCAGATAGCTCTCCGCCTGCTGAGCATCCTGAGCCAGCGTGATCGTGCTGCTCCAACCCGTCAGCAGCAGCGTCAACATCACAATCGAGAAGCCACGCGCACGCAGGGAGTCTGTCATCTCGTCCATCCCGTTGATTGAGTGCCATTGCAGTCAAAGGGGCACAAGCCCGGAAGCGGGCTCTGTTCTCGCAGAACGAGTGCATTTGAGCAAAGCAGTGCGCTGGTCTGGGGCGCCAACGCATTCTCACAGCCGAGTGCTTGAGGGCACGAGGTGGCCCGCACTCTCCGTGTGCGGGCATGTCGGCATACGGAGAGTGCCGACCACAAGCCTAACCACACTCCGAAGACCGAAGATCTCCAGCAGCCGTCAAGATGGCACCCAGCTCCTTATGGTGACACGGCGCTAGCGCTTCTCGAACAGCTTCGATTTCTTCACGCCGGTGCGATTCAGCCAGTACTGACCGACGGCCTGCAGGGTCCGCAACCCATAGGTCACGCTGCGGCTGAAGTTGATACTCGACGCTTCATCGAAGTATCGCACCGGGACCGGAATGTCGCCGATCTTGAAGTCGAAGTGCACGGCTTGAGCCAGAAACTGGCTGTCGAACACGAAGTCATTCGAGTTGTTCTGCCACGGAATCGTTTCCAGCACTTCGCGACGGTAGGCTCGGAAACCGCTGTGAAAGTCGCCCAGGTTTTGTCCGAGCATGACGTTCTCGATGAACGTCAGGCAGCGGTTGGCGATGTATTTGTAGACGGGCATACCGCCGGCGAGGGTCTCGCGCCGAGTGCGAATGCGGCTGCCCATCACAAAGTCGAGAATGCCCAACTGCATGATCTTCACGGCGACATCGATCACGCGGCTGTCGTACTGGTAGTCCGGATGCACCATGACGACGTAGTCGGCTCCGCGTTCCAGAGCCATCGTGTAGCAGGTTTTCTGATTGCCGCCGTAGCCCCGATTGTGTTCGTGCTGATGTACGGTCAGACCCAGCTTCTGAGCGAGTTCAACGGTGTTATCTTTGCTGCAGTCGTCGACGAGAATGATCTCATCCACAGTGCCGCGAGGGATGTCGGCCAGCGTGCGCTCCAGCGTCGAAGCCGCGTTGTACGCAGGCATGACCACCACCACGCACGGCTTCTTACCTTCCGGATGAGGGACCGAAGCCAGCAGCGGATTGATCGCCGAGAGCAACTCATCCACCGATCGCTGCGGAACAGCGGAATCCGGAGATGGTTGTTTCTGAGGCTCGTCGCTGCTCATGCAGTGTCCTTCGTTCGATTGCCTGGTCGCTGGTTGTGAAGTCATCGGATTCCTCGCACAAGTGGCGCCTTCGGGCATAACTCTACGCCAAGACTGCCCTTTGGAAGCGAGGATTGAATGGTCCGAGTCGCGTCGTTGACCGGTCGCGCCGATTGTTCTGATTGTACGCAGTATTCCGGCATTGCTGAGCCAAGCAAACACAACCGCGAGGCATGTGAGACTTAGAAGTTCGCTCGTGCTGAGCAGAGTTCATCAGCGCAACGACACTGCGGCGACCTATAGAGCATTCAATCGTTCTTCCAATGGTCCGGAAGCGAATTTCCAGTTAACTCGGGCTCCCGCCGCGATGAATGCTGATAACCCTCAAACCGAGACCACTCCGCGTCCGTGGCTGAAGCCCGGCCTGGCGCTGTTCGCGCTGGTGCTGGCCGTCTATTGGCCGTCGTTCGGCTACGAGTTCGTGAATTGGGATGACCCTTGGTACGTCATCAAGAATCCGCTCAACAAGAGCTGGGATCTGGCGACGTTGAAAGCCATCGCCACCGAAGTCATCAATCGTAATTATGCGCCGCTTACGATGTTCACGCTGCTGGTTGAGCACACGTTGTTCGGTCTCGACGCTGCGGGATATCACGTGTTCAACACGCTGCTGCACGGTGTCAATGCCGTGTTGGTATACGTGTTGCTCAAGCAGTTAACCGGCCGAGCCAGCGTAGGGCTGTGGACCGCCGTCTTGTTTGCATTGCATCCGGTGCAACTGGAATCGGTGGTCTGGGTCTCGTCGCTCAAGGGATTGCTGTGTTCGACGTTCATCCTGGCGCACCTCATCTGCTGGCTGCGACCGGAACGAACTCCGCAGCAGGAAGGCTACGGCTTGTTGTTCTTCGCACTGGCCCTGCTGTCCAAAGCGCTGACGATCGTCGTGCCGCCGATTGTGCTGCTGTACGACGTCTGGGTCTGCCGCAAGAAATGGTCGGAAGCGATCGCTCGTCAATTCATCCCTGGCTTGCTGTCCGTCTGGTTGCTGCTGACGACGATGCAGGCTCAGGAAACGACACTCGGCGGTCTGCGAGGTCACTTTGATCTGAGCAAAGCACACATCCTGGCCCTGGATTCAATCATCCTCTGGAAGTACGTCGGCATGCTGCTGTGCCCGACCGATTTGTGTGTGCTTTACGACCCACCGACCCGGGGGATCGCGTTGCAAGTTGCGGTGGCGTCACTCGGCTGGCTGCTGGTCGCTGGCGCCGCCTGGCGAGTTCGACGCACTCAACCCTTGATTGCGCTGAGTGCCGCAGCCTGGTTGCTGTTGCTGCTACCAGTATTAAACCTGACGCGCATCACCACCTTGATGAATGACCGCTACCTCTACCTGCCGCTGATTCCGTTCTTCGCGGTGCTCGTTGCGGGGTGCGTTCAATTGGCAGAACGCTGGTGCGGAGCCGAATCGCTTCAATCATCAACAGTTCGTCTGCGACTGTTGAAGGCGTGCGTCCCTGCAGTGCTTGCGGCATGGTTCGGAATGCTCACAGCACAGCATCTGCCTGTGTGGCGCAATGATGTCGCTTTGTGGGAGCACACGCTGGAGCGCCTGCCGCACGTTCCATTGGTGAGAATTCAATACGCTTGGATGCTGCGTCATCAGGGCCGTACTGCTGAAGCGATCGAGTTCATGGAATCGACGCTCAACCAGTATCACCCCGACGAACTCGATCAGGTCCGCATCAATGACACCATCACCGAGTGGCGACAGGGTGTACGTACCACCGACGCCTCGTAACTTGAGTTCGACAACCCGTAGCATGGACGCCCCGTCCGTGCGTGGTGGGTGCGGCACGGACGGGGCGTCCATGCTACGGATTATGTCCCTTACAGCACCTGATTAAGTCGGCGAGTAACGCACTGACAGGTGCGGAGTTTGCAGCTTCTTGCCGGTCGTGTAGGACTCCATTCCGGCGGCCAGAATGCCGGACGTCAGCAACGTGCGTTCGACGGGCGTCGTCGCTTTGCCGGTCACGAACATCTGCTCGGCCTTGGACATCAGCATCGCCGAGTATTGGACGTTCGGTCCCGGCGGCAGATGGAAGAGCGTCGACAGCGGCTCTTCCTTGCCCTTCAAGTTCGCGGCGAACGTGAAGTCGCTGACCAGACCGTTCAGCAGGAACATCGTTGTCCGCAGGCCGTCTCGATACTCGACTCGGAAGGCCGTCGGCTTCGGCACCATCCGCTTCATTTCTTCCGGCGTCGGATAGCGGTGATTGAAGCCTTCGCGAGGCTGACTCAGCATCTGCGATCGCGCCAGGCACGCCTCGAAGAGACGCGGACTCCAGCCGCCTTTCTCCCAGCTACCGGACTCGTGAGCTTTCCAGAAGGCGTCGCCGGTGAGGGCTTCAACTGAAGTGACACCGGTCTCACCGCCGCGTCTGCGTTCCACCATACACTGGATGACTTCGAGCGCATGGAAGTCGTAGCTGTCGAGTCCTCCGTTAGCGACGCACATCGCCTCTTCAATATCCGCTTGAGCCGGCATCTCGATATCTGGCATCCGCCACGTGACCGGCAGCGATGACCCGGACATCAGCGGAAACTTCATCGCTCGCGCCGTGTCGACCATCTCCTTCGCCCATTCCCACTTCCACGAAAGATGCTTGTCGTTGAACACGGGCACCGAGCGACCGTCCTGCTTGAAGACATCGACAACCTGCTTGAAGAACTCATAACGCGGGTACTTGCGCTGTCCGAATTCGTTATCGGGATAGTCCCCATGCTCGCCGATGATCAGTACCGCATCCACCGCCAGTTTGTCGCCGCCGCAACGCAGGGCGTCGGCGATGCTGGAACCCAGGCGGAACTTGAACTCCTCAGCCCGCTGCGCGCTCAGGTCCTCCTTCGGCTTCTGATCGACGTACATCGACACGACGTCCAGCGCCGGGCGGTGCCACTTGCCGTCCTCCGGATAACCGACGAGGAAGCGGTCCCCCATGTGCTGCCCATGGGAGCGCCAGCGGAACACTGTGGTGACAATCGCCAGCTTCTTTCGCGAATTACCTTCGGCGGCAAACGTCAGCTCGTTGCTCAAACCCGTGGCCAGCAATCCAGCGGCGGCAGCCTGCATGAAGTCACGACGTGTCTGCATCGAAAGCTCCTTGAAGAAGAGGCGGTTCTGGCGAAACCGGCATTCAGCAGAACCGCCTTGTTCGCAACCTGCAAGTCAGTTGTCGCCGAAATACTGGACAACAAACTCCCGTTGCGACGATAGTTGTCTGGACAAGTATTTTTCGGAGATCTATCGTCATGGTCATGACCACGCAAAAGACTCGCTCCACGCGTACCGTGCGCTTTGACTCGCTCGAACAGGAAGTGTTCCTGAACATGTGGCGGACGTACGACCGCCTCAGGATGCTGGAAGACGACTTGTTCAGTCGATTTGAGCTGACGCCGCAGCAATACAATGTTTTGAGGTTGCTGCGTGCCGCCCATCCGGAATCGATTCCGACGCTGACGCTGGCCAACCAGTTGGTGTCGCGCGCTCCGGACATCACCCGAATGCTCGACAAGCTCGAAGAGCGGAGGCTGATTGCTCGCGTCCGTCCAGCCGAGAATCGTCGCGTGGTCAACGTGCAGATTCAGTCCGCTGGCGTCGAACTGCTCGATGAAATCGCTGGTGCGCTGGAAGAGTGTCACTACAAGCAACTGGGTCACTTGTCAGCGACGGAACTGCGGCGACTGTGTGAACTGCTGAAGGCTGCCCGCGAGCCTCACGAAGTTGAAGAAAGTCACTGGAAATGAACAACGTCGATTTGGCGGTGCAGTTCTTTCTGCAGATCGCCGTCATTCTGCTGACTTGCCGTGCCTTGAGCTTTGTCGCGGGCAAGATCGGGCAACCGCCGGTTGTGGCTGAGATGGTGGCCGGAATCCTGTTGGGGCCGTCGTTCTTCGGACTGTTCTGGCCCGAACTGCAGCAACTGGTTTTCCCCTGGGACAAAACTCAGCAGTTGCGTGATACGCAGAGTTACCTCTTCCCGGCGGCACAGATCGGGTTGGCGCTCTACATGTTCATCATCGGTACCGAGTTTCGACTCGATATCGTGCGCGAGCGGCTGCGAACATCACTGGCGGTTTCGGCGGCGGGAGTCATTGTGCCCTTCGTGATGGGGGCTGGGCTGGGCTGGTTCTTCTTCCATTACACAGACCTGTTTCCTGCGAGGACGTCGCAACTGGAAGGGATGCTGTTTCTGGGTGCATCCATGTGTATCACAGCGTTTCCGGTGCTGGCGCGAATCATCCAGTTCAAACGTCTGACCGGCACTCCGATTGGCACGGTGGCTATTGGAGCGGGTGCGATTGACGATGCGGCCGCGTGGTGCATCCTGGCTGTGGTGCTCGCTATCAGCGAAGGCAACGGTGCGCTGGCTTATCGCAACATCTTCGGCGGCATCGTCTACACGGCTCTCGTGCTGGGAGTGGTCCGCCCCTTGCTGCAACGCTTTCAACGCTGGCTGCTGCACGTTGACGGATCGCTCGCTGACGGTGGTCTGATCTTCTGCCTGGCGATCATGTCGCTCGGTGCCTGGTTCACGGATCTGATCGGACTGCATGCGGTGTTCGGTGCGTTCGTGATGGGCACCGCCATGCCGCGTGGCGCCGTCACAACCGGGTTGATGAACAAGATTCAGCCGCTGTCTGTGGCACTGCTGTTGCCGTTGTTCTTCACCTACTCGGGACTGAATACGCGTATGAGCCTGCTGGATTCCGCCTTCCTCTGGGGGATGTGCGGGCTGGTGATGTTCGTGGCGATCTTCGGAAAGTGCTTCGCCTGCTGGGCGGCCGCACGAGCCTCGGGGATGCCTAACCGCGAGGCGCTGGGCATTGGCATTTTGATGAATGCCCGCGGCCTGATGGAGTTGATGATCATCAACATCGGTCTGCAGCGCGGCATCATCTCGGAGGGCTTGTTTGCGGCGCTGGTGATCATGGCGGTCGTCACAACGTTGATGACGTCGCCCATCTTCGATCGGCTGATTGTCAGTCCTTCGCTTGATCGTCTTCCGGCAGGTCACGCTCGGACTACGTAAACGGCAAACCGCACACTGCCGCTGCGTTTTGGCAAGTCGCATTCCGGGATGCTACGTTCCGCTTGCTTGATCCAGCTCTCCCATTTATTTCAGGAGCGATCTCGTGCGCGGACTCTTGACATCACCCCCTGGCGGTTGGGAACACACGGCTCTGACAGATCTGCCTGAGCCCACAGCGGCGGACGACGAAGTCATCGTTGAGATTCAGGTCGCGAGCCTGAACCCGGCGGATCGCTTTCTGATTGAGGGCATTTATCCGGGTGGGCCAAAGCCGCCGTTCATCACCGGACGAGACGCGGTTGGAGTCGTTAAGCAAGCCGACCGGACTGGTCGCTTCACCGTCGGTACGCAGGTGCTGAGCCTGCAATCAACGGCAACGGACTTGCGGCGAGGTCCGTTGTGCGAGCGGCAAGCTTTTCGGGCGGAGTGCCTGACGACGGTGCCCGCAGGGTGGACTCTGGATGAAATCGCCGCCGCGCCGCTGGTATTTCAAACCGCTTGGCAGGCGCTGGTCCTGCATGGCGACATTACCAGCCAGTCGGCCGTCGTAGTAACCGGCGCGAGTGGCGGCGTCGGGCTGGCCGCGGTGC